>JAPYTQ010000033.1:2072-59527 GCA_029941905.1 Pseudomonadales bacterium | reverse complement strand
GCGCAAAGCCGAAATTTGGTTATTTCGAGAGTTTGGGTTTATGGCGATTTCGTTTTGCTGCGCAAAGCCGAAATTTGGTACCGAGGAGAGGACTTGAACCTCCACGGGGTTGCCCCCACTAGCACCTGAAGCTAGCGTGTCTACCAATTTCACCACCTCGGCATAAGGGAGGCGCAGGTTACTAAGGCAGCCGTGCTGTTGTCAATGCCATTGTGGAGCCTGTTATCAGTACTTTGTCAAAACGACCAGGGAATCTACCGTTGAAAAAAGACCCATTTGCTACAAGGGAAGCGCGCAAATACCAGGACCCGATAGCCAGTCGAGAGCATATCCTCGATTGCCTCAAACGCCTGGGTGAGCCTGTTGGGTTCAAACGGCTTGTGAAAACCCTGGGATTGGATCAATCCAACCAGCGCGAGGCATTACGAAATAGATTGCGAGCCATGGTTAGGGACGGTCAACTGGTGGTTGACCGGCGCAATATCTATGCGATTGCCAGTAAAATGGAACTGCTGACCGGCAAAATCTCGGCACACCAGGATGGCTATGGGTTTCTTCTGCAGGAAGGCTCGGAGGAAGATGTATTCCTCGCCCATCGACAGATGCGCCAGGTATTTCACGGTGATTTTGCCAGGGTTCGAATTCGCGGTAAGGACAGGCGGGGAAGGAGCGAAGGTGAAATTGTTGAGGTCGTGGAACGCAACACACAACAACTGGTGGGTCGCTACTATGTCGAAAACAATCACGATTTGCTTGAACCACTGAATCGTCGAATCAATCACGAGGTCATGCTGCGCAATAAACCGGGTAAAAATATCACTGCCGGACAGATTGTGGTTGCACAGATTATCGAACAACCCAGCCTGCACGGCGTAGTGGTTGCCGAGATAGTGGAGGTACTTGGTGACCACCTGACACCCGGTATCGAAGTTGATATTGCACTTCGCAACAATGATATTCCGGTCGAATGGCCAGACGAGGTGATCGAAGCGGTTGATCGCATGCCGTTTGAAGTTAAGTCCGGAGACAAACGAAATCGATTCGACCTGACCGAATTGCCATTCGTCACCATCGATGGTGAGGATGCAAGGGACTTCGACGATGCTGTGTATTGTGAGGCTAAGGAGAATGGTGGCTGGCGTCTCTACGTGGCCATTGCCGACGTGTCCCATTATGTCTCTGTTGGCTCGGATCTTGACAATGCAGCGTTCGAGCGGGGTACGTCTGTTTATTTTCCACAGTACGTCGTACCCATGTTGCCTGAAAAATTGTCGAATGGGCTTTGCTCGCTGAATCCTGAAGTTGATCGCCTGGTGCTGGTTTGTGAGATGACAATATCCGCTCGCGGAAGAATCAGCAGTTTCCAGTTCTATGAGGGTGTGATCTTTTCCCATGCTCGATTGACCTATACGGAAGTAGCCAGGGTCATCAACAGCCAGGACCTGGCTGATCCAACTCGCAGGGCATTGAAGGACCTGGTCCCCCATCTCGATGAACTGCATAAGCTGTACAAAGTACTGGTGTCATTGAGAAAACAACGCGGTGCGATTGAGTTTGATACGACGGAGTTGCAGTTTCAGTTTGGCGCCGATGGCCGGGTTCAGAGTATCGATCCACGCGCGAGGAACACCGCCCACAGGATTATTGAAGAGTGCATGTTGTGCGCTAATGTTAGTGCCGCGAGGTTCATATCCAAGCACAACAAACCGGGACTGTATCGGGTTCACCAACCACCGGAAATGGAGAAGGTTGAATACCTGGCAGAATTTCTCAACCGGTTTGGTGTCAGTTTAAAGGTCGAGGACACGATCAAGTCCGCTGATTACCAAAGGGCGGCTAATCAACTAAGGGATAAGAAGAATGGCCATGTGTTACAAATGGCGCTGCTTCGATCAATGAACCGGGCGGTGTACCAGATGCAGAACGAAGGCCATTTCGGTCTTGGATACCCTGAATACACCCATTTTACCTCGCCTATTCGTCGCTATCCGGACCTGTTGACCCATCGTTACATCAAGTCGGTCATACACAGTCGCACGAAGAGCGAACTGGCACTGCGTGTCGGCAAGATAAACAAAACAAAGTTCTATCCTTATGAACTGGAACAGGTAATGACTTTTGGGGAGCAAACGTCCTTTACAGAACGTCGGGCTGACTCGGCAGTTTATGAGGTCCTGGAATGGATCAAATGTGACTACGTCAGTGATCGTGTCGGCGATATTCTCGATGGCGTGATAACCGGGGTGACGAAGTTTGGATTTTTTGTCGAACTGAATCGCATATTTGTCGAAGGTCTGGTACACATCAGTACACTTGTTGGAGACTACTATCACTTTGACCAAAGTAGTCAATGTCTTATTGGTGAACGTACTCAACTGGTCTATGGCATGGGCGATACTGTCCAGGTTCAGATTTCACGGGTTAATGTTGATGAGCGAAAAATTGATTTTGAGTTGATCTATCATTCACCCCTGGTCAGTCGCCGAAAAGGTAAAAGCAAGAAACCGGGTAAGCCTAAATCAAAGCGCAAGCCGGGGAAACCTTCGGCCAAGGGCTCAAATGCCGAGAATTCAAATTCCAGGAGCAAGGGTTCAAGGAATAGGAAACCCGCTTCAAAAAACACTGCCAGCAGCGATTCTGTCGCAAAGAGAAAAACCCCAAACACTGTCTCAAACACTGTCTCAAAGAAAGCCGGTCGCAAAAAGAGAGGGCGTGATTAGCCGTTGGCAAAGATGAATAACAATGAGTAGCTCGAAAATATTTGGTATCAATGCCATTAAGAACCGATTGCAATTGGGTGGTGCCGGTATCGAAAAGGTCATACTTCGTCGTGGTGAACTGTCTCCCCGGTTAAAAGAGATTATGGATCTGGCAACTTCACTGCAGTGCAGCGTTGATCGTGTCGAAGACGATGTTCTGAACGGTATGACCGGGGTCGTGCATCAAGGTGTGGGCATGATGCTCGCGCCGCTTAAGATGAAATCTGAAGCTGATTTGTTCGACATTGTCGCCAGTGTGGAGGGTGATCTGCTACTGCTGGTTCTGGACGGGGTTACCGACCCGAGAAACCTCGGCGCTTGTTTGAGGAGCGCCGCGACCCTGGGGGTGCATGCTGTTGTTGTCCCCAGGGACAAGAGTGCTTCATTGAATGATGCAGCCATCAAAACAGCCAGTGGTGGCGCATCCTATGTGCCGTTGGTGCAGGTGGTGAACCTGGCGCGGTGTCTAAATCAATTACGGAAAGAAAATGTCTGGGTCGTGGGGACACAGCTTGAGGCTGAGCAGTCCATCGCCGATGTGGACATGAGCGGCAACATTGCTATTGTTATGGGCTCTGAAGAGAAAGGTTTGCGACAGAAGACCATCACATGCTGTGATTTCCTGGCCAATATCCCCATGTTGAGCACGAATTTCGGATTCAACGTCTCTGTCGCGGCGGGAATCTGCCTGTACGAGGCCAATAGACAAAGAACTCTGGCCCCTGACTAAATTGAGTGGGGTTGCATCCCGCGGGGGCTTTCACTACAATGCGCGTCCCAAATATCTCCTTGCTTTACTGCCGTGGTTAAACCGGACAGGAAGCAATAACCCAAGAGGAGTCTTGAATGAGACATTACGAAGTAGTGTTTCTGGTACATCCTGATCAAAGTGAGCAGGTGCCAGGAATGATTGATCGCTATTCATCACTGATCAAAGACGGTGGTGGCAACGTCCACAGAGTTGAAGATTGGGGCCGACACCAGTTGGCTTATCCGATCAACAAGATACACAAAGCCCATTACATCTTGCTCAACATCGAGTGTACAAAAGAGATTCTGGAAGAAATCAACACAGCTTTTCGATTTAACGATGCCGTTATCCGAAACCTGATTCTTGGCCGAAAGGGTCCGGAAGAAGGCGACTCTCCGATTATGAAAATCGAGAAAGAGAGCCGAGAGAGAAAATCTGATGACAGGCCAGCACCGTTGAGTGCTGAAAACCGCATAGAAGCAGCGCCCGAGGATTCATCATCTGAAGGCGAAAACAAAGATGACGCTAATGTAGCGTCCGGCAAAGAAGGTTAATCGGAGGATTTATGTCACGTTTTTATCGCAGACGAAAATATTGTCGATTCACCGCCGAAGGCGTTACCGAAATCGATTACAAAGACATTGAGACATTAAAACAGTACATCTCGGAGACTGGCAAGATTGTGCCAAGCCGGATTACGGGTACTAAAGCCAAGTATCAGAGGCAACTTGCCAAGGCAATCAAACGGGCTCGTTACCTGGCACTTATCCCTTATACCGACGCCCACAGTTAACCAATTTTTGATTCAGGAAAACCGTGCGCGGCATCGCTGAATTTGTTATGCGGGGTAGAGCCCAAGCCATTGGTGTTTGTTTACTAGGTGCGTCCTTGCCACCCATCAACTGGTTATGCACCGCAGTTGTGAGTCTGGTGGTGCTGAGAAAGGGAATTGGCGAGGGTCTGTTTGTTTTGCTGTGGGCTTGTTTGCCCCTGGTCGTGTTCTTTTACATTTATGGCGATGTAACTCCGATTGTCGCCCTGGCTGGGACATTTTGTCTGGCCTACATTTTAAGGACAACGGTTTCCTGGGAATTGACCTTGTCCGCAGCAGTGGTCATTTCTGCGTTGGGTAGTTTGATATTTGAGTTAACTGCGGCGGACCTGATAGCACAACTGGTTGATCGCTACCTGGACTTCCTGTTGGAAGTGCAGACCCAGGCCAACAATGCGAATGAGTTGGCAACCAGGGTCATGCTGCCAACAGAGGCTGAAGCACGAAACATCTTGTTTGGCTTCATCGCCATGGGGTTTGCCTTGAGTATGCTGGCATTCCTGATACTTGCCAGATGGTGGCAGAGCCTGCTGTACAATCCAGGCGCGTTTGGGCAGGAGTTTCGCAATATACGATTGTCTCCTGTACTGGGAGTGGTCCTGGTGGTGGTGTTGGCAGCATGTTATGGCCTGGGTGGTTTTGCCCGCTGGGCGAATCTGCTCGCCATTCCTTTGCTGATGGCTGGTATAGGCTTTGTGCATTGGATAATTGCAGAAAAGAAAATGTCGAGAAGCTGGTTGGTCAGTTTCTATTTATTGATGATTTTAATGTTCCAACTCGTTCTGCCAATGTTGGCGACCGTCGCCTTACTGGACAGTTGGATGAATTTAAGAAAACAATTTCGATCTGATCAAGAGGTATAGGACGATGCAAGTCATATTATTGGAACACATTGCAAACCTGGGTGAACTGGGTGAGCAGGTCAATGTTAAATCGGGATATGGTCGAAACTTCCTTATACCACAGCATAAAGCCGTGCCTGCCACTGCCGGTAACATCGAGAGTTTCGAGACGCGCCGTGCCGATTTGCAGGGTATCGCAGATGAGAAGCTCACATTAGCGAATTCACGGGCCGTACAGATTTCAGCGTTAGATATCACTTTGACCGCCAAAGCTGGAGAAGAAGGCAAGCTGTTTGGCTCTGTGACCGTTCGTGACATCGCTGAGGCTGCAGAAGCGCGAGGTGTGACTATTGAGAAAGGTGAGATAAAGATGCCAACTGGACCTATTCGTGAACTGGGTGAATTTGAAATCAGCATCCATCTGCATCCAGAGGTCAACACCACGCTCAAAATCGGCGTCATCGCTGAGGAATAGCACCTTCAACTAGCATCTTCAAATAGCACTTTAAAAAGAGGCAGTTGCTTCTGCCTCTACTTTGTCTCTAAATTTTTCGACTTATTCACACCTTATCCGATGACAAGAATGCTGCCTTACAGTAATCTATCGGTTCGACCTTTTTTTCATTTTGAGCCGTCCATCTTTTGGCAATAGCGACAGACAATACCAGTAGCGAAGCCAGTACCCTGGCGCTAAAAATACCACCTCACTCACTCGAGGCAGAGCGTTCTGTGCTTGGCGGGCTGATGCTGGATGACAATGCCTGGGATAATGTTTCGATGATCATCACCGCTAATGATTTTTATCGTAACGACCACCGAGTTATTTATCGTTGTATGGCAGAGCTCGCAGAGCAAAATAAGCCGCTTGACATTATCACCATATCTGAATCGTTAGACAGTGTGAATGAACTGGCGAATGTAGGCGGTATTCCGTACATCTCGGAGTTGGCAAGCGGTACGCCGACAGCCTCGAATGTAAAAGCTTATGCTAACATCGTTGCGGAGCGTGCCACCGTCAGGAACCTTATTTCGGTTGCTCATGAAATTGCTGAAAGTGGCTTTAACCCCCAGGGGCGAGATGCCGATACTCTGATTGATCTCGCAGAATCCAGCGTGTTCAAGATTGGAGACAATCGCCCCAGCTCCGGCGGCCCTGTTGCCATTCGTCCTTTGCTTACAAAAGCCGTTCAACGGATTGATGAACTGTTTCAAACCAAGGGTAACCTGACCGGTTTGAGTACGGGTTTTCGGGAAGTTGATGATATGACCATGGGCTTGCAGCCGGGTGATATGGTCGTTGTTGCAGGGCGTCCCTCGATGGGCAAAACCTCCTTTGCAATGAATATCGCCGAGAGTGCCGCTATTTCAGGCGATAAGGCGGTATTGGTATTCAGTATGGAGATGCCCGCTGACGCGCTTATTATGAGAATGCTGTCCTCGTTGGGACGAATCGACCAAAGCAAAATTCGAAGCGGCCAGTTGGGGGATGACGATTGGCCACGATTGACTTCTGCCGTGACACTGCTCAACGACAAACCCCTGTTGGTTGATGACACTCCGGCATTGTCACCGAACGAGATTCGCTCCAGGGCGCGTCGGGTTGTGCGGGAGCACGGTGATCTGGGATTGATCGTCGTCGACTACATTCAACTGATGCAAGTGACTGGCAGTACAGAAAACCGAACGACAGAAATATCTGAAATCAGCCGCTCGCTGAAAAGTATTGCCAAAGAGTTCAGCTGCCCCGTGATGGCGTTGTCCCAGCTGAATCGTGGTCTGGAACAACGTCCGGACAAGCGACCAATCATGTCAGACTTGAGGGAGTCGGGCGCCATAGAGCAGGATGCGGACGTCATCATCGCAATCTATCGTGACGAGGTTTACCACGAGGATGCGGAAAAAGGTGTCGCTGAGGTCATCTTCCTGAAGCAGCGCAACGGGCCTATTGGGCGCCGCAAACTCGCATTTATAGGCCAATATACCAAGTTCGAAGATCTGGCAGTGGGCTACGACGACTATATGTATGAGTAGTCTGGCATCGACTAGTGTATAGGGCACTACACTAGATGAAGCCTGCCAATTCTCCCACTGCTACTGTTCACCTGAACAACATTCAAAGTAATTTCGACCTGGTTCGGTCCCTGGCACCGCGCTGTCGAGTCATGGTAGTGGTCAAAGCAGATGCCTATGGCCATGGTGTTGTTGAAGTTAGTCAACAATTAAGTGATGCAGATGCATTTGCGGTCGCCCGGGTCACCGAAGGATTGGAACTGAGGCAGGCAGGATTTGATCACCCCGTGGTTGTGCTTGGCGGTTTTATTAATGCGGGTGAGCAAAAAGTCTGCCAGAAACAGAACCTGATACCCGTGATCCATAGTGAATATCAACTACACCTGCTGGATAACGAGCAACCGGCGTGGCTAAAGATTAACTCTGGAATGAATCGTCTTGGCTTTAATCCGGATCATATTACCGGCCTTGCCGGTAAGATTAGCCAGAAAAATATTGTTGGAATAATGAGCCATTTTGCCAACGCGGATGATCCGGAACATAGCAGCAACAGTTCCCAGATCAAATTATTCAGTCAAATCAGCGATGAAATCAGGCAAATACTAAATGTTGATATTAGTGCAGCCATCGCAAACTCAGGCGGCATTCTTGGCATCGATGGGTCCTCCATGGATTGGGTCAGACCCGGCATCATGCTTTATGGTGGTTCACCTACAGGGTCAGTGGACACTCGCTTAAAGGCTGGTATGACCTTGACGGCTCCCGTTCTTGGCATCAATGAGTTACAAAAGGGCGATTCGATTGGTTACGGCGGTCTCTGGACAGCGCACAAACACTGCCGAATTGCCGTGGTGGGTTTAGGGTACGCCGATGGATATCCTCGCGAGATGCCCCAGCGTACGCCCGTATTGCTGGGTGGTCAGCGGCGCCAGTTAGTGGGTCGCGTCTCGATGGATACGTGTTTTGTTGAACTGGAGGATAATGACAAGGTTCAAGTTGGGGACAAGGTGACTTTTTGGGGTGAGGAATTACCGATCGATGAAATCGCCCGGTGTGCCGGGACGGTTAGCTACACATTGATGTCAGGGTTGACTCGACGGGTCGATAAGGTTTATCAGAGGCAATAAATAGTTTTGGCGAAAAGCAGGACAGTTTACGTTTGTGGTGATTGCGGATCTGAACATGCCAAATGGCAGGGGCAGTGTAACGATTGCGAACAATGGAACACCTTAACGCGATTGAGTGTTGACAGCAGTCAGGCAAGTGCTCGGCGCAAAGGTTATTCCGGACAATTAGAGCAAGCCCGCTCCCTGGCAGACGTATCAGCCACCGATGTACCGCGGGTGCTCACCGGTATGAAAGAATTTGATCGTGTCCTCGGGGGTGGCCTGGTCGCAGGTTCTGCGGTGCTGGTTTCCGGTAACCCGGGCGCAGGCAAAAGTACATTACTGATTCAGATCATGTGCCGCCTCGCGGCTGGATACCCGGCGCTGTATATCACCGGTGAAGAATCGTTGGCGCAGATTGCGATGCGAGCCAGGCGTCTGCAATTACCCATGTCTGACCTCAATGTAATGGCGCAAACCAGTGTTGATGCAATCGTGGCGGTGTGGGACGAATTAAAGCCTAAACTTATTGTCATCGATTCGATTCAGGTGATGCAACTCGATGAAGTTGATTCTTCGCCGGGGGGCGTGTCCCAGGTTCGCGAAAGTGCTTCGGTTCTGATTCAGCAAGCAAAAAAAACAGAGTCCATTTTGTTTCTGGTGGGCCACGTCACCAAGGAAGGGAATCTCGCGGGACCGCGAGTCCTGGAACATATGATTGACTGCTTTATTATGTTGGAGGGAGACAACGACTCCCGCTACAGAACACTGCGTAGTAGTAAGAATAGATTTGGTGCGGTAAACGAACTCGGAATATTCGCAATGACTGAGAAGGGGCTGATTGAGGTCTCCAATCCCTCAGCGATTTTCCTGTCACGTGATCAAGCACCTACGCCTGGCTCGATTGTGATGGTTGTCTGGGAGGGCACCCGCCCCTTGTTGGTCGAAGCCCAGGCGCTGGTAGACGACAGTGCGCTGGGGAATCCTCGCAGAGTGGCGGTTGGATTTGAACAGAATCGCCTGGCGATGCTATTGGCGGTTCTGCATCGCCATGGTGGTTTACAGGTAGGGGACCAGGATGTGTTTGTTAATGCGGTTGGCGGTATCCGGGTCACGGAAACCAGTAGCGACCTTGCATTATTGTTAGCGGTTGTTTCTAGTTTTCGCGACAAGGCGCTGCCGTCTGACCTGGTCTGTTTCGGAGAAGTCGGCTTATCCGGGGAAATTCGACCCGTACCCAGTGGCCAGGAAAGAATCCGGGAAGCCGCCAAGCATGGTTTCACCCGCGCTATTGTACCGAGAGGAAATCTACCCAAAAAACCTGTCGAAGGTATGGCGGTGATTGGAGTTGGCAAGTTGAGCGACGCCCTGGATGCGATCCAGGAAGCCTATTGAAGTCTTGTGTATCAGGCTAATTTTTTATAGCGAACCCGGGTTGGTGTTATTCCCTGGTCTCCCAGTCGCTTCTTCCGATCCTCTTCATACTCAGAGTAATTCCCGTCAAACCAGACTATCTGGCTGCCACCTTCGAATGCCAGGATGTGGGTCGCAATGCGATCCAGGAACCAGCGATCGTGGGAGATCACCATGATTGCCCCGGGGAAGGCTTCTATGGCATCTTCAAGGGCGCGGAGGGTTTCAACATCGAGATCGTTTGTCGGTTCATCAAGGAGTAAGAAATTCGCTCCCTTCTTGAGTAATTTGGCGAGATGGACCCTGTTTCTTTCCCCGCCTGATAGATCCCTCACCAGTTTCTGCTGATCTGAACCTTTGAAATTAAATCGGCTGACATATCCCCGGGAGGACGTTTCGTATTTGCCTATCTTAAGAATTTCGTTGCCTTGAGATATCTCTTCCCAGACATTCTTGTCATTGGACAAGGTTTCCCGGCTCTGGTCGACGTAGCCGAGTTCGACGGATTCTCCGAGCCGAATGCTGCCTGAATCAGGTTGTTCCATGTCGCAGATCATCTTAAACAAGGTTGTTTTACCCGCCCCATTGCCGCCGATAATGCCTATGATGGCACCCTTGGGTACAGACAGGCTCAGGTTGTCGATCAATAGCTGATCACCGAATCCTTTATTGACGTCTTGTAATTCCAGTACCAGGTCACCGAGTCTGGGGCCCGGCGGAATGTAGAGTTCGAGGGTTTCGTTGCGTTGCTGGAAATCCTGGGAATTCATTTCTTCAAAACGGGCGAGCCTCGCCCTGTTTTTTGCATGCCTCGCTTTCGGCTGTGTTCTTACCCACTCAAGTTCTGTCTTGATCGAGCGCTGACGAGAAGCTTCCTTTTTTTCCTCGACTTCAAGGCGCTTTTGCTTGGCTTCGAGCCAGTGGGAATAATTTCCCTCGTATGGAATACCGTAGCCCCGGTCGAGTTCAAGAATCCAGCCTGCAGCATTGTCAAGAAAGTAACGATCGTGGGTAATGGCAACCACCGTGCCGGGGAAGTCTTTTAGAAAGCGTTCAAGCCAGGCGACACTCTCTGCGTCCAGGTGGTTGGTGGGTTCATCCAGTAACAGCATATCCGGGTTGGAAATGAGTAAGCGGCACAACGCCACTCGGCGGCGTTCGCCGCCAGATAGTGTTGTGACATCAGCGTCATAATTTGGAAGCCTGAGCGCATCGGCTGCTATTTCCATTTTGCGTTCAAGGTCCCAGCCCTCGACGGCGTCGATTTGAAGTTGCAGTTCTCCCTGGCGTTCAAGCAGGGTGGTCATCTCATCATCGGACATTGGTTCGGCGAATTTGTCGCTGATGGCATTGAATTCATTCAGCAGGTTTCTGGTACTGCGAACGCCATCTTCCACATTACCACGCACATCCTTTTTAGGGTCCAATTCGGGCTCCTGTGAAAGGTAACCAACATGTAAATCGGGCTGGGGACGCGCTTCTCCGAGGTATTCTGTATCAATACCCGCCATGATTCGCAGCAGTGTGGATTTTCCTGCGCCGTTCAGACCCAGGACACCGATTTTGGCACCGGGGAAAAAGGACAGGGAGATGTCCTTAAGAATTGTCCGGTTAGGTGGCACGACTTTACCTACCTGTGACATGGTGTATACGTATTGCGCCATGACTAAGACCTAAAAAGAGGTCATTGTAATCAAAGCATTGTATAAAAACCTCTCTATCAGCCGATATGCGGCTTGGAGTAGAATACGCGCAAATTGTCAGGGTAGAAAATTGTGCATTGTCCGTTTTGCGGCAACAGCGAAACCAAGGTGATCGACTCCCGGCTGGTGGCCGAAGGCGATCAGGTGCGGCGTCGCCGTGAGTGCCAGGAGTGCGGTGAACGATACACCACGTTTGAAACTGCAGACCTGGTTTTACCACGGGTGATCAAATCCAATGGCAGTCGCCAGCCTTTTGATGAAGATAAACTTCGTAGTGGGGTTGTGCGTGCGATAGAAAAACGGCCCCTGAGTATGGAAACGGTTGAATCAATGCTTAACAGGATCAAACATAAGCTACGGGCAACCGGTGAAAGGGAGGTTAAAACACGGGACGTTGGTGAGTTGGTCATGGATGAGTTAAGACAACTGGATGATGTCGCGTATGTTCGATTCGCGTCCGTTTACCGGAGCTTTCAGGATGTGGATGAATTTCGTGAAGAGATTGATCGGCTTCGTGAAGGTGTTCGAAACGATGAAGACTGACGAGTATTTTATCGCCCTGGCGCTGCGTGAGGCAGAAAAAGGAATGTACACAGCGCAGCCCAATCCCAGGGTCGGTTGTTTGCTGGTTAACAACAAACGCATCGTCGGCCGCGGCTTCCATTTAAAAACCGGCACGGCGCATGCGGAGGCGAATGCATTGCTCGAGGCAGGTGCCAGAGCTAAGAACAGCACATGCTACGTTACGCTGGAACCCTGCAGTTTTACCGGAAGAACCCCCTCGTGCGCGGATGCGCTCATTCAAGCGGGTGTTAAACGGGTGGTCTTTGCCATGGCTGATCCACATCCCCAAAATTGTGGAGCCGGTCTAAACAAACTGCGAACAGCAGGAATCGAAGTCAGCGGACCAGTGCTTGAAGCGTCTGCACGATTACTTAACCCTGGTCATGTGCGGAAGTTTGAAAAGGGTTTACCTTTTGTCAGGCTCAAGCTGGCCATGTCAATGGATGGCAAAACAGCCCTTGCCAATGGCAAGAGTCAGTGGATTACCGGCGAGTCTGCCAGACGGGATGTGCAACGGCTAAGGGCAAGAAGTTCAGCCATTGTCACCGGTGTTCAGACCGTCATTGATGATGATCCATCACTCACGGTACGTGCCCGTGAGCTGGATATTGAGGAGTCGAGGCTTGCCAGTGAAGTTGAGCGGCATATTATCGTCTTGGATCCCGAGAAAAGAATTCCTGCCTCGGCAAAATTGTTGAGCAACCCCAACACAATATTAGCAACCCTGGAAGATCCGGCGAATACAAAAAAGCTGGATGTTACCCAGATCACGTTGCCCGATGACGGCAGCAGGAGAATTGATTTGCGGGCGTTGCTGCTGAAGCTGGCTACCATGGACTGCAATGAAGTGCTGTTTGAATGTGGTGCCAATCTCGCGGGGAGTTTGATCGACGACAGATTAGTGGATGAAATTGTCATCTATATGGCGCCAAAATTGATGGGGCAGGGCGCCAGGTCGTTGATGAATATCAAAGGGCTCACGGACATGCAGGATGTGCCTGGGTTAGAATTCACCGATGTGAGAAACCTGGATGGTGATTTGAGGATTACCGCGACTTTTAACACACATGGCCTGTTAGATTCAGCCAGCAGTAAACAAGACAGACAATCAGGACACAGGTAATGACAAAAATTGTAGAAGGGGATTTTTCCACGGTCACAGCGAATTTCGCGATCGTGGTTGCGCGGTTCAACAGCTTTGTAGTTGAGGGCCTGTTATCCGGCGCAATTGATACATTAAAACGCCACGGCATCAGCGAAAACAATATCACGGTGGTCCGGGTTCCTGGAGCATTCGAGATGCCAGTGGCAACCCAGAAAGTCGTGAAAACAGGTGACTTCGATGCTGTGATTGCCCTTGGTGCTGTAATTCGGGGGGCGACACCCCATTTTGATTATGTCGCAGGAGAGTGTGCCAGCGGGCTTGCGAGAATTGCCCTGGAAGAGGAAATTCCTGTTGCGTTTGGCGTCCTGACAACGGATACCATTGAGCAGGCAATCGAGCGTTCTGGTACAAAGGCTGGAAACAAGGGTGCAGATGTCGCCATGTCAGCACTGGAAATGGTCAGCCTGTTTCGAAATTTATGAGCGTGCCAAAAAAGAGTCGCAAAGACGTGCCAAAAAAGGTGCCAAAAAAGTTGCCTAAGAAGAATACTCCGGCGGCGCGTAGCAAGGCGCGCAGGTTTGTCTTACAAGCCCTGTACCAGATGAAGCTAACCGGGATGAGTGCGGGTGAAGTAGAACGTCAATTTCGCCAGGACCACGATATGAAGCGCGTGGACACAGAGTATCTGCACCAGATACTGTCGAACATTAATCTAATCAGGGGTGACTTGACCGACGTCATCATTCCAAAGATTGATCGCAAGTTTGATGAACTGGACCCTGTTGAAGCTGCTGTTCTGTACATTGGTTGTTATGAATTGGTCCACAGAATAGATATCCCCTATCGGGTTGTCATTAATGAATCGATTGAACTGGCGAAGCAATTCGGTGCTGCCGAAAGTCACAAGCTGGTGAATTCGGTACTGGACAGCATTGCAGCGGAACATCGGGCCAGCGAATACAATCGACGATAAAGATTGGTTGGGTTCCTTGACCTGACGAAAATACACACTCAATCAGAATAAAGAGCCCAGGCAAGAATCGATGGATGAGTTCGAGATAATCAGGCGGTTTTTTGTTGAACCCATAACTTTCAGGAATGATCAGGTTGTTATTGGTCCCGGAGATGATTGTGCCGTGGTGCGGTTACCTGCTGGTTATGAGCTTTGCGTATCAACAGATACCCTGGTTGAGGGTGTCCATTTTACTGCTGATGCCCCTGCCGAAGTGGTGGTAAGTCGCGCGCTGGGGGCTAATCTAAGTGATTTGGCGGCGATGGGTGCACAGACACATGGTTTTACGCTTGCCCTAACATTACCAGGGTTTTCCGAGCAATGGCTGTCCTGCTTTTCTACTCAATTGAACCATATGGTTGAGCACTACCGGCTGCCGTTGATCGGCGGTAATTTGTCCAGGGGGCAGCTATCAATAACGATCAATATCATGGGGATGGTGCCTGCGGGCCAGGCCTTGCTACGCTCTGGTGCACAGGTGGGCGATGACATATACGTCTCGGGCTTTCTGGGCGATGCGGCGGGTGGTCTGGAACTGGTAAAAAATGTACCTTCGACAAACACAGACAACAGACATTTCAGTCAGCTGATCGCCCGGTACACTCACCCGGTTGCCCGTCTTGATGTGGGACAGGCCTTACTGGGTCTGGCCAGCGCCGCAATCGACATATCCGATGGATTTGCAGCTGATCTGGCGCATTTGTGCAGCGCCAGTGGCGTTGGTTCCAGCATTATCGTTGATAGTTTGCCCGTCTCGGAGGCACTGAGATTGACGTTTGGAGCAGAGAAAGCACGGACAATGGCTATCCAGGGTGGAGATGACTATGAATTGTGCTTCACCGTGCCACACCGCTGGTCAGAAAGGGTCACTAAAATTGGGCAGTCCATCGGCTGTCCAATCACCAGAATTGGCACGATAAACGCTGATAAATCTGTCAATATCCTGGATAGGGATGGACGCCGGGTTCCCCATACGACTGGTTATAGACACTTCTAATGGATGAAAAAGTCAGGAAGACGTTTACCAATCCCTGGTACTTTCTGGCCCTTGGTGGCGGTTCAGGATTGTCTCGATATATGCCTGGGACGATGGGCTCCCTGGCGGCAATCCCGGTTTACTTTCTCCTGCTGAAGCTGGGTACGTGGGGCTATGGGGTGTTTGTGCTGGTGGCGTTTGGATGTGGAGTGTGGCTATGTGACAAGGTGTCCCGTGATATGCAAGTTAAAGATCCCGCAAGTATCGTCTGGGATGAATTTGTCGGGATGTGGATCAGTCTTTTCATGTTGCCACAGGGTTGGTACTGGTTACTTATTGCCTTCGGGTTATTCAGGTTTTTCGATATCCTCAAGCCCTGGCCCATTGGCTGGTTGGACACAAACCTGGAAGGAGGGCTCGGTATCATGGTTGATGATGTTGCCGCGGGGTTCTATAGTTTGTTCATAGTCCAAGTGATTAGTTATGTGATTAGCCAACCATGAAAACTACCACCGGGTTTATTTTCTTTCTGCTGCTTTTGCCGTCGTGTTTCGCTTTGGACCTCGATATAGACGTTGTCGGCTTGTTTAAAAATAAAGCCATGCTAAATATTTCTGGTAAGAATATATTGTTGAAGGTTGGTGAACGCTCACCCGAAGGTGTTCTTCTGGTGAGTGCTGACAGTCACATGGCTAGTATTGAATATACTGGCAGGACATTCAGTTTAGGTCTCAGCAGCCGAATCAGCACTGATTTCCAGAAGCCTGAGAGTGTTTCGGTGTCAATATTGCTGTCCAATGCCGGTCAGTATCGAACCAGCGGTAATATCAACGGTCGACCTGTTTCATTTTTGGTGGATACGGGTGCGACAATCATTGCCCTTAATACGCCTACTGCCAAAGCGTTAGGTCTTGACCTGTCGAAGGCTCGGCCCCTTCGGGCGACAACCGCCGGTGGTGTGGTCGAATCCCGCGAGGTAAATCTCGCTAGCGTCGAGGTTGGTGGAATTCGGATCAATAATGTTAAAGCGGCTGTTCTCGAGGGAGACTATCCGGAGGAAATCCTGCTCGGCATGTCATTCCTGAGCAAAGTGGATCTCACCGAGAGTGCAGGAATAATGCAGTTGACCGTGAAGTACTGAATTCGCAGATCTCCCGTGTTGTTCTTTGTACGGGCATGGATTCGTGAGAGCATGCGTCGGGTCCGGCAGTTTCCGGATGGGAACTAGCTTGAAGCCGCTCACTCCTGATAAAATGCCGAATAATTTACAGGAGACCACAGTGACAGCTATCTATGTCGCCTCCTCGAAGCTACCCACTCCCTTTGGTGAGTTTATGATACATGGCTTCGAAGATTCAGAAACAGGTCAGGAGCATATTGCCATTACCCTTGGTGATTTCAGCAACGAAGGTCCTGTGCTCTGTCGTGTCCATTCGGAATGTCTGACAGGAGATGCCCTGTTCAGTATGCGATGTGATTGTGGTGCCCAGTTGCAAGTGGCCCTGCAGCGTGTTTCAGAAGAAGGTCGCGGTATTATCCTGTATTTGCGCCAGGAGGGTCGCGGTATTGGGCTCCTTAACAAGGTGCGGGCATACGAGTTGCAGGATCAGGGCGCTGATACCGTTGAGGCGAATGAAAGACTTGGCTTCGACGCCGATCTGCGTGATTACTCCATTTGCAAAAATATGTTCTCGTACTTCGAAATTGATAAGGTCCGGCTGATGACCAATAACCCGGTCAAAGTGACCGCGTTAAGGAAACTGGGTATCGAAATCGTTGATCGCCTGCCTATCGAAACGGGGCATAACGATCATAACGCCAGATATCTTGCGACCAAGGCAGGCAAGCTGGGACATCTGTTCAGCAAGCCCGACTAGACCTAGCCGGAGCGCAGGGAAGGATCCAGCTTTTTTAATTCCAGGCTTGAAACTCTGTCACGTATTGACTGTAGAATCCCGTTCTCATCCAGGCCACAGGCTGCCAGCATCTTGCCGGGCGTGTCCTGATGAATAAAAGTGTCCGGGACCCCCAGGTTGAGGATCTCAATGACAAAGGCTTCCCTGTTTAGAAATTCGTTCACTGCAGATCCTGCACCAGCCGCGACGCTGTTTTCTTCTATGGTCACCACCAGCTTGTGGCTTAGTGCAATTTGTGTGATTAATTCCTTGTCCAGGGGTTTAACAAAGCGCATATCCACCAGCGTAGCGTTGAGTTTGTTAGCGGTGGATCTTGCGGGCCTAACCATGGAGCCAAATGCCAGGATCGCGATGTTGCTTCCCTGTCTCAGGGTCCGCGCTTTGCCTATTTCGATCGTAGTCATATCGCTGGTGATCTCCGCACCGGGCCCCTTACCGCGTGGATATCGGATAGCGGCGGGGCCTTTGAACTCAAACCCTGTGTAAAGCATTTGCCTGGTTTCGTTTTCGTCCGATGGCACCATAATGATAATGTTAGGGATACATCTCAGGTAAGAAAGATCGAACACGCCCGAATGGGTGGGTCCGTCTTCCAGCAATCCTGCGCGATCAATGGCGAAGGTGACATCAAGGTTCTGGATCGCTACATCATGGATCAACTGATCGTAAGCTCTCTGCAAAAATGTGGAATAAATAGCAACCACAGGTTTTGCACCCTGGCAAGCTAAACCAGCTGCAAGTGTCACGGCGTGCTGTTCGCAAATAGCGACGTCGTAATAACGCTCGGGATAGTTTTCGGCGAAAGCAATAAGGTCTGAGCCTTCTTTCATGGCGGGAGTGATGCCCACTAAATGTGGATTTTTCTCCGCCATATCGCATAGCCAGGTGCCGAAGACATTCGAGTAACTTGGTTTGTTATGATTCAGAGCCCGGGTTTTTTGCGGTTCAATTTTTGAAAGTGAGTGCGTACCCACCGGTGAGGCTTCAGCTGGAATATAACCCTTACCTTTTTGGGTAATGACATGCAGAAACTGTGGTCCTTCAAGATCTTTGATATTTTCCAGCATATGGATCATGGAATTAATGTCGTGACCGTCAATGGGGCCAATGTAGTTTAGACCTAACTCGTCGAACAGGGTGCCGGGGACCACCATGCCTTTCATATGCTCCTCGGTCCGTTTAGCCAATTCCCAGGCGTGGGGAATCCGACTGAGGATCTTTTTGCTGCCTTCGCGCATCGACAGATACAATCGGGAACCGAGGATGCGGGCGAAGTACTTGGCCAGACCGCCGACATTGTGGGATATCGACATGGCATTATCGTTCAGTACAACAAGGATGTTTGCCTTGGTGTCTGCAACATGGTTCAGGGCTTCAAAGGCCAGACCGGCTGTCATGGCGCCGTCTCCAATAATAGCGACAGTTCGTTGCGGTTCATTCTTCATTCTTGCACCGATGGCCATACCTAATGCTGCACTGATGGAAGTCGAGGAGTGACCGACTCCAAATGTGTCGTAGGGGCTTTCAGTGCGAACCGGGAACGGCGCGACACCGTTGGGTTTACGCAGGCTTTGCATTTCTTCACGGCGACCGGTGAGGATCTTGTGTGGATAAGTCTGATGTCCTACATCCCAGACCAGGTGATCCTGCGGGGTTTCAAATACGTAATGCAGGGCGATGGTGAGTTCAATCACCCCAAGTCCGGCGCCAAAATGCCCACCGGTGCGACCGACAGTGTAGATCAGGAAATTACGCAACTCATCTGAGAGCTGTTCCAGCTGGTCTTTCTCAAAAGCGCGCATATCTGCTGGTGATTCAATTGAATCCAGAAGTGGTGTATTCGGGCGCTCAGTGGGAATTTTATCAAATGTTTGTATAGACATAGGCGGCGAATTTTACACTAATTGTTGATCTTGACGCACTTGAATCATTTGGGTCGCTCTGAACATGGCAATTTCACCTTGAAGGACGACTAATGGTCTCTGTTGGCCACGTAGTCGGTTAATTCAAGCAACAATCTGGAATTCTCTCCGAGGGGTTCAAGGGCTTTGATCGCCTCCTGCCGTAACTCATCTAAATAGGCAATTGCGGCATTGAGACCGTGAGCGGAGACAAATGTTGTCTTGTTCCGGGAATGGTCGCTGCCCTGTTGTTTCCCCATGACTTCCGTTTCACCTACTTCATCGAGAATGTCATCCTTAACCTGAAAGGCCAGGCCCAGCGCATAGCCAAAGGTTTGCAGAGATTGCGTCAGTGGAGAGTCGGCTCGCGCGATGATGGCTGGAGCCAAAACACTGGCAGAAATCAGGTCACCGGTTTTGCGGCGGTGCATGTTTTCAAGCTCGCTGGCACTAATGGACAGGGTCTCTGCTTCTATATCTATGACTTGACCGGCAACCATGCCTGTAGCACCGGCAGATCGGGCGATAAGTTGAATTAGCTCGACCCGGACATCAGAAGTAAGTCTTGCATCAATGGCTATAAGCTCGAATGCCAGTGTTTGCATGGCGTCACCGGTGAGAATCGCGGTTGCGTCATCGAATTTCAAGTGCACCGTTGGGTTACCGCGACGGAGATCATCATCATCCATTGCCGGTAGGTCGTCGTGAATCAACGAGTAGTTGTGGATTAATTCAATAGCGCTGGCAGTGTTGTCCGCCTGTTCCAATGGTATGCCCAATGCTTCCCCAGTCAGATAGACGAGCAAGGGTCGAATCCGTTTACCGCCATTGAATACGCCGTAATACATGGCTTGCTGGAGTCTGGTCGGTGCCGTAGTTTGAATCAGGTGGCGTTGAAGCTGTTGATTTATTCTATCGCGATAAGACTGAAAAACTTCAGTCATCAGTTTGCTCATCAAAGGGTAATGATTCGACCTGACCGCTTTTTTCGGTCAGTAAATTGACTTTTTGTTCAGCCTGCTTGAGCGCTTGCTGGCATTCTCTGGTGAGTTTAATGCCTTCTTCGAAGGTTTTCAGGGAATCTTCGAGTGATAAATCGCCCGCTTCCATCTTTTCTACCAGACTCTCAAGTTTGGACAGGGATTCTTCAAAAGGATAGCGCTTCTTGTCTGGCATTTGGGTCCCTAAAAGACTGCGTTCAACTACAGATTGCAACTGTACTGGCCGACCCCGAAAACGTCAACGCTAGTGTAGTGTCCTGTATAGATAGCACTTTAAGCAAGTCGCTGAATGGTCAGATGGTAGACGCGCTTGTGAAGACCCGATTTGTGAATAGATAGGGGCATAAGTCGAGCAAGTGCAACAACGCAGCTGGCCATTTAGCGGCTTGCCCGCACTAGTGATGTTACCATTCCGGTAAAATCCAGTTATGCTGTGATCTGTAAAAATTAACAATCTGGGAAGTGTTATGCAAAAGGTGGTATTGATGTTAGCGATGGTTTTTTTCAGTCAATGTTCACTGGCTGATGCAGCGGGTGAGATTAAGTATCGACAGGGGGTCATGGGGGTCGTTGGTGGTCATATGTCATCGATGGTTGCGATCATGCGGGGTCGGGTGCATCAGGCAGACCTGAAATTACACGCCCGGGGTATGGCCAATATCGCTGAGGTTGTGCCCAGTGTGTTTCCCAAGGGTAGCGGTGACGGCAAAACTGGAGCCTTACCGGCTATCTGGAAGAATCCTGAAGCCTTCCAGTCCGCTATGGATGAGTTTGTTGAAGCAGCGAAGGAAATTAACCAGGTGATGGAATCCAAGAATATGGAACGTCTTGGGCCTACCCTGAAAAAGCTCGGCGGTGCGTGCAAAGGTTGCCATGATGATTTTCGGAAAGAACACGACCATTAGCGGGCTCTCTACAAATAGGTTACCAGGCAATAGGTAGACGCCGAACAGATAACGATCAGCACCAGTCCGAGTAACAATTGGTGCTGTTCGTTTGTTCCTGTGGCTGCTGCTAACTGTTTCTTACCGGTGATCATTGTGAGCACCAGTCGATCTTTTTTGATGATTTCGTAGTACAACACTGCCAGCAGATGTAGACCAACGAGAAAGCAGATTAGCCACATGTTGTTCTTGTGGATTGCGGTCAGTTGTCGGCTTGTTCCGTAGCTCACCAGATGCGTCAAAGGCCCCTCAAGGAAGATGTCATCATTGGCGAACAACCCTGTCGAGGTCTGGAGTAACAACGCCATCAATATCGCGACGACACTGAGTGCACCTAGTGGATTATGTCCAACGATGGGCTTTGGTTCCTGGCCTTTGATATAACGCCAGATTATCCCGGGGCTCTTCAGGAAATGACTGAACCTTGCGCTGCCTTTTGCGATCAACCCCCAGATGACCCGGAACAGAATCAGGGTCAGCACGCAGTATCCGCTGAGCATGTGGTAGTCCATTTCAGTGATGCCACCTTCGAACCCGGTATAGAGTGAGATACTGACGAACACAAACAACAGCCAGTGAAACAGGCGAACTGGTATGGTCCAGATCAGTTTTTTTTCCACGAGTGCCTCCGGCGTCGCATGACAGTATTGTCAATTTGAATTTTGTATTTTAGTGAGTACTTGCCGGGTTTTACCTGGTATTGCGGTAGTGTATCTGGCCCACAGCTTGCACCACCGACACCTCGTTGCAGGACATCAAGGCAGAGGTAAACTTCTTCAGAGGGTGTTAATTCATAGGTATGCAACGCAGGTGTCAGGGATTCATGGGGGTAGAGGCTGGCGCTCGCATCACAGGGATGTTCAGTAATGATCTTCAGCGTTTTGCTCGTGCTACCCAATTTCATCCAGCGGATGTCAGTAAGGTTGCCGTGTTCCTGGGGCAATATATAAGGCACATACTGATCTGCAACGCTGCTGTGGTGAACCATCAGTCGACCGGATTCTTGCCGATCAATAAAGGTCTCATGAGGGCCCCGGCCAAACCAATCCAATTTCTTAAATGTGGGGTCCAGAACCAGCCGAACACCGATCCGGGGGAGATCGGGTAGCGATTCATCGATATCAAAATGATGGATGACAGACAGGCCATGATCATCGACTCGATAATGGGTTGTGCAAACGATAAGTCCGCCCGAACAACTTGCGAGCTCCTCTGTAACAAGCTCTTTGCTGGATAGTCGTAACGGTTTGTATTGTATGGTTAATTTGTCGAGTCCCGCGCTTAACCAGCGCCCCAGTGGTTTATTGTGCTGGCCCTGCCGTCCTTTTATGCCATCGTTGTCAATCGGGGCTCGCCATACGTTGAGACGCGGGCCCTGGGACAGCAAATTTTGACCTCCCACAACCCAGGCAGTGATACCTTCATCGTTGAACTCGACTGACTGTTTACCGGCGGTGAGCTCAAGTGAGTTGTCAGCAGAGTTTAAGTTGAAGGGGCGGGCGTTTGTTTTTGCAGGTTTCTTTTTGGCAAGTGCCATCTGGTCCCAGGCAACCAGGTGGTTCTCTGCTGCCCATGACGTTTTTTGTCTTAACCTGAATTCAAAAATGACGGCTAGTTCATCTCCAGCAAAGAGATCAGGGGCGGTATAGGCCAGGCTAAAACTCTCGGACCTTTGTGGAGGTGTCGATAACCTGGCGATTGTACCGCTGGAAACCGGTTCGCCATTTTTCAACAGCACCCAGGTAATCCTGTACTTCGACAGGTCCGTAAAAAAATCCTTGTTGGCAACCCGAAATCGGGTTTTCGAAATGCGACTCACTGAAACTGGTTGTATAATTTTCTTGTATTCTAACAGCGACGAATGCGGGGTTCTGTCTGGCCAGCACAACCCATCACAGACAAAGTTCAAGTCATGCCTGTCTTCTCCGAAGTCTCCACCGTATGCCCAATAGGGAATACCCTGAATCGTCTCCTTTAAGCCGTGATCCAGCCATTCCCATACAAATCCTCCTTGTAAGCCATGATTGGATTCTATGGCTTGCCAGTACTCCTTCAGGTTTCCGCAGCTGTTACCCATCGCGTGGGCATATTCACACATGATCAATGGCCGGGGATCATTGGAGTTAACGGCATGGTCGATAATGTCCTGGACAGACGGATACATGGGGCAAACGACATCTGTGCCGTGAGGGTTGTCGTCCCACATCCGTCTGACACCCTGCTCGCAAATAGCATTTTCGTTGTGTAGTGGACGAGAGGGATCGTACTGACGAGCCCAGGCTGCCATCGCAGCATGATTAGGCCCGAACCCCGTTTCGTTACCCATGCTCCACATGACAATCGACGCATGATTCTTGTCTCTTTCGATCATCCTTGTGACCCGGGACAAAAAGGCGCTGGACCAGTACGGATCATCGCCTAGCTGGGCGTAATGATGGTGGGCTTCGAGATTGCACTCATCGACGACATACAAGCCGATTTCATCGCATAGTTCATAGAAGCGAGGGTCGTTGGGGTAATGACTGGTGCGAACTGCGTTGACGTTGTGTTGTTTCATGGTCTCAAGATCGAGCCGCAGAAGTTGCTCTGTCATGATCTTGCCAGTGGTATCGCAATGATCATGTCGGTTCACGCCGCGAAACAGCACCGCCTGGCTATTGATAAGGAATTCGCGGTTGCTGATTTCAATATGACGAAAACCGATTCTGAAGTGGATCTGTTCCAGCAATTGCCCTTCGGGATCTTTGAGTTTGACGGTAACGACATAGAGTTGGGGCGTTTCAGCGGACCAGGGGAGAACCTTGTTGAGTTGTTTTTGAAGTGTGAGCCGGGCACCTTTACCGATGACCGGGTAAAAGTTTGATTTGCCAATTGTTGCCGTCAGGGATTTACGAAAAGCTGGTTTACCATTCGGTTTTGCGAGATCAACTTCCAGGGTGTGATTGATAGTTGACCGATCCTCACCGCCCAATCGTACATCGAACTCAAGTTGAGCCTGATGCGTATCCGGGTCATAAACAGGTTTGGCAAATATGTCACGCAGGTAGACGGGGTGAGTTGCGTAGAGATAGACTTCCCGGTGAATCCCTGCATGCCACCATTGGTCCTGATCTTCAATGTAGGAAGAGTCGCTATAGTGAAGCACCTTCAGGGCGATATGATTTTCACCAGGTTTCAGGAAATCAGTCAGATCGAATTCGGAAGGCAAACGACAGTCCTTCGAGAATCCTACTTCCTGCCCGTTACAATAGAGGTAAAAACAGTTCTCGACGCCGCCGAGGTAGATGACGATGCGCTTGTTTTGCCAGTTTTTTTTCAGCGTGAAACTGCGCCTGTAGACGCCCGTTGGATTGTGCCCTGGCGTGTAGGGAGGCTCCCTGGCAAAAGGCATTTGTACATTGGTGTAAATGGGCAGGTCTTGCAGCGGTTTTTCTTGCCTTGTCCAGAGCGAAGGCACCTTCATGGATTGCCACTGATTGTCATTCAGCACCGGATCAAACCAGCGCCTGGCAACCTTGTCCGGATGTGGAAATCGCTTGAACTTCCAGGTGCCGTTCAGGGTCAGGGAATCATTACGGCTGAATGATGATCTGGCCGGTAGCCGACCATAACCCATCGTTTCGGGGTTTTCCCAGTGTTTGTGTGGCAAAGCAGACCTTGAGCGTTTTACAAAAAAACTTTATATCATAATTAGATGATCACTGAAGACTTAACCGGTTTGTATTCTCATTAGGTTGCTGCAGGATAGTGCGCGGGTTTTTCTGTCTGATGTAAGATGTGCTGTTAAGTTACTTATGGAAATCGCGCATGGACGATGCACACAAGCCAAAGCCAACGACGACACAGGTAACAAATTGGCTGGCTACCCGACACCACGACAAAGTACTGGATGTGGCACCACTGTCAGGCGGATTCTGGTCGTCTGCATTTTCATATCGAGTTGGTGAAGATGAGTTCGTACTGCGTCTCAGTGACATGTCCGAAGGTTTTTCGATCGATGCAGCCGCGATGCGGTTCACGGCACCGGATCTGCCAGTTCCAGTTATCATTGAAACCCGGAGTGCGCTCGATCTTCACTTCGCAATATCACAACGCCACTACGGAAGATTCGTCGAGACCACGTCCATGGAACGTGCAGACGTCCTCGGAGATGCCCTGCAAGCACTCCTGATGGCAATGCGTGCTGTGCCTGTAGACACCAATGATGCAGTGCTCTGGTACGACTCCACTTCCTCAGTGGATATGAGCTGGCATGGCTGGTTGCGTTCCGGTCTTGTTGATGATCCGAGCGAGCATGTGAGCGGGTGGAGAGAGAAGCTTGCGTCGAGCTCGCGTCTCGATGATTTATTCAAGACCTGTAAGTCCCGTATCGAGCAGCTTCTGACCATATGTCCAGAGCGTCGCGATCTTATCCATGGCGATCTTCTCCATCAGAACGTTCTGGTTTCTGACAATACCGCTAAAGTGACGGGAATATTCTCCTGGAAGTGTTCTGTGCGTGGTGACTTCTTGTTCGACGTTGCATGGTGTACTTTCTGGGGTGCCTGGCATCCCGTGATTGCGGCAACCGATATGTGGCACCGAACGCTGGTAGCCCCAGACCTGGGGGAGAATGATCTCGTCGATGCGCCTGCTCGCCATCACTGCTACGAACTCCATATCGCGACCTCGCATCTCGGCTGGTACGCCTGGACGGGTGATGAACAAAATCTCATGCTGGTGGCTGACACTGCCGAACGGATTCTTGAAAGAGGGCCGCTCCCACTGGGCCAATAGCATACATTTCAAACAGAGTGTATCGTTAAGCTGTCGTAGTGCTACAGCTTTGAATCGCAAAAAGAGAGTTTACGATGAAGGTAATGAAGATAAGTGCTTTATCCTGCTTGCTGGTTTAGTTTTGCTTGCGTGGATCACACCGTTGGGGCCGATGCCGGGAATTTTTATTGGAGGCACGCCCTCCGAGTTGCCTGAATCCTGGGGTAGTACAGCGGACATCCATGAGATCAAGCTTGAAGTCCAGGGAAGTTTGCCTCGTGTTGTCATTATCTGGGTGGTCCAGGTTGACGGCAGCCTCCACATTGTAGGATCAAATAGCAGTGGTTGGGTCCAGATGCTCGGTGACGGTGGATCGGTTCGAATGAGAATGGGCGACAAGACCTACTCATTGGCTGCCAGTTTGTTGACAACTAATTGGGAGCCGGTTCTTGAAGCATATGGAAACAAGTATCGAATGGACTACCCTGATATTGTAGGTGGATTCCCTGCAATGGAAGAGGCTGCTTTGACCACGGCGGTGTTTCGACTCACGGGTGGGTGAAAAAAAGCCCCTGTCTAGTGGATCATCGAGGTGGATCGCCCAGTTTTAACGCTCCCTCAATTGAATCGCCTGCCAGGCAAGAACCAGCATCAACAACGCAATTCCCATTGCCAGGCTTTTGACATTGCTTACATCCAAATCGATGCCTGTAAGTGAAGGTAATGCAATCAGCAATCCTGATGTGGCTAGCGCTATCCGCACCGGTAGCCCGCCTCGTAAGTGACCATTGAGAAATTGCGGGACATAAGTCAGGTAATTTTGAATAGCGGCGGCAATGATGACTGTGCCAAAGAGAACTTCCATTACCGAGCGAAAAATCGACAGTGCATCATCATCCAGCACTAACGCGGGATCCAACACGAAGAAAAAGGGGATAAAGTAAGTTACTGTGCCCAATGCCATCGCCGTAACACCAGTGGACATGGGATTTGTTTCTGCAATGGAAGCTGCTGCAAAGGCCCCCAGTGCAACTGGCGGAGTGATAAAAGATAACATTCCCCAGTATAGAATAAACAGATGAACACCCATTGGATCGAGGCCGCCCTGAATCAATGCCGGGGCCAGGATGATTGCGAGGAAAATGTAGGCCGCCGTGACGGTCATGCCGATACCCAGTACAAAACTTGTTGCGGCGCCCATTAAGAGCAGGATGCCAGTTGATCCCCCGGCAAGAAAAAGTAATTCGTTGACCAGGGTACCGGACAAGCCTGTAAATGATAGGGCGCCGACAATAAGACCCACGCCACTTAGAATGACCAGTAGTTCAACGAGCAGCGCCCCTGCCGACCGGACAAATTCATACAACTGAGGCCATTGCCAGCGATGCTGTTTTGAAAACTGATTGAGAATAAGCAGGCAAAGCGTTGCCAACCAGGGCGCGAAAGCTTCGCGTTGCATCACCAGTAGTAAAAACACCAGGACGATAAATGAGCCGAGATAAAACCAGCCGTCTTTCAATGTAGCAATAAGCGAAGGTAATTTGTCTGCCGTCAGTCCCTTGAGATTGTTACGGGCGGCGTAAATATCCAGTTGAACAAAAAGAGCAAAGAAGTAGAGCAATGCCGGGACAGCCGCTGCCAGCGCCACCTGGTAATAAGGTACTTCCAGGAACGTGGCCATAACGAAAGCGGTCGACCCCATAATCGGCGGCAACAAAACGCCACCTGTTGAGGCGCATGCTTCAACGGCCGCTGCCGTTTTAGGGTGAATCCCGCTGTTTCGCATCGCCGGAATTGTTAGCTGCCCGGTGGTCAGTACGTTGGTGATGACACTGCCACTCATAGAGCCCATCAAACCACTGGCGACGATGGCGACTTTTGCCGGGCCTCCACGGGTTTTACCCAGCAGGGAAAACGCCAGGTCAATAAAGAAACGACCACCACCGGTGTGTTGCAATGCAACCCCGAAAACCAAAAATCCAATAACCAGGTTTGCGAAGGCGCGAAAAGGGAGTCCGAGCAGACTTTCGCTGCTCATTACATGGTAGGCAGCGGTTTCACTTATATTCGATGCCATGCCGGAAACGGCATCGGGTACCAGGTCAGCAATCAATGGATATAGTGAAAACATCAGTGCGAGCAGGAATAGCGATATACCCGCGACCCGGCGCAAAGCTTCCAGCACAAGACCCCAGAGCAGAAACGAAACGTAGGTAGCATTGACGGGTGCTTCGAATTCCCAGCCTTCATCCAGAATGTCTTCGGAGTGAGCAAACAGCCACAATGTGGCACCTGTTGCTAACAACGCAAGGGTGATATCGACCGGGATCAAATTGAAACGCGTTGTTGCCGGATTTAACAGAAAAGCAAAAGGCAGCAGTAGTCCGAACAAGGCATAGTAATAGTGGGTTTCGATCAGAATGATGGAACCGAGGATCGGGTCTCCGAAGATACGCAGACTATCAAGTGCCAGTAACGTTGCAAGCAACGTCGCGATAACGAGCAAGGCACTAAACCAGGAATCTAAAGATCTAGATGGTGTGGGTTTTGAACTGTTCATTCCCAAATGGGATCTAACCCTGCATTGACCAGGGATTCCCTGCGATATTTCATCCAGGCCTGATGATGCTGGTCTGTCGCGTACTCGGCTGCATCACCCATTTTTTCCCATGCTTTGCCCAACACACCTTGCCTGGCTAACATTCGCTGATTATGGGTCTCATAGTCTTCTGTCCAGACACCAATGGATTTAAAGTAGCTGACTGCGCCGTCGTGAAATGGAACCACCCATTTGAATGCCTGCAAATCCATGGCCCAGCCAATTGAGCCCGGATCGGCATTTTTGAATTCATCGTAATGGACATGGATCACTCGGGCCAGATCATGCACCATAGCTGCGTTCTGGGTGTCCAGGGTAATCAACGTGGGGTATGGGTAGCTGGCACCTTCGTGGGGACTGGATTCCGAGATAGCGGCACCACGGGTCGCCATATGGGGTGTAAAGTGAGGGCCAATTTTTTTGAGCCGCTGCCAGCAACCGGCATCATCGTGGGGTACGGGTGGCCAGAAAATTCCCTGGGGTGAGGCTTCGAGTTTCCGCGTAGGACCCGATACCGTGGCAGCAAAAGCAGAATCGATCTGGCCATTGACGATGCCGTTCCACATTGCGTTGTAGCCGGGGTAATCCACGCGCTTCACGTCATCCCAGGTCAATCCACCGCAGGCTAGCATGGCTTCTGTATTGACGTTTAAAGCGGGTGCACCGCGTACCCAGGGTATTCTTTTACCTTTCAAGTCAGCGAGTGTCTTAATCCCCGAGTCAGCCGCAACTGCCAGGGCCTGATTGTTCTTGCCATTGGACATCATCACCATTCGAAGGGGCATCGGTCCCCATTTCGGGCTCGCGAATTGAAACATGCCCTCTGATGCAAAAAACGTGGCCGCGCCATTAGCCGAGAACTGTACCTTGCCTTTTTTCAGGGGTAACAAACGGGATATATCATTCTTTCCGGGAATGACCCGCAATGTAACGCCGTAGTGATCTTTAAGGACTTTACCGATGGCAACCGACTGGTTGTAGCCAGTAGTGCCAAGGTTGTAGGCAGTCCAGGTCATCTTCTGGGGCAAATTTACTTCCGCAGCGAAAAGCTGGCATGAAAGCAAGCTCCCCACGATCAGGAGTACTAACCGGTACGGGCAAACAAGATTTGCGGTGGGCATTGTTGTTATCGACTACGTATTTTTTTAGAGAACACGCAAGTATACACAACTGGATGTCCCAAACTGATCGCGCAATCAGATTGCGGCAATGCTACCCCGAATTACCAGGGTTGAATCTGGGGTCAGAATTGATATGTCAACGCCTGCTTGATCAAGCCGCTGCCGTCAGACTTACAGTTCGTGACCTGATCTTTGTCCAGAACGAAGATTGAATCATGGTCATCCTTTGATCGCTCAAAAACCACGGAAACATATTCATCATTGGGTAGATTCTTGAGCGTCGATCCATAGTCGCAGAAGGTTTGCATGATCACCTCTTGCGTGCTCGCCAATATCTCCGTTCTTTTCCTGTCTCTTTCAGCTCTTTGTGCCTCGCGTTCCTTTTCACGCTCTTTACGCGCGGTTTCATATTTCTTGTTCACACCTTCCCTTTCAGCCGCGAGCTCTTCAATGTCCTTCTCGAGCGAATTGATACTCGCTTCCAGTCGTTTACGTTCTACCTCATCCTCTGCATGCAGAAGTTCAATTTCGTAATCACGCATCTGAAACTCAAGATCCCGTGTTCTTCGTGACAGTTCACGAACAGAGCTGCGGTCGATGAAAACATGCCTTCTGTTAAAATCTACATCTTCGAATTCTTCTACGACTTCGATTCTCGTAGTGATGTCTTCGAGAGAATCACCGACATTCACCAGGATGCTGTTGACCATTTCGGGAATATGTTCGAGAGATTCCAGGGATTCCAGGGATTGCACATCATAAAATGAACCATGGCTGTCATGGTCACCCCCGATCGCAAATCCTCTGACTGCGTAGCTCTTGATCGTAAAGACGACACCCTGCTGCGCCAGGTAGGTGGTTTCGACTTTGACCCGGCAACCTTTACAGGAATCGTTGTCCTGAAATGCACCGTTGATGATACCTGCCATCACAGAAGTATCCCTTCTGATCTTGCTGTAGTCGTTCTTCGCCGCCATCGCCACCGCTGCAAGCAGGGAAATGGATACCGTCATACCAACTAACATTAGTTTGAATTTCATAGTGTCTTACCTTCTGAAAGTGTTTCTGAAACTGTTCCTGAAAACAATCGGTTCAGTTGTTCAATATTACGTCTGTCCTCGAGCTGGTTAACCAGAAGCAGGCGCAAGCTCTCCCTTGTTTGCCGGGCTCTCTGGCCCTGGGCCAGGTCCCAGGCGTTTAGTATGGTGTCGAAATCTTCCCGACGTTCCGACCGGCTCATATCGAGCGCTGCCTTGAGTAGCAACTGATTAGTCGCAACCTGCTGGCTGGTGAGTTTGTTAGAGTTCGACTGAAGTTGTTCCTGCTGCTGAACTTCCAGTACTGATAACAGTTGTGCCACCCGCTTTTCCAGAGTGGCTTCTGTAAGAAAGCCCTTTTCTGAAGGGTCGTCTCCAAAACGGATGGAAAATCCATCGTCGGTGGAAACCTGTGCCTGGCTGAACACGAAAACCAGAACCAGGATGGATGCAAAGGTGCTGACCATCTGAAGGCTGGACCACCAGTCACGGGGCTCAAAGAAAGCCCTCCGACGAGACCAACCCGGTACTGACTCATCATGCCAGCGGGTAGACATGGCTTGCAGTTCCCAGAGTTGTTGCAGCGTCTCGCTGCACTGGGCACATTGTTCCAGGTGCTGATCAACTCGCTGTTTTTGCAACGTGTTGATCGTGTTTTCAATGAACTCCGGCAGGAGATTCTGGCATTGTTCACAAGAGAATTCCGGTTGCATAACTCCTCCTTAGCTCGCGAGTGATATATCGGTTTGTTTACGCATTTTTCCCAGGGCAGCATACAGTCGTGTCTTCGCTGTATTGGATGAAATTCCCAACTGGCCGCTGATTTCATCGAAGGTAAAGCTCTGGAAGAACTTCAATTCGATGACCTGGCGTTGATCCAGGGGCAGTCGCGTCATTAACATGGCAATGTCTCGATTCGATTGGGCATTGGTGAGGTTGATGTCAGGCATGATTTTCTCGGTTTCGTCGGCGATTTCCAGATCTTCAATGGGTGTGTGAAAATTCCTTTTCCTGAAGTGGTCGATACAGCGAAACGACGCTATTCGAAACAGCCAGGCGACAAAGGCCCCATCGCCCCGATAGGAATTCAGGTTCCTGTAAACAGATATCAACACATCCTGAAGAATATCCATCGCGTCATCCCGGTTGCCGCACATGCGCAGTGAATAATTGTAGAGGCGCTTCTCATAGCGCTTCACAAGCGACAGCCATGCGCGTTCCGAGCCAGAGAGTGCTCTCTCGATTAGCTGGTCGTCACTTTTAGGTGCGAACATAGACTTTTTATCCGTTATTTACCCTATTGACGGTTGCAGGCTGAAAAAAGTTTGCTGACATTCATCTTTTTCCCTTTTAATATTTTGGCCGGTTGTTTTTAATTGTGTTGCATGAAAGATGTCGCAGGAATTATCGTCAAATTCCCCTAACAAGAAAAGTAGTCACTCATGAAAGCTAAGAAAGTTGTCGTCGTTCTTCTCGATAGCCTGAATCGCCATATGCTGGGATGTTACGGCGGAAGCGAGTTTGACACACCAAACCTGGACCGATTCGCCAGGCGGGCCATGAGATTCACCAATCATTACACGGGTTCCCTGCCGTGTATGCCTGCGCGCCATGACATATTGGTCGGTGTGATGGATTTTCTCTGGCGTCCCTGGGGTTCGATAGAGCTTTGGGAAAGACCGATCACCTACTATTTACGGCGCGAGGAGATCCCGACACAGTTGTTCACCGATCATCCTCATTTGTTTGAAGTGGGTGGTGAGAACTACCACACGGATTTTTTTGCCTGGGACTATACCCGTGGCCACGAATCTGACCCGTGGAAGCTGGCTGAAGATCCCAGTTGGGTTGGCTCACCGGCTTTACCTGCCGAACGTCGATTAAAAACTGAAACCCACGGCTACGATTTTGCCAGAACATGGTTTAAGGAAGAAACAGACTTCCCGGGGCCAAAGACAATGCAGGCTGCGGCTGACTGGCTGGGTGCACATGGCAGTGAACTCGATAGCTTTATGGTCTTTGTGGATGAGTTTGATCCCCATGAACCTTTCGATACACCCAGTCCATGGGCCAACAAGTATGACCCTGACTGGGATAAGGACTTGATGATATGGCCTCCATACAGTGTTGGGGGTGTTGCCAGGGGCGTCATTACCGAGCGCGAAGGGCAACATATCAGGGCCAATTATGGTTCAAAGCTCAGCATGATTGATCACTGGTTTGGGCGAATTCTCGACCAGATGGATGCTGGTAAGCTGTGGGATGACACGGTGTTTATTCTCTGCACCGATCACGGGCATTATTTGGGTGAGAAGGACATCTGGGGCAAACCCCGGGTGCCGCAATACGAAACCCTCGGTCACACGCCGTTGATGGTTGCCGGGCCCGGCATTCAGGCGGGGGAAATTAATGCCCTGACAACCAATGTTGATATCCATGCCACCCTGGCAGACCTGTTTTCAATCGATGTCGAGTACATTACTCATGGCAAGTCCCTGCTGCCGCTGCTAAGTGGTGAGAAAAACAGTATTCGGGAATGGGCGATTGGAGGCATCTACGGTCAGTGGGTGCAAATTCAGGACGGTCGCAACAAATACGCACGTGCGCCGATGGGAAACGGTTTTCCGTTATCCATGTGGTCGAACCGATGGTCAACGATGCCGATTGCCAGTGTGCCGGGACTGAGGTTGCCAAATCCGGACAAGCGAGCGTACCTGGACTTTATGCCTGGTACCGAGATTCCCGTTATACGCCAGCCATTTGAGGAGGGCGACATGTTGCCCTACTGGTCACTTAATCCACCGACAGGCGAGCATCATTTGTATCGTCTGGATATTGATCCGCACGAGAATGAAAATCGGGCGGGAGAAGACGTTGAGAAAAACATGATTGATATGCTGCGTACTGCGCTAGAGGAAGTTGAGGCACCACAGGAACAATTTGATCGGCTCGGGATCGCGTAATCAGAAAAATTGCCAGGGAGAGAACTTTTTCCATCGAATCATCGTCTATTTAAATGGACCGGGTTTTTATGGTTCTTATTGACCAGGGCGAATAACATGACTTCCAGGTAGGAAATAGCCAAAAACCAATCAAATCTACGCTGGTGTCGAAAACTACGGGTACCCTGGCCTTGTTAAACACATTGCTATCAAACACTTACAAAGATGGATTGGATTCTGCTGATAAACTCCCCTGGACAGCATTTACTGAAAAAGAGGGAGTTGTAAATTTTGGGACTACTAGATGTTAATGATTCATGAGTTATCGAAAACCTACAGCAATGGGGTGCGGGCATTGCACAAGGTTTGCCTGGAAATTCCGTCAGGCATGTTTGGTTTGCTGGGCCCGAACGGTGCGGGTAAATCTTCTTTGATGCGAACCCTGGCTACCTTACAGGAACCCGACGAGGGTACTGCAACCCTGGATGAAATTGACATCATCAATGAGAAAGACAAGTTGCGGCAGGTGCTGGGCTATCTGCCTCAGGATTTTGGCGTTTACCCAAAGATGACACCGGCGAGTATGTTGGATCATTTCACTATTTTGAAAGGGGTGACCAACAAGGGCGAACGAAAAGAAATGGTTGAAGGGCTATTGCAACAGACCAATCTCTGGGAGGTTAGAAATACGCCGATAGATACCTTTTCCGGCGGTATGAAGCAACGCTTTGGTGTTGCCCAGGCACTTATCGGCAATCCTCGCCTGATCATTGTCGATGAACCCACTGCGGGTTTGGATCCCTCAGAGCGTAACCGATTTCACAACCTGTTAGCCGAGATAGGTGAGAGCGTGGTGGTGATTTTATCTACCCATATTGTTGAGGATGTCACGGACCTCTGTCCCAATATGGCCATATTGGGTAATGGTGAGATCCTCCTTTCCGGTAAACCAAAGGACGTGATCAGTGACATACAGGGTAATGTATGGAGCAAACGAATTGACAGGGGGGCGATAAAGGAATACAGCGACAATTTTCGCATTATTCTTTCTCACCTCAGTGAAGGAGAAACAGTCATCCACGTCTTGTCAGACAACCAGCCAGAGGGCTTTGAGGAAGTACGTTCCGATCTGGAAGATGTCTACTTTGCCACGCTGGTGAGTAATGGCATTCCAATATCATTATAGAAATCGGACGATGTTTTTAGATATCTTCAGGTTCGAACTGAATTTTCATCGGCGGCAATATTTAATTTACGTTCTGTGCGGTGTTTTTTTTCTGATGTTTTTTCTGGCGACTGCCAGCCCCAATGTCAGCATCGGTGGCAGTACTGGCAACGTTAACTTAAATTCCCCCGACACTATCTTGAATGCTCTCGCTGCGGTGAGTGTTCTTGCGATGTTCGGGGCGATCGCTTTTACAGCCAATGCGGTGGTTCGTGATTTCGAACTCAATACGGTGGAAATGTTTTTTTCCCGGCCCGTCCCGAAGTTTGACTATGTTTATGGCCGCTTCCTGGGAACGTTCCTTTTTGGATGTCTGGTTTACCTGGCGGGTTTACTCGGCGTACTTGTAGGCGGGTTTATGCCCTGGCTGGATCCCGAAAGAATCGGGGCATTTAGCATCACCCCCTATCTGTATGGCACTGCCTTGCTGGGAATGCCGAATCTATTTGTCATGTGCAGTATCTTCTTTTGCGTGGCGACAGTTACAAGAAGCATGATGGCGACCTATGTCAGTGCCATGGTGCTGTTCATGTTGACGCTGGTACTCGGTAACTTTACCGAAAAGGAAACCGTAGAGCTGACCAGTATTCTTGATCCCTTCGGTACCACGGCACTGGCTGAAGTGACACGCTACTGGACCGTTTTTGAAAAAAACAGCAATCTGCCGGATATTGACGGCGCGATACTCGCCAATCGGCTGTTTTGGCTGGGTATTGGTGTGGCGTTCCTGGTTGCTGCCTATCCGTTATTTCCGTTCTCGCTGGATAAGGGGCAGAAAAAAAGTCGTAAGCTTAAGAAGAAAAATCATGAGCAGGATGAACCGGCTGAAAACAAAAAAACCGTCGTGGTTACCGTTCATCAAAATTTTGACTTGCATGCTCAGTGGCAGCAGTTCCTCTCCCAGACTCGTTTGGAGATCAGGACGATTGTGCGTAGCGCGCCATTCCTGGTGCTTCTACTATTTGGTCTTTTGCAGGTGGTGTTTGCCTCTTTAGGTGATCTCGGAAACATTACCGGCACCTCCCTCTACCCCACAACGCACTCGTTGATCCGCGTTATCAATGGGACGTTCTCAATCTCACTGTTGTTGGTGCTGGTCTATTATTCAGCTGAATTGATGGTCAGGGAAAGAACCGTAAAAGTGCTTGAAATCATGGATGCAATGCCTTTTCCGAATTGGGTCATGATCGCGGCGAAACTCACAGGTTTGATCACGGTGATTGCGAGTATGCTGTTTATCGCGATGGTTGCCGCCATTGGTGTGCAGTTATGGAAAGAATTCTACGAGATCGATGTGTTACTTTACTTGAAGGGATTGTTGTTTTTTTTCCAGATACCTTTTTATCTCCTGACTGTAGTCTCAGTTTTCTTCTATGTACTCACCCGAAGCAAGTACATCACCATGTTTATTGTGGTGGCTTACGTTATTTTCAATCAGACTTTGGCAGCGCTTGGGTTTGAGCATCAGCTCTACCGTATTGGTCAACTCGCGCCGCTGTACTCGGCATTCTCCGGCTATAGTCAAAACCTGGTTCCCTATCTCTGGCAAACCCTGTATGCAGCATTGTTTGGTGGTCTGCTACTGGTGGTCATTCATTTATTGTGGCCCAGGGGCGCTGAAGATGACTGGCCGAGTCGTGTGCAAGTGTTGCGTCAACGAATGACGCGGCCGGTGGTTGCCTCCCTGTGGACCTTGTCGATTGGCTGGCTGGCAGTGGGAGGGTTCATCTATTACAACACCGTGGTGCTGAACCCATACGTCACACGCAGTACTGCTGAAAAACTCCAGGCAGATTACGAAAACACCTACAAGCAATATGAATTCAAAACCATGCCGGTTATTGAAAAGGTGTCTGCCGATGTTGACCTGTTCCCGGCCAGGCAGGAGTTGTCTTTACAAGGTTCGTACCAGATGGCAAATCTGTCTGAACAGGCGCTTGAAGAACTTCATTTCAGCCTGCAATCCGAGACGACACTGAACAAGCTGGAGGTGCCAGGCGCAAGCCTGACCCATGATGACGCTGAACTGGGATATCGTATCTACACTTTTGATAAACCTTTGCAGCCTGGTGAAAGGATTATGGTGAGTTTTGATGTTGACTGGTTGACCCCTGGTTTCACCAACAGCGGACATAGTCGCAAGCTGGTTGTGAATGGTACTTTCGTTAACAATACCGATTTCTTCCCGATGCCGGGGTACCAGTCCGGACGCGAGCTGCAGGACAACAACAGCAGACGGGAACAGGATCTGGGACCCATACAGAGGATGTCGAAAATAGATGACCCGTCCGCATGGATGAGAGCCGGATTCGCCGGGAACAGGGTAGAATTTGAAACCACGGTATCGACCCGTAGTGACCAGATCGCGATTGCGCCGGGTTACCTGCAAAAAGAATGGACAAAAGGACAAAGGAGATACTTCCATTACAAAATGGATGTGCCTATCTGGAATTTCTATTCCTTCATGTCCGCCGACTACGAGGTAAAACGTGATCAGTGGAACGATGTTGCCATCGAGGTTTATTACCATCACGACTACAATATTGATACGATGATCAGGGCGACGAAAAACTCCCTTGATTACTTCGCAACAAACTTTTCCCCTTATCAGTACCGTCAGTTCCGTATTTTGGAGTTCCCGCGTTTCCAGGGCAGGTTTGCCCAGTCATTTCCGAACACGATCCCCTTCTCTGAATCGATTGGTTTCACTGCCGACCTGCGTGATCCCAAAGAAATAGATTATGTCTACTATGTCACGGCGCACGAGTTGGCCCATCAGTGGTGGGCGCACCAGGTCCTTGGGGCGGATGTTCAAGGCCAGACAATGATCGTTGAAACCCTGGCCCAATATTCTGCATTGATGGCGATGGAAGAGGAGTATGGCAAAGAGCAGATGAAACGATTCCTGGCGTTCGAGCTTGACAGATATTTACAGGGCCGGGGAGGTGAGTTGATCGACGAAATGCCCCTGTATCTGGTCGAAAATCAGCAGTATATCCATTACAACAAAGGCAGTGTTGTCCTGTATGCGTTGCAGGATTATGTGGGTAAGGATGTTATCAATGCAGCACTGGCTGAATTTATTGAGCAGTTTGCGTTTAAAGGTCCGCCGTACCCTACCACCCGGGACCTGATTACTATTATTCGTCGCAGCGCAGGGTCGGAGTACGCGGGGCTAATCACGGACATGTTTGAAAAGATCGTTCTGTATGACCTGAAGGTAAAGGAGTCGACCGTCAATGCATTGGACAGTGGCAGCTATGAGGTCACGCTGACGGTTACTGCCAGAAAGTTCGAGGCGGATGGGGCCGGGCGTGAAGTTGAGGTGCCAATCGCGAGTTGGATCGATATTGGCATCATGGGCGAAAAACAGGGTGATGCCGAGGTTCCGGAAGTCATACACCTGGAAAAATACGAGCTCAGCCAGTCAGAACAAATCTTCACTATTATCGTCGACAAAAAACCGGTGTCCGTGGGTATTGACCCTATGCATAAACTGATCGATCGTAATCCCGATGATAACGTTTCCGGGGTGTGATGCCGTGCTATCACGACGACTAAACGCTGTTTCGCAGCTTGTCAGTCTTCGCTGGCTATCGAGAGTTCGTCGAGCGCGCGGTTGGCAACTGCAGTGGGCAGCAGCTGATTGCTGCGTTGGAAGTCTTTCCTGGCGGCTTTCAATTTACCGAGCTTCCTGTTCGTCAGGCCTCGGCCAAGATAGTACTCGAAATAACTGTCATCCAGCTTCAGCGCCCGGTTATATGCAGCCGTAGCTTTTTTATAGTGTGTTTGCTGATAGTGGATATTGCCCTGTAGCCCATGAAAGAGCGCTTCTTCCGGGACGAGTTTAATGGCCTGGTCAACAGATTCCAGGGCAGAATCAAGTTCATTGTTCTGGGAGAGTGTTCGCGCCAGATCATACTTGTCGTAAGCCGGTTTTGTTTCTACCAGATAGGCGATTTTTTGTTGGTAGTGATCCTGATATGTGTCACCTGCGGGCAATTGCAGTTCACGGATGGTTTCGATATTGGCCTGGACTCGTGCCTGTGAGGGAGGATGGCTGGCGAACAGGCCGCCAACCCAACTCGACTGCGGACTCTCGGATAGGCGCATAAATGTTTCCTGCAGGGACACGGCGGCTCTGGGCTCATAGCCAGCTCTGCTCATAAACTTGATGCCATAGTAATCGGCTTCAAGCTCAGCGCCGCGGCTATATCGGTGGTTGATCAATTGCGCGCCAAGTTGGGCCCCCTCGACAATATAGTTGCCGTAGCCGAGGTCTGCCGTACTGAGCTGAGTTGCCAACACAATACCCTGAATCAGCTGACTGCGTTGCATTGAATTGGCCCCGTGCTTCGCAGCCGCATGGACCGCTTCATGACCCAGTACGGCAGCTAATTCTGCTTCATTCTTCAACTCCAGCAGCAAACCGCGATTGATGGCGATTTTGCCTCCGGGTAGTGCCCATGCGTTTGGCACAGAGTTGTTCAGCACGACAAATTCATAGGGTAAGTAGCGGTCACCCGCTCTGGTTACGCGATTGCCGACTTCATTGATATAGCGATTGATTTCCGGGTCTGCCAGATAATCGCCGCCCTGGGACTGGCGTGAAGGTAAGTATTGCTTGTCGCCGATGGAAATTTCCTCTGCCTCGGAAATCCAGGAAACCTCGCTCTTGCCAGTAATCGGATTAACTGCGCAACCCGACATGCCAATGACCGTGCCGATAAGGATAACCAGCAAAACAGCAGGTCGAGATGTGCGACGCATAGTGGCACTGATTTGTGAACCGATTTGTGAATATAAGTGAGGCGACATAGTATGATCTATATTAACCGTTTTCAGCGTCGGTTTTCGGCGAACCTCCACAACATCTTTTCCACAACATAGCGAAGCGACGAACTTGTTACGAATCGAAAATATTCACCGTTCTTTGAACGCCGCTCAACCAGATGACACGGGCCCGGTTGCGAATGCCAGACATGCTGCAGTGGCAGCTATATTGCGCCCGAACGCGGAAAGTACCGAGGCATTGTTTATCCTCAGAGCTACCAAAGACGGTGATCCCTGGTCCGGGCAAATGGCATTCCCGGGTGGTCACTATGAACCTCGGGATGGCAGTTTACGTGTCACCGCTGAAAGAGAGACCCAGGAGGAGATTGGTCTGGATTTAGTCAGGGATGCAAAGTATCTGGGTAAGATTCCGGATGTGAAAGCCAACCCCAGGGGGCAGAACATTGAAATGATCGTTTCGCCGTATATCTACGTATTGGAGAACCCGAATCCAACGATAGCGCTCAATTACGAGGTAGCTGAAGTTCTGTGGGGATCACTTAACGATATGTACAGTGGCGAGAGTGTCACCCGGCACAATTTCAGCGTATTTGGCCGCGAACAGGCATTCCCCGGATATAGTGTCGGGGATCAAGTGGTGTGGGGTTTGACCCTGAGAATGCTGGATCACTTTTTTACAATGTTAGACCCTCAATGGCAACCTCGCTACGAGTAGTACCACTTTACGTCACCCCAGCGCTTATTAATGGTGTTTTGCGATGAAATATGATTGCATTATTATCACCTGATTTCAGATTGGCCGAAAAGACGTAAATTTGCCCTTCTCAAAGATCCTTGATCGTAAAATGGACACCGTCTATGCAAAAATCACGAAATTACCTGATGTTGGCCGCTGCAGCGCTAATTTGCTTTGGTGCCATCATGGCGTTGTCGCCTGGCCTGGAGATGTTGCATAGCGTAACGGTGGCCATTGGGATGATTGTGCTGACAATGGTGGCTGGTTTCATTCTGAGTATTACGATCAGGCAACACAGCGACGAATTGGCTAAGAATCAGCGAGGAACAGAAAAAACGCTGAAGGAGTTGTCGATGCTAAAGGCCAGGTATAACGAAATCACTACTTTAGATGATTTAACAGGAAGTTCTAATCGACGCCATTTTATTGAACTGCTCACTCAACACAGGGCAATGAGTGAACGTGGCCTGTATAAATTTACCGTCGTGGTGACCCAGGTAGATCAGTTTGCAGAAATTGTTGAGAGAGAGGGCCTTGCCCGGGGGAATGAAATTCTTCGTTTGTTTGCCCACACCGTAAAAGTAGCGCTCAGGGAAGTGGATGTTTTTGCCAGGCTGAATAATGACAAATTTGGCATGGTATTGTCAGGCTGCTCCGAAAAAAATGCCCTGATACTGATCAATCGCGTCAGTCAGTTGATTAGCCAGATTCCGGTAAATGACAAGCATGATATGGCGATCACCGCGTCGGGTGGTGTCACCAGCTTCCACGGAACCGAAACGCCGGAGGACCTGGTACAGCATGCAGAGCAGGCGTTGCAGCAGTCCGTGCAGCAAGGCAAGGATCGGGTTACGGGCTACGACTATGTCGAACCGGGTGATGCAGGAGCCAACTCCTAGTATAGGACCCTACACTAGCCTGCCGGATCATCAACTACCCTGGTCCGATTTCAGCACGATACATTCGATCTAAAATAAGATCTCGCATCACATTCACGTGGGGTGGCTCGGCGTTCAGGGCTGGGACGTAGGTGAATGTCTCACCTCCGGCGTCCAGAAACACTTGTCTGTTCAATATCTCGATTTCTTCCATTGTTTCCAGACAGTCGACCGCAAACCCCGGGCAAGCCAGTATTACATGTTTGATCCCCTGGGCGGGTAGTTCTGACATGGCATCGATGGTGTAAGGCTTGAGCCATTCTGCCGGTCCGAGCCTGGACTGAAAAGTCAGCTCCCATTGAGACGGTTCCAGGACCAGGTTCCCCGCTACCAGATTGGCAGTGACTTGACATTGCGCAGCATAGGGATCGCCCATGGCAATCAGTGCCTGTGGCAAACCATGAAAAGAAAATATTACCTTGGTGTCCGGTGTGATGCGGCTTGCAAAGGGCTCGATGGATTTCGTAATCGCATGAATATACGTCGGCTCATTGTGATAGCCGGTAACGAAGCGAAGACTGGGAAGTACCCTGGTTTTTCTCATGACACGGGATAGCTTGTCGAATAACGCAGCAGTCGTGGATGCTGAATACTGCGGGAACATCGGGATGACCAGAAGGTCCGTCACTCCCTTTTCCCGGAGTTCACCCAGGACGTTGCTGATCGATGGGTTACCGTAAGTCATCGCGGATTTGACAACTATCTGCCGCCCTACCTGTTGTGACACCAGCGCGGCCTGGACCCGTGCCGCAAGGTTAAGGGAATGTTCTCGAATCGGTGAATCGTCGTCACCCCAGATAGCCAGGTACTTCTTCACCAGGGACCGTGGTCTGAAAGGTAATATGAATCCGTACAGTATAGGTATCCAGACGATGCGCGGGATGTTAACCACCCGCGAGTCGAGAAGAAATTCTGTCAGGTAACGGCGTATTGCCGAGGTGGTTGGCGCATCGGGTGTGCCCAGATTAACGAGTAAAACACCCAGAGGGTTTGATTCTTTGTCAGGCATAATCTGCATTATACCTGCATTTTCGATTGCAGAACCTGGGTTAACCTCGTCCAGGTGATCAATGGGATACGGTCATAGGGTTGCGGTCCAGGATTGCGTCGGCTAGCTTTTCCGCCATCATTATCACTGGCGCGTTTAAGTTTCCATTAGTGATATCTGGCATTATCGACGCGTCGATAACCCGCAGACCACTAACACCGTGTACCCGGGCATGCTGATCAACAACGGCCAGGGGGCCGGTTCCCATTTTGCAGCTGCAACTGGGATGGTAGGCGCTTTCAGCGTGTTGTCTGACAAATTCATCCAGGTTCACTGTAGCGACGCCAGGGCGAATTTCCCGGCCGCGAAACTCGTTGAATGATGGCTGTTCAATAACTTCCCTTACCAGTTCTATTCCGCGTTGCATCACTCGTTGATCTTCCGGTGTCGTATTGTAGTTAAAGCATATTAACGGTGGTGCCGTTGGATCGCTGGATCTGAGTTTTATAAAGCCCCGGCTGGTTGGCCGCATTGGTCCGACATGGACCTGAAACCCATGGCCCTGATATGTTTGCTTGCCGTCATAATTCATGGCAACAGGAAGAAAGTGACATTGCAGGTCGGGGTAGGTCTTCGAAGTGTCGCTCTTTAGAAACGCACCTGCTTCAAAGTGGTTCGTCGCGCCTGGCCCTGTGCTCAACGCCGTCCACTGAAGGCCAATTTTCAGCTGGTTGTACCACTTTAACGCCGGGTAAATTGAGACTGGTTTTTGGCAACTGAATTGTACATAGGTTTCCAGATGATCCTGCAGGTTCTGACCGACGCCTGGTAGATCGCAGTGAACATCGATGCCCAGTTTTGTCAGATCTCCCGCGTTACCAATACCGGAGAGCATCAACAATTGAGGCGAATTGATTGCTCCGCCGCAAAGGATCACTTCGCGATTCGCCCGAATAGTAGCGAGTCTACCGTTGTTAACCCGATACTCGACCCCGACTGCAACGGAACCCTCGAAAATGATCCTGCTGGCGTGCGCGGTGGTGACCAGTACTAGATTTGCCCGATGTCTTATTGGATGAAGATAAGCCCGCGCGGCGCTAAATCTGCAACCGGCTTTTATGGTACGGTCAAACTCACCAAAACCTTCCTGTTGTTCACCATTAAAATCCGCTGTTTGACTGAATCCGGCTTCGGATCCTGCCGTAAGCCATGTATTGAACAAAGGATTACTGAGCGCACTGCGGCTGATGTAAAGCGGGCCGTCCTGCCCTCTGAATTGCGGATCACCCCCGTAAAACGATTCAGCTTTTTTAAAATAAGGCAGGCAATCCTGAAATCGCCAGTTTTCCAGGCCCGGCTGAGTGGCCCAATTATCAAAGTCCTGCGGGTGACCTCGAACATAGATCATGCCATTAATGGAAGAAGAGCCGCCGAGCACTCGACCTCGGGGGCAGTAGATTTGCCGGTTGTTGAGCGCCTGCTCAGGTTCAGAATGATAGAACCAGTTGTACCTGTCACCAGAGAGAACATGGGATAGGGCAGCAGGCATATGAAGGCGAAAATCCCAGCGATGGTCAATGGGTCCGGCTTCGATGACGGTGACTGTATGGTCCCTTGAGAGTCGATTAGCCAGTACAGAGCCTGCGGAACCGGCGCCGATAACTATGTAGTCTGGGTTAGTGGTAGCCAAATTTGTACTCTTGCATGATTCTAAAGCAGGTCTCCAAACGCATTGCCACCGTTAATGGTAATCATTATTATCAAAATAGCACGCTCGAATCTATTTTCGAGTCTGTTTTTGAAGAACAACCAGCCATAAGGAACCAAAATGAAAAACAAAATAATAAGGGTAATTGCCGCTGTACCAGGCCTGGTGATGTTACAGGGAGGGGTAAGTTTCCTGATCAATCCGGAACAACAGGTTAGCAACCTTGGTATGACGTTATTGGATGGGGTGGGTCGAAGTACCCAGTTAGGAGATTTGGCTGCATTCTTCATCGGTAGTGCCGTCTTCATATTTATGGGTGCCGTGCTGTCTAAGGGGCGTTGGCTTTACGCCGGGGCGATGTTGATCGGTGGCGCTGCGATGATGAGAATTCTCGCGGCGCTGGTTGCCGGTGCAGAGATGGCGACCCAGTTTATTGTGGCAGAGCTTGTGATGACGGCCTGGTTGTGTGCCTGCGCTTTCTTTGTGGACAAAACGACCGAGTAGCTGTTTTGTTGCGTTTCATGACTGGTGTTGTTCTTGGTTCGTGGGTTTCACTGATCAACGCGAGCCAGCCTCCCAACATTGTTTTGTTGTTGGCTGACGATCTGGGGTTTAGCGACCTGGGTAGCTACGGCAGTGAAGTCAGCACGCCGAATCTCGATGAACTGGCACGCCAGGGCGTCAGGTTTTCAAATTACCATACGGCAGCCAGCTGCGCGCCAACGCGGTCGATGTTAATGACCGGTGTCGACAGTCATCGCAACGGCGTCGCCAATATGCCGGAATCCCTGACCGCAGACCAGTTAGGCAAACCTGGTTACCAGGGGACCTTGAACAAGAGTGTTGTCACCGTAGCGACGTTATTGCAGGGCGCTGGGTACCATACCTATATGACGGGGAAATGGCACCTGGGAATGACAGCGGAGCTGCTGCCAGGCGGCAGAGGCTTCGAGCGATCCCTGGCGATGGCGGACACCGGGGCTGACAACTGGGAGCAGAAACCCTACCTGCCGATTTATGCCAGGGCCAACTGGTTTGAAGATGGCCGTGAAATGACGCTGCCGGATGACTTCTATTCGTCGCGTCACTTTATTGATAAAACCATCGAATATATCGAAAGTAATCTCGCCGATCAAAAACCCTTCTTTGCCTATGTCGCGTTTCAGGCGGTTCATCTTCCTGTGCAGGCACCAAGGGAGTTTACTGAAAAGTATATAGGCAAATACGATGCGGGCTGGACTGAACTCAGGAAACAACGATACGAAGGCGCGGTCGCTTCAGGGGTTGCTGACGAAGGAATACAATTGGCTGAAATTCCAACAACCCTGGACTGGCAGTCACTCACCGAGCAGGAGAAGAAGTATCAGTCAAAACGCATGGCGGTATATGCGGGCATGATTGATGCGATGGATTTTCATATTGGCCGACTGATCAGTTTCCTAAAAGACGCGGGACAATATGACAACACAGTATTCATCTTTGTATCCGACAATGGTTCGGAACCGTCCGACCCGATGGTGTCATCCTTGTTTGATCTGTGGATGATGACCAACAACTACAACACCGATTATGAAACCCTGGGCGAGAAAGGCAGCTTTTCACTGATCGGCCCCAGTTTCGCCAGTGCGGCGGCTTCCCCTTTTGCATGGTACAAGTTTTTTGCCGGGGAAGGCGGGTTACGGGTGCCGATGATAATCTCCGGGATAGAATCGACGCTAAAAGGTGGCGTAATAAACTCGTTCTCCTGGGTAACCGATATTGTGCCCACCATTCTCCAACTGGCGCATGTTAAAGCGCCCAATGGGGAGTATCAGGGTAGACCAGTGGAGCCGATTATCGGTCGTAGTCTGGTGCCCCTGGTAAACAATGCGGTAACGAGAATTTACGACGCTGACGAGGCCATTGGTTATGAACTGGGTGGTAATGCTGCTCTGTTTAAAGGTCAGTACAAGATACTGAAAAATCGCGGACCCTTAGGGGATGATGCCTGGCATTTATTTAATCTGGAAAAAGACCCTGGTGAAACCAATGACCTAAAAGATGTTGAAGCTGAAATATTCGCGAGTTTGATGCAGGATTACCGGGATTATGAGATCAAAAATGGTGTCCTGCCCGTCGCAGAAGATTATGATCAGCGACGGCAGGTCATTATCTACGGCCTGAAGAAAAGACTGGAAAACAGCATACCCATCGCAGCAGGCATTGCCATACTGGTGATTTTTCTGGTTGTGGTAAGACGTTTTCGCGCCAAAAGCCAGTCTATCAAATGAATTTATTCGAGTAGGACAAACCGATGAAAATATTAAGAACACCGGATGCGCGATTCGATAATCTCGCTGACTATCCCTACGAAGCCAGTTACGTCAATGTCGATGATGGTGAGGGTGGTGAACTGCGGATTCACTATGTCGATGAAGGAGAAGGCGAACTGGTGCTGTGCATGCATGGTCAACCAACCTGGTCGTACCTTTACCGGAAGATGATTCCCATACTTGTTGATGCTGGCTATCGGGTTATTGCACCGGATCTGGTGGGTTTTGGAAAGTCCGACAAGCCAACCTCCATCGATGACTACACCTATTCGAATCATGTGGATTGGGTCAATGGGTTTGTCCGCAATCTCGACTTGACTGATATTACATTAATGTGTCAGGACTGGGGTGGTTTGATTGGCCTGCGAGTGGTCACTGAAAACCCGGACCGATTCGCCCGTATTGTTGTGGCAAATACAGGGTTGCCCGATGCCAAAGGAATACCTGATGAAATGGCAGCACCCATGCATGCGATGTACGAGAGTATTCCTGCATTACCCCCGGCTGAGATGGGGGCCAAGCTTCGTGAAAATGAAAATGGCGCAGGCTTTATGTACTGGATAAAGTACTGTGCTGAATACCCTGAAATTGTCGTCTCCGATGTCGTCGCCTTGAGTGCGCTGGGGGCAACATTAACCGATGCCCAAAAACACGCATATGATGCACCGTTTCCGTCAGACGAATACATGCAAGGGGCGCGCAAGTTCCCGAGTTGTGTGCCAATTTACCCCGATGGTCCCGAAATCCCGAAAAATCGTAAAGCATGGGCATTTTTCAGCAAGTTCGAGAAACCTTTGTTAACGGCATTCAGCGACTCCGATCCGGTGACAGCGGGAGGTCATAAGCGATTCCAGCAAGATGTACCTGGTGCCCAGGGACAAAAACACGCAACCATTGAGGGTGCTGGCCATTTCCTCCAGGACGATGCCGGTCCTGAACTGGCTGCGGTGATCATTGGATTTATCAAAGACAATCCTTTGTAACGCTTGTCTGCAATTCAGCGCATGAAAAAACTGGCCGTCATTCTATTAAGCATCGCCCTTGGGTTGTTGTTGCTTTCTCTGATCCTGGTTAACAATCACGGGGTTCAGGATTTTCTGCTAAAGCGCGCGGCGCTTCTGCTAATGTCTACGACTGTTGTCGAAAATCCGATCGACGCATTGCGAATATTTGTTTGTGGCAGCTCGTCACCCTTGCCCGACCCTGAACGAGCCCAGGCTTGTATTGCGGTTATCACCCCGCAACATTTCTTTGTGATTGACTCAGGCGCCGGATCTACCGGGAATTTGATGGCAGCAGGGTTACCTCTCAACCGTTTGGATGGTGTCTTACTGACCCACTTCCATTCCGACCATATTGCTGAGCTGTATGAGGTTAATCTGAACTCCTGGGTTCAGGGCAGACCTGACCCGTTGACGATTTACGGCCCTGCCGGTGTTGATGAAATTGTTGATGGTTTGAATCTGGTCTACCGTCAGGATGTAGTGTACCGGGTTGAACATCATGGCGAAGAATTGCTGCCCCCACGGTTGGGTAAATTGATGGCGAAGTTGATTGTACCGGGCGTCATTGTCGATACAGGTGAGCTTAAGATTACCGCGTTTGCGGTGGATCATCGGCCAGTTACACCCGCTGTGGGCTATCGAATTGATTATAAAGGCAGATCCGCCGTAGTCACCGGGGATACCATCGTGTCGACTGAGCTCGAGAAGATGGTGGTTAATCTTGACCTGTTATTGAGTGATACCCTGTCGTTACCGGTTATGGAGATTCTGTCGGCTGCTGCCAGGGAAAGCGGTAGGGATCGGAATGCGAAAATTCTCAAAGATGTGACGGCTTATCACGCCCACAAGATTAACGTCGTTAAACTATCAAAAAAAGCGGGGGTACAACTCACGGGCCTGTATCACCTGGTACCACCACCACGGAATTTTATCATTGAAAAATTTTACCAGCGGGATCTACCTGGCAACATCATCCTAACCGAAGACAACATGTGGTTTACGTTGCGTGTCGGTGAGACTGGTATCGACACGGACTATCCGTAAGAGGAGTTCCATAAAAGGAGTTCCATAAGAGGAGTTTAAAGATGGCGGAACAATGGACATTTAAAAAGGGCCTGGTCGAAACCGGCAACGGCATCTATGCCTACCTTCAGCCGGATGGCGGTTGGGGGTGGTCCAATGCAGGATTGGTTACCGATGGTGATCAGTCGCTATTGGTAGATACCCTGTTCGATGCAAAACTCACCCGCGAAATGCTCTCGACCATGGCGGATGCAGCGAACGTTAAGGCTGCAGACATCGGTACCGTTGTAAACACCCATGCCAATGGTGACCATACCCACGGTAATGGGCTCTGTACCAGTGCCGAAATCATTGCCTCGGAAGCGAGTGCGAACGAAATGGTACCCGCCTCAGGTCTTCAGCAGCTTATGCAAGGTGCCGCTGACTATGGTGAAGTTGGGCAATATTTTCTGGACGCCTTTGGCTCTTTTGACTTCGCCGATGTGGCCGAGAAGATGCCGACAAAAACATTCAATGGCGAAATGACAGTGACGGTGGGTGATAAAACCGTTGAGCTGATTGAGGTTGGCCCTGCTCATACGGCAGGAGACGTGCTGGTTCACGTACCGGGAGATAGTACGGTTTTTACCGGTGACATTCTCTTTATCAATGGTACGCCACTGATGTGGAACGGGCCGGTATCGAACTGGATCAGGGCCTGCGAGCGGATTGTTGAAATGAAGCCAGACGTGATCGTACCCGGGCATGGACCAATCACAGATATTGCCGGTGTTAAACGGGTTCAGGAGTATCTGGCGTATATTGATACCGAGGCGAGAAAACGCTTTGATGACGGCATGTCTGTTCTGGATGCGGCACTTGATATTGCGATAACCGACTACGAGTCCTGGTTAGACAGCGAACGCATCGCGATCAATGTCAATACCTTGTACCGGGAGTACAGTGGCACTGAGGAAGCGCCGAACATCATTGAATTGTTTACCATGATGGCTGAAGTCAGACGAGCCCGAGGCTAGAAAACAAGAGGCTGGCAAGCCGCCAGGAGAGCCTTCTTAGCCTAATTCAGTCTGGCTTGTGGCTATCAGCAATTGTCCTTTCAATCCGGCACTGCGATGTACCGCGAATCCCTGCACGTCCTTCGAGGATGCTATTTCCACGAAAGCCTCTTTGGACGGATATTCGACAATGGCAGTCATGTCCCATTGTTCTTCGGCTGACCCGATCATCATTTGCGCAATAACACCGGAGAATAGAAACAGCCCACCTTTTGAGATGACATGTGGTTTCATTTGCTGGCCATACAAGTTATACGCCTGCGCACCAGTCAGGTCAGTTTCACGGCCGTCTTCGTATTCAGCCTTGTGCTTGAACTTCAGTAAATTGAGCATACAGACGGGACCGGTAAAGTCGCTCGAGAGAAACTGCATGAATTGTTCCTGAGTCGGCGTAACGGCATTGGATACTTGCATGTGGGTAACCTCGTGGATTGACATTTGTATTGGCAATTTTTGTCAAAGAAACGCCAGTTTGCTAATTTCTTCTGCCGTAGATCCCGATATCGACTAATGCAACAATCATCGTCAGGATGATCGCCAGCAGAAACCGCGGGTCAGAAAAGTTAAGCATGCTCTCCAGGGGATAGGCGATTGTTTTTGTCAGCGCCGCAATCTTGAAATGGTGTTTGCCCTGGAACGCCGGGTTGGTTGCGATTTCGAACAGGTCACGCCGACTGCGATATCTCATCAATGCCGCCTGATCCCAGTTCTCTGCCCCTTCGATGCCAACAATATCCATGGCTGAATGGACCGCCACGCCGAAATACACGGGATGACTGGCACGCTTGAAGAGTTCGGGATACATATGTTCCATGTATCGCCCCATGAGTTGCGCTGCGGACTCGCCGGGTTGAGCCCCGTCGACATCCCCCGGGGTCTCGTTCATATCGATATTATTAAGCATCAGGAACTGGTTGCCCGTATCGGATTCCATAAACTTTCGTATCCTGGCGATCCGCTCCGGTGTTGAGCCGCTGCTTTGTAGTTTTTCAATATAACCTTCGATTTCCTCTGCGGTTAACGGACCACCGGTATTGGTATACCAGAATATAAAAAGCAGATAGGCGAGCAAAGGCGCGACCCAGAGTATTGTTCGTCTATTCATTATAAAAAGGCATCAGGAAAAAGCTCAACCCAGGAGATTGATTTCATTATGACGAATGAAATAATGAATGTCATTAGCTTACCCTGGAGCGAATTACTTTCAGCTACTGTAGCAATAGCCCTGCATAATCAACCGTAAGAATGCTTGCATATTGTGATTTAGCGATTACGATAGGCGACTGAATTAAGCCTGGAAGGGCTTCGTGTTGATAAAGGAGAAAACACATGGCGGACGCATACTCACTTGCAAAAAAACATCTCGATGAAGGTGTGGCTGCGGCTGCAGCGGAAAATATCGATCTGAACAAGTATGGACAGGCACTGGTTTGGAAGTTGCTTGAGTTGTACGTCGAGAATGGTCGCGACCTGAAGGACATTAATGAGGAGATCCAGTACACCATCGAAAACCTGGGTGGTGATGGTATCTTTCACGTCGTCAGAAATTAGAGACATGAGCTACAAGACTTTATTGTTCAGCGTCCATGAAAATGTTGCGACAATTACATTAAATCGCCCCGACTCTGCGAACGCGCTGAACCCCACCATGGCGCGTGAATTGAGTGATGTGGCGATCGAATGCGACGAGTCATCCGAGGTTCGGGCTGTTGTGATCACTGGTGCAGGCAAGATGTTTTGTGCCGGGGGTGATCTGGGTGAGTTTTCAGGTGCTGGTGATGGCGTCTCGAAAATGATCTTAGGCATGGCGGGCGACCTGCATCTTGGCATATCCCGATTGAGCCGAATGAGTGCGCCGGTCATTGCCATGGTAAACGGCACCGCGGCAGGCGCCGGGTTTAGCCTGGTGGCAGCCTGCGACATGGCTATATCGGCTGATTCAGCCAAATACGTGATGGCATACACCAATGCGGGTTTATCACCTGACGGCAGCTCAACCTTTTTCCTGCCCCGGCGTATAGGTGACCGGCGTGCACGGGAGCTTATGCTGACCAATCGGGTATTAAGTGCCAGCGAGGCGGCAGATTGGGGTGTGATTAATCAGGTGGTTGCGGCACAAGACCTGGAAAAGACCGTGATGGAGCTTGCCTCATCATTAGCCAGTGGTCCGACCCTGGCTTTTGGTAAAGTTAAGAGCCTGCTGAACCAGTCCTTTGACAATGGCCTGGAAACTCAAATGGAACTTGAATCTCGCGCCATCGCAGAATCGTCAGGAACCACGGACGGTAAGGAAGGGATAAAAGCCTTTGTCGAAAAAAGAAAACCTGATTTCAAAGGCCGTTAAATTTCCGCGTTTTCATAACTTAAACAGAAGTTACCTTGTCAAATTCGATTTCCATTTCGACGGGCGCATGCAGCAGCAAAGAAGGGTGAAACGTAAGATCAGTCTCTGATCTGAAATTGCACATCCTTTGCAAAATGACCTGCCAGCCAATTTCCAGTTCCTGCCGGGCCAATGGTGCTCCCGGACAGTGATGCACTCCCTGACCGAACGCCAGGTGCTTCCTGCTATTAGGTCTTTCAACATCAAAACGATCGCTGTCCGGGTAGTGATCATCGTCACGATTAGCCGAGATCCACTTGATCATCACGGTCGAGCCTGCTGGTATATCAACGCCGCCGACGTTTGTGTCTTTTTTAACGAGCCGCCACATTTGTGCTGACGGTGTGCTCAGGCGCAACATTTCTTCGACCATATTGGGTATCAGGGCTGGATTATTCTGTACTTTAGCCAGTTGCTCAGGGTTGTTGATCAGCAGGTGCATGCCTTCGGCAAAGGTTGCCGTGGTGGTTTCATTGCCCGCGACGAGTAGTTGCGAAATCACAGAAATACATTCCGCAACGTTCATGGGTTGTTCTCCATCTGCGCTCGAATTAACAATGTCAGATAGCACGTCGTCAGTGGGTTGACGCTGCCTGTCTTCGATTTTCGCGGCGAAGTAGTGTTGAAAATCCACGACCAGCTGGGCAGAGCGAAGTAGCTCTTCGCGGGTTTGACCGGCAGCAAACTGGTACACGTTAGCATCAGACCAGGCTTTGAACAGGTCCATGTCAAGAAGCGGCACGCCGAGGATTTTGGCAATCATGTTCACCGGCAAGGGAACGCAGAATGTTTCCATCCAGTTACACTTGCCAGCATCGATAAAGCTGTCGATAAGCTCATTAGACAAGGCCGTCAGGTAGGGTTTTAGTTTGGCTACATTCCTGACGGAGAAAGGCTTTTGGCACAGGGCGCGGTAGCGCCGCTGTTCCGGAGGATCCTGGGTCAACATGGTGTCTATTCGAGGGAATCCCTGCCGCTGTATGGCGAGTAATTCTTCGTCCGGGTTTTTATCCTTTTTCCGGTCACGTTCAAAACTTCTCATCATGGAGGAGAACTTGCTGGAAAATACCTTATTGTTCTTGGCGATATCCATCACCAGGTCGTAACTCGAAACGAAATAGATGCCTGTTTTGGGGCAGTGGTACACAGGCGCCTGCTCGCGTAACTGGCGATTAAACGGATGGGGACAGGCGAGAATCGCCGGGGCAAACGGGTTTATTGCAGACAGGTCTGTCATTTTTGTGGCTTTCCCTGGGTCAGTCGTTGATGTATTTATCGAGTGTCTGGTGAATATGACGGATTCGGCTTTCCTGGTAATTACCGAGCACGACTTTGCGGCGCTTTCCTGCTTTCATCCCCTTCATGATGAACGGGATGTTAGCCATGTCCTGGTCAAACACTGCACCCAGGCCACCTAATTCCTCAGCGCTGCTGAATGCCTCGTGTTCTTCCAATTCATGGATTTCACAGGGTGGGGGCCTGGGTCCCGATGGGTCATATTGCATCAGCAGCATCGCCTCCATGGTGCAGGATTCATGATCGTCACCATTGGGTAGAAAGCGGTAAACCACATTGCGATTTAAACCAGCCCAGGGAGCAAAATTCGGGAAGACGTTGTACAGAATGCTGTCGATGCACTCGCTGTCGGTGTAGGCAGAGTAATCCTCGCCAGTAATTTGTGAAACATTGTCACGGGTGACGTTCGCCATAAACTGGCGTGCTGTCATTCCTTCTGGTATTTCAACCTTGTCGGTGGCGTCTTTGTTTCGACCACCCAGGGTCAGAAGTTCTGCAACGATCTCACTCTCTTCGAGTTTGTTCTTAATATGTGGGCTGACAACGGCTGATGCGGTGATCGTCCGGTTGATATGGTCCCCGAATGAATCGTACTGGGAGTTCTCGTCTGCGGTGAAATTCATGATCTGCGGATGCGTCGCAATCACATGAAAAGATTCCTGAAACGCTTCCTGGGCAATCTTCCAGTTTGACCGAACAATACGTTTTACATGGGCGCCCTTGTAGTATTTCTCCAGCGGCCAGCGCTCGAAATGCTCCGGCAGAACATCCAGGTACTGCTGGAGTGAAATACAGTCGTCGTCCATATTGATAAACACAAAGCCGCCCCAGGTGTCGACTTTCGTTTCGTCAAGGTTACAGTTTCCCTCTTTAAAGTGACCAAAGTCCCATTGGCTCGGAATGAACTTTGGCTTGCCATCAAGACCCCAGGTAAACGCATGATAGGGGCAGCGAAAATAGTCTACATTGCCGTTTTCATCCCGCAGCGTACGGCCGCGGTGCAGGCAAGAATTATAGTAACTCCTGGTTTCGTTCTCTGCGCTCCTGACGATAATAAAAGAGTAGTCAACAATGTCGTAAACGATATGATCGCCAACATTGGGGATGTCCTCTTCACGACAGACCATCTGCCAGACCCTGGGCCAGACTTTTTGTTTTTCAAGTTCGTGAAACTCCCGTGACAGGTAACGATCAACAGACAGGTTCGCTGAACCCATATGCCGCATCGTGTTTACCCTGAGGGAATCCGGCACATCCACCTGTTCAACGTCAAGAAGTTGCTGATAGCTTGTGCCTTTCGATCGAAGGTCATCACCCTGCTGCCGTTCTGTTTTCTTGTCCACAGTAATCCATATTGATTGAGTGTCGGCCCATAGTAAGGAATTTCGATGGGCCGACGACTTGATCTGGATCAAAGAAACAGTCAGGAGTGATTTTTTTATCATTGAATCAGAATTCACCGAATACAAAAGGTGTGTCGGCTGCGATACACTTCAGGAAACCGGTTGCAGGCACTTCCAATCGGCAAGCCAGTCAATAAGGAACGTGGAATGTCAGAGATCCAACAAAAGCTTGATTCACCCCTGGAACCACAGGATTCACGTCATCCTGCGGTGATCGAATCCCATCGACGTCTGGATCGATTGCGTGATGAAATCATTCGCCTGGGCCTGGAGCGGAATATTCTCGAACTCGAACTTTATGGCTATACCGTCGTCGAAGATGTAAAGCCGCTGTCTTTCTTCGATGAATTACGTGAAACAATCCTCAGACTAGGTGAAGAAGACAGAAAAGCCGGACGAAGAATTCCCCTGGCGGGGCCGGAAGGTAAGAGCTATCTTGTGACCTGGCTGCTCGCCCGCGGCCGCATTTTTGAAGAAGCCGTGATGGCAGAGAAACCACTGGCGCTTATTACTTATCTTATGGGTGAAAGTTGCCAGATCAGTTCCAACCATGGTCACGTTCGTGTTCAGGGCGACCCACCCCAGGGCATGCACACGGATGCGCCGATGATGCCTGAACCCATTCCCGATGCGCCGGTGGCGAGCAATATGATGTGGGTCACGGATGAGTTTTCACAGGCGTCCGGAGGCACTTTAGTTGTGCCCGGATCCCACAAGCGCAAAGTTCACCCACTGCCTAACGCGATGAAGATGGCGATTCCGCTTGAAGCAAAAAAGGGATCAGTGGTGGTATTCAGCGGTAATCTCTGGCACTCAGCGGGGGCGCGAACCATTCCAGGTGAACGGGTGGGAATGACCGTTTACTTCAATCGAATGTATGCTCGCCCCCAGGAGGATCTGAACGCAGTGATCAGCGACGAGGTCCTGGCACGAAATCCCGAGCGCTTCGCACATCTGATCGGTCGCGATAATCCCTATCCAGCAAAAGATTTCGGTTTTTTTAACACCCGTGGCGCAAAGTATTTTGGGCCAACACAAGATCAAAGGGGTTAATCATCCCAGTAGTACGACTACTGAGAACCAGCCAGTATTTAAAACACAGGAGCAGTTAAGTGAAATTTGATGAAGTTATTATGGAACGACGCAGCATCCGGGGTTATAAATCCGACCCGGTGCCAAAGGACGTTATCAGAGACATCGTCAGGCTTGCCATCCGTGCGCCGTCATCCATGAACACCCAGCCATGGCACTTGCATGTGGTAACAGGTGAACCACTCGATAAAATTCGTGAAGGAAATACCGAAAGAAACCTGGCGGGCGTTCCTGCTTCCCGTGAGATCCGGATGCATGGTGCTTATGAGGGGGAACATCGCAAGCGTCAAATCGCGATAGCAGCCCAGCTTTTTGAAACCATGGGTATCGAATGGTCGGACAAGGAACGCAGGCGTGACTGGGTGATGCGAGGCTTTCGGCAGTTTGATGCACCGGTTTCCATTGTCGTCACGTTTGACAAGTCTCTTACCAACAACGACATTGCCATATTCGACTGCGGCGCTATTGTGAACTGTCTCGTCAACGCCGCCTGGTCCAGAGGCCTGGGCGCCGTCATCAACGGCCAGGGCATCATGCAGTCACCCGTGGTTCGCGAACATGCACAAATACCTGACGATCAGACCATCATGTCCTGTGTCGCCATGGGATACCCTGCGGAAGATTTTTCGGCGAATGACGTTGTGTCCAGACGGCGAGATGTAGATGAGGTTGTTAATTTTGTGGGTTATGAATAGGTATTAGACATCTTTTCTGTGGATCTGCTTTCCTATCTCTTCAAGTTTTGCCTCGAAGTGTTCTACAGCTGCAAAGATATATGCTTTACCGATTTTTCTCTGCGTCAGAAGTTCAATTTCCATCAGATGTAAAAGATCAGAGCGAGCTGTGGGATATGAAATGCTGTGTGATTTTCTATGGCTCTCAATAGAATATGTACCAATAGGATTGCGCAGCGCATGTGATAGTAAGGCTATTTGACGATGATTAAGGTGCGTAGAAAACAGTGTTGAGCCCAAGATTTGCTCGACCCTCCTGATTTCCGTCGTTTTTCTACCAAGGTAGGATTGTAGTTTCTTGATTGCGCGTAAGATTACTTTCAGGTTGAAATCAAGAAAATAGGTAGTATCGTTTGCGTCATTTTCTGAATAGAGGTAAGAGCGAGCGTACTTGGCGGGACCATTCCTGAGAATTGATGATATGGATATGTACTCCATCATCCAATAACCGTGTCTGGCCATTGACCAATAAAAAAGAGCACGGGCGGTACGTCCATTTCCGTCAACGAATGGATGGTCATACCCGATCATAAAGTGAAGAATGATCGACCGAATTACTGGATGTAGGAACTCCCCGTCTTTTTCCGGTGCGTTGGCAAATTGACATAACTTCTCGATTCGATCAGTTAGTTCTTCTGCGGCGGGAGGATCATGAAGGAGTGTATTGTCTCGTTCATCATAAACCGCGATAGTTTCCTCCGAAGTTCTGAACCTGCCAACTGCCCCGGGGTCATCGAGCGTCTGATCAGTGACTATTTTGTGAAGTTCCAGGAGCAACTCCTTCGAAAGTGGTGCATCGGTAACTTCTCGAATAAAGCTCATCGCCTGGTAATTGTTGAAAATCATCTTTTCACTTCTACTTCGAGGATGCCGACTCTCACGAAGCATCGCTTTGGCGACTTTGTGCGTTGTGGATGCGCCCTCTAACTGGCTCGAAGTAATAGCCTCCTCGATCAATGAATTGACCAGGTACCTGTCTCTCGTCGAGGGGTTAGTTACCTGTTCAGCGATCTGAACGCGGCCTGATGCTTGTTGGTCCACTTCATGTAGTCTTTGTTGAAGTGGATCTGGAATCCAGTAGACGAAGTTTTCTCCAGATCTGGCTTCGAAAGGTAGTTTTCTATAACTACTCGCCCGTCTGAATTTTGTTATGTACCACCACTCTTTGTGGTCCCGAACCATTTCCGGGAGGGCCTTGTACCTCATGCGATCCCAATGAAGGTATTCAGAGCCTCGATCCTTTCCCACATCAGTAGAGATGAGTTCGAATATTCTCATCATAACTTCTTGTTTTTCTTCATTTTTCTCCTCATTCGCGAAAACTTCGTGTAATGAGGGAGGCAGTACAGGAACTCTCATTTGCTTCTTAGATATAACCTATAAATTGAAGAAATATTTATAGTACTCTGGATTCAGGACGAGTTCTATAGATTCTCTGTGAATTTATAGCAAATTTATAGCAAATTTATAGCAAA
>JAPYTQ010000033.1:0-1972 GCA_029941905.1 Pseudomonadales bacterium | reverse complement strand
AATTTATAGCAAATTTATAGCAAATTTATAGCAAAGAAATACCTCGCTTACGGACTATTGCCCACGCGTCAGGTGGTACGGCGTGGCAACTCGTCAGTAGTGTCCCAGCCAGAGAACTTCTTCACGATCTCACCGGCCAACACGAAATTTCAATTTGCTCGCCGGGCTCTACATTTCCAATATGTGCCTTGACGCTTTGATATTGGTGCATGGAGGGTTCATATCGCCAACGGCTGCTCTTGTTTCCGTACTTGTCCAACAGGACAAATTCTATAGTGCCATCAGCTTCAATTGATCCATCACCTACTTTGCACTTCAGCTTGTTTCGTTTTTCTGATACAGATGAGCGCACAGAGTGTTGCGTAATAATTGGCATCAACAATCCGTTCCATCGCTCAGATGCGTAAAACCAGTTCCCTTCGACGCCATGTGAGATATGACTGTTCTTCCATCTAGGTAAGTAAATATAGCCACGTTCTACGGTATCGATCTCATAAGCAAAAACGTACTTCCGAGCAACATCAAATTTACCGGGTTCACCAATATAGAAAGTCACCTCGACCCGCTGAAGCGCCGCGGGTCTTTCCGCCGTCATGCCATCAGGCCAGTCAATGAATCTACCACCGGACTTATTTCGGTCCAGGTATCAATCTGGCACTTGATGTGGCGACACTGTTTTCCTCGAACCAACTCGAAGTTCAGTTAGGTATAGCGGTATTGCCCTTCGTCAATATGAGCAATGATCCCTTATGGAGATAGATAGCGTTTTGATTCCCGTTGGACCATCCCTGTTTGAGGATTCGAAACTGAAAGTGCAAATCGAATTTGTTCTGGCGGACGGAAAAGTTACAGGTTTAGTAGTAAGGTACGGCCAGCTAGAATTTAGGGTAGCGAGAGTGCAGAAGCCAAAACAGGAATAAATTCTACGCAGTGGACACAAGAAGCGTTCGTTCAGCATTCGTTGTGGTGACCAGTATATGCTTGCGAAATAAACATCTAAGCAAGACCGCTTCGGGTACACTGCGGTCTTTTGGTGAATCGATACCCCCTTGGTAGCCATGTCGGCAAACGAGAGCGAAGCGGCGGTCTTTCGTGAGTTAGAACATTCTCTGGATTTGTATTTAGATGCAGGTATTGACCCCGTTGCCCAGGCAAGAACGATTGAACTGTGTTTTTATCCAAAACTTCCACGGCGCTGGTTATTTACAAGACACTTGCACCTGCAGAACGTCGCAGGCAATTACCGATCCGATGAGTTGGAAGTCTTATACCATCTGTCAATCAATGAAGATGGAGAATTGAATCTCGAATTCCTCAAATCAGACCTAATGGTATTAAAGCCCCATAGTGAGGACATCTTTATCAGCGAAAATGGGACATTGCGATTCAATAGAGATGAAAATCTGAATATTAATGGATTCAGCATTACCAGTGGCCGTATACGAAATCTAGCGCTCACCAAGATTTGAATCAAAGCTTGAGCCTTTCATGCAGGCAGCTTTCTTAGCGGCGAAAACGGTCCTCTAATGGCGAATTAACTTGTGGCGAGTCGAGTTCTTTGCTTGATTCAAATCCGCCACGTGGTGGATTTTTCTCTTTCAGAAAAACTGCTAATGCTGTTTCAAGATCAATCTCGTCATCGTCATAATCAATCGCTTTGATGGTCATCTGGCATTGAAGGTACTCAATAACCATGATCAAAGTTACAAAAGCCGCGTCACCGCCACCATCGTTACTGCAAGACTATGTAGAATCGTTGGCAGAACCGCAGGAGCTGTATATGGAAGAACAGGTTAATGCCGGAAAAACGTTTAGCATTGGTGACGAAGCGTATGGAGTAATATTAGACAGGGTACTGGTGGAGTTTTTTGTCGCGGAAAGTAACCGACAAAACATCGTAGACTATTTAGATCACATAATGATCAAGGGCAACGCTACCCGGATAAGAGCCAGGAAACTTGCTGCAAAGCGC
>JAPYTQ010000032.1:24279-61089 GCA_029941905.1 Pseudomonadales bacterium | reverse complement strand
CCACCGACCTCACCCTTATCAGGGGTGCGCTCTAACCAACTGAGCTACAGACCCCAACTAAAATCACGTTTTACTAAAGTGGTTTTTGTCACCACCCATAGCGAGGAGCGGTATTATACGCACGAGCGTTGGATTTTCAACGCCGCAAAGCTGGAATTGTCAAATGCCGTTCAATCAGGGTTCATTACTACCAGATGATGGTTCTTCTTCCCTTTCTGCACGACTTGATAACGACCATACAATGCCGCCGCAGCATCGAGTTCGAATTCCGTATCAGTTATTTTTCCACCATTGACAGATACAGCGTTACTTTTGATCAGCTTCCTGGCCTGACCCTGGGTTACTTCCCCACGGGGAGTCACGGCTAAACCAGAGTCCACCAATACCTGTACCAGAGATACGGATTGCTTCTTTATCTCAGTCGTTGGCAGCCCGTCCTGGGCGACCTGGCTCAGATCTGCTTCTGACAGACCAGTTAGCTGATTTGTAAAAAGTGCCTCGCTGATTCTCTCGGCGGCATCGACCCCTTCGTCGCCATGAACAAGCCTGGTCACTTCACGAGCGAGCGCAACGTGGGCTGTTCGCATACCAGGATCCTGATCGTGCGCGGCAGAAAGCCGATCAAATTCTTCAGCTCCTAAAAAGGTAAATATCTTCAGGTACTTTAATACATCAGCATCAGCACAATTACGCCAAAATTGGTAAAAGCTGTATGGGGATGTCTTCTCAGGCTCGATCCAAATGGCATTACCCATGCTTTTGCCAAATTTTGTGCCGTCCGCATTAGTGACAAGCGGATAGGTGATCGCAAAAGCCTGATTGGCATTCATACGCCTGATCAGATCAATCCCTGAAACGATATTGCCCCATTGGTCGCTACCGCCCATTTGAATGCTGCAGTTATACTTCTGGTTCAGTATGACGTAATCATAGGCTTGCAGGATCATATAGCTGAATTCTGTGTAGCTGATGCCTGATTCTTCATCTTCCAGGCGACGTTTGACTGATTCCCTCTGAACCATGGTATTGACGCTGAAGTGTTTTCCGATGTCCCGCAGATAGCCAATCACCGATAGATTCTGCGTCCATTCGGCGTTATCAACAACGATGGCTGAATTCTCACCACAATCAAAATCAAGGAAACGGCTCGCCTGTTCCCTGATCTTCGTGACGAAGGCCTTGACGACGTCTGCAGGCTTGAGCTCCCTTTCGGAGGTACGACCCCCCGGGTCTCCGATCATCCCAGTGGCCCCGCCGACCAGAAGAATAGGTCGGTGGCCCGCCAGCTGGAACCGGCGTAGGGCCAGCAATGGCACCAGATTGCCAATATGCAGGCTGTCAGCGGTGGGATCAAAACCGCAGTATACTGTTCTGGTTCCGGTTGCCAGATGCAGGGCTAATTCGGCTTCACTGCTTACCTGCGAAATCAGGCCGAGTGATCTAAGTTGATCAAGTAGGTCCGTATTAATTGCCATGCTGATATTTCCCATTACGTAACGCTTTACTACAGTCCATAACTACAATTAGCACCTTCTCGTGAACAAAAATCCCGGGAATTGCGCAAGTTACCGGTCCGTGTCATATAAATGACCATTGACTTCCGGTAATCTTCTCCTCTCTCACTGGACATGGGGAGGATTGAAGAGGCGCCAAAATACAGTAAGTACTGAGAAATTCAAGCCGAAATTTTGGTCAGATGGCAGAATTTTGTGAACCATTCGACTATTTACGCTTACCAGGCACATTAGTGTTTGACAAATCTAATCTATTTTAATTAAATTCATATGTTTTAGATACTTAGCAGCATTTTATGACAATCAACAACAATAAAAGAATGTAGCTTACTGCTTTATGAACAAATACCCAAATTTGCATCTGAAGACCGCCTTGATCCTGGCAGTGTCCCTAGTGGTGGTTATCGGCATGCTGCCAGCAAACGAGACCCAGGGTATTACGAATGTACCCGTCTCTTTATCGATTAAGGACATTGACAAACCCACCGTCGTCTTAGCACCGGAACCTGTTGAAGTTCAAAAAATCAACCTGACGGATTGGAACGAAATCACTATTCGCCCAGGCGATAGCCTCTCGGTTATTTTTTCCAGGGTCGGATTATCAGCAACAGAGCTCAGTGACATTATGGCACTCGGCCGAGAGGTCAAGGTTCTGGCAAAAATACTGCCGGGGCAAATCCTTAAATTCGAGATTGATCACGAAGGTGATATAAAAACGTTGCGTTATGAAGAGACCCCGCTCAAGACACTGGTTGTTACCAGGACTGAAGCCGGGTTTTCATCAGAATGGGACCTTTACGAGCCCGAAATCCTTATTTCATACAAAACCGCAAAAATAACTGCTGCAAAACCCTCTCTCTATCATGCTGGAAAAGCATCCGGACTCTCGGACAACCTGATAATGCAGTTAAGCTATGTTTTTCAATGGGACATCAGTTTCGCTCTGGACCTTCGACAGGGTGATACATTCACACTATTGTACGAGGACATTTACATAGAAGGTGAGAAAGTGCAGGAAGGTGGAATCCTTGCGGCCCAGTTCAAGAATCTGGGCAAGACATATACCGCGGTTTTGTATGAGGATGCGGACGGCCGCAAAAACTACTACACACCAGAGGGCCGGAGCATGCGTAAGGCCTTTCTTCGCGATCCCGTCCATTTTTCCCATGTAAGCTCGAGTTTCAACCTCAGACGCCTGCACCCGATACATAAGAAAGTCATGCCCCACCGGGGTACTGACTACGCCGCGAAACGTGGCACACCAGTGCTCGCCTCTGGAGACGGTAAAGTCACCATCGCTCGACAAAATAGCGCATCGGGTCGGTACGTGGTCATTCGACATGGCGAACAGTACGCAACAAAATATCTGCACTTGTCTGCATTTGCCAAAGGCATCAGAGCAGGTAAGTCTGTAAGTCAAGGACAGGCCATCGGCTATGTCGGTTCCACTGGATGGGCAACAGCGCCTCATCTTCACTATGAGTTTCTTGTGAAGGGAGTACAGCGCAATCCACGGACAGTAAAACTGCCTAAAGCGGAGTCTATCTCAAAATCTGACCTGTTAAAATTTGTGCAGTTTACGCAACCAGTGCTGGCGCGACTTGAGTCAGTTACAGGGAAAAAGGGCTACGCGATGGTTTCAAAAAATGAGCTGCAAACTCAACGGTGAATTGGTTTAGCTCAGTTGCTGGAACCTGCTAGACGGCAAACGAATTGCCACAACCACAGGTTGTGGTTGCGTTCGGGTTCGTGACAACAAATCTGGAACCCTGAAGATCTTCCTTAAAGTCGACTTGCGCTCCGACCAGATATTGATAACTCAACGCATCGACCACCAACGTAACACCCTTATTATCAATCGCGGTATCGTCGTCTTCCATGTCCTCATCAAAGGTGAAGCCGTACTCGAATCCTGAACAACCTCCACCGGTGACAAAGACCCGCAGTTTAAGATTCTCGTTCTCTTCCTCTTCAATCAGCGTTTTAACTTTACCCGCTGCCTGGTCGGTAAACGTCATTCCAACTGGAGTATGAGTTCTCGGTATATCAGTTGTATCAGTCATAACTATCAATATGGGTTTTCGAAACAGAAAAACAAGCCAGAACAGCGTGAATACTATGTAATAGCTTCAGATTCTCTATGCCCGATATCCTCCGTCAGCCTGCGAGACTGGATTTTCCGGTATGGAAACATTGAGGGTATCAACACTGGTCTGGGTAGACGCTCCTGTATATTCCGTGGTTTTTTCAACGACCTGGCCTGTATCGACAGTTTCGGGTTCAAGTTTCACTTCTTTGCCGTTCTTGACGTGTACGAGATTCCCATCAACCCGACTGCCCATCACCATTTCAATCAGGTTGTAAAAAACATTCCCCTTGATCTCAGCCCGGGTGGCTAATTCAATATGCTTATCACAGTGGATATCACCATATACCCTGCCGTTCACGATGACATTAGGTACGCGGATATCACCCTCAACCTTGCCTTTCTCGCTGATGGTCACAATGGCCCTGCTACCTTCGAGAGCATAAATATTACCCTTGACGGTGCCATTCACCAGTAAGTGATCGCTAAAATGGACATCACCCGACAATTTGCAATTGTTCGCGATTAGGGTGATGCCTGATTCGTTGCCTTTACTTTTTCCAAACACAACTAGTCTCCGTCTAATAGCCAGTCAAATTTCTTTTCGAGTCGCTGGGTATTCCTACCCGAGGACCTTGCCACGACCATGATCTGTGTCGGCTCAAATCCATCGGGAACACTCAACTCACCATTGATATTCTGAAAATATCGAAACCGGAATCGAATTGATTTCTGATTTTCCTGGTTCAGCACATCCAACAACAATTCTCTCTCATCACCACCCTGCCGGCCAACGACAGTAATTTCTACTCCACCCTGGATATAGTCGTGCTTCTCAACAATCTGGGTTAGCAGCAGACTATAATTGAACGTATTGCGATTAGCCCCAGATTTCACATCCAGTCTTTCTATCCGTAAACCTTGCTCTTCAACATTCGGTAACATCACACCCTTGTAAAAACGAACCTCTTCATTGAGAGCAGCAATCTGTCCTTGCAGATTCTCGACGGTTTGTCTTACTTCCTCGTTAGCTTTGGAATCTACCTGGCCGCCTAATTTGCGTTCCGCGACTTCCCGCCTGAGCTCTTTCACCAACTGGTCTCTTTCAGCCAGTTGCTTACGAAGTTGCTCTTTTTCCTTGATGACTTCTACTTTTGTCGCCAAACCTTCGGTCAACCCATAGTGATAAGTCAGCCAGGTGAACGTCGCAGCGATAGCAAGACATATACAAAAAATGCCTGCTCGCTGAAATGGTCGATAGGGAACGACGACCATCTGGTATTGTTTGCTACCCTTTACCGCCGCCACGCATTAGGCCTAATTATCAAAAACGCTAACGAGTTTAGCAGAAAACCCCCTGGAATAAGCGACTAGCCTGCTGAACAGGCCTACCGGGGGAATGAACAGTCGATCTTTGGACATCCATCGAATATCCTCACCGGAGACAATTTCAAAGTTGAACTCGTGCCCCAACAATCCTCATCAAGGTATTCTATCAGCGGTTTTCGCAGGGCACTTGCATCCATCGACTCTGTGCCGCAATTCGCTTTGCTGGGTATTTGTTCAGGCATCGTAACGGGACTGGTGATTCTGGTATTCAGGGGACTAATGGAGATTCCCCTCGAATATCTACTGGACGAGGGTTCTGAGGCATTCGAGTCCCTGCCGGTGACTTCCCGATTCGCTCTACCGCTTATGGGTGGAGTCCTTCTGGCGCTATTGTTTTCATTGATACCTACGGTCACTCGACGAGTCGGCGTTATCCATGTCCTGGAGCGACTGGGCAGGCACCAGGGTCATATGCCCTGGCAGAACGCGGTGACACAATTCATTGGTGGCATCATCGCGCTTGGTACCGGCCAGTCAGGCGGCCGGGAAGGACCTGCAATTCACCTTGGGGCGGCCTGTAGCAGCCTACTGGGGCAGTCACTTCAGTTGCCCAATAACAGTATCCGAATACTCGTCGGATGCGGCGCAGCAGCGGCTATTTCTGCTTCTTTTAACACGCCCATTGCCGGTGTCATATTCTCTATGGAAGTCATCCTCATGGAGTACACCATCGCTGGGTTCATTCCCGTAATCCTGGCGGCCGTGATCGCCACTTTGATAAATCCGTCCGTCTATGGAAGCAGCTTGTTCAGCACATCACTGGGTAACACCATCAACAATTTCTATAACCTGCCGTTTCTAATTGTTGAGGGTGTCGTCATCGGTACCCTGGCCGCCACTTTTGTCTACCTGGTGAAAAAAATACACCAATTCGCACCCGAGTCGCATTGGGTCCGTATGCTGATAGCCGGACTGGCAACCGCGCTTATCGCACTGGCGAGTCCACAAATCCTCGGTATAGGTTATGACACAGTTTTGTTGGCACACAGTGGTGAATTGACAATCTATGTACTGTTGCTGGCCTGTGTTTTAAAAATCATCGCGACCGCAATCACCATTGGCCTGGGTGTGCCGGTTGGCGTTATCGGTCCAGCTTTATTTATCGGCGCAACCGCCGGTGGTGTTTTAGGGTACATAGGTGCGCTAATCGCACCGGATCTGGCCGCACCGGCTGGTTATTATGTCATCCTGGGTATGGGAGCAATGATGGGAGCCGTGTTACAAGCCCCGCTCGCAGCGCTGATGGCAGTGATGGAACTGACCCAGAACCCGGGCATCATTCTGCCAGCAATGCTGGTGATCATTGTTGCCAACATGACATCGGGCCAGGTCTTTCACATGAAGTCTGTATTTCTGATGCAAATGGAAATGATAGGTCTTGAGTTTCGGCAAAATCCCTTATCCATGGCACTAAACAGGTCTGCGGTGGCTTCAATTATGTCTCGAAGTTTCGAAAGGGTAAGCGCTAAGATCAGTCGGCCTGAGGCGATGAAAATCATAGAGGCAAGCCCTGACTGGCTTCTGGTGAACGACAGCGACCCCGCTGATAACGAAAACGGACCCGTGTTTATCCTTCGTACGCTCGACCTGACTGCATTTTTAGCAGGCGCCCAACGTGAGCAAATTGACCTTAACGAGATTCCCGCGACCCGAAAAGATGTGGCGCCGATTCTGCTCCAGGCGACACTGCAGGAAGCACTGGACGTGTTGAACGATACGGGCCTGCAAGCCCTTTATGTCAATCGGATCAGTTCGCCAATGTTCGATTCCGTGGTCGGAATAGTGACCCGTGAAGACATCGAGTCCTACTACCAGGGCTGACATCGCCGTGGATGTTTCGCTCATTTCTTAAAGTGAATTGAATCAGATCCGGATGAGTGTTTGAATGCGCACCCGGTGAGCAAGAATAGAAAAAAGTCATGTCCCGATCAGCCATATTGTTCGAAGAGGCCCAAAAGGTACTGCCCGGCGGTGTGAATTCCCCTGTCCGCGCTTTCCAAAGAGTGGGCGGTCAACCTAAATTCTTCAAAAAGGGTCTGGGGGCATATCTGATTGACGAAGATGACAAGCAGTACATTGATTATATCGGCAGCTGGGGACCGATGATCGTTGGCCACGCTCATCCACAGGTACTGGAAAAAATTCAACGGGCACTGGTGGACGGTCTCAGCTTTGGTGCGCCAACTGAAATAGAAACAATACTCGCCAACAAGGTCCGGGCGATTATGCCCGCCATCGAAATGATTCGAATGGTGAGCTCCGGCACCGAAGCCACCATGAGTGCCATTCGGGTTGCGCGGGGATATACCAGTAGAGACAAGATCGTAAAATTCGAGGGTTGTTATCATGGTCACTCGGATGCACTGCTGGTAAAAGCAGGTTCTGGCGCATTAACACTCGGTGAGCCCGATTCCCTGGGCGTGCCAAAGAGTGTCGCCGAACATACCATTACACTTGAATACAACAATCCCGAGCAGGTTGAGCAAGCTTTTCAGCAAGCCGGTGACGAGATCGCAGCCATTATTGTAGAACCCGTTGCCGGGAACATGGGCTGTGTTCCGCCAGTGGATGGTTTTCTGCAGACCCTTCGAACCGTCTGCGACAAGTACGGTGCTGTACTGATTTTTGATGAAGTCATGACGGGGTTTCGGGTCGCGCTTGGCGGGGCGCAAAGTACTTATCGAGTCACGCCTGACCTTACCACCCTGGGAAAGATCATCGGTGGTGGCATGCCAGTCGGTGCATTTGGCGGTAAACGGGAAATTATGAATATCGTCGCGCCCCTGGGCGGTGTTTATCAGGCGGGCACGCTATCTGGAAATCCGATTGCGATGACCGCTGGGCTCGCCACACTGGAACTTATTGAAGCCCCTGGGTTCTTCGAAATGCTCTCCGCCAAAGCCGAGAAACTTACCTTAGGTCTCCAGGCTCTCGCAGACGAGTCGGGAATTGCTTTTAGTACCAATCAGCTCGGCGGTATGTTTGGCTTTTTCTTCACCAGCACCACCCCAGTAACTCATTTTAGCCAGGTGATGAATACCGATACTGAAAGATTCAATCAATTTTTTAACATTTTGCTCGACCAGGGTACAAACCTTGCGCCCTCCCCGTTTGAATCAGGGTTTGTATCGTCAGCACACAGTGATGAGGATCTGGAGAATACGCTCTCTGCAGCCGCCAAAGCGTTTGACATCCTTTCCAATTCATAAAAATCCGCGGAGTTATTCATGAAACAATATGACGTTTATGGCATTGGTAATGCGTTGGTTGACACCGAGTACGAAGTCAATGATTCGTTTATTGCGCAAGCAGAATTACAAAAAGGTGTCATGACCCTGATCAATGCGCAAGAGCGTCAAAAGCTGATTCAGTTGCTTGAAGAAGTACACAGCCATGAAGTGATCCACCAGTCAGGAGGTGGATCCGCAGCCAACACCATGGTGGCAGTCACACAGTTCGGTGCGTCGAGTTTCTATAGCTGCAAAGTAGCTAACGACTCCACCGGTGACTTTTTTATGCGGGACCTGGAGAAGATCGGCGTAGATACCAATCTTGAAGCTAGCAGGGAAAACGGATTTTCAGGCCAGTGTATTTCGATGGTTACGCCGGATGCTGAGCGCACCATGACAACTCACCTGGGCATCAGTGAAGCACTTTCAGTGAGTGACCTCAACGAGGAAGCCATTCGCAACTCAAAATTCCTTTACATTGAGGGTTACCTCGTCACCTCACCCAGCGCCTTTGAGGCGGCACTCAAGGCACAGCAGATCGCCCGTGACGCAGGAGTCGCCGTTTCGCTGACACTTTCAGACCCTGCCATTGTGGAAAACTTCAAGCCTGCGTTTGACCAATTCGCAGAGAATGGCGTTGACCTTGTTTTTTGCAATGAAGACGAGGCAATGATATGGACCGGCAGCAACACTGCAGACGAAGCTTTTTCAAAGTTATGCACCGTCTGCAACCGGGCGGCAATGACCTGCGGTAAGAAGGGGGCCATCGTGTTCGACGGAATAACTCAGGCTACCGTACCCGGCACCCCAACCGATGCTGTAGATACGACCGGCGCCGGTGACATTTTTGCCGGAGTATTTCTCGCGTCGATCAGCAACGGGGATCCTTTTGAAACAGCGGCGGAAATGGCCAATAAGGCAGCATCCCTGCTGGTCTCGAATTTTGGCGCCAGGTTGAATACAGAAGCGGCGCACAGCGTGAAGGCAAACGCCAGCTAGTGCTTATCCATAAATAGGTGAATTTCGACTTCAGCACCCTACTTTGCGCATATTGAGTCTATTTCTATAGCACAAAACGTGACTGGAAAAGCACACATAATCATTTATGGATAGGCACCAGCCAGGGAGGCTCTGATTAAAACAAACCCAACTGCCGGTCTGTGAGTTTCGCCAACGAGGTGGATTTAAAAAAAAGTATTGCATCAGCAATAGGAGCCAGTTGTTTATCCACATAGAATTGATAGTCAATTTTTGAACTGAAATAGGCTCTTGGTTCTGCACCATTGACAGTCATGATGTACTCAACCCAGCCACCGTGAGTAAACTGGTTTGGCAGGCCTCGTTCACGCCTGATCTCCTCCGCCATCCTCGCAGCCCGAACATGCGGTGGCACATTTTTTTGATAGTCCTCGAGCTTTCGCCGCAGGCGTTTTCGAAGCACAAGTTTTGCATCACACTGGCCGGTATTTACCTCGGTGACCAAGTTTCTTATATAGTCTTCATAGGGCTCTTCGAGAAAGATCTTTCGGTACAGTATCTGCTGAAATTCGCGGGCGAGTGGGCTCCAGTCACTTCGCACGGTTTCAAGGCCTTTAAATACCATCTGGCTACCGTTTAGATCTTCCACCATACCGGCGTAACGCTTCTTGCTGCCAACCTCAGAACCACGTACCGTGGGCATCAGGAAACGATTGAAATGAGTCTCGTACTCCACCTCGAGACAGCTTTCAAGATGCAGGGTCTCGAGCAGATGGTCACGCCACCAGTCATTCAGGAACCCCATCAGGCGCACCCCCACAGCATCAGCTTCCTCATTTGTTGTAACATTTTTCAGGTGCACAAACACCGAGTCAGTGTCGCCATAAATGACCCTAAGACCCTGCTCTTCAATCAAGTCCCGGGTTTTTTGAAGTATCTCATGGCCTCTCAGTGTAATTGAACTCACCAGCTTGGTATCGAAGAAACGACAGCCCGCTGAACCCAGAACGCCATAGAAAGAGTTCATAATAATCTTGATTGCCTGTGACATTGCCGCTTCACCGGATTGTTTAGCAACATCCCGGGCAGCCCACAATTCCTCAATAATCCTGGGCAATATGACATCCTCGCGAGAAAATTCCGCGCCCTTGTACCCTGGTATAGGGTCTTCCTCATTTTCCGCCAGGATCATTGCCAGGGGGTCCACATGAAAGGTTCTGATAATACTCGGGTACAGACTCTTGAAATCGAGCACGATGACATGGTCGTATAGTCCGGCCATGGACTCCAGGACATATCCACCAGGGCTTGCAACCACTTTCCCTTCATCCACCAGGGGAGCGACAAACCCCTTGCGATGTAATCTAGGCAGATAGAGAAAATCAAATGCGGCGACGGAACCACCGGACCGGTCGAGTTCCAATCCCGTCAGGCGGCTTCGCTCCAGTGCAAATTTGATCAGGTTGGCTTTGTCGAAAATCTCGCTCACCAAGACGCAATCTTCAAGGTTGTATCGTGCCAACTGGGTTTTATCGTTGGCATACAAATCTTGAATTTCACTGGCACGTTGATCGACATCATCGATCAGTTTGCCCCGGCCCAGTAGTTCTTTGGCAACAGAATCCAGCGCAAAACTCTCGAAACGAAAGGTAGCAGTCCGTAGCAGTTCAATGCCATCAAGAACGACCCGGCCCGGTACCAGCGCATATCTTCGCTCCCGACCCTGTGTCGCTGTGCGCCAACTCACCACTTGTTTCCCCCGACCCAGAGTGAAGTCGATAGACAGCACATCACATCGCATCTGCAGGAAATGCAGATCAAAACCAACCACACTCCAGCCAATGACCACATCAGGATCAACGTCGTTGAACCATTCAAGAAACTTAACGATCAGCGACTTTTCATCCGGCAAAAACTCCAGGTATACCAGCCCGGGCTCTTCATTGCCGACCATAAACACTTTCTCCAGCCCGTCACCCTGAACCGCGATTGAGTAGAGAATGTTCTCGCTAAAGGACGTCTCGATGTCCAGTGAAACCACCTTTAAATCCGGCAAATAGTCTGCCGGTCTAATTCTTGGGCTGTCATACGTGACAAACCCGTTGTCCTCGCTGATTGGACCCTCAACCTCAACCGAGGCAGTAATAAACCGTTCCATTAAGTAACGATCGGTGGGCCTGATATCGGCCTCGAACAGCTGGAAATTTTTAGAGAGGCGGGACCGCGCCATGTTCAAACCGCGCTGTGATTGAAAGTAACACGCAATCATGGGTTCACCATCGAATCCCTTCAATGCAATCTGCGCATGCCGCCATCGACCCATGGAATCTACAATTCTCTTAATCTGGGTAAAATCCTTCTCGCATACAAAGAAAAGAGATTCCTGGTATGGAAAAACCAGCTTTACGGGTCCGGAGTCAGTCGCCACCCAGTAAATCAGTTCCTGGCCATCACCTGACTCATGCCACTGGCGGGTCAGCAGGAACCCTTGAACTGAATTTGTACTAGTCATATGACAATTATGTATTAATTGTCCTGCCCAGTCGCTGTTGACTTCTCTGCCAAGACAACGGGTAACGAAGTGACTATACGAACTGTTTTTGATGACATCCTGCATTTGTAAGCCAGTATCTCAACCCCTTGTGTAGCCGCTTCCACCAGCGCTTCAGCATAGGCAGGGTCGATATGCTCTGCGGGTTGCACCGACCGGATACCGGAATGTTGGACACAATAAACCAACACTGCCCGATGCCCCTGTTGTACCATTTTAGCCAGTTCCCTGAGGTGCTTGCGGCCTCGCTCGCTCACCGCATCGGGGAAAAAACCTCGTCCCATGGAAATGGGAGGTTCGAGTAAGGTAACGCTCTTCACTTCTACGTAACATCGCCGACCAGCCGCATCAAGTAGCAACAGGTCGATTCGGCTGTTTTCTTCGCCGTATTTCACCTCGGTCTGTAACTCGGAAAACCCTTTCAGTTCAGAAATAACCCCGGCTTCAATCGCTTCCTTAATCAATTGGTTGGCATTTACGGTGTTGATACCAATGTAATGTCCTCTGGAGGTCCTCGCCAGCTCCCAGGTGGAAGGATATTTTCTCTTTGGGTTATCTGATGTTGAGTAAAAGACTTCTGAACCCGGTTCTGCACAATTTTTCATGGAGCCGGTGTTGGGGCAGTGGATAGTCGTCTGGCCACCACCAGGCAATCGGATGTCGGCAAGAAACCTTTTGTATCGCTTAATCAGAATCGCTCTTTCAAGGGCAGGCTTAAACTTCAATATGACTTCTCACGTATCCGGACAAGAAGGGGTTTAACATTGTCATTTCAATGCACGGCGTAAATTGTCGATACCCCGTGCCAGAACATCCTGACTTTGCGCATAACTAAACCTGACATGGAGATTCGCTTCATGGAAGCCAAAATCTGTACCGGGCGTGACGGCAACATCGTATTCTTCCAGCAGACGATCACAGAAAGCCTCACTATCTGCAAACCCTTTGGGGATACCAGCATATATGTAGAAAGCTCCCTCCGGAACCAGTGGAATGTTAAATCCCAGTTCACGTAAGCTACCAACAAGATAGTCACGCCGCTGCCTGAATTCTAACCTGTTCGATTCCATTTCGATCATCGCAACTTCTGTGAATCCGCCAAGCGCAGCATGTTGCGCGATGCTGGAGGCGCAGATAAACAAATTCTGGGCAAGTTTCTCAACGAGCGGGACTGCCTCTTCAGGCACCACCAACCAGCCGAGTCGCCAACCTGTCATACCGAAGTACTTTGAAAAGCTGTTCACCACAATCGCCTGATCGGTTACCTGCAGGGCTGTTGTTAATGGCTGATCGGTATAGTGCAAGCCATGGTAAATTTCATCAACAATCAGATGCCCCTGTTTACGTTCGATTACCTCAGCAATCCGTGTCAATTCTACCTGGTTAACTATGGCCCCCGTCGGATTAGCTGGTGAGGCTAGCAATACGCCCTTTGTGGAAGATCGCCAGTGTTCATCAATGAGCCCGGCAGTAAGCTGATAATTCTGCCGGGGGGTAACCGGTACCAGGTGTCCATCACCACCAAAACTCTTCAAGATGTGCCGATTACAGGGGTAACCGGGGTCTGTCATCAGCAAACCGTCGCCACTGTCCATTGTCAGAGCAGCCGCCAGCAACAATGCGCCTGAACCGCCAGCGGTTACAAATATACGTGATGCTGGCACAGCTAGTTTGTATTGGTTTTGGTACAGGCGAGAGATTTGCTGGCGCAGCTCGAGAATTCCTTCTGCCGGGGTATACCGCGTAGCGCCCTGCTCAAGCGCTCGCTCACCGGCCGCTACAATCGGGCCAGGGGTCGGAAAGTCAGGCTCCCCTACCTCCATATGGACAATTTGGCGGCCACTGCGCTCTAATGCATTCGCTCGTGCAAGTAACTTCATCACTTTGAAAGGTTGAATTTCACTTAACCTTCTGGAGTAAGTTCGACTCACTCGTTACCTCGGGTAGCCACCGTTAACATTGATCCGTGAATATTACCAATTGTTACTTGGCGAAGCCCGAATGTTCTGGTAAGGTGCGCGCTCGATTTTGATCGGGTTTCCCGTGACATAGAAATTGGAAGGTACTATGGCTGCAAAACGAAAAAAGACACCAGCGACTAAGGCCAGGAAAAAAACTACAACTAAAACCAAGGCCAAGGCGAAAACCAGCACCAAGGTGGCTACAAAGTCGGCTGCCAAGTCAAAAAGGGCAAAAAAGGGTGTTGCAAAACCAAAAGCAAAGGCCCGGCAGAAAGCCACGCCGAAAGCCAAGGTCAAGGTCAAGGTCAAGGTCAAGGTCAAGGTCAAGGCTAAAGCCAAAGCCAAAGCCACAATAAAAACCATCGCAAAATCCAAATCCAAATTAACCCCCAAAGTAAAGGCAAAAACGAAAGTGAAAGCAGTAACCAGGACACCTTCGAAGCCAAAGGCATCCGCGAAGGAAAATGTGAAGTCGACTCCTAAAACTTCAGCCAAGACAACCACGAGCAAAAAAACCGCTGCAAAACCCAAAGTCAAGGCACTTCCCAAAACCAAGACAACCGCTAACACAAAGACAGCAAAAAAAGCTGTCATCAAGAAGACTATAGCTCGAAAAGCTACCGTTACTCCTGTCAAACGAAAGAAGTCAACTCTACTCGATGACTACATGAACGAGGAGCAACGCGAACACTTTAAGGGCTTATTGCTAATCTGGAAGCGTCAGTTGATGGAAGAGGTTGACCGAACAGTCAGCCATATGAAAGATCAGGCTTCGAACGACCCTGATCCAGCCGACCGGGCTACCCAGGAAGAGGAGTTCAGTCTGGAATTGCGCACCCGTGATCGCGAAAGAAGGCTGATCAAGAAAATTGACAAAACAATTGATCTGATTGACCAGGATGCCTATGGTTTTTGTGAATCATGCGGAATAGAAATAGGGATTCAACGCCTGGAAGCAAGACCCACGGCAACCCAATGTATTGACTGCAAAATGTTATCCGAGATCAAAGAGCGACAGATCCTCGGCTAGCCTATCCAAAACGCCAATCACGACCCACGATGAGTTCTGTAAAACAATATGTGGGTCGATTTGCGCCCTCCCCCACAGGCCCACTTCACCTGGGCTCCCTCGTCGCTGCACTGGCAAGCTACCTTGATGCCCGAGCTAACAATGGACTCTGGTTACTAAGGATTGAAGACCTTGACCCACCCCGAGAGTCCCTGACCGCACCTGGAAAGATCGTCACGCAGCTACACTCATTCGGACTCCATTGGGATGGAGAATTGCTCTACCAGAGTTCACGGCTTGACGCCTATGCTGAAGCGTTCGACCGCCTCACTGAATCCGGGTATGTTTTCCCTTGCACCTGTTCGCGAAAAGCAGTGCAAGGAGTTTATAGTGGCACCTGCCGTGGCCGACAGCATGTCACTGGACCCAGCGCGAGCCGCTTGTTAACCGAAGACCGGCAGATACACTTCACAGATTTAATCCAGGAATATCAGTCCTGGAATCTTGAAAAAGAGATAGGCGATTTTATTATCAAGCGGAAAGACGGGTTGTTCGCCTATCAGCTTGCCGTTGTTGTTGACGACGAATACCAGGGGGTCAATCACGTTGTCAGAGGCAGCGATCTGCTGGATTCGACACCGCGACAGATTTATCTTGCCGAAATTCTGGGGTTTCGTGCAATGACATTCGCACACTTTCCGGTTGTCCTGGGGCCTGACGGACACAAGTTAAGCAAACAGGCGCACGCTAAACCAGTAACAACAGAAAACCGGGCTGAAGTTTTCAATCTGGCCCTCCAGGCATTGAACCAGCCTCCCGTCACCTTGTCCAACGTCGAAAAAATGATCCAACAGGCAATTGATCAGTGGTCATTGAATCTGATTCCAACACAAGCCGGGATATTCGTGTAGTACCGAACAGCCTGTTAGGATGGGGCCACAGCAATTGCAGGATTAATGCTTGTTAATTGAACGTCTGATCACTTTTATCGTCCTGGGCTTTTTTATCTTTGTCGCTGACTTCAGCAGTTGGTGGCAGTACAGTGACCTGTCCGAATGGTACAGAAACTATCTGGTCTGGATTGGTCTGATCATCATCTGTTACATCGCCTCGACCCGCCTTGACGCTCGTCGGCTCTCGGCTGACGAAGAGACACGGCAGCAACAACCGCCCGAACCCAGCAGCAGCGAGCCGCCAAAGTGACATTCTCCCTGGCTCAGCTTTTCGCCATGGGGTTTGTTTACCTGGTCACTCTTTTTGGTTCAGCCTATGCCACCGAAAAGGGCTGGCTGCCAAAATCGTTCACCGGTCATCCGTTTATCAGGGTAATTTCCCTCGGGGTTTTCGCAGGCGCAATTGCGTTTTATGGCAGCATCGGTCTGGCGGCCGAATACGGATCCAGCTACCTGCTGTACTTTTTTGGATCGAGCGCGGCCTTTCTGGTGGCTCCCTTGCTGTTGTATCCCCTGGGCAGAATCGCCCTGGCGCACAATCTGGGTTCGCTGGCGGATGTGTTCGCTTTCCGTTATCCCGCACCGTGGGTTGGGGGCCTGATCAGCCTCTTGATGTTGTTTGGGGTGCTACCCTTGATCGCACTACAGATTCATGCCGTATCAGGAACGGTTCATCTGCTGAATCAGGAAATCAGCGAGGACGGTCTCGCCCTTATTTTCTGCGTCACCATGACGGTTTTCGCGATCCTATTCGGGGCAAGACACGCCTCCACCAAGGACAAGCATGAAGGCCTGATTGTTGCGCTGGGTCTAGAGTCTATTTTCAAGCTTGTGGCATTTATCGCGGTCGCCCTGTACGCCGTCTATGGTGTATTCGGGGGCTTTTATGAACTGAACACCTGGTTGTACGACAATCAGGTGTTGACTGACCATATTGTCGTCGAATTGTCCGAGGGTCCTTCCCGTTCCATTTTGTTGATGTTCTTTGCTGCTGCAATCGCACTGCCTCATATGTTTCATATCCTGTTAACCGAGAACGATGATGCGAGTTTGATTGTCGCTTCTCGATGGGCCTTTCCGCTTTACATGCTGGGACTTAGTTTGTGCGTTCCTCCCATTCTGTGGGCCGCGACCAAGCTCGGAGTAAGTGCTTCGCCTGAGTTTCATGCGATCAGTCTGGGACTCGCGTCAGGCAACCGCGAGATCACATTCCTTGCCTTTATCGCCGGTTTTGCAGCGGCAAGTGGAGTACTCATCGTGATTACCCTTGCTCTTGCCTCCATGTCATTACATCATGTTCTGTTACCGCTTTATCGCGTCCGAGAAGGAACCGATTTCTATTCATTTCTACTGAGTATGAGGCGATTGCTCATCGTCGCGATCATCGCAGCAGCTTATGGCTTATATCGGCTATTACGCCAGGATCAGAGTCTCATCAGTCTGGGTATTGTCACTTTCGTTGCCGTCCTGCAATTTCTTCCCGGTTTGTTGTCTGTGTTCTATTGGCGAAATGCTAACCGGGTAGGCTTGCTGGCCGGTTTGGTCGCAGGCTTTGTCGTCTGGTTCCTTATGCTCTTGTTTCCTTTGTTGAGCGATATCGTCAACGCCACCCGGTTCGACTCTCCGTTGCTGTTTGAGCCCAACCCGGGCGTTTGGCATATGGCTGCCATGTCTTCACTGCTTGCCAATAGCTTTGCCTTTATCCTGTTCAGTGTGTTTACAGAACCCACCCAGGAAGAATTAAAAGCGGCGGCTGTCTGTATGAGTGATTCACCGATACAACCGTACCAGGGTGAACTGCTGGCGAGGTCAGTGACAGAAATGAAAAGCAGTATGGATCAGGCGATTGGTGAAACAGCCTCCGCACAACAAATGCAGATGGCGCTCTCGGAGCTGCCTTTTGCCAGGGATGAGCGGCGGCCATTTGCACTACTGAAAATCAGGAACCAGGTTGAGTCAAATCTCTCAAGTCTCGTTGGCCAGACGATTGCCCATGGCATTGTCAGCGGTTTTCTACCCTTTAAAAAAGACGAACTGGGACAAAATACAACGGAAAGCGTTCATAACATGGAGAGTCGTTTCGAGGACTATCAATCTCAACTGACCGGTCTTGCCGCAGAACTCGACAATCTGCGACGCTATCATCGCCAGATCCTGCAGGACTTACCCACCGCAGTTTTTTCTGTCGACACGCAACTCAAAGTACTCACATGGAACCGGGCCATGGAGGAACTGACGGGCATCCCCGCCGCCACCATTGTGGATTACAAACTCGAAAACCTGTCCAGCGAGTGGTATCACCTGCTGTACGACTTTATCATCACAGATTCAATTGACCGACTAAAAATGGAGTTTGCGGTGCGGGCCGAACCAAGATTGCTTTACCTGCACAAATCCCTGGTGGGTATCTCCAGAAACGAGGGAGATACGGTCGTTGTAATCGAAGACGTCACCGACGAGCAGATTCTGGAACGCCAGTTAATGCACAATCAGCGGCTGGCATCCATTGGCCAGCTCGCGGCTGGTGTCGCCCATGAAATTGGCAACCCCATCACCGGTATTGCCTGCCTGGCACAAAATTTGAGAATCGAAACCGAACAGCCTGAATTACTGGAGATATCAACAGAAATCCTGCAGCAAACAGAACGCGTCTCCGGGATACTGGAATCACTGGTTAACTTTGCCCATGGAGGCAACCTCGATACCAAACGGCCAAGTGTTCCGGTTGATATTCTGCAATGCGTCAACGAGGCAATCAATCTATTGAATTTATCGACAGATGCCAAGGGCGTCAGCTATCGCAACAATTGCGTTTCTGGATTATTTGTATTGGGAGATGGGCAGCGTTTGTTGCAGGTTTTTGTCAACGTATTGGCCAATGCGCGGGATGCGTCGAATGAGAATGACGAAATCGTTGTGAAAGGCCTGCTGGTTGACGAACTGGTACAAATCGAAATTACCGATCAGGGGCATGGTATCTCAGCCGACGATCTTCGGCAGATGTTTGAACCCTTCTATACTACAAAGGATCCTGGCCAGGGCACCGGTCTGGGTCTCGCTATTGTGACCTCGATCATCGATGAGCATCACGGTTCTATTTTTGCCGAACCTGGGGGTAGTAAGGGCACTTGCATCACGATCAAGCTGCCGTCCTTTGATCGCGAGGAAATTCAGTTGACTTCGGCCTCTAATTCATTGTTTAGTTCGTGATTAGTCAGGTAGTTCCCGTCAGGATTATTATTGCGTGAGTCTTACTCCTCATCTGCCCTGCGTTAGTCCGGGTAAAAGCCAGTGAATCGAAAAAAAATTCTAATCATCGAAGACGAAGTCGTCATTCGATCATCCCTGCGCAAATTTCTTACCAAACAAGGCTTCAAAATCAGCGAGTCCGGGTCAATTGACGATGCAAAACAGTTCGATCTGCGACAGTTTTCCCTGATTATTACTGACTTTCGATTACCCGGTCCGGTGGGCACTGACATCATCAAAATGGCGCCGGGTGTTCCAGTGCTGGTGATGACCAGTTTTGCCAGCGTCACTGCGGTCGTTGATGCGATGAAGCTCGGAGCGGTGGACTACATCGCAAAGCCATTTGATTACCAGGATCTATTGGATTCGGTGAATGAGATTGTCTGTCCGCCTGAATCCTCTACCATCCTTGTTGACGGTATGCTCGGCAGCTGTGATGCGATGCTGTTACTTTATGATCAAATCAACAAGGTAGCACCAACGGATACTAATGTATTGATTCTGGGGGAGTCCGGCACTGGCAAGGAACTGGTCGCCAAGGCCATTCATGCGGCAAGCAAACAAGTATCCCGAACGATGATCTCTCTCAATTGTGCAGCCATTCCTGAGTCCCTGATTGAATCAGAGCTATTCGGTCACGAGAAAGGCGCGTTTACCGGCGCTGTATCCCGTCGACTGGGTCTCGTTGAAGCTGCCCATGGTGGCACCTTGTTCCTCGATGAAATTGGTGAATTACCTCTGGAAGCCCAGGCGCGACTGCTTCGCGTACTGCAGGAAGGGGAAGTACGGCGGGTCGGCTCTGTGGAAACAACAAAAGTAAACGTCAGGCTTATTGCTGCAACACACAGGGACTTGAAGGCGCTCACAAAACAAGGTGAATTTCGGGAAGATCTCTACTATCGCCTGAACGTCGTAAAATTATCCTTACCTCCCTTGCGAGAAAGACTCAGCGACCTGGATGAACTTGTGAATCATTTTTTGAAGCTCACCTGTCAAAAGATGAACAAACCTGACCTGAGCTTTTCTGAAGAAAGTCTCCGTCTGATTAAACAATACCGCTGGCCCGGCAACATTCGCGAGTTGGAAAACGCGATAGAACGCGCTGTTATTCTTTGTGAACATCCTGTTATCTCACCGGATCTACTCTCAATCGATTTCGAAATTCATACCCAGGAAATTGATTCAGAGCCACGTTCGGAAGATTTGTCACTCGAAGACTATTTTCTGAAATTCGTCGTCAACAACCAGGATCACATGACCGAAACAGAACTGGCTCAGAAACTTGGAATTAGTCGTAAGGCACTCTGGCAGAAGCGTCAGAAACTGCAGATCCCACGTGAAAGGTCAAGAAAGCACTAGGAATCCCTTCATTGTTACCTATCATCCCACCCGATGTGTTACCAAAGGTTACGCTGCTTTTGAACTGTCAATGAGCGTCACGATAAGTCATTGATTTAATATGTTTTACGAATTTGGCATAGATACTGCTTAGTTCATAACAGCAGCGGAAGACTGCACGAGTGCAAAAACAAAAGTAAGCACTGACGAAAATAAGAAAAATAACAATAATAAGAAAAATAAAACTGGCTCGCTGAATGGGAAAAGTCCGCTTTTCCCATTTTTCTTTGCACTAGAAAAAGTACCAGAGAAAAGCCCTAGAGAAAAATACGAGAAATCACGCCGCCCTGACAAGCCCGTTCAATCTACAACCATTCCAGTGCCCGCTCTCCCTTCGTCTGCTAGTATTAGCTTTCTGAGATATTCTAATTACTTTAACGGCTTAACTATCGAACCTCTGATCAAGGAGATATTTTCGTCATGGCAAGGAAGGGAGGGGTGGAGAAAAGTTGTTAACATGCTGTACATTAATAATTTTTGGGAATTCCGCCCCGACACCGACATGGTGGAAATAGTGGTGCGGCATACCGACCTTAATCCGAGGTTCGTTATCTCAATATGATGCCAGACATTGAAGCAGAACTGTCACGCAACGCGGTAAGCGTCAATGCACTCAAAGTCGTCAAACGGCTCACCAGCCAGGGTTACGAAGCCTATCTTGTAGGTGGTTGTGTGCGCGACCTGCTGTTAAAACGATCGCCCAAGGACTTTGATGTGGCAACCAGCGCCCACCCGGAAGAAGTCCGTGAACTGTTTCGGAATTCACGGTCCATCGGCAGGCGATTCAAGATCGTTCATGTTCGCTTTGGACGTGAGATCGTTGAGGTTGCTACTTTCCGCGCACCTCACGAAGAATCATCGGCAGATACGAACGTGTCGGATGCCGGTATGATCCTTTCAGACAATTTCTATGGCGACTTCGATGAGGACGTCCATCGTCGCGATTTCACCATGAATGCGCTTTACTATGATGCTGATGCGCAGACCATTGAAGACCTGGTTGATGGTCTGGGGGACATAGAACGGAAACAGATACGCCTAATCGGCGAGCCGGACAATCGCTATCGGGAGGATCCTGTGAGGATGCTCCGCGCAGTTCGATTTAAAGCAAAACTTGGCTTCGAGATAGACGAGAGGACTGCTAAACCCCTCACAGAAATTGGCTTCCTGTTACAGGATATTCCCGCCGCTCGTCTCTTTGAGGAAGTGCTGAAAATGTTTATGTCGGGACACGGAGAAGCCTCTTTTGCGACGCTGCAGGAATATGACCTGTTCGGCTGGCTGTTCCCTGCCACTAACCAGGCAATCCGTCTCCAGGCAACAAACCATGACAGGGCCGAGAAACTCATTCAATTAGCCCTGGCCAGTACTGACAAACGAATTGCCAATGACCAACCCGTAACCCCGGCTTTTGTCTACGCAGCCTTACTTTGGTATCCCTTTCTGTTGGAGCAGCAGAAGCTGGTTGACGAAGGCGCAACCAACGTTTTTGCATTTCACGAAGCAGCATCCAATGTCGTTGCCAAGCAACAGCTGTTTACCTCAATTCCACGAAGATTCTCTGGCCCCATGCGCGAAATCTGGCAGTTACAGCCCCGTTTGCCGATGAAGTACGGCAAGAAACCCGAGTTGCTAATGGGACATAAACGTTTCCGGGCAGCTTATGATTTTTTACTTCTGCGAGAGACATCAGGGGAGCAGTTAGACGGCCTTGGCGACTGGTGGACGAAATTCCAGGAAAACGCACCTGAACAACGCCTCGAAATGACCCGCAATGAACCCAAACCGAAACGTAAAAGACGACGAAAAAGACGACCACGTCGGCTGTGATACGCGAGCCAGTAAACGAGCCTTAAAATATTCTGTACAATTGCCTCATAGGTCAGAGTTAGTCTTATGAGATGTCCCGAGAGAACAATCATCAAACCTCGAAGCAGAGATTAACGTTGGAAAGTTTGCCTCGCTACATTGCAGTTGAAGGTCCAATCGGCGTGGGCAAAACATCTTTCACCCGGCGGCTGGCCGAAACACTCAACTACGAAACGATTCTGGAAACCCCGGAAGCCAATCCATTTCTTGAACGCTTTTATCAAAACCGTCGCCAGGCTGCACTGCAAACCCAGCTCTTTTTCCTGTTCGAGAGAGCCAGGCAGATTCAGGAATTGAGGCAGAGCGATATGTTTGAGCCCGTGCGTGTTGCGGACTTTATATTGGAGAAAGATCGCTTGTTTGCCGAGATCAACCTCGATTCAGATGAACTCAAATTGTACGACAATATTTACGACCATCTGACGATAGAAGCACCCACACCCGACCTGGTTGTCTATCTGCAGGCACCCGCTGATGTTCTGCTCGACCGCGTACAACAACGAGGTATGATAGCGGAGCAGGATATAGAAAAATCTTACCTGACGCAGCTCGTGGAAGCCTACACGGAGTTTTTTCACTACTATGAGGCAGCTCCACTGCTAATCGTAAATGCAGCAGAGATTGACCTGGTGAACAATGACCAGGACTATGAATCGCTCCTCAAGTACCTGCTCTCCGTCACCGGCGGCAGGCATTATTACAATCCCACACCTTCAATGATCTGATATGGCGAAACTGGACTATCCAAGTTGGGACAAGTTGCGAGACCATGCTGAGCGAGCAAAATACTTCTCTATGCGGCAGCTCTTTTCCAGCGACAAAACCCGGGCAGCGGCGTTCAGCACTGAAGCTGCCGGACTGTTCCTGGACTATTCAAAAAACCTGATTAACAGCACCACCATGCAACTCTTTTCCGACCTGTCTCGGGAGGTGGGGCTCAAGGGCGCAATCCGACAAATGTTCAGCGGTAAAAAAATTAACCAATCAGAACAACGCGCCGCTTTGCACACCTTACTACGGGCCGATCCAGAAAAAGTTGATGCCAACCTTGATCACGAAGCAAGCCAGGTCGCCTCGACCCTCGAACAGGTAAGGCAAATCAGCGACTCGATTCGTCAGGCACGATGGACAGGCTATTCCGGTAAACCAATCAAACATGTCGTCCACCTGGGTATCGGTGGATCCTATCTCGGGCCCCATATGCTGGATGAAGCACTGAGACCATTTAAAAGTCAGGACATCAGTTGCCACTATATTGCCAATATTGACGCTGCCCATATCACCCGGGTACTCGGCGATATCACCGCCGATGAAACTCTGGTGATCATCGTCTCGAAGAGTTTTACCACACTAGAAACCATGACTAACGCTGGTACAGCACGAAAGTGGTTACTCACTTACATGAAAGAAGCAGACCTTTCCAAACACCTCATCGCGATTACAACCAATATCGGCTTAGCAACAGATTTTGGTATTTCGAAAGAAAACCTGCTCCCGATCTGGGATTGGGTTGGGGGTCGCTACAGTTTATGGTCTGCCGTCGGTCTGCCGCTGGCAATTCGCTACGGTTTTGATCATTTCCAACAACTACTGCGAGGTGCCGCAGCAATGGATGATCATTTTTTCAGTACCGACCTGCCTGACAATATGCCTATGATTATGGCCTGGCTGGGGATCTGGTACCGACAATTTTTTGCCGCAGAAAGCCATGCCATCCTGCCTTATGATCATGGTATGCGACTGTTGCCGGATCATCTTCAACAACTCGATATGGAAAGCAACGGCAAGTCGGTTCGCATGGACGGCAACCCGGTTGAGTATTCGACCGGACCCATTATCTGGGGGGGCGAGGGTAGTAATGGCCAACATGCATTCCACCAGTTGCTGCATCAGGGTACTCACTTTGTCAGTATGGACTTTATTCTTCCGTTAAAGCCCCATCACGGTGATCAGCAACACCACGACAGACTGGTCGCCAGCTGCCTGAGCCAAAGCCAGGCTCTGATGTTTGGAAGCCGCGAAGACGAGCTAAACACTGCGGCAAATTCGTTACAGCAACAATCCAGAGTGATGGCTGGTAATCGACCCTCAAATACGATTTTAATGGACCAGGTCACACCTTTTGCCTTGGGCGCGTTAATTGCGCTGTATGAACACAAGGTGTTCTGCCAGGCCGTGATCTGGCAAATTAACCCATTCGACCAATGGGGGGTTGAACTGGGTAAAGAACTGGGCGATGCCATATATACTTCCATCGTGACCGACGGCGAAAGCCTGGACTCTTCAACCGAACAATTGATCAGACGTTACAAACAAACAACGACCAAATAACCAAGGGGAACTCCCATGTCCGAGGACAAGGTCTATTCCATCATCCCGTCTGCCGCAGCGCGGGCTCATATCAACGACGACCAGTACCGCGCAATGTATGACGCGTCGATAAACGAGCCGGAAACGTTCTGGTCCGAGCAGGCCAGTGAGTTCCTGACCTGGGAAAAGTCCTGGGACACCGTGACCGAGTCAGATTTTAGCCAGGGAACAGCACAGTGGTTTATCGGTGGAGAACTCAACGCCAGCTACAACTGTATCGATCGCCACCTGGAAACTCGAGCTGACCAGGTCGCGATTATCTGGGAGGGTGATGATCCATCGGACGATGCGAAAATTACCTACCGTGAACTTTATGATCATGTCTGCCGGTTAGCGAATGTATTGAAGGACCGCGGTGTAAAAAAAGGTGACCGGGTTTGTATCTATATGCCCATGATCCCCGAAGCCGCCTATGCCATGTTGGCCTGTACAAGAATTGGAGCTGTGCATTCGGTGGTCTTTGGTGGATTTTCACCGCGGGCGTTGCAGGACCGGATCCTTGATTCTGACTGCCAGACCCTGATTACTGCTGACGAAGGTCTGCGAGGCGGGAGAACTGTGCCCCTCAAGAACAATGCCGACAAGGCACTGGAAAACTGTCCCGGCGTGCATACTGTGCTGGTGGTTAAACGCACCGGTGGCGACATCAGCTGGCATGAGCATCGGGACATCTGGTATTCGGAAAGCCTTGAGAAGGTATCTGCCGATTGCAAACCCACAGTGATGGGTAGTGAAGATCCATTGTTTATCCTCTATACATCGGGCTCTACCGGTAAACCAAAAGGAGTGCTGCATACAACGGCCGGATACTTGTTATTTGCGGCCATGACCCACAAGTATGTGTTTGACTACCACGATGGGGACATTTACTGGTGTACAGCGGACGTAGGCTGGGTTACCGGGCATTCTTATATTGTCTACGGCCCCCTCGCGAACGGCGCTACTACACTGATGTTTGAAGGGATTCCCACCTACCCGGATGCTTCCCGCTGCTGGCAAGTGGTTGACAAGCACCAGGTCAATATATTCTATACAGCACCGACAGCACTCCGCGCCCTGATGGGTCAAGGGGATGAATTTGTGACCTCCACGTCCCGACAGTCGTTGCGCCTTTTAGGCACCGTTGGGGAACCCATCAACCCGGAAGCCTGGGAATGGTATTATCACGTTGTTGGCAATGAGAAGTCTCCCATCGTTGACACCTGGTGGCAAACTGAAACCGGCGGCATCATGATTACACCGCTGCCTGGCGCGACTGACCTAAAACCAGGATCTGCAACCCGGCCGTTTTTTGGTGTCAAACCTGTCCTTATTGATCCCGATGGCAAGGAAATCACGGGTGCGGGATCTGGCAACCTGGCAATTTCAAAATCATGGCCAGGTCAGATCAGGTCCGTCTTTGGAGATCATCAACGGTGTATCGAAACCTATTACTCTACCTATGGGGGGTACTATTTTACCGGGGATGGTGCCAGACGAGACAAAGATGGTTATTACTGGATCACCGGTCGAGTCGACGATGTCCTCAACATATCCGGGCATCGCATGGGCACGGCAGAAGTTGAAAGTGCACTGGTACTGCACGAAGCCGTTGCTGAAGCGGCGGTCGTTGGTTATCCGCACGATATAAAGGGACAGGGCATTTACGCTTATGTCACTTTGATGTCAGGGATAAACGGCAGTGATGAGCTGCTCACAGAACTGAACAACCTGGTTCGCGAAGAAATTGGCGCCATAGCCAAACCAGATGTAATCCAATGGGCACCGGGGTTACCGAAAACCCGATCCGGCAAAATTATGCGGCGAATTCTCAGGAAAATCGCAGGCAACGAGTTGGATAATCTCGGTGACACCAGCACGCTTGCGGACCCTGGTGTTGTCCAGGACCTGATCGACAACAGGCCCGACGTGTAGCGGCGGTTACTCACCGGTGGTGGTCAATCATGGTTGCATCAATTGATAAAATAATCTGCCCGGTTTGTTCAGGCAGATTGACACTGTCAAAACAGATGCTGAAATGTGACCGGCAACACAGCTTTGACGTCGCCCGGGAAGGGTACGTTAACCTTCTGCTGTCACAGCATAAGCAAAGCAAGGACCCTGGCGATTCGAAAGAGATGGTCCGGGCAAGGATCGATTTCCATCAACAGGGTTACTACCAGCCTCTGGCCACCCATCTGTCTCAACTCATAGATACTGCAGACCTCCTGGATATTGGCTGCGGTGAGGGGAGTTACGCTGCATGGCTAATGCAAACGAACCCGACCCTTGAATACTACGGCGTCGATATCTCTAAACACGGCATACGCCATGCAGCACGACAAAACCCGGGTGCTACTTTCGTCATTGCCTCCAGTTGGCATTTCCCCTTCGGAGACCACTGCTTTAGTCGTGCGCTCACTATTTTTGCGCCGGTTGATCAGAGTGAGTTAAGCAGAGTGTTGGCAACCGAAGGCCGTTGGATCAATGTCACCCCGGGTAAGAATCACCTGATCGAACTAAGGTCTGCCTTGTATGACGAGGTGACGCCGATTGACAAGCAGGCGAGCTTTGACGCCTGGACCGTGACGGGCGAGCAATCATTGTCCTCAACGATTCATCTCGACCAGACTTCACTCGCCCATCTGATCAATATGACTCCCTATGCCTGGCAGGCCAAACGCTCCAGAGTTGCCGAGTTACGTGATAGACAGGAAATGAATCTGACTTATGATTTTCGCATCACAACAAGACTGCCAACGCCCGGTTAAAAATTACCGGTAATCCAGGCAAAAAAAAGGACACGATCAACGTGTCCCTTTTTAGCTAACGTTCGCCTGCGGCGAGCCGTTGGGCTCTCGCCGTTTCGCTTCGCTGCAACCGCTGCCGCCGATAACGTTCGCCTGCGGCGAGCCGTTGGGCTCTCGCCGTTTCGCTTCGCTGCAACCGCTGCCGCCGATAACGTTCGCCTGCGGCGAGCCGTTATCTATTTACCCGGCGTCGGCTTCGTTGGTGTCAGCAGCAGAATCTGCTTCTGGCTCGTCTTTTATCAGCTCCTTGATGGAGAGCTTGATCCTGCCTCGATCCACATCGAGACAGATAACGTCAACTTCCTGTCCTTCGGAAAGATAGTCTGTCACCTTCTCAACCCGCTCTTTCGCAATTTGAGAGATGTGTACCAATCCATCTTTTCCAGGGATGATGTTAACGAAAGCACCGAAGTCGGCGATCTTCACAACCTTGCCCTTGTAGATCTTGCCTACTTCAGCTTCGGCCGTGATACCTTCAATAATCGCAACAGCGGCGTCTCTGGACTCAGCACCTTCACCAAAGATCGTGATAGTACCATCGTCTTCGATATCAACAGTCGCGCCGGTCTCTTCGGTAATACCGCGAATAGTTGCGCCTCCCTTGCCTATCACATCACGAATCTTGTCTGAATCGATCTTCATCGTCACCATGGCAGGTGCGTTGTCCGAGACATTTTCCCTGGACCGACCGATTACCTTGTTCATTTCACCAAGGATATGCAGGCGTGCTTCTCTGGCCTGGGCCAGGGCAGTGTCCATAATTTCTTCAGTGATGCCCTGAATTTTGATATCCATCTGCAGCGCAGTAATGCCTGTTTCTGATCCGGCCACTTTGAAGTCCATGTCACCCAAGTGATCTTCATCACCGAGAATATCCGTCAATACAGCAAAGCCGTCATCTTCCTTCACCAGTCCCATCGCAACACCCGCTACAGGCGCCTTTAACGGCACACCGGCATCCATCAGCGAAAGACTCGCGCCGCAGACACTTGCCATGGAAGAGGAACCATTGGATTCGGTAATTTCTGACACGACTCGTACGGTATAAGGCCAGTCTTCCTGTTTCGGTAAAACAGCAGCAACGCCGCGTCTGGCCAAACGACCATGGCCGATTTCCCGGCGCTTGGGCCCACCGGAAAATCCAGTTTCACCCACGCTGTAGGGAGGGAAGTTGTAGTGCAGTAAAAAGTTGTCGCGGTACGTTCCCTGCAAGGCATCGATGATGGCAGCATCACGCATTGATCCCAGGGTGGTTGTCACAATGGCTTGTGTTTCACCACGAGTAAACAACGCAGAACCGTGGGTTCTGTCCAGGATACCAACTTCAACCTCTATCGCCCGTACCGTTTTAGTGTCACGACCATCTATTCGTGGTTCCCCGGCAATGATCCGGCGTCGCACAATGCCCTTCTCAAGCTTGCCAAAGGTACCGGATACATCGTCTGAAGACACACCCGCTTCCTCGTCGACCAATCCTTCAAGTGCCTGACTGCGGAGCTCACTCAGGCGATCCTGTCGGTCCATCTTATCTACAATCTGGTACGCCTCAGATACACCGGTTGAAAATTTCTCAGCGACCGCAGCGGAAAGTGTTTCATTCTCCGCCTGTGGCTGCCAGTCCCAGGAAGGCTTGCCCGCTTCTGCCTTGAGTTCATTAATAGCTTTTATCACCACCTGCATTTCCTGGTGGGCAAAAAGCACGGCCCCGAGCATCTGGTCTTCGGTCAGTTCTTTTGCTTCTGACTCGACCATCAACACGGCTGATTCTGTTCCAGCGACAACCATATCAAGGTCCGAGTTTTCCAGCGCTTCAAACCCGGGATTTAAGCAATAGCCATCTTCTGTGAATCCGACTCTGGCACCACCAATCGGACCAGCAAATGGGATACCGCTTAAGGTTAACGCAGCTGAGGCACCAATCATGGCAGGAATATCCGGCAGAATATCTTTATTTGCCGACAGAACCTGACATTGCACCTGGATCTCATTCATAAATCCTTTCGGAAATAGAGGTCGAATCGGCCTGTCAATGAGGCGAGCAGTCAACTGTTCTCTTTCAGAGGGTCGGCCTTCACGCTTGAAAAATCCACCGGGAATCTTTCCTGCGGCATAGGTTTTCTCTTCATAGTTCACCGTCAGTGGGAAAAAGTGCTGTCCGGGTTTGGGGTCTTTTCGACCAACAACCGAGACCAGCACGGTAGTTTCCGCCATGGTAACCACTACCGCAGCAGAAGATTGTCTGGCAATCTTGCCAGTTTCAATGACGACTTCATGGTCGCCGTAGTTAAATTTTTTCTTTACTGAATTCAATTTTGTCTCCAAATTTCTAATAAGCAATCGCGAGTGCAAGCACTACAGTCGCCCAATTTGCTAAAGGACTCTATTATCTTCTTAGTCCTAACCTTTTAATAAGCTGAGAATATCTATCAGTGCTTTTGTTCCTCAGATAGTTCAATAACTTGCGACGCTGACTCACCATTCGCAACAATCCAACACGAGAATGATGATCATGCTTGTGTTCCTGAAAGTGCGATTGGAGTTTTTCAATATTCGCTGTTAATAGCGCTACCTGTACCTCTGGGGAACCTGTATCGCCTTCTGAACCGCCGAATTCCTTAACAATTTCAGCTTTGTTTTCTGTGGTTAATGCCATTGCATTACTCCAAGTTAATATGCCCGGCCGTTAGCGAACACCTGTTTGCCAACGACATCAATTTGCAGCGAATAACCATGCATATTTATAGTCACCGCCGGGAAGTACATAAATACTTCCTTACCTAACGGGACGCGACCAATCTTCTTGGTGCGACCCGCCCATCTTCCATTATCTCACCAACACCAATGAAGTGATCTTCATCATGATCTCCATTATTGTCTGCAGATTCCGAAAAAATTCTTACCCAGCCCGAGGTGGGTGCTTTTGCGATCTGTACCGGCTGTCCCTGCATTAAGTAAGATGCACTTATTTCAGTAAGTTCCACCTTCGGCCAGTCTTGTACAGCCGCCGCGGGCGACATCAGGACTTCGTCAAGGCCAGGAAAACCGCTGTTTTCCATTAATTCTGCCAGCTTTTCCAGGGTAAACGCCTGCTCTAAATCGAAAGGACCTGACCGGGTGCGACGCAGGGCGCTGATGTGCGCGCCGCAGCCTAACACTTTACCCAGGTCTTCTGCCAGCGTTCTTATATAAGTTCCTTTGCTGCACCTGATGTCCAAAACCAGGGATTGGCCCAGATTCTCCACCAGTTCCATCCTGAATATCGTCACCGGACGCGCTTTGCGCTCCACTTCGATGCCCTGGCGAGCCAGCTTGTAGAGTGGCTGGCCATTTTGTTTTAGCGCAGAAAACATAGAGGGAATCTGTTCTATGTCACCGCGGAACCCATCCAATGCGGATTCTATCGATACTTCGGTGAATCCATCCACGTCTCTTTGTTCCAGTATCTCCCCTTCAGCATCACCCGTGGTTGTACTCACGCCAAGCCTGACTGTGGCAAGATAGTCCTTGTTTGCATCCAGTAAAAACTGGGAAAACTTGGTCGCCTCTCCAAAACACAAGGGCAGGATCCCGGTTGCGAGAGGGTCCAGGCTCCCGGTATGACCCGCCTTTTTCGCATTTAAGAGCCACTTCGCTTCCTGCAGAGCCCCATTGGAGCTCAGCCCAATAGGTTTATCCAGGATCAATATACCGTTGACGTTACGGCGCTGACTTTTTCTGCTGCCCAAAACCCTTTACCCCTGGAGATCCCAATGATCATCCTGGTGCTCACCCTTATGGTTATCCTCGTCCTGCTTGACCGCTTCATTTATCGCTTTTGACAACCTGGCACCTTTTTCTATGGTTTCATCATAGTGAAATCTTAGTTTTGGGGTTGTACGAGTTGACAGCTTCTTCGCTAACTGTGAACGCAGGAACCCGGCTGCATTATTCAGCACCTTGGAGCATTCAAGATGGTTTTCTGCCGCCAACATGGTGAAGTAGACATCTGCATAGGCGAGATCTCGACTAACAGTGACGTCGTTCAGTGTGACCATACCCACCCGGGGATCCTTGACTTCCATCTGAATGAGGATTGCCAGCTCACGCTGAATCAGGTCAGCGATCCTTCTTCCTCTGCTAAACTCTCTAGGCATGCGACGTTTAAGCTCTAAAGCTCCCTGGCGACTTCGCGGGTATCAAAGACTTCAATTTGATCACCCACTTTTACATCGTTGTAGTTCTTAACACCAATTCCACACTCTGTGCCGTTCCTGGCGCTTTCTACTTCATCCTTAAAATGACGCAGGGATTCAAGCTCACCTTCGTAGATGACAACATTTTCCCTCAGGACACGAATCCTCTTGTCACGATAGACTGTACCTTCAATTACCATACAACCCGCAATGCTGCCGATCTTCTTTGACTCGAAAACATCACGCACTTCTGCAATCCCAACAATTTCTTCCCGGATCTCTGGTGACAACATGCCACTTAATGCCGCTTTAACATCATCCACAAGATCATAGATAACTTTGTAGTAACGCAGGTCGAGGTTTTCTGTTTCAATTACTTTTCTCGCCGCTACATCTGCCCTTACATTAAATCCGAAGACGACCGCACCGGATGTTTTCGCGAACGTTGCATCGTGTTCGACTATGCCGCCAACCCCCGAGGAAACAACATTCACCTTAACCTCATCGTTACCGAGCTCCTCCAGTGCATCGACGATTGCTTCAAGAGAACCTCTTACATCTGCTTTGACGACGATGTTGAGAAAATTTATCTCCGTTGCACCAAAACTTGCCAACAGGTTATCAAGGCTGGCTGCGGGGGTCGCCAGTCTCGATTCAGTAGCCTTATCACGGCGGAACTGCGCAACTTCACGGGCTCTTTTCTCATCTTTTACAACAACAAATGGTTCGCCTGCAGCCGGTGTTCCATCCAGGCCCAGAATCGATACTGGGGTTGCCGGTCCTGCAGTTTTAACAAGCTGCCCGTGGTCGTCATTTACCGCGCGAACACGTCCAAATTGCTCACCCGCAACCACAACATCTCCTCGCCTTAAAGTGCCATTCTGCACTAACAAGGTAGCAATTGAGCCTCGGCCTTTGTCCAGTTGCGATTCGATGACGACACCGTGTGCAGGACCTTCCTGAACGGCGGACAATTCAAGTATCTCTGCCTGAAGCAGTACTGCTTCGAGTAAATCGTCAATACCCTGGCCAGTCATTGCAGAGACCGGAATAAACTGTGTATCTCCCCCCCAGTCGTCCGGAATAACATCTTTCGCCGCCAGCTCGTTCTTTGCCCGCTCAGGATCCGCACCCTCTTTATCGATCTTATTTAGGGCAACCACGATAGGTGCGCCTGCACTTTTCGCATGTAGGATCGCTTCTTCAGTCTGGGGCATAACGCCATCGTCGGCCGCAACGACCAGAATAACGATATCGGTGGCTTGTGCCCCCCGGGCACGCATTGCGGTAAAGGCAGCATGGCCAGGTGTATCAATAAAGCAGATTTCACCATGGTCAGTCGGCACACGATAGGCACCAATATGTTGAGTGATACCACCCGCCTCACTATCAACTACCTTGGCCTTTCGAATGTAATCAAGCAGCGAGGTTTTACCGTGGTCTACATGACCCATCACGGTAACCACAGGTGCACGTGGTTTAGCTTCGCCTTCAAGAGCCATCTCTTCGTCTATCAGAGACTTTTCAAGGGCATTGGCATCAACCAGTCTAACGCTATGGCCAAATTCCTCCACGACCATCGACGCAGTATCCTGATCTATGGTTTGGTTGATGTTCGCCATCACACCCAACCCCATGAGCGTCTTTATTACGTCCGTTGCTTTGACAGACATCTTTTGTGACAGCTGGGATACAGAAATCATTTCCCCCAGTTCTACTTGGCGAACAATTTCTTCTGTTGGTGCTTTGAATTGATGCTGTGGACCCTGGCGCTTGGCGTGCCTCTTGGGTCGTGAACCGGTCAATCCAAGTGTTGCTGAATTGGGCTCGCTCGATGCTTCACCGCCCTCGTCGGATAATCCATCTTCTTCGAGCAATTCTTCCACTCGACGTCTCTTGTTACCGTGTTTTGAGCGCTTTTCTTTGGTATCTGTTTCATCAAGATCATGCCGGTCTCGCTTGTCTTTGCGATCACTAATCTTGCTTTCTGCTTGCTCTTTTTCTTTCTTGGCTACGTCTGCTTCTGCCTTGGCTTTTTCTTCTGCTTCAAGTTTGGTGGCGATATCTTTCGCGTTTTGCTCGGCCTCTTCCGCCTTCCGGGCAGATTCCATGCGGCGTTTTTCTGCCTCCCGTTCGAGTTCAGCATGAACGGCTTTGCGCCGGGCATCTTCATCGACTACCGGTGTGCCGTCCTGGACTGATTTTAGTTCAGTCTGGGCTACTGTTTTAACTTCGGCAGGTACCTCTACTTCACCTTTACGTATATAGGTACGCTTTTTTCGAACTTCAACATTGACGGTCCGACCACGACCCGCACTCCCCGCCGTTTTTAAAGTGCTCAATGTTCTTCTTTTGAGGGTAATTTTTCTCGGTGCAACAATCCCTTCAGTTTCACCATGGGATTTTTTGATATGAGCAAGCAAAGTTTGCTTCTCAACTTCGGAAACAAGGTCTTCAGATTTTGTTTGGGGCAGGCCAGCTTCCTGCAATTGCTGCAATAGTCGATCTACCGGAGTATCTACGGTATCTGCTAACTGCAATACACTGACATCTGCCATTCAATTCACCTAATTTGCGATCAAGCCTCGTCGGCTGAATCTTCGTCAAACCAAGGAGCCCGTGCAGTCATTATCAACTGACCCGCGCGCTCCTCATTTAGATCTTCCACATCGACTAAATCATCCACCGCCTGCTCGGCGAGATCTTCCATGGTGATGATGCCTATCTTGGCCAGTTGGAAAGCCAAATGAGTATCCATGCCATCCATCTCAAGTAAATCTTGTGCTGGTTCCGCATTCTCCAAAGCTTCTTCCGAAACAAGTGCTTGCGTCGTCAAAGCACTCTTTGCCCGATTTCTGAGTTCTTCAACGATCTCCTCGTCAAACCCCTCGATAGCAACCATTTCATCAACTGGCACATAAGCCACTTCTTCCAGGGAAGTAAAACCTTCCTCCACCAGGACCAATGCGACATCCTCGTCGACGTCTAATTGTTTCATAAAATTTTCGATAACCGAACCGGCTTCTTCATCATGCTTTTCTGATGCTTCTACCTCCGTCATGATATTTAGGACCCAGCCCGTCAACTCACTGGCCAGTTTTACGTTCTGACCTCCCCTGCCTATTGCCTGGGCCAGATTCTCTTCATCCACGGCAATATCCATGCTGTTGGTTTCTTCATCAACTACAATAGAAACCACTTCTGCTGGTTGCATGGCATTAATGGCTAACTGGGCGATATTGTCATCCCACTGAACAATATCAATTCGCTCGTTACACAATTCGCCGGAAACGGCCTGAACCCTTGAGCCGCGCATACCAACACAGGCGCCAATCGGGTCTATACGGCCATCATTGGTTTTAACCGCTATTTTTGCACGAGAACCAGGATCACGGGCAGAACCCAGGATCTCAATAATCCCATCCGCAATTTCCGGCACTTCGATCTTGAACAATTCGACCAGCATTTCTGGTGCCGTTCGTGACAAAGCCAGTTGCGGACCTCTCACCTCTGGTCTTACCTCTTTTAACAATGCCCGCAGTCTGTCGCCCATGCGAAATGTTTCCCTGGGAATCCATTCATCCCTGGGTAAAAGCGCTTCAGCGTTGCCTCCCAGATCAACAATAACGGCGTCACGATTAACCTTCTTAACCTGACCGTTGACCAGCTCGCCAACTCTGGACCGGTAAGCGTCAACAATCTGGGCCCGTTCCGCTTCGCGAACCTTCTGGACAATAACCTGCTTGGCTGTTTGTGCAGCAATTCGACCGAACTCAACGGATTCAACTTCCTCTTCGACATAGCCACCTAGTTGAATTTCTGGTTCATCCACCAGTGCGGCAGAGATCGTTATCTGGGCAGTGGGGAATTCCATCTCTGCATCGTCTTCAATCACCTGCCAACGACGAAAGGTTTCGTATTCACCGGATTCACGATCTATCTGCACGCGCAGTTCTACATCTTCTCCATAGCGCTTTTTCGTCGCCGTAGCGAGGGCCAACTCTAACGCTTCGAAGATGACTTCTTTGGGCACGCCTTTCTCGTTAGAAACAGAATCAACTACTAACAATATATCTTTAGTCATTACATTGCCTCAAACTGACAATATAGTTAAGTGAGGTTCATTCCTCACCGCTCGAAAAACCAAATTAACCTCAATGGTCAATCTCTTAATATCTTTGCTGCTAAAAAACCGGGACAACATTCGTTTTGTCCACTTCTTCAAATGGAAACAATATCTCTTCATCTCCAACTCTCACTAACACATCACCATCTTCAATACCGCAGAGGAGACCAGTGTACTTTCTCTTACCCTCGTATGACGAACGCAAGCTCAACTTTATCCTGGCTCCTTTATACGCTTCATACTGCGCCCTGGTAAACAACCGCCGGTCCATACCCGGCGAGGACACTTCCAGGGTATACCTCCCTTTTAAGGGATCCTCTACATCCAGCAAGCTACTCACCTGGCGGCTAATTCTGGCACAATCGTCCACATCAACCCCGGAAGCGGATTCTATGTAGATCTTCAGAACCGAGTGCTTCCCCTGGGTTATATATTCCAACCCCCAGAGCTCACAATCCAGCCCGGTTACAACCGGTTCAATTAGTGATGTAAGTTCCTGACTCACCTTCAGCTATCCATCGTCCCTTAAGCAACGGCAAAAACAAAAAATGGGCATAAAGCCCATTCTCACATCGTGAATGGCACTTGCCACCCACATTTTCCGACCCTCACCAAGCGATCTCAACAAACCACTTATCTGGCCCGTACAAACCTGAAGTTAATAAAAAGCCCCTAACAAGGGGCTTCACTTCAAAAACTGTGGTAGCGGGGGCAGGATTTGAACCTACGACCTACGGGTTATGAGCCCGTCGAGCTACCAGACTGCTCCACCCCGCAACAACAAGGGAGCGAATTATAGGGATGCATACAGGGTTGGTCAACCTCCATGCGCGCCAATCAGAGGTCTTCCGCTGAATAGCGCATTTTCTGGGGGCGCTCTGGGGGATAATGTTAGCGCTTGAATTAGTGAGGGGGTCAGGGTTTGGGGAGGAGCTGATTCTTTTCGCCGCGCAAGCCCGAATGGTAAAGGCGGGACTTGGGGTAGGATTAGGGGGTTAGCTGTTATCCATTTCGTTTTGGATGCAAAGCCGAAATCCTCTGCGTAGGGAGGAGGCATTGTAGTTTACCATTCCGTCTTGCTGCGCAAAGCCGGAGTCTTATGGATAGAAAGCGGGCTTGGGGTACCCATTTCGTTTTGCTTGCGCAAAGCCGAAATTTGGTTCTTT
>JAPYTQ010000032.1:0-24179 GCA_029941905.1 Pseudomonadales bacterium | reverse complement strand
CGAGTGTTGGGGATTATGGCGATTTCGTTTTGCTTGCGCAAAGCCGAAATTTGGTTCTTTCGAGTGTTGGGGATTATGGCGATTTCGTTTTGCTTGCGCAAAGCCGAAATTTGGTGCCGAAGAGAGGACTTGAACCTCCACGAGCAAATGCTCACCACCCCCTCAAGATGGCGTGTCTACCAATTCCACCACTTCGGCATTAATCTGGGCTATTGCCAGCCCACCGGATCGTCTATCCCTCAGGGATTTCGGACTCATCCGTGTTCAATTCATCCGCCTGAGGCAGGTCGGAGTCTGTGCTTCCGGCATTCAATACCGGTAATTCCAATTCTGTTTCTACGGGTACTTGTTGTACTGCTTCTGGAATACCAAGGTTTCTCACCGTTACGGATTTTTGCTTGGCGAAATAGGCAAGTGTAAAGCTGGTGACGAAAAATGCCACCGCGAGACCGGTTGTGACTTTAGTCAGGAAGTTACCTGCGCCCCCGCTACCAAAAACAGTGCCCGATGAACCTCCGCCAAATCCGGAACCCATATCAGCACCTTTTCCATGCTGAATCAGTACGAGGCCAATAATCGAAAGGCTCGCCAGGACATGGACAATTAATATCAGTGTTTCTAGAACTTGTGGTTCCATAATTTACTCAATCTTACATAAAATCCCGTGACCGACCGGTTTCTCCGTATCTGGTTCAGGATGACAAGGCAATCTGTGCAAAACCGCAAATTGACATAAAAGCTTTCGCATTTAATGAAGCACCACCCACCAGAGCACCATCAATGTTCTGCATTGCAAACAATTCAGCAGCATTTTTTTCATTAACACTGCCACCATACAAAATCTGAATATTTTCTGAAATATTCAAGTCACTTTCCGCCAGACGGCTACGTATAAAGCCATGAAGCGCCTCGGCCTGTGCCGGAGTCGCCGTTTCTCCCGTACCAATCGCCCATACTGGCTCATAAGCAATAACTGCGTCACCAAATCCTCCAATACCCACTGCTTCAAGTACCGCAACTAACTGGCGGGCTACTATCTGCTCGGTCTGCTCTGCCAATCTTTCTTCCAGGGTCTCCCCCAGGCATAAAATCGGCTTAATGCCTGCTTTTATACAGGCTGCAAATTTGGATGCAACCTCATTATCAGATTCGCGGTAAACACTTCGGCGCTCTGAATGTCCGACGATTGAATATTGGCAGTTCAATTCAACCAGCATTTCTGCCGAAATTTCACCAGTAAACGCACCCATCTCGTGCCAATCGAGATTTTGTGCCCCCATTTGCAGGTTTGAGTCTTTTCTCAGCTCATCGACCTGGGAAAGGAACACAAATGGAGGGCAAACAACAGCATTACAGGGTTTTGACTGCAACTGTTTCTGCTCTTGTTCCTGCTCTTGCTTAATGATCTCCAGCACCAGGGATCGCACACTTTCCTGCGTGCCGTTCATTTTCCAGTTGCCTACAACCAGCGCTTCTCTCATGACTTACTCTGAAAGCGGCTGCGCATGTTAAACGCTTTGATATTAACTTTCAATCTCCTTTACCTGGTGCGGGATTGTCTCTTCACAGAATGTCTCTTAATCGAGTGTCTCGCTATATCTGGTGCAGTCATGCGCCTGGAGGCTGACCAGTAGAACCTAACTTGCTGCCTTTTCCACAATATTCGCCAAATTACGGGCCAGTTCCTCCACCAAAGCCGGGTCCTCACCTTCAACCATGACACGGACCAGGGGTTCGGTACCCGAGGGTCTCAGTAATACCCTACCTCGCCCGTTAAGTTTCTCTTCCGTTGTTTTTACCGCCCGGGTAACCGGCGTTTTCTCTACCACATCGCGGGCACACCGGACGTTGATCATTCGCTGGGGGTATTTATTCATCTGATTCTTCAATGTGTGCAACGATTCACCGGATGCCTTCATCGCGGCAATGACCTGCAGCGCTGAAACAATACCATCGCCGGTTGATGTCAGATCAGTACAGAGAATATGACCGGAGGATTCACCCCCCAGTTGCCAATCGCGGCTCTGTAACTCTGAAAGCACATGCCTGTCACCAACCGCAGCGCGGACGAACTCAATCCCCGCCTCAGCCAGCGCCCGCTCAAGGCCTAAATTGCTCATCAGCGTACCTACAACCCCGCCTGGCAGTTGAGAATGGGCCTGGCGATATTTCGCGATAATAAACAGCAGCTCATCACCATCCACAATATCGCCCAATTCATCGACCATAAGGACCCGGTCGCCATCACCGTCAAAAGCGATGCCATAGTCAGCCTTTACCTCGAGCACCTTCTCACACAAGGCTTCCGGATGCGTTGAGCCGACTGTATGGTTGATATTCAGGCCATTCGGATAAACCCCGATTTCGGTTATTTGTGCACCCAGTTCACGAAAAACACTAGGTGCTATGTGATAAGTAGCTCCGTTGGCACAATCCAGGACGATTTTCTGTCCTCTCAGATTGTAATTGTCGTCAAATCTGCTCTTGCAAAATTCAACGTAGCGCCCGGCTGCATCATCGATGCGGGAAACTTTGCCAATCTTGTCTGACGCGACCATTTCCATGGCGTCGTGGGCTACGGCGATCTGCGCTTCGATTGCATGTTCGATCTCATCTGGCAATTTTTCGCCATTACCGGAGAAAAATTTTATTCCGTTATCACTGTAAGGATTATGCGAAGCACTAATGACAATACCGGCTTGTGCATTAAAGGTCCGCGTCAAATAAGCGATACCAGGGGTTGGCATAGGTCCCAGTAGTGCAACATCAACGCCCGCCGAAACCAATCCGGCTTCCAGCGCAGACTCAAACATGTATCCCGAGATTCGTGTATCTTTGCCGATCAGGATACGACCCACACCTTCTGCTGCAAACACACGTCCGGCAGCCCATCCAAGTTTTAACATGAACTCCGCAGTAATGGGTCCCTTTCCAACTTCGCCCCGGATGCCATCGGTCCCAAAGTACTGTTTTTTCATTTTAGACTTCCCACTCTTACTTCCCGCCTGGATTCTTATCAGAGATCAGCTCTTTCCATTTCTACGGCTTTGCGCACCTTCAGCGCCGCGACAGTGGCAGCAACATCGTGAACTCTCACTATTGATGCGCCATTGTTGACGGCAATCAACGCACCGGCCACGCTTCCGAACAAAAGTGCCTGTTTTTTTTCGCCAGGTGAGCCATCAAGAATCTTCCCTAGTGTACTCTTTCTGGATAACCCCACCAATAAAGGTCTGCCCAGAATCTTGAACTCAGAAAGACAATTAACCAGCCGTAAATTGTGCTCCGGTGTTTTACCAAAACCGAATCCCGGATCAAGAATCAGCTGCTCTTCCCGGATGCCCATCGCCAGGCAAGCAGCAATTCTCTGCGCCAAGAAAACCTTGATGTCTGCTATCAGATCCACATAGTGCGGATCCATTTGCATGGTTTCCGGATTTCCCTGCATATGCATCAGGCAAACCGTCAGACGACTCGCTGCCGCCGCTTCAAGCGCACCCTCTCGTCTCAACGACCTGACATCATTAATGAGATTCGCTCCGGCTTCAGCCGCCGCGGTAATGACTTCCGGTGAACTGGTATCTATCGATATGGGGATGTTGGAAATTTGTCGCAGACTTCTGACCAGTGGCACGACCCGATTCAGCTCCTCGGCCGCTGTCACCGGCGCGGCACCAGGCCGGGTGGATTCACCACCGATGTCAATGATATCCGCACCTTCATCAATCATGTGTCCCGCATGCTCAAGCGCAAGATCAAGTGATGCGTACTTGCCACCATCGGAGAATGAATCTGGCGTCACGTTGAGAATGCCCATCACAGCCGGGAATTGAAGTTGAGCAAGCATTTTTTTTAAACGCTTAGTGTTCCCCTGCCGGGCCACCAACTGGTCCATTTGGACGCGGCTTCGGCTGAGTTTCCGGTTCTACATCCCCGCCCACGCTGTCTGAGTTTTTATCATCCCAACTTTCTGGCGGGCTAGGTTTGCGACCGGCCATAATCTCATCAATCTGTGACTTGTCGATCGTTTCATAGTCCAGCAACGCTACAGCCATCAAGTCCAATTTATCGCGATTTTCTTCCAGAATTCGTTGAGCAGTTTTATAACAATTATCTGCAATCGCGCGAACTTCATCATCGATCAATTTGGCTGTTTCATCGGACACCTGCAACCTGGGAGAGCCCGCAGACATACCAAGAAAAACTTCCTCGCTATCTTCTGAATACATCAAGGGTCCCAATTTGTCTGACAAGCCCCACTTGGTCACCATATTTCTCGCCATCTTGGTTGCTTGCTGGATATCGTTGGCAGCACCTGTGGTGATACCGTCGGCACCTAAGGTCATCTCTTCAGCAATACGACCTCCAAACATCGTGCAAATTTTGGAATTCAAACCACGCTTACTGATAGAGTATCGATCTTCTTCGGGTAAAAACATCGTCACACCGAGGGCCATGCCCCTTGGTATAATTGTTACTTTGTAGGTCGGATCATGATCCGGTACAAGATAACCCACTATGCAATGTCCCGCCTCATGGTACGCAGTGTTTCGCTTTTCGTCTTCAGACATCACCATGCTCTTGCGCTCTGCGCCCATCATGATTTTGTCTTTTGCCTGTTCAAAATTTTCCATCCCGACGGTTCTTACGCCCTGCTTGGCGGCAAAGAGTGCAGCCTCGTTCACCAGGTTCGCAAGATCGGCGCCAGAGAAACCCGGCGTTCCACGCGCAATAAAGGATGGTTCAACGTCTGACGACAGAGGCACCTTACGCATATGGACCTTAAGAATTTGTTCTCGACCCCGGATATCAGGAAGACTAACCACAACCTGTCGGTCAAATCGCCCCGGACGCAACAGGGCCGGGTCAAGCACATCAGGCCTGTTCGTCGCCGCAATAACGATCACGCCATCGTTGCCGTCGAAACCGTCCATTTCAACTAACAGTTGGTTCAGGGTTTGCTCGCGTTCGTCATGACCGCCACCGAGACCTGCACCACGATGTCGGCCCACTGCATCAATTTCGTCAATAAATATAATACAAGGTGACTGCTTCTTTGCCTGGTCAAACATATCCCGTACCCGGGATGCGCCAACACCGACAAACATTTCAACGAAGTCTGAACCGGATATCGAAAAGAAGGGTACTTTCGCTTCACCCGCAATTGCCTTGGCCAACAAGGTCTTACCTGTACCGGGCTGGCCGACCATCAAAACACCGCGAGGAATTCGACCACCGAGTTTCTGGAATTTGCCTGGATCCTGCAGGAATTCGACCAGTTCCTGCACATCTTCCTTGGCCTCATCGACCCCGGCAACATCTGCAAATGTTGTTTTAATCTGATCTTCGCCGAGTAGCTTGGCTTTACTTTTACCGAAGGTTAAGGGTCCACCTCGCCCACCGCCACCCCCTTGCATCTGCCGCATAAAGAACATAAATACAGCAATAATCACCAGTATCGGGAAGGCTGCAACGAGTAACTGGGTCCATAGAGATTGTTGTTCCGGTCGCTTGCCACTGAAGTTGACCCCATGCTCCTGCAAGTCATCAATCAGAGCCTTGTCTTCGATTTGAGGCTGGACGGTTTCAAACACCTCCCCGTCAAATTTCTGCGCACGGATAATCAGGCCATCAACATCCACTGTCTTAATCTGGCCGCGAGTGACCATCTCCATAAAAGTAGAATAGGCTATTTCTTCCGGCCCCCTGTTTACGTCGAAATTCTTAAAAACTGTCAACAACACTGCGGCAATAACTAACCAAAGCAGCAGGTTTTTTCCCATGTCATTCAATGGACTACCCTCTCAAACTGTCGCCGACCCGGAAAAACTGGGATTTTCGGGTCGGACTGCAACTTTACACTAGAACAAAAAGTTCACCAAGCGCTAGACGGTGCGTTGCTGCCTATGCCCGATGCCAATAACGTAAATCTCCCTGGACTTGCCTCGTGAAGCCCGGGGTTTGAAATTTATCACGCGCTGAAACCTGTCTCTAAATGCCTGGCGTATTTCGTTGATTCCCTCGCCTTCGAAACATTTTGACACCAAATTCCCATTTTTGCACAGCACCTGGTCACATAACTGGATCGCCAGTGCTACCAGATACGCAGACCTTGGCTGATCAATTTCCTTCATACCACTTAAGTTTGGGGCCATATCTGAAATAACAAGGTCTATCGGCCTCCCGGCTGTTTCTGATAACAACTGCTCAAAAGGCTCGTCTTCTGTGAAATCTCCCTGGATAAAGGTAACCGAATCAATAGGTTGCATCTCCAGAATGTCAAGAGCGATAACTTTTCCGTTACTTCCAACAGACTTAACCGCCACCTGGGACCAACCGCCGGGTGCCGCTCCCAGGTCAACGACACACAAACCAGGCTTTAATAATTGGAATTTTTCGTTAATTTCCAATAACTTATAACTTGCCCGAGACCGGTAACCCTCTTCCCTGGCACGTTTTACGAATTCGTCATCTTCGTGAGCCTGGAGCCATTTGTGGCTGGACTTGGATTTTTTCATGGAATCGGTTCCAAAATACAGTTCCCCTCAGGTAGAATCGCCGCCCCGATTACAGGCTCAAAGAGTATTAGATCATGATTAGCAAGGCAGAGTTGAAGCGTTTTAAAGCCATTGGGCACAGTTTGAAGCCAGTCGTCACCATTGCTGGTAACGGGACCAGCGACGCGGTCCTGGGCGAACTCAATCGCGCCCTGAAAGACCATGAACTGATAAAGATCAGGATTAATGCAGAAGACCGACGAGATCGGGCAGACGCCATTGACCGGATCAGGATCTATTCAGAAGCCCAGGTAATACAGCGCATTGGAAATGTCGCGCTGCTGTACAAGCGAGCGTCTAAACCTGACCCACGGTTATCCAACTTGTTGCGAACAGATATTCTCTAAAGCGGCCCCGGGCTTTGACGCAAATCTTCTGCTGCTAGTGGAGTGTCCTGCTAAAGGTGCTCGACCGAACAAATTTCGTATTCGATGTCGCCGCTGGGTGCCCTGACAACAACAACATCGTCTACGCCTTTACCCACGATCGCGCGGGCAATGGGAGAATAAATGGAGATCTTGTTGATTTTGATATCGGCTTCGTCATCACCGACAATTTTATAGGTGACTTCTTCCTCATTGTCGAGATTCATCAACTTGACAGTGGTGCCAAAGATCACCCTGCCCGAGGGCGATATCGCGGTGACGTCGATCACCTGGGCATTAGATAACTTACCAGCGATCTCGGCGATCCGGCCTTCGATGAAGCCCTGTTCTTCTTTAGCGTACTGGTACTCCGCGTTCTCCCGCAGGTCTCCCTGTGCCCTGGCCTCAGCAATGGCCTGTACAATCCTCGGACGCTCGACCAGCTTGAGATTATCAAGCTCGCCACGCAGGGCTTGTTCACCATCAGCTGTCATCGGGATCTTATCCATGTCACTTAGTCCAAAAAAGGAGTTCGATCAGCGTAAAAAGCTAACCATTGAGAGCCAGTGTTAAAGAGTTCGCGCCGCTTGTCCAGAAAAAACGCAACTGCAACCTTGCGAAACTTTTCTAGTGTCGTTTATGAAGATCCTGAAGTCGGTGAATCGTATAGTTGTCGCCGTGCCGGACAGCTTCTACACACGCCCTGGCTCCCGCCATCGTGGTCGCGTTATAGACTTTATACTGTAAAGCCGTGCGCCGAATCGTGTAGGAATCCCTAATCGCCTGTTTGCCTTCTGTGGTATTCACAATCAGGTCGACTTCCTGGTTTTTCAGCATATCTACAATATGCGGTTGACCTTCCATCACCTTGTTCACCACGGTCACTTCAATTCCCTGATCCAGCAACGCAGCTGCACTGCCACGAGTCGCGACCAGGGTAAAACCTAAGTCAATCAAGTCCCTGGCCACCTGTATCAACTCTGGCTTGTCCACTTCACGGACGCTCAAAAAGGCTGTGCCACCACTGGGTAGCAGATCACCTGCAGCAACCTGGGATTTTCTGTAGGCCTCGCTGAAGGTGTCCGCGACACCCATCACTTCGCCTGTTGATTTCATTTCAGGACCCAGGATCGGATCAACACCGGGAAATTTGCCGAAAGGGAAGACGGCTTCCTTGACGCTGAAATATTCAGGGATAATTTCATGGGTGAACCCCTGTGCTTTTAGAGATGTGCCAACCATGCACCGGGCGGCAATTTTCGCTAGCGACACCCCGATACATTTTGAGACAAAAGGCACGGTTCGTGATGCCCGCGGGTTAACCTCAAGGACATAGATCACGCCATTCTGGATCGCCAGTTGCACATTCATTAGCCCCACAACTCCAAGTTCAAGCGCCATGGCGCTGACCTGCTCGCGTATTTCTTCGATCAATTCCTCATTCAGGCTGTAGGGTGGCAAAGAGCAGGCGGAGTCACCGGAATGCACGCCAGCTTGTTCGATGTGTTGCATAATCGCCCCGATGACGACCTGTTTGCCATCGCAAACCGCGTCCACATCAACTTCGATTGCCTGGTCGAGGAACCGATCGAGTAACACGGGAGATTTTTCAGACACCTGAACCGCCTCGTGCATATAGCTGCGCAATTCCACCTCGTCGTAAACTATCTCCATTGCTCTTCCACCCAGAACATAGGACGGTCGGACAATTATTGGAAAGCCGATCGAAGTGGACGCTTCAATCCCGGCCTCAATGGTTTTTACCGTTTTGTTCGGCGGCTGCCTGAGTTTTAATTCCTCAATCATTTGCTGGAAACGTTCGCGATCCTCGGCACGGTCAATGGCATCGGGTGTTGTCCCAATGATCGTCACACCCGCCGCTTCCAGATCTTCCGCTAATTTCAAAGGTGTCTGCCCGCCAAACTGTACGATGACCCCTTTCGGCTGCTCCAGTTGGACAATCGATAGAACATCCTCAAAGGTCAGTGGTTCAAAATAAAGCCTGTCAGAGGTGTCATAGTCGGTGGAAACGGTTTCCGGATTGCAGTTCACCATAATGGTTTCATAACCGTCCTCTCGCATTGCGAGAGCCGCGTGGACACAACAGTAATCAAATTCTATGCCTTGCCCGATCCGGTTGGGGCCGCCACCGAGCACCATGATCTTGTCTTTATTACTGGGATTCGCCTCGCAATCTGACTCGTAGGTGGAATACATGTACGCAGTGGCTGACGCAAACTCTGCAGCACAAGTGTCAACCCGGCGATAAACGGGTTTTACACCCAGTGCGATTCTGTGGGCACGAAATTCCGATTCTGCAATCCCCAACAGCTCTGCCAGACGCGAATCAGAAAACCCCTTCTGCTTGAGTTTAAACACAAGATCAGCATTGAGTTCCGCGACGGCGGACTCGCTGATTTTATTTTCCTGCGCAATGAGGTCTTCAATCTGCATCAGGAACCAGGGGTCAATCTTTGTTAACGCCTGAATGTCTTTCAGGGTCCATTCGAATCGCATCGCGTCGGCCACATACCGTATTCGCTCTGCACCCGCGACACGAAGTTCTTTGCGCAGCCTATCCTGCCAATCTGCGGACGATTGATCCATTATCGGTGACAACCCGTTAATACCAACCTCAAGACCTCTTAGCGCCTTCTGTAAAGACTCCTGAAACGTTCGTCCAATCGCCATGACCTCACCCACGGATTTCATCTGGGTTGTAAGGTAGTTATCCGTCTGAGGAAACTTCTCAAATGTGAACCTGGGGATCTTGGTCACAATATAGTCAATCGAGGGTTCAAAAGACGCGGGTATCACTCCCCCGGTTATCTCGTTAGATAACTCATCCAGGGTGTAACCCACCGCCAGTTTCGCTGCCACCCTGGCAATGGGAAATCCGGTGGCTTTTGACGCAAGTGCCGAGGACCGTGAAACACGCGGGTTCATCTCAATAATAACCAGTCGACCGGTTTCAGGATCTACCGCAAATTGTACATTCGAGCCACCTGTTTCAACGCCGATCACCCGTAACACCGCGACCGCGGCATTGCGCATGACCTGGTATTCCTTGTCTGTCAGGGTCTGGGCCGGTGCAATGGTGATTGAATCACCCGTATGGATACCCATCGGGTCAAAATTTTCAATTGAACAGACAATAATGCAGTTATCGTTCTTGTCTCGCACCACCTCCATTTCATACTCTTTCCAACCCAGCAGAGACTCGTCTATCAACAATTCGTCTGTCGGTGAAAGATCAAGGCCGCGGGTACAGATCTCGACAAAATCTTCATGGTTGTAGGCGATACCACCACCGGAGCCTCCCATGGTAAACGAGGGTCGAATGACACAGGGAAAGCCCAGGGCAGCTTGAACCTGTTTTGCTTCCTCCAGCGAATGGGCAAAACCCGACCGTGGTGTTTCCAGGCCAATTTTCTTCATGGCGACGTCAAATTTCTGGCGATCTTCCGCCTTGTCAATGGCCTCCCTGCTTGCGCCAATCAACTCAACATCGTACTTTTCCAGAATCCCTTCCCGGGCAAGATCCAGCGCGCAATTCAGGGCCGTCTGGCCGCCCATGGTTGGCAGCAGAGCATCCGGTTTTTCTTTTTCGATAATCGCCGCAACAATGCGCCAGTTCACCGGTTCAATGTAGGTGGAATCAGCCATGGCCGGGTCGGTCATAATCGTCGCTGGGTTCGAGTTAACGAGGATTACCCGATAGCCTTCTTCTTTTAATGCCTTACACGCCTGCGCGCCGGAGTAATCAAACTCACATGCCTGTCCAATAATAATCGGACCCGCGCCAATAATGAGGATACTCTGGATGTCGGTTCTTTTCGGCATGCTTACTTCTTGCCCTGCAAATACTGATTTATCAATTCGATAAAATGATCGAACAATGGCGCTGCGTCGTGTGGACCCGGACTCGCCTCCGGATGGCCCTGAAAGCCAAATGCCGGGCAATTGATCAGTTGGATACCCTGCAACGAATCATCAAACAAAGACCGATGAGTAATTCTGACATCATTCGGCAATGTCTGGTCATCGATACAAAAACCATGATTCTGGCTGGTAATCAGCACAGTACCGTCATCGAGATTCTTCACGGGATGATTTGCGCCGTGGTGGCCATGGCCCATCTTTCGGGTTTGCATACCACTTGCTAAACCCAGCAGCTGAAGTCCCAAACAAATCCCGAATACAGGGATGTCGGTTGCTGTGATTTCCTGGATCGCCTTTATTGCATAATCACAAGGCTCTGGATCGCCTGGACCATTGGAGAGAAATACGCCGTCAGGCTTAAGCGCCAGCACGTCTTGCGCTGAAGTTTCTGCAGGTACGACGGTCAACCGGCAACCTCTGTCTGCCAACATTCTCAGTATATTGCGTTTGACGCCGAAATCGTAAGCAACGACATGGTACTTGAAGTCAGTCAGCTGCGGATAGCCTTCGCCTAATCGCCAGGATCCTTCTGACCATTGGTAGGCGGTTTGCGTCGACACAACTTTTGCCAGATCCATGCCTTGAAGCCCGGCAAATGCTTTTGCATTTTTAATCGCCTGGTTCACATCTGCGTCGCCGAGGTCATCCGCGGCGACAATGCACCCCTTCTGCGAACCACATTCCCGCAATACTCGCGTCAGTTTCCGCGTATCAATATCAGCAATCGCCACCACTCCCCGGCTCGACAGGTAGTCCCGCAAGGTTTGTTCCTGTCGCCAGTTGCTGGCCAGTAACGGCAGGTCCCGAATAACCAGACCGGCAGCCCATATATTTTCCGACTCTTCATCTTCCTTTGTTACGCCGGTATTACCGATATGCGGGTGGGTTAATGTGATGATTTGCCGGGCATAAGATGGATCGGTGATAATTTCCTGATATCCCGACATCGCCGTGTTAAAAACGACCTCGCCTACTGAGTTCCCGTCAATACCAATAGATGCACCTTCGAACAATTCACCGTTCTCCAGTGCAAGTACCGCTCTACTGGGCAATGTCAGTCTCCAATAACAAGAATAATCAGGGATTCAGTTCGAAAAAAAGCGAGAGGGAATTGCTTCCATCTCGCCTCTGGTAAAGTGATTCGGCTGGGTGTCATACTGGCGCATGATTCTAAGGGAAGCGCCGTTCAGTTGCCAGCGCTATACGCCTAATTTTCGCAAACCAAGTACATCCTGCATATCGAACAAACCGGAAGTCTCGCCGCTAATCCATATTGCCGACCGGACTGCACCTTGCGCAAAGTTGGATCGACTGTGGGCACGATGAGTGATTTCGAGTCGCTCACCGCTACCAGCAAACATCACCGTATGCTCACCGATGATATCCCCGGCACGGATTGACGAGAACCCAATGGTTTCTCTACTTCGTTCACCGGTTAAACCTTCACGACCATATACTGCCACCTTACCCAGATCACGGTTCAGCGTTGCTGCGACGATTTCTCCCATTTTTACCGCTGTGCCGGACGGTGCATCTACCTTATGCCGATGATGGGCTTCGGTAATTTCGATATCGACGTCGTCACCAAAAATGGCGGTCGCGACCTCTATCAGTTTGAAGGTTGCATTGACGCCCACACTGTAGTTAGGCGCATAGACAATCGGGATGTTGCTGGATACTTCCTGAAGTCTCAAAGTCTGGTTCGCAGATAAGCCAGTTGTACCAATGACCATTTTCCGACCCGCCTTTTCGCAGATTTCAAGGTTACCGGCGGTGGCATCGGCAATCGTGAAGTCTATCAAGACATCGAACTGATCGATTACCGATTCGAGATCATCGGTGATTTTAACTGAGAGAGGTCCAACACCGGCCACCTCACCGGCGTCACTACCAATAACCGGGATGCCCGCACGCTCAATTGCTGCGGTCAACTCCACCCCATCGGTTGCCAAGATGGTTTCAATCAAGGTCTTTCCCATGCGACCAGCAGCACCAGTAACGGCTATATTGGTCATGGTTTTTTACCCATTGGATTCACGAGCCGCGAGGATAGCGGATTTAAAGTGTCGACAACTCATTACGTGTCGACAACTCATTAAGTGTCGATAAAGTTTTTTACGTTGTCAAACCAGGTGGTTCGATTGGGCGACTGCTTCGCGCTGGAGTGGCCGTCAAATTCCCGCAGAAGTTCTTTTTGCTTCCTGGACAGACCCACGGGTGTTTCGACAACGACATGGCAATACAGATCGCCAATGCCACCGCCACGGATTCCGCTGGCATCAACTCCTTTTCCACGCAACCGGAACAATTTGCCAGTCTGTGTCTCCTGGGGTATTTTTAATTTTACCTTACCATCGAGAGTAGGCACTTCCAGTTCACCACCCAGGGTCGCATCAACAAAACTGATAGGCACCTCGCAGTACAGATGCTCGCCTTCACGGGTGAATATCTTATGATCCAGTACATTCATCTGGACATACAGGTCGCCAGCCGGTCCACCATTAGCACCCGCCTCACCCTGACCGCCGAGACGAATCTGGTTACCGGTGTCAACGCCAGCGGGAACTTTGACTGACAGCGTCTTGGTTTCGTGCTCACGGCCCTGACCCCTGCATCGGCCACAGGGATCGGAGATCATTTTGCCGGTACCACGACAACGGGGACAAGCTTGCTGAATAGAGAAAAATCCCTGTCGTGCCGTGACCTGGCCCATGCCACCACACTGCACACAATCCATCGGCTTGGTGCCTTTTTTGGCACCGGAACCAAGACACTCCATGCATTCAACGAGTGTGGGCACCTTGATTTTCGGATTGGCACCGCGAACCGCTTCTTCCAATGTCAGTTCCAGAACGTATTTTAAATCAGAACCACGTTGAACCTGGCTACGACCGCCGCCACGACCACCGGAAAATATGTCTCCAAAAACATCCTCGAAAATGGATCCAAAATTACCCCCGGCCTGGAATCCACCACCGCCACCACCTTCAAAGGCTGCATGGCCAAACTGATCATAAGTACCACGCTTTTCAGAATCCGTGAGTATCTCGGCAGCAGCACTCGCCTCTTTGAACTTCTCTTCTGCAGCGGTATCGTCTGGATTCCGGTCCGGATGGTATTTCATCGCCAACCGTCGATACGCTTTTTTGATTTCTTTCTCGGATGCATCCCGGGATACACCCAGTACTTCGTAGTAATCTCGTTTTGCCATAATTATTTTTGTCTTAAGCGCAAAAAATCGGTTAACCCGATTATGTACGCTTCATCAATTTGACCAGGGACATGACATCCCTGGCCTATCTTGTTTGCTCAAGTAGAGCTTGAATTACTTATCGTCTTTTACTTCTTCAAATTCCGCATCAACAGCATCCGCTTCTGCACTGCCAGCATTGGCTTCCTCTGCTCCGGCGGCATTTCCAGCCTCGGCCTGTGCCGCCTGCTCCGCATACATTCGCTGAACTAATTCTGAAGATGCTTCCGTCAAAGTCTGAGTTTTGGTTTCTATGGCTTCCTTGTCGTCTCCCGTGAGCGCCTCTTCGAGATCTGAGATTGCAGATTCGATACTGGTTTTTTCCTCTTCGCTTACGCTAGAGGCTTCTTCCAAAGTCTTGCGGGTTGCATGGATCATTCCGTCAGCCTGATTCCGCGCGGTAATCAATTCTTCGAACTTGCGATCGTCTTCAGCATTGGCTTCTGCATCCTGCACCATCTTTTCGACTTCCTCATCGGTCAATCCAGATGAAGCTTTAATGACAATAGACTGCTCTTTGCCTGTTGCCTTATCTTTCGCCGACACATTCAAAATACCATTGGCATCCAGATCAAAGCTCACTTCAATCTGCGGCGCGCCACGAGGTGCCGGCGGGATATCTGAAAGATCGAACTGCCCCAGTGATTTGTTTTGTGCTGACTGCTTACGCTCGCCCTGTAACACATGGATCGTCACCGCAGGCTGGTTATCATCAGCAGTGGAGAAAGTTTGCGACTTCTTGGTCGGAATCGTGGTGTTCTTTTCGATCAGGTTACTCATCACCCCACCCATGGTTTCAATACCAAGAGACAATGGTGTGACATCAAGCAACAATACGTCTTTTACGTCACCGGACAATACCGCGGCCTGGATAGATGCACCCATGGCGACTGCTTCATCAGGATTCACGTCCTTACGGGACTCTTTGCCGAAAAACTCCTGCACCTTCTTTTGAACCAGAGGCATACGTGTCTGGCCACCTACAAGGATAATGTCGTCGATTTCCGAAACACCTACGTCAGCGTCTTTCATCGCAGTGCGCAACGGCCCCATGGTTTGATCAACCAGGTCCTCAACCAGGGACTCCAATTTAGCTTGGGTCACTTTGATGACCAGGTGTTTGGGTCCTGAGGCATCAGCAGTAATATAAGGCAGGTTCACTTCAGTTTGCTGGCTGGTAGATAACTCAATCTTCGCTTTCTCTGCTGCTTCTTTCAGCCGTTGCAGCGCTAACGGATCATTATGTAGATCCATGCCTTCCTGCTTTTTAAATTCATCGGCCAGATAATCGATCATGCGAAGGTCAAAGTCTTCACCACCCAGAAAGGTGTCGCCATTGGTGGACAATACTTCGAACTGCTTCTCGCCATCTACATCAGCAATCTCAATGATGGAAATATCAAAGGTACCACCACCCAGGTCATAGACTGCGATGGTTGAATCACCCGTCGCCTTGTCCATGCCATAGGCAAGGGCTGCGGCAGTCGGCTCATTGATAATTCGTTTTACATCTAATCCGGCGATACGACCGGCGTCTTTGGTGGCTTGACGCTGGGAGTCGTTAAAGTAAGCAGGCACCGTAACAACGGCTTCAGTCACTTCTTCTCCGAGATAGGTTTCAGCAGTTTTCTTCATCTTGCCTAGTACCTGGGCGGAGATTTGAGGCGGTGCCATTTTTTCGCTCTTGACTTCAACCCAGGCATCACCATTTTCTGCCTTGGCAATTTTGTACGGAACCATCTTGATATCACGTTGCACGACCTCGTCTTCAAATCGACGACCAATCAATCGCTTAACTGCAAACAGGGTGTTCTCGGGATTAGTTACGGCCTGACGCTTTGCTGCCTGCCCTACCAGAATTTCATCATCATCAGCATAGCCAATAATAGACGGTGTGGTTCGATCACCTTCGGAATTCTCGATGATTTTCGGAGTACCACCTTCAAGAAAAGCGACACACGAATTAGTCGTTCCCAGGTCAATACCGATAATTTTTCCCATTTTACTCTCTCCAATCTTCAACTTGTGCCAACCTGTTGGCTGGCGAAACTATTTTATAACCCAATTACAGCACCCAATACTTAACTACCTGACTCAGGCTTCCTCATCTGTTGGGGCTGTGACGCCCTTTGATACCATCACCATCGCGGGTCTAACCAGGCGGCCATTTAAGGTGTAGCCTTTTTGTACTACCGCAACCACTGAATTGGGTTCGACTTCCGGATTTTCAACCATGGACATGGCCTGGTGAAGATTCGGATCAAACGGTTCGCCTACCGGGTCAACGACACTGACGCCGTCTTTGGCGAGCACATCGAGTAACATCTTGTGACACAGGCCAACACCCGAAACGATGGCCTTGTTCGCCTCCTCATCGGCTGCCTGTTCGGCTGATTCAACCGCCTTTTCAAGGCTGTCGATAACCGGCAGCAGGTTCTGTACCAGCTTGTCCAGACCGTACTTGTGGGCATTCTCAAGATCCTTGGACGCCCTCCGACGGACATTCTGCATTTCTGCTTCGGCTCGTAACGCGACATCCTTGAATTTTGATACTTCTCCAGAAGCATTCTCCAGTTCTACCTGAAGGGATTCGATTGATATGACAGTTTCAGAGCCGGTTTCACTCTCAGCACCTTCTACATCGATCTCGTCCGAGCTGGCGCTGTCATCATCGGTTTCCTGTAAGAGTTCTCCAGATATTTCTTCAACCTGCGCGCTGGTATCTTCTGCCTCTGTATTTTTCGTCACAGATGCTTCGTTTTGATCTTCCGGATTCGACATTCAACCCCTCTCCAGGCGTATAAGTACCAACGTGGGAAGATATATGGGGATCGCCCCTGCAGCATTCAAGGGTATAACCGCCGCTTGAGGGGAAATTTAGGAGATTCCAGGTGGATCTTGTGGAAAAAAAAGTCCTTCAACGCCTGATTCAGTCGGGAGTATGGGTATACCCCTCACCTCAGCCCGGTTTCGATCGTACACCATCCAGGGCGGCGCTCAATATGCGCGCGGTTGCATTAACGATGGGAATTACCCTGTCATAAGCCATCCGCGTGGGACCAATGACACCCAGAACACCCACTAATTCGCCCTCGACATGATAGGGCGAAGCCACAACACTACACTCATCCAGAATCTCATAGCCTGATTCCTGACCAATAAACAGTTGCATACCATTGCTTTCCATACATCGATCCAGCAGGTGCAGTATGTCGCCCTTGAGTGAAAATGCCTTGAAGAGTTCACGAATGTCGGCAAGCGCATTGTCCTGGGAAATATCAAATAAGTTTTCCTGCCCGGCAACCACGTAATCATTCTCCTCTTCGTGCCCGAACGCCTTCTCTGCCATCTCGAGGGTGGTCTGCATCAGGCTATTCATATTCTGGCGGTCTTTTTGCATCGACGAAATCAAATGATCCCGAATGCGACTCATACTCTGGCCAACAAATGACTGGTTAACAAAGTTCGAGGCTTCTTTTAACTGAATTTCTGTGTATTGTTCTTTCGTGTAGATGACACGGTTTTGCACTTCGTGATCATCCAGTACCAGAATCACCAGCACACGATTGTCATTCAGGCCAAGGAATTCAACATGGCGCAGCATAATCTGTTCGCGGCGCGGAACCGTGACGACGCCAGCCAGGTGAGTGACCTCGGACAACATGCCGGAAGCAGATTCGACCAGTTCATGGGCTGTCATATCGGGATCCAGTTGCCGTGTTAACCGGTCGATACCGATCGAATCCAACGGTTCGACCGTTAACAGGCTATCGACGAAGAAACGATAACCCAAGGCGGTTGGAATGCGACCTGCAGATGTGTGAGGCGATGAGACGTAACCTTTCTCTTCAAGATCAGCCATCACATTGCGGATCGTGGCAGGGCTGACGGACAAGTCGCTGCTTTGAGACAATGTCTTTGAACCAACGGGTTGTCCTTCCGCAATATAGGTTTCAACCAGGCTCTTTAAGAGAATCTGCCCCTTTGGGCTAACTTTTTGGTTATCTGACATTCGGCCTCAAATTAATCTCGCCACTGCACAACAACTTTAACCCAATATACCCAAGCCTGCTCAAATAGAACAGTAGATAAGTAGATAGAACATCATGGCAGTGCATTGTGTTAGTTTGTCTAATATCGTGAACCGGTGAGTTAACAAATTTTCTATGCTCAGCCAGCTGACAGTTAAAAATTTTACCCTGGTGGACCAGTTGGAACTGGAATTCGACAAGGGAATGACCGTTATTACCGGCGAAACCGGCGCGGGAAAATCGATAATGCTGAACGCCCTCGGCCTGGCTCTGGGGGATCGGTCAGAAACCGGTTTGATCGGATTAAATGCTGACAAGGCCGAGATCCATGCCACATTTGAACTCACAGGTAATTTAGAAGCACAACAATGGCTCCAGCAACGAGAGCTTGCTGGTGATCAAGCCGAATGCATCTTGCGCCGCGTCATTGGCAAGGATGGACGTTCCCGTGGGTTTATTAACGGGGCGCCGAGCACAATCAATGATATGAAAAACCTCGGTGAGATGTTGATCGATATCCATTCCCAGCATGAACACCAGTCACTGCTAAGAAAAGAAACCCATCCTCGCCTGCTGGATGAGTTCGGCGGGTCGGTTGAGAATGCTAACCAGGTGAGTGACCTGTTTCATCAGTATCAGACCAGCGTCGAAAAACTGCACCGGCTCATCAATAACAATGAAGCGCAATCAGCAAGACAGCAGTTGCTTTCCTACCAGGCTGAAGAACTGGGACAACTCAACATTGTCCCGGACGAACAGGATTCCCTTGAGGAAGAACAAAAACGCCTCGCCAACACAGAATCGATACTGACCAATTGTAATGCCGTAATTGACCTTTGCCGGCAGGACGCAGAATCGAGCGCCCTGGACCAGCTATCTAAAAGTGTCCAGCTGTTACAGGCTGTTAATCTGGCAGAGCTTGCGCCCATCACTGAAATGCTGGCCTCCGCAAAAATTCAGTTAGACGAGGCAATACATGATCTGCAGCGATTCTGCGGTGACTTTGAAATGGACCCCGTGCGGCTCACCGAAGTCGAGGACCGCCTGAGTACTATTTATGATCTCTGCCGCAAACACCGAATTGAACCCGCAGGGATTCCGCAGCTTGTGCAGGCCATTAACGCGGAACTTGAATCTTTGGGCAATATCGACGACGAAATTCGTACCACGGAAACAGAGACAAAAGAGCTCAAAACCGTCTATGCCAAAGCCGCTGACAAACTATCTGCTACCAGGACCAGGGCCGCAAAAAAACTCAGCAAGAAAGTTTCACAGCAACTGAACAATCTGGGCATGTCGGGCTCAACCTTTGCTATTGCCCTGACAGCCCATGATGCGGACATTCCCCTGGCTCGTGGACTGGAAGAAGTCGAGTTTTTAATCAGCACCAATCCAGGCCAGGCGCCTCGCTCCCTTAACAAGATTGCATCCGGGGGTGAGTTGTCCCGAATCAGTCTCGCTATCCAGGTTGTAGCTGCTGATACTTCCCGTGTCCCTACATTGATTTTCGACGAGGTTGATGTTGGTATCGGCGGCGGTGTCGCAGAAGTCGTCGGGTCGTCACTGCGTAAACTCGGCCAGGAGGCTCAAATTGTTTGCGTCACCCACTTACCCCAGGTAGCAGCACAGGGACACCAGCACTTAAAAGTCACCAAGAAGAGCCCGGACAATCAAGCACATACTGAAATCGAACGTCTCGATGAGTATGACAAGATCAGGGAAATAGCCAGAATGCTTGGCGGACTTGAAATGACGGATCAGTCATTAGCCCATGCGCAAGAAATGTACACCACCGCCCAGACAGCGGTTATCCGCACTCCTCGCAAAGCCCGTACATATTGAGGTCATGATCTGTCAGCGCAAATCCTAACCGCTGGGCTACCTTTAATTGCAGTGCTTCAATTTCCTCATCTTGAAATTCCTCTACCCGGCCGCATTTGACACAAACAATGTGGTCATGATGCTCATCAGCTGATATTTCAAATACTGAATGACCACCTTCAAAGTTGTGCCTGATTACCAAACCTGCATCTACAAACTGTGTGAGGACGCGATAAACCGTCGCCAGACCAATAACCTCGCCATTGGCGATCAGTATTTTGTAGACATCTTCGGCGCTTAAATGGTGGATTGTTGAACTTTCAAGGGTTTCCAATATCTTAATACGAGGTAGCGTAATCTTCAGACCAGCATCTTTGATTTCTTGAGATTCGTATGTCATTGGTTTACGTGATGAAAGAAAGATAGACTATGCACAGTATCCAGATTTAGATCCACAATTGAAAGACCAATTCCCGCAGCTGTAAGAAGTAAAATTTAGCTTTATGAACCATCTGAAAAACAAAGTCCTCGTCATTTTCACCCTGGTGGTACTCATCAGCGCCTGCTCCACGATTCGATTTCCTGGTGTTCACCGCCTTACCATTCAGCAGGGTAACGTCATCACACAATCGATGATCGACAAGCTGAAACCTGGCATGACAAAAAGCCAGGTCATCTACGTTCTGGGCAATCCCATTGTGGACGACTCCCTCGACCGGGAACGCTGGGACTATGTTTATACTATCCAGGTACCCGGCCTGAACCTGATTCAATCGAAATTGCATCTGTTTTTCGTCGAGGAAAGACTCAGTCACTTTGAAGGAGATTTTTTACCTTCAACGAATATTGGCACAGTGAACGTCCAAACAGATCAAGCGTCAGCAAACATTGAAGGTTAGGAGAATTTAATTCCTTTTCTTTGTGGCGCGACGCCGCCTGGCCTCCTTCGGATCAATCGTCAAAGGCCGATAAATTTCAACTCGATCATGGGCCTTTAAAGCCTGATCTTTTGCAACAAGCTGACTAAAAACTCCGACACGGGAGGACTCGACATCCAGCCCGGGAAATGCACCGCACACACCCGACTGCTGTATTGCTTCGATAACTGTCGTGCCCTTCGCTACCCTCAATGATTTAAGGAACTGTTTCGTCTCACTGGCGTATGCGACTTCAACACTAATCTCTTCAGACATGAGTTCTTCAGACTTGAGTTCTTCTGACATGGGTTCTTCTGACATGAGTTCAGGCAGGGTTTCTTTTTTCGGCATGTTGCATCCAGGTTAGTATCGCTCTAACTATTGTACAGTCTATCTGCGCGCTCACAGAAAGCGTCGACCATCTTGTCAGCAGCGATTTCAAACACCCCTGCCAGGGTCAAATTAAACAGGCGACTGTTAAAGTCGAATTGCAGATCCATGGTGATTCGGCAACCGTCCTCACCCAGTTGCACAAATGTCCATCTTCCCGACAACTTTGAAAAGGGGCCTTCGACCAGTTCCATCTCAATAGAACCCGGAACGCTGATGATATTGCGGGTGGTAAATGAATGCTTAAGCCCCGACTTCGCCAATTGAAGTCTTGCGACGATCCCCTGCTCGTCCTGGCTCAGCACTTCACTGCTATGGCACCATGGCAAGAATTCAGGATAGGCCGGTACATCATTAACAATATCAAACATTTGCCGCGCCGAATAAGGCATCAATGCAGACCGGTTAACCCTGCGCATCTAGTACTCCGCTAGGCAAAGGTCATGACAAAAACGAAACCGACAGCAGCAGGAGAAATAAAGCGCACTAAAATTTCCCAAATTCTGAATTGACCCGCAGTCAAATCCAGTTCTTCCTGACTGATCTTCTTGTCGATAACCCAGCCGGAAAACAGGGCAATGACGATTCCCCCCAGCGGCAGCATAATATTGTTGGAAATATAGTCCATCGAGTCAAAGAAATTCATGCCCGGCAATACCGTGACATCAACCCAGATGTTAGTAGAAAATGCGGAGCCCATACCAAGCAGCCAGGCAACCCCCCCGACAATCATCGCACCCGTAAGACGGCTGACTTTCATGCGCTCGACCAGCCAGGCCAGAGCAGGTTCAACCAGCGAAATAGCCGAGGTAATGGCGGCGAATGTCACCAGCACAAAAAACACTGCCCCGAAAATAACACCGCCACCCATCTGGCCAAACGCCAGGGGTAGCGTGACAAACATCAGACCGGGACCAGAACTGCTTTCAAGCCCATTGGCAAAAACCAGGGGGAAAATAGCCATCCCCGCCAGCAGCGCAATCCCCGTGTCAATGAGTGCAATCGAGGTGGCTGCGCCAATGATCGATGTCCCTTTCGGCATATAGGCGCCATACGTCATGATCGCACCCATACCCAGGCTCAGCGTAAAGAACGCCTGCCCCATCGCTATAAGCACACTATTCCAGCCCAGCTTGTCGAAGTTAAATGAAAACAGGAACTTCAAACCGTCCATAAAATAGCCCGTCGTCATTGAATAACCGACGAGTACCAACAGTAAGACGAACAATGCAGGCATCAGGTATTTGACGGTTTTTTCCAGACCCTCGCTCACACCACGGGCAACGATGAATATGGTAATCAACATAAACAACCCATGCCAGAAAACGACCTGCCAGACGTCTCCGGTAAATTCGGCGAACACGCGACCCGCGGTCTCGGCATCCGCCCCGGAAAAAACACCGGAGCCCAGTTCAACCACATACGCCATCGCCCAACCCGCGATAACCCCGTAGAAAGACAGGATGAGAAAACCCGCCAAGGCACCCATCCAACCCACCACCTGCCACGCAGGATTAGCGCCGGAACGCATTGTGAGTTCACGCATGGTGTTAATCGGGCTCTGTCGACCAGCACGGCCGAGTAATATCTCTGAGCTCATAATAGGTATGCCAATCAGGAAAATACAGGCCAGGTAAACCAGCACGAATGCGCCACCACCATACTCCCCAACCACATAGGGGAAACGCCAGATATTCCCCAGACCTACTGCGGAACCGGCAGCGGCAAGTATAAACATGAGCCGGGAAGACCACATGCCATGGATAGATTCAGAACCCGCCATTGAAGACCCTTATTGTTGTTATTTGGACGAACTCCATTGTCAGTGATTTACCAGTCTGCCTCAACACCCTTATTTGACTGTACTTTTTTGACTGTACTTTCATCACTTCACCCCTATAATGCCGCCCCAGCGAGGAAGTAATGGCCAAAAAACCCAAACTATCACCAGGCACAATCGCGCAAAACAAACGTGCCCGGTTCGAATATGAACTCCATGACCGTTTTGAGGCGGGCATTGTACTGGCCGGTTGGGAAGTGAAATCCCTGCGGGAAGGCAAATGTCAGCTGACAGACACCTATGTGATTTTACAAAACGCAGAAGCCTACCTGGTCGGTTGCCACATCCCGCCGCTGAAAACTGCGCTGGCCCATATACTGGCTGAACCCGGCCGCAGCCGGAAATTGCTGCTTCATAAAAAGGAAATCGCCCGCCTTGTGGGCGCGACCCAGGCCAAGGGGCAAACCTGTGTGGCAACGTCGATTTATTGGAAAGGCAACAAGGTGAAAGTTGCCATCGCCCTCGGAACGGGCAAGAAACTACATGACAAGCGCGCCTCAATTAAGGAGCGCGACTGGAATCGCGATAAATCCAGGGTAATGAAGGCAGACAATCAATAGCACCAGTTAATGGTGCAAAACCAGATTGTACCCTGGTCCTAGTTCATCGCCTCTTCCATCGCTTTCTTCTTTCTGGCCGTATCAGCATCCACACGGGCCTGCAAACCCCGGGAAGCATTGAGTATTTCCTGCTGATTGGACAGCGGATTGTTCGCTTTTCGGGTTACCGTCGGTTTTTCGCCCTTTACGTCCTTGCTGGCATAATCACTCCCGCCACAGGCAGAAAGCACAAGACAAACACCGATCATCAACACCCCGGATGGAGCTTTTATCTTCATTTTCATATTCCTCGTTTCGTCCAGGAGCCCCTACAGGAGCCTCTAAAAGCGCCATTTAATACTATTTGTCGGATATTTAGCGTGATCGGTATCTCAAAAAGACATCGGGGAACAATTGCAGTAAAATAGCGGACTCACACTAGGTACAGTCTATAAGTACTGTCTAAAGTACTGGGGGCGATATGGATTCGACGCCGGTTACAAAACCTAAGGTGCATGCCGAGAGGG
>JAPYTQ010000031.1:0-61878 GCA_029941905.1 Pseudomonadales bacterium | reverse complement strand
AGTCACTCCTTTCAGTCGTTCGGACCACCTTCGGTGGCCGCTTAACTTGGTGTTAGGCACCAATTTGCATGGAAAACTCATCACGAAATCTCAAAATGGAAGCAGAATTACTAGAGGAGTACTGGTCCCCGCGAGTACTAGGCCGGGTTAACGATCAGTATGTAAAAGTCGCAAAACTGAAAGGTGATTTTGTTTGGCATAAACATGACTTGGAAGACGAACTATTTCTTATCTTGTCCGGTAATCTTCGAATTGAGTATGAATCTCATTCAGTTGACCTTGCTGAAGGTGACTTCCATATTGTTCCAAGAGGTACTATGCACAACCCGGTATGTGAAGAAGAATGCTTAATCGCTTTGATTGAAACAGTAACCACACAACACACTGGCGATCTAACTACTGATAAAACCAAAAATATCGAAGCGCAACTAGCAGGAGATTGAGATGCATATCTCCTTTGACTTCGACTATACCCTTGCAGACTCGTCTGGCGGATCCATTGCCTGTGCGAACTTTGCGTTGCGCGAACTCGGCTTTAAGGACTCCGGTGAATCGGATATTCGGAGAACCATCGGACTTAGTTTGGAAAGGACGTTTGAGGCGCTCGGTTACGGAAGCGCTGATTCGCCAATTGCTGAAGACTTTAAGAGGTTGTTCCTCGAGCATGCAGAACAGGTGATGCTGTGTCACATTCATCTCTATTCAGGTACAGCACAAGCTCTTAAGTCGCTGCGTCGCGATGGTCACCATATTTCAATCGTATCAACAAAGAAAAAGGAGAGAATTGAGGAGGCAGTTGGTCGTGATGGGTTGTCTGAGCTCATCGATATTGTGATTGGCGGAGGATGCGTGAAGAACAACAAACCGCATCCTGAGGGGTTGGAGCGCGCGATAAAAGAGCTGGGTTTGCCGATTGGTGAAACGCTGTATGTGGGAGACTCTATATCTGATGGAGAGTGTGCGTCTAGAGCTGGTTCTCGATTTATCGGTCTGCTCAGTGGAGAGACGACGCGTTTAGAACTTGTTAAATGGGATCCAGTATGCGTGCTTTCTTGTATAGACGAAGTGCCTAACTTTGTTTCCTCACTTAAAGGGGCGAACACATAACATGCAGTTGAAGTCGTTCCCTTCGGTCACTCGAACGTGGCAACCTGTCACGCAAATTGCTTTCGCAATCTGCGCGCCAGAACGACCACGCCGCTCAACTAGGTGTTAGGTGCCCATGCCAAAGCTCGTGCTAATAGGTGGTCCAACGGGCGTTGGGAAAACATCTGCGCTGAACGGGCTCAAAGAGCGCATTGCTAAATCGGCGATCCTTGATGCGGATGATGTTTGGCGCATCTCAGAAGATCTCGCTGTAGCGGGTACTCGCCACATAGCGATAGGCAACGTGATTGATGTAATGCATGGTTATTATGACGCTGGTTGTGAGGTAGGTATTTTGTCTTGGGTTTTTGCAAGACCAGAACTATACGAACCGATCATTAGCGGCCTGGGTGGATGTACAGAAGAAATCCTGCAAATTTATCTGGTAGCTACGCCTAAGTGCCTTGAGGAACGATTGTCATCACGTGGTGACCTAGATCGACTAGAATACGCAAAAAGCAGGCTAGAATTGATTGAAAACCTACTTTTTCCGAAGATCGACACATCAGGGAAAACAAAAGCACAGGTAGTAGATGAAATCCTGCAATATGTGCAACGTTCCTAATCATACTGAGGGACAGAACCTAACATGCAGTTGAAGCCAGTCGTCACTTCATTCCTCCTTCGGACGCCGCACTGCGTGTGGCGCCGCTTAACTGGGTGTTAAGCAGATGAAGTCTTACCTTCAAATCGACTTAGATATTTTGGATTTAGAAGTTTTCATGGAGTACGTTCAACGAATTCCCGATCTTATTCACAAACACGGTGGCCGCTACATTGTCCAAGGGGTTGAACCTACAGTAGTCCAAGGAGACGGTGGGATACCACAACGAAGTGTCGTGCTCGAGTTCCCTGACAAAAAATCAGCAGTTTCCTTTCTAGAAGAAAGGGCTGCCACAGATCTTCACGAGATCTGGGAACAAAGCACGAATAGTCGGATTCTCATGCTAGAAGGGGTCGCAGAGTGAGTCCAGTTAAACGAGGTAATCTGCCTAGCATGGGGTTGTTGTCACTCCCTTCGGTCGTTCGGACGTGCCTCTTCGAGTCACGCTGCAAAACCTGGTGTTATGTTCCTAATTTGACAAACTGCCACCGGAAAGAAGAATAATGAATTGGGAAGCTTTAGGAGCACTCGCAGAAATTGTCGGAGCGGCGGCAGTTGTTATAACGCTCCTTTATCTAGCAATTCAAGTGAGACACTCTAACAGGCAGACCGAATCTGATTCACTCCGTCATACATGGGACTCGGGCAACGAGCTGATAAACGCGTTTTCTGCATCAATTGAAATAGCATCCATTGTAAATCGGGGTCGAGAATCGTTCCAAAATCTTGACCCTGACGAACAACTAATTTTTGAGCTTCTTCATGTTAGAGTGCTGAATCTTGTAGAAAGCTGGCATCATCAAACCACCCAAACATTGAAAGAAAGCGAATTTAGGGATACCCAAATTGAAAATATCAATGGAGTAATAGTATGGTTTTTTAGCTATCTAGGATCAGCTGAAGTTTGGAACAAAGTAAGACATATGTTCGTACCAATACAAAATGTCGTTGACAGTGCCGCTTAGCTGTACCTGGCCGTTTCGAAGTGCATAAAATATCAAACTCTAATCTAAATCCTGAGCATCTCGCGCTACTTAAGGATTGGTTTGTATCTGAATGGGGTGAAGTTGACCCGTTCAACAGTTCGAATAAAGGCGTCAAGTTGCCATCTCCCATAGTTGCTACGGATAATGACAAACTTGTAGGTGGTCTTTCTTTTTGCTGGGCGCGAAAACCGCATGCTGCAGAATCAGTTATTTGGATAAATGCTGTGTTGATATCACCTGCTTACCGTGGCCTGGGGCTAGCGTCGAAGCTGGTTCAGGCCGCTGAGCCGGAAGCGGCGCGCAAGGGAATGAAGGAGTTGTTCGTTTATAGTGAATTCCCTAAGATGTATGAGAAACTTGGCTGGCAAATTCAGGAGAGTGACGGTGCATCAAAGGTACTTTGTAAATCTCTCACAAATTGATAGACGGCGCATAAGATGAAGTTTAACTTTGTTCCATGCTTTTCGGTCACTCCACCGGACTGCCGAAAGTGTTACTCAAATTGCATACGCAGTTTCAATACGTCTTTTATCAGTCGTTTAGACAGGTGCTAGGCATTTGGGTTTCGCCATGTACCAAAACATCAAACATCTGATTTTTGTCCGTCATGGCGAGAGTGAGCACTATGTAAAGGGACTTACAGGTGGGTGGACTGATACTCCTCTCACTCCAAGGGGGAGGGCCCAGATTACAATCACTGCCACGCGATTACTGGAATGGAAACTTCAGAAAGTCGCATTCTACTGCAGCGACTTAATAAGGGCAGTACAGAGTGCAGATATCATCGGCTCAACAATTGGATGCGTTCCGACTCCGCTGGCGGGACTTCGTGAGATAAGTAATGGTGTGGCAGCGAATCTTAGCCTCCGAGAAGCCGAGCAGATTCAATCATATGAGCCAGAACTTGCAGACTTGGATTGGCGGCCTTACGATAAAGCGGAGACTTGGCGCGAGATGTCTGCTCGTGTAGATAGAGCCCTGGCAATATTCGATAAAAGAGCTGATACGGTCCTGGTTGTAGGCCATGGTAACTCTGGTCAAGCGCTAGCCAACGCATGGCTTGGAATACCGGTTGCAAACCAAATTTCCTTTCGATTCGCAACAGCAAGTATATCTGAGTTTAGGATAAACAGGTGGGGTGAGCAGGAGATTGTTCATTCAAATATCAGTTACGATGCCTAATATGAGCTCTTCGTGGTTTGGGTTACTTCTATCGGTCCATTCTCCACTTGGACCGCCTTTGTGAAATAACCACATCTTTTTCCTCGATGTTCGTTTTTCAGCCAAAGAATTTTACAGTTCATGCTACAGCGAGCCTTATACTTATCGTGCTTACGGGTTCAACTTTTCTAGCCTGTGCGTTGTAGCTGCCTGTATTTTTTGACGGGTATGAAATTGCACCTGAATTGCTGCCTTTCGCAGATGCGAAGGTGAATGTGGATTGTGCTGTTAATCAGGAATTTGTTAGCTATGCCGGTTTGTTATCTAACAAGAAAATGTTGTCGTGGCTATCAGTGCGGTGGTCGTTGCAGAGGTGTTAGGTGCCTGACGTGAATTGGGAAGCGATTGGTGCTATAGGTGAAGTTCTAGGCTCAGTGATCATATTTGCGACTCTGATTTATCTTGCAGTCCAAGTGAGAATCAGCGATAAAACTACAAAAATCGACATGCGGCAACGAATGGTTGAAAATCAGAATCAAATCAACAGAGATATCTATCTTCGCTCCAAGACTTGGATAGTGCAATGACGCTTGATCCAGGACTAGGCGGAGGGTATACCGGTTTGTCTATACTGACATTAAGATGCCTAACATAAAATACAAGTCGCACCTTTCAGTCACACGGGCGAGGTAGATGCCGCCCTGCTTAATGTGGTTTTAGGGGTTCGTACGGTGTCCCGGCTAGCTGATACATTCGACCCCAATGTTGGCGGTTGCATAAACACCTTTTCCCGAGCTATGAATTCGTCTGTTCTCGTTTTGAGGAACACTGATTAAGTTCTCGTGATTCCCAAATGCCAGCGAGTGGTGCAGAAACTTGAGCAGTGAAACTACAGGATATCTACTTTTAGCGCAGCACTTAGGAGAACAGCCTGATGAAACTAACTATTGGTGTTGGTGATTATCGACAAGTAGGCATCGAAGAAACGATAGGATACATCCAGTTTGCAGAAAAACTGGGCATCGACAGTGTGTGGTCTGCCGAGGCATGGTCCACCGACGCGGTGACATCGTTAGCGTTTATTGCAGCGCGTACCAGCAAGATAAAGCTAGGCAGCGGTATTATGCAGGTCGGCCCCCGTGCTCCGAGCATGATAGCGATGACAGCCCTGTCTCTAAACGCGTTGTCAAAAGGTCGTTTTCTGTTGGGTCTGGGCGCCAGTGGCCCGCAAGTCATTGAAGGCCTGGCCGGTGTATCTTATGACGCACCGCTAACGCGCCTTAAGGAAACTGTTGAAATCTGTCGCATGGCCTTTGCTGGTAAAAAACTTATTTACGAAGGCAGGCATTATGTATTGCCTCGTCGCGGGGGAGAGGGTAAGGCTCTGCGGCTAGATTTTCAGCCCTCAGTAATCCCTATCTATTTGGCAACGCTAGGCCCTCGCTCGCTTGAATACACCGGTGCTGCAGCCGATGGATGGCTGGGCACAAGTTTCTCGCCGATTCATGCCGAGGCACATCTGGACTATATCGAACGGGGCGCGAAAGAGGTTGGTCGAGATCTGACGCATGTAGACCTTAGCGCTGCGGTGACTATCGGTATTAGTGATGATGTTGAAGGGCTGATTGCCAGCAGGAAACCGGGTCTGGCCTTCCAGATAGGTGCGATGGGTTCGGCTGACACCAATTTCTACAATCAGGCCTTCAACAGAGCAGGTTATGTGGAAGATACCAAGGCGGTACAGGCACTGTGGCTGGCAGGAAAAAGGAGAGAGGCCGCCCAGCGCATACCCGATGTGATGGTCAACGAGTTCCAGGCGCTGGGAACAGCAGAGATGGTGCGCGAGAGGTTAATAAATTACCAGCAGGCCGGTATCACTAGCCTAAACCTGCGCCTGGATACTGCAAAGACGATGAAGGAAAGAATGGCACTGCTGGAGGAGATCGTCGATATTGTTAACGGTTTACCCAAAATTGGCCATTAGCTGATAAAGCCATTAGCCGATAAATAAAGAAAGTAATTATGACTAACCAGAACGGCTATTTAAACCAGGCGCTATCTTCATGACTAGGGTACTCACTCTCATTGTCCTCACGGTAACGATTGGTATCGCTGGAATTACCTATGGAGCTTTAGAATCTGCAGGCGTCATCGAAGTTGAGACATGGAGTTCGATAGAATCGAACACTCGGCTGACTCATACTTGGTTTGTGCAAAGTTCCGATAGTATTCTGCTTGAAGCAGGACATCCTGAGAATCCATGGGTGAAGGATCTGTTCACAAATGAGACGATCAAGATTCGTGGTTACGGACTCGATGGCGAGTTTCGTTTCAAAGTGATTGATGATCAAGCCGCTCACCACGGAATTCGAAACCGAATGCGTGAGAAGTACGGCTGGCGTGGTATATGGATATCATGCATATTCAATGTTGAGGACAGTCTGATGGTCGAGGTGTTTCCGTTGTGACGCGTAACATGCAATGTGTGCACTCACAGCCAGCTGGATGTAATGGACGGTTGCAATCTGCAAGAAGGGAGCGAACCAGCCGCTCCCTGCACCTGTTTTGCTCGAACAAACTAACAGTACAGCATTGTCTGGTTATACTCACATCGAGTACAGTGTAGGTGTGTAATATTTATGTGGAGAAAGTGTCAGGAGGCACTTTATGAATAGTGGTAGTGTTGGTTCAGCTCATTGGAGCTTCTGGGTAATAGTTATTTTCATGCTGATATGGAATCTTATGGGCTGCATAAATTTTCTTATGCAAATGAATCCGGAGATGATTGCTTCATATGGAGTGAATGAACAAGCCATCATTACAAACAGACCTGTATGGGCTACCGTCGCTTTCGTAATTGCTGTTTTTGGTGGCGCAACGGGTTGTGTCTTACTTTTGTCAAAAAAATATGCTGCCCTTTATGTGTTTACACTCTCTCTGGCAGGCGTGGCCGTAACCCAGGCACACACACTGACTCTTGGTCTCAGCTTTGGACTTGGCGAGACCATAGGCATCATTTTTATGCCCGTGGTCGTCGCTGCGTTCTTAATATGGTACGCAAAATATGTTGCTAGCAAAGGTTGGATCAACACGTAGCATGAAGTTCAAGACACTACTGTATACAATCGGCGGCTTTAGGAGGTTGGGCGAGAGACTGTTGGGATGAAGTCGTGGGGCAAGTCGGGCGCGAGGCGATGGCTGAGCCGTATGATCTTCTATTGGGAAGCGCCACTTATGTTCTGGCTGTATGCAGTTTGGTCGTTGCGCCTCAATGAATACGAAAAAAGATCGCAGGATTATGTTACCAGTCTTTAATCAGACACTTAACCAGACACCACGGCCAAAGACGTGGCGATAAAAGTACCAGAAGGCTCGCGTCCTGCAGCCAGGGTGTTAATGATCGACGAAAGTGATCGAGTACTCTACCTGCAGGCTTGCGAGAAAAGTTCTGGAAGAGTGTTCTGGGTATTGCCGGGGGGCGGGCTGGAACATCAGGAATCCTTCGAGGATGCGGCAATCCGGGAAGTTATGGAAGAAACCGGCATAGAGATTGAGTTGGGACCCTGTCTATGGACCCGGCATCACGTCTATCAGTGGATGGGAAAGAACCACGATCAGTTCGAAGTATTTTTCGCATCGCACGTGGTTGCCTCTGGTCTGGTTCCAGCACAACCGGACGACTATGTAGTTGGTCACCGGTGGTGGTCGTTGTCTCAGCTGACAGCATCCAGTGAAAGTTTTGCGCCAACAAAAATCGCATCTTTGCTGGCACCAATATTGAAAGGCCGGTATCCGGTTGAGGCATTCGACTGTGGGGTTTGAAAACACCCAGAAGATTTACCGGCAGCCTAACCCGGATACTATCTATCTGATGTCGTCCAACAGATTGAATCAGGAGGAATCCATTGAAAGGAACTAACCCAATTTTTATTCATTATGTTCACGATATGAATCGAGCACGAAACTTCTACAAGGCAGTTTTTGATGTTGAATCTTCCTTTGAGTCAACTGGTTGGTCGACGCTCAATTTCGGATCGTTCGAACTTGCATTACATGTTCTTGGCCCGGGTCATGATGAAAACCCTATGCCCCATGCGGGACTGAACTTAGAGGTAGAACTTATTGAGGATATGCAATCAATAATTGAAAGAAACGGCGGCCATATGACCATCCTGCGAGAACCAGTGCCCAATGTTCCAGTGCGGGTAGCCACTTTTACTGATCCGGATGGCAACGGGTTTGAGTTGCGGCAACAGGTTTAATAGTCTACAGCCTAATTCTCATGAGGTATGACATGTATCAACAGGTATTAACATTTTGGTTCGAAGAAATTGAAGAGTCGAAGTGGTGGACCAAAGATGATGAATTTGATCTGCTGGTTTTCGAAAGGTTTTCAACGTTACATGAACAGGCCTGTCGTTGTGAACTTTTTGACTGGCGGCAAAATGCCTAAGGCCGCCGCAGAGCTATACAAAGAAAATGGTATTGAATCGAATTACAATTTTGAAATACAACACAAAAATATCATTGAACGGTTTAAGCGCTATCCGCATAGAAACGAAAGACTGGGGCGCAAATCTACGCAGGATGAAGAAAAATTTCTGACCCAACCCGGATCCAAGTTCTAACTGCTGTTTTCAAAGGTCGGTATGCCGCATCACTATTTACGAAAATATCTACTTATTCAGAGGTTCCCTTGTTAATTGGTCGACGTCTCGTACCGCACCCTTGTCTGCACTTGTTGTCAGCGCAGCATAAGCTCTGAGCGCAGTGGTAACGACGCGGCTGCGTTGTTCTGTTGGAAACCATGCGGTTTTGCCTTTGGCGTCCATGGCGGCGCGTCTGTTTTCAAGCACTTCATCAGGCACATCGAGATGAACAGTTCGATTGGGTATATCGATTTCAATCTGGTCGTTTTCTTCCACCAGGCCAATATTGCCGCCTTCTGCTGCTTCAGGGGACGCATGACCCAGGGAAAGTCCTGAGGTTCCACCCGAGAAACGACCGTCGGTGAGCAGCGCACATGCAGCTCCCAGGCCTTTGGATTTGAGGTAACTGGTGGGGTAGAGCATTTCCTGCATGCCGGGGCCACCTTTGGGACCTTCATAGCGGATTACGATGACGTCACCTTCGTTAATCCTGTTGTTCAGGATGGCATCGACTGCAGAATCCTGTGACTCAAATACCCTGGCGGGGCCGCTAAATTGCCAGAGTTTTTCGTTCACACCGGCGGTTTTTACGATACAGCCGTCTTCTGCCAGATTGCCGTACAGCACTGCCAGGCCGCCTTCTTTGCTATAAGCGTTCTCGATGTTACGGATACATCCGGACTCTCGGTCCAGATCCAGTGTGTCGTAACGCGTATCCTGGCTGAAAGCGACCTGGGTAGGGATCCCGGCTGGTCCGGCGCGGTAGAACGTTTTTACCGCGTCACTTTCAGATACAGCGACATCCCAGGTTTTCAACGTACTTGCCAGTGAATCACTGTGGACGCTGTTCACCTCAACATTAAGCAAATTTCCCCGATGTAACTCACCTAAAATCCCCATCATGCCGCCTGCCCGGTGAATGTCTTCCATATGGTAGCGATCAATTACCGGTGCAGCTTTACACAAGTTCGGGACCATTCGGGATAGTTTGTCAATGTGTTTCAGCGTGAAATCCAGCTCGGCTTCCTGTGCTGCTGCCAGCAGGTGAAGAATAGTGTTGGTAGAACCCCCCATGGCAATGTCCATGGACATTGCATTCTTGAAAGCGTCGAAACTGGCGATACTTCTTGGCAACAATGAATCGTCATCCTGTTCATAGTATCGTCGGGTAATGTCGACAATTTTCCGCCCGGCCTCAAGAAAAAGTTCCTTTCGATCAGCATGGGTGGCCAGCAAAGAACCGTTGCCGGGTAGCGCCAGTCCGAGCACTTCTGTCAGGCAATTCATTGAATTGGCGGTGAACATGCCTGAACAGGAACCACAGGTAGGGCAGGCGGAACGTTCGTATTCTTCTACCTCTTCGTCGCTGAACTGTTCATCTGCGGCAACAACAATGGCATGAATAAGGTTGGTATTGTGATTAGCAAGTTTGGTTCGCCCGGCTTCCATGGGTCCGCCGGATACAAAAATCGTGGGGATATTCAAGCGTAACGTCGCGTTTAACATTCCCGGTGTAATCTTGTCGCAGTTTGAGATACAGACGAGCGCATCAGCACAGTGTGCGTTAACCATATACTCGATCGAGTCTGAAATAATATCCCTCGAGGGCAGACTGTAAAGCATGCCATCGTGACCCATCGCAATGCCATCATCCACCGCGATCGTGTTGAATTCCTTGGCAACACCACCGGATTTTTCTATCTCGCGGGCGACCAACTGGCCCAGATTCTGAAGATGTACATGGCCGGGTACGAACTGTGTAAAAGAGTTGGCGATGGCAATAATTGGTTTGTTGAAATCGTCGTCCTGCATCCCGGTTGCGCGCCACAAAGCGCGGGCACCAGCCATGTTACGGCCATGGGTGGAGGTTTTTGATCTGTATCTGGGCATCTTGCTACTCCGTCGACTAAGGAACCTCTGACTTAAGGCATATCGTGAATAATCCGCGTTGTGGCGTTAAGTAAGTGCCATTAAGCTCTGATTAATTTACAGTCTGTTAACAACTTTTCTCCAGTCATCCCTTCTTTGCCATGACGAAAATATCTACTTAATCAGAGGTTCCAAAGGTCTAAATGAGCGATTTTACGAACAACTTTGAATTTCGCTGGTAATTGTAGAGTGACTGCCTCGATTCCGGAAGCTCATCGGGCGATGCCTCGACGAATCCTCGCTCCTTGAACCAGTGCGCGGTATTGGTGGTCAGCACAAAAATGCCGGTTAGTTTCAGTTCACGAGCATTTTGCTCGATATGCCTGAGTATTGTCTCTCCTCGGCTGTTGTCCCGGTACTCAACGTGGGTGGCGAGGCACGCCAATTCGCCTTGTTCTCCGTACGGATACAGGGCAGCGCAACTGACAATCATGCCGTCCCTTTCAATGACTGTAAATTGACTAATTTCTGACTCTATGAGTTCTCGCGAACGTTTGACGAGAACACCTTCGGCTTCCAATGGTTGGATCAGTTCGATAATGCCGCCGACATCATCGGCAGAGGCCATGCGAATCTGTTCATAACTGAACCGTGTGATCTGTGTTCCAGCTCCGTCGCGGGTAAATAACTCTTCAAGCAATGCGCCATCCTGCACAAAACTGATCATGTGGCAACGCGCAACTCCTTTGAGACAAGCCTGGCGCGCGAAGCGGAGCAGTTGGTAGGGTGCCAGCTTAGCTTCATCGATATCGTTGACCTGCAACTCGTTGAGGAGCTTATTATTCTCGTCATAGACACCTTTATCTGGCGTGAACAGGATGAATTTATCTGCCAGTACCGCACTGGCCACTGCCCCGGCAACCTCGGCAGAATTAATATTGAAGATCTCACCAGAGGGTGAGAACCCCGTTGGCGAGACCACCACTATCGCACCTTGATCCAATTGTTTGTGAATTGCTTCAGCATTAACCTTGCGCACTGAACCGGTATTGTGGAAATCGACTCCGTTGTTGATGCCCAGCGGTTTCGCCTTAATATAGTTGCCTGAGTTCACGACAATCTCTGTACCGGTTTGTGGTGCGTTTACGATGCCTTTGGATAGTGCGGCTTCAAGATCAATCCTGATCTTTCCGACCACTTGTTGAACGCAAGGCAGTACCGTCGGTGTCGTGATGCGAACACCGGCGACGGTTTCACTTTTCGCCCCGTTCTGGGTGAGATGTTCATCTATTTGTGGTTTGGCTCCGTGAACGAGCACGAGCCGGACGCCGAGTGAATTCAGCAGGACGATGTCTGCAACAATGTTGTCAAAGTTCTCGTGTTGAATGGACTCGCCACTGATGTACAACACAAAGGTTTTGCCTCTGTGGGCATTAATATAGGGAGTAGAATCCCTGAACCATTTCACATGTTGGTGATTGTCGTTCATGCTTTGTTCGCTTGCTTAAGAACAGCAGTACCTGTCAATGAGGGCGCGGATTATATCAATTGTTGGCTCGAGTTGTGCCAGTTCCAGGAATTCGTTGGGCTGGTGAGCCTGGTCGATGGACCCTGGGCCCATGACAATGGTTTGAATCCCGAGATCTTCAAGAAATGGCGCTTCAGTCGCAAAAGCAACGGAGCCGGGCTTATGCCCGGTGGTTTGTTGTATGGTTTCGAGCAGCTCAACCCCGGAACTTTGGAATGGTGCCAGTGCGGGGTGAAGCAGACGCAGGCCAAACTCAAGACCCTGATCTGTCAAGCGGGGCTGGATGCGCTCCTGGATCTCGTCCATCACGGCATTGTGGTTCATGCCAGGCAACACGCGTAGATCAAACGAGAGTTCAACGTGGTCGCAAATTCGATTCGGGTTGTCACCACCGTGGATACATCCCAGGTTCAACGTTGGTGTCGGGATGTCAAAGCTGGTATCGATGTACCGTTGAGACAATGAATCTCGAATCTTGCCAAGTTCTTCAATCACCAGCCCCGTCGCGTCAAGGGCATTGGCACCTAATTCCGGATTGGAGGAATGACCGGACTGCCCCGTAATCTTCAGCGCCAGCATCATAATTCCTTTGTGGCGACTAACCGGGGTCAGGTTTGTGGGCTCACCAATCAAGGCATACTCCGGGTTGCTCAGGTCGGCGGCGTTAATGTCACGCGCGCCGGACATTGACGACTCCTCATCCGCTGTACCAAGAATGGTCAGCGGATGGCTCAATTTGGCATCGACATAGGGTTCTGCTGCAGCAATACATAAGGCTAGAAAGCTCTTCATATCGCAGACTCCCAGACCATACCAGCGGTTATTTTGCTGTAGAAGCTTAAATGGATCTGAATCCCAGAGATGTGCATCAAAAGGTACGGTGTCCGTATGTCCTGATAACAGGAGTCCACCAGTGTTGTTGCCATTGCTGGGGAGCAGTGTCGCGATGAGATTGGCTTTGCCAGGATGCTGTGGAATGGGCTTGATCTTGACGCTAAATCCCATGGGTTGGAGCCAGTTTGCCAGCAGATGAACGACATCCAGGTTGCTTTGGTCATACTCTGGCAATGTGCTGCTCACGGAGGCTGTCGCTGTCAGTGAAGTCACCATTTCGGCCAGGTCAGGTGCAATTTTCATAGCATTTGGGGATATATCTGCTGGGGTTGTGAGCAGTGTATCAATTTGAGGATAAAAAGGGTGTAAGCTTGGCGCTATCGGGGCTAGTCAGCCTTACCAGAAAGGACAGTCGGTCAGCGTGAGTTCCCAAGAAGTCAGCTCGAAAAAACCGGATATTACACTTAGTTTTCGATCAGTGATCAACGATCTTATCGCAGATGGTCGTTTGTCAACAGAGGATGCAGATTCTCTGGCGCTTAAGATTCGAACCAAGGAACAAATCAACTGGCATCCTCTGGAACTGATTGCCGAGGAACTACATCTGGATCTATTGAATCCAAAGCAAGCTCTGGATTTAGAAGCCCTGACACTGTGGCTTTGTAAAAAATCTGATCAACCCTATCGGCGAATCGACCCGCTCAAAATCGATGCCCAGATCGTGACCAAGGTGATGTCTCACGAGTTTGCCAAGCGACACAAACTGCTCGCCATCGAAGTGAAAGACGATGAAGTTGTCATCACGAGTGCAGAACCTGACGTATCGGGTTGGGAAGCAACCATCATGCAATCCCAACCAGGTAAAGTGCTTACCCGGGTGATTTCAAATCCAGCTGATATTCGCCAGTACACCACTGAATTTTACACCATGGCGCGGTCAGTGAGTCAGGCTAACGCCCAGGGAATCAATGGGAGTTCGCTTTCGAATCTGGAGCAAATGCTGGAGCTTGGCCAGGTCGATGCCATGGAAGCCAACGACGCCCATATCGTTAATATTGTGGATTGGTTGTTGCAGTATGCATTCACGCAGCGAGCCAGTGATATTCACCTTGAGCCAAGAAGAGAGAAGGGCCGGGTACGATTTCGAATCGACGGTGTATTACACCTGGTTTATGAATTGCCATCACCTGTGATGACAGCTGTGATTAGCAGAATCAAGACCCTTGGGCGTATGGACGTGGCGGAAAAGAGGCGCCCCCAGGATGGGCGACTAAAAACCAAGACCCAGCAGGCGCATGAGATTGAACTTCGATTGTCAACGCTGCCGACGGCGTTCGGTGAGAAGATGGTCATGCGGATTTTCGACCCGGATATCCTGCTGAAGACGTTTGCACAACTGGGGCTTGCCAACGAAGACTTTGATCGCTGGGAATCGATGGTAAGAAATCCAAGTGGGATTGTGTTGGTCACAGGACCGACAGGCTCAGGAAAGACGACGACGCTTTATTCCAGCCTGAAACACCTGTCCACGGAAGATGTGAATGTTTGCACCATCGAAGACCCAATCGAAATGGTTGAACCTGCGTTTAACCAGATGCAGGTCCAGCATAATATCGATCTGCAGTTTGCAGATGGCGTCAGGGCATTGCTGCGGCAAGACCCTGACATTATCATGGTGGGTGAGATTCGTGATCTTGAAACAGCGGAAATGGCCATCCAGGCGGCGTTAACGGGTCACCTGGTAATTTCAACATTACACACAAACGATGCTCCCTCGGCGGTGACCCGGCTACTGGAGTTAGGTGTTGCGCCTTACCTGATCAAAGCGACGGTGCTGGGAATTATGGCGCAACGCCTGGTCCGAACTCTGTGCCCGGAATGTAAAACGTTGATCGAAGGTGATGCAGAGGGCTGGGCGACGTTGACAACACCCTGGAAAATGAAAATGCCCGGGAGAATGTACAAGCCAGTGGGTTGCCTCGATTGCAGGGATACCGGCTACAAGGGTCGCGAGGGTATCTATGAATTGCTGCCCTTAAACGACAATGTGAAGAGATTAATAACGGAGACGACGGAGATCGGTAAATTGCGTGTTCACGCAATGAAGGATGGGATGAAAACACTGCGGCTCAGTGGGGCCTTGAAAATAGCCAGTGGAAAGACAACTATTAGCGAAGTACTGCGTGTGGCGCCCTTCTCTGGTGTAGAGTGACCGCAAACTCGTGATCCAACCCCCTGATCTACTCAAAAGGGCTACAAGACAGCAGGAATTGTGATGTCTGCTCTGAAGAAACTCCAGCGTGAAATAGTCACCCGACTCGAACCCTCTTTTGAGCTTGCGCCCGTTGAACTTGATGAGCTTGCCAGGGCATGCAGTCTTAGTGATTTTCTTTTTCAGACACTCTCTAACGATCACTTTAAAGAACTGGTTGCCAGTGGCGATTTATTTCGCGGTTATGATGGCGATGAGGTCGCGCAACTACTGATGTCACGGATCTATGCAGAGGAGGGTACCAGCGCTCAACCCATCAATATCAAATTAGTCGACGAGGCGCTTCGCTGGCTAAGGACCCGCGAGATGGCACGGATTGTATTTCGTGATCTGACTCGTAGAGCCGATCTGGTCGAAACCACCCGTGACCTCTCGAATCTGGCCGATGTATGTATCCAGACCGCCCTGGAATTTCATTACGAAAAGAATGTTCTGCGTCATGGGCGGCCCATCGGCCATTCAGGAAAACCCCAGCAGATGTGTGTTCTCGCTCTCGGAAAGCTAGGGGCGAACGAGCTCAATGTGTCCTCCGACGTCGACCTGGTCTTTTTCTACGATGAATCTGGCACGGTGGATGGTGATTCGGGTTTAAGTAACCAGGAATTTTTTATTCGAACGTCACGCCAGATTATTAAGAGCCTTGATACGGTGCTGGCAACCGGGTTTGTCTTTAGGGTAGATATGCGCCTGCGGCCCTATGGCGAGAGCGGAGCATTGATTTTGAATCGAGCCTCGATGGAGAAATACTTTATCGAACAGGGCCGCGATTGGGAGAGATATGCCTTTGTTAAAGCCCGCGCGGCGGCAGGCGATCTTGGCCTCGGCAGGGACTTTCTTGTCTGGTTGCGACCTTTTGTTTATCGCAAGCACCTTGACTATGGTGCGATTGAGGCGCTGCGGGAAATGAAGCAGCTGATCAATAGTGAGGTTGAGCGAAAAAAATTGCACAATGATATCAAGCTTGGTGCTGGAGGTATTCGAGAAGTTGAATTTATTGTTCAGGCACAACAACTCGTCTGGGGTGGAAAAAAACCTTTTCTACAGGAACGTCGCCTGCTGGAAGCGTTAACGAAGCTGGAACAAGATGGCTACTTACCTTACAGCGACACGCATGTGTTGCGTCAGGCCTATATATTCCTTCGTAACAGCGAGCATGTGATTCAAGCCGAAAAGGACAGGCAGAGTCAACGCTTACCTGTTGGAGAACTGTCGCAGCAACGCCTGGCCGCTGCAATGGGGTTTGAATCCTACCCCGACTACCTGACGACCCTGGCTGATTATCGCGATCAGGTAACCGCCTGTTTCTCGAAGGTGATGGGTTCCAATACCTCAGAATTGGATCCAGAGGGCGGAACTCAACAGCGCTGGGTATCACTCTGGCAGGATCCAACATCGAGCGAATCCCTTTCGCAGTTAGCCGACCATGGTTTTGGTACAAGCCATGATCAGTGCCAGGATGTTGCGCAACTGTTGGTAGATTTTCGCGACAGCCTGAATGACGTCCAGCAGGTTGCAGTTGACAGAATTCAGCGTCTGATTCCAGTGCTGCTTAGACTGAGTGCGGGGGAATCAGAACCGGCAGAGACGTTGCGTCGGTTGGTGCCAATTGTTAGCAACATTGTACGGCGCAGCACTTACCTGGCGTTTCTGCTTGAAAACACGGATGCCACAAATCGATTGGTCCATGTTTGTGGCTCAAGTGCCTGGGTGGCGGAACAGATTAGTCAGCATCCAATTCTTTTGTATGAACTCACGGACAGAAACACCCGCCAACGAATTGATCCTGATTCGCTTCGGGATGTGCTTGAAGAGATGCTGGCGCAAATTGACCGGGACGATCTCGAGGCACAAATGGACTCTTTGCGACAGTTCAAGCATGCAATGGTGCTTAGGGTGGCCGTGTCTGAATTGTTGAACATTAGCACGACCATGATTGCCTCAGATGGTCTAACGGCGATTGCCGAAGTTATTGTCAGTAAAGTCAGCGAGCTGGCGTTCGATCATCTGGTAGATCGCCACGGCGAACCTTGCGATCGGTCGGGAGAGTCACAAGGCAGATGTTTTGCCGTGGTCGCTTACGGCAAGCTGGGTGGGTTTGAGTTGGCATACGGTTCAGACCTGGACGTGGTTTTTTTGCACGATGCAGATATCCACGGAGAAACCAACGGGGCGAAGAAGATAGTAAATACGATGTTCTTTTCGCGTCTGGGTCAAAGAATCGTCCACATATTGTCCAGTTACACGCGATTTGGAATCCTCTATGAAGTGGATCTGCGATTACGCCCCGATGGCAACAAAGGAGCGCTCATTGGCACATTCAATGGCTACGAAAGGTACCTGGAGCAGGAAGCGTGGACCTGGGAACACCAGGCTCTGGTCAGGGCGCGATACGTGGCAGGTGATATGAGCTACGAAGAAAGATTCAATGGTATTCGTTCACACATTCTCTGCAAGGAAAGGGATGAGGCAGAGCTTATGCATGATGTGAAAGAAATGCGCACAAAAATACGCAGCCATGTGGAATCCGAAGATCTCAAACACGGCACGGGTGCCATCGTGGATATCGAGTTTCTGGTGCAATTTCTTGTATTGGCGAACAGCCATCGATATCCGGCGTTAGCAAGATGGACCGACAAGATACGTTTGATCGAATCCCTTGAGACAATAGGTTTGTTGCAAGCTGTCGAGGCTTCCACCCTTCAGGAAGCTTACGTTGCTTTTCGTTCCACCGTTCACTACACCTGGCTGGGTGGCGCTGTCGTACCCGATGAAAAGTTGACCAGCTATCGGCAGCAGGTTGTGGAGATCTGGAAGCGGATCCTTGGCTGAAGTTTTACCGCGCTAAACTAATCACTGCAAGCCCACAAGAGCGTGTAGAATGGCGCGTCTGAAATTTATTAAAGGTATTTGACGTATGTCTGAATCACTGGCAGATAGGGATGGTGTTATCTGGTTTGATGGTGAATTGGTCCCCTGGAGGGAGGCAAAAGTACATGTCCTTACCCATACCTTACACTATGGGTTGGGCGTGTTTGAAGGGGTTCGCGCCTATGCCACAGATAAGGGACCTATCATCTTCCGTTTACACGACCACACTGATCGTTTGTTTCGCTCGGCACACATACTTAACTTCGACATGCCGTTCACGAAAGAGGAAGTGAGCGAGGCGCAACGCATGGTTGTTCGTGAGAACAATCTAAAAGAAGCCTACCTACGACCCATGTGCTTTTACGGCTCCGAGGGTATGGGTTTGCGTGCAGAAGGTTTGAAGTCTCACTGTATTATTGCAGCCTGGGAATGGCCTATTTACATGACTGAGGAGGCACGCGTCGATGGGATCAAGGTAAGAACATCCTCCTATACACGTCATCATGTGAACATAACCATGTGCAAGGCCAAGGCTAACGGAAACTATATCAATTCCATGCTCGCTTTAAGAGAAGCCCTGGAAAGTGGCTGTGAGGAAGCGCTTTTGCTGGACAACGAGGGATATGTGGCCGAAGGCAGCGGGGAAAACATCTTTCTGGTGCAAAATGGCAAACTGGTAACCCCTGAGCTAACTTCCTGTCTTGAAGGGATCACCCGGGACACTATTTTTTGGTTTGCCGAGGAACTCGGCATCGAGATCAAAGAGCGACGCATCACCCGGGATGAAGTCTACGTTGCTGATGAAGCATTTTTTACCGGTACCGCCGCTGAAGTGCTGCCAATTCGGGAACTGGATGGTCGAGCGATCGGCAACCACGGCAGAGGCCCAATCACAGAAAAGTTGCAGAGTATGTACTTTGATCAGGTGATGGCAAGGCGCAAGGAATATCCGGAGTGGTCCACAGCTGTAAGATAATTTGGTTCACAACCAGGAATTTGCGGGAGCGGGATGTCAGATCGAATACTTGTGGTTAGCCCTGCCTGGGTTGGCGACATGGTTATGGCCCAGACACTATACAAGGTGTTACGGGAGAAGCATCCGCATTGTGAAATAGACGTGTTAGCACCTCCGGCAACATTGTCTCTGGTTTCACGTATGCCGGAGGTTTCGAAGGGTATTCGATTTGAATTTCAGCATGGTGAGCTACAAATTGGCAGGCGCCTGGCGTTCGGCAGGGAGCTGAAAAAGAATCAATATCAACAAGCCATTATATTGCCAAACTCCCTGAAATCAGCACTGGTGCCGTTTAGTGCGGATATCCCGGTGCGTACCGGTTTCAGGGGAGAGTACCGGTATTTTCTGCTCAACGACATGAGGTTGCTAAACAGACGAGCCTTGCCCCGGATGATTGATCGCTTTGCAATTCTTGGGGTTGAAAACGGACAACCTCTGCCAGAACTTCAATACCCAAAACTGATGATTAACGAAGGCAGCAAGCAGGCTTTGCGAGAAAAGCTGGGCTTGCAGTCGGATAAACCGATTCTGGGCATTTGTCCCGGCGCAGAATTCGGTGATGCAAAAAAATGGCCGGAACAGCACTACGCCAGGCTGGCGGACGATGCAGTCGAACGTGGCATGCAGGTATGGATCTTCGGTGGCCCCGGGGATCAGTTAACTGCCCAGCAACTAAAAGCGCTGATGAGGCTGGACAATCTTGGGGATGTTATCGACCTGACGGGAAAAACGAGCCTGCTGGAAGCGGTGGATCTGCTCAGTTGTTGTCGGCTGGTAGTTTCCAACGACTCGGGCCTCATGCATATCGCGTCAGCGGTGGATTGTTCAGTGGCAGTGATCTACGGCTCAACTTCACCGGGATTTACCCCGCCATTAACCGACAAGCTCGAGATTGTTTCCCTGGATCTTCCCTGCAGCCCATGCTTTAAACGAACCTGCCCCCTTAAGCACAAGGATTGTCTGAATAAATTGCTACCCGAAGAACTCATTCCGTTGTTGGAAACTAGTTCCCGGTGAAAGTCCTGATTGTCAAAATGTCTTCCATGGGGGATGTTGTTCACACCTTGCCGGCCGTTACCGACTTAACGAAATCACTGCCTGAAGTGGAGATTGATTGGGTTGTCGAGGAGTCGTTTGTCGACATAGCCGCGCTGCATCCCGGCATCAATCAGGTTATCCCGATCGCCCAACGTCGCTGGCGGTCAGCGTTGCGATCCAGCAGAAAGGAAATGGCTGACTTTTACCGGCGATTGAAATCAAACAACTACGATGTGATTGTCGATGCCCAGGGGTTGATGAAAAGTGCCCTGGTCGCAAAAATCGCCAATGGAATGTCCCATGGTCTGGACAGAAGTTCTGCCCGTGAACCTCTCGCCAGCTTGTTGTACAGCAACCGCTATCAGGTTAGTCGCGGGCGGCATGCAGTAGAGAGGATACGGGATCTATTCGCGCAGGTATTCGATTACGGCGTTGCGAACCTGCCACTGAACTACGGCGTTAATACTCGAGCATCCCGGAAAAACCGCCGTCTGCTGTTTCTCCATGGCACGACCTGGCCTTCCAAGCACTGGCCAGAGGCTCGGTGGTGCGAACTGGCTAAAAAGGCAGTTGATAATGGATTTGATGTGCTGTTACCCCAGGGGAGCCCAATAGAAGAACAAAGGGCCAGACGCATCGCCGATTCAGTCCGGGACAGCAATAAAGAAGCCACCGATGGCGGGAATGTGCTGAAGGTGCTGGCGTCGGTTTCCCTCGGCGGGTTAATTCAGGAAATCTCATCTTGCACCGGGGTGGTGGCCGTCGATACCGGTCTTGGCCACCTGGCGGTTGCGATGAACATACCCATGATTGGTATCTATGGCTCGACAGATCCGTTGTTGACCGGCCCATACGGTTCCAGGCAGGAAATTGTAGTTAGTGATAACTTACCTTGCATTCCATGCCTTAAAAGGGAGTGCAAGTTTCAGAAATCGGATGATTGCAGTAGTATCTATCCACCTTGCTACCGGGACATTACAGCAGATATGGTATTTGAGAGATTATCGCGGGTAATAGCGGCAAAAGACGGCACATTTTGAAACTGGCGTTTTGTCTTTATAAGTATTTTCCTTATGGCGGACTGCAAAGGGATTTCCTCCGCATTGCACAGGATTGCCAGCAACGTGGACATCAGATCCGCGTTTACACACTCAGCTGGTCCGGAGATATACCTGCAGGTTTCGACGTCATCATTGTTCCCGTGACAGCTATTACGAATCACACCCGATACGAGAAATACAGCCGGTGGGTCGCAGATTCAATCACCCAGAGTCCCGTAGATTGTGTCGTGGGTATCAATAAAATGCCCGGTCTCGATGTGTATTTTGCGGCGGACTCCTGCTATGAAAAAAAGGCTCGCTCCCAACGTGTTTGGGCTTACCGCCTGCTGCCGCGGTACAAACATTTTGCCGAGTATGAAAAGGCTGTGTTTAGCGTAGATAGTGAAGTTGAAATTTTAATGATTTCAAAGATCCAGGAGCCGTTTTTCAAGCAGTATTACGACACCCCGAACAAGCGTCTGCACTTTCTGCCCCCTGGCATATCTCGGGACAGGATAGCCCCGGCTAATTTCCTGGAAATCAGAAACGAAAAGCGTAAAGAACTACTTATTCCCAACGATGAACATATGGTGCTTATGGTGGGTTCGGGTTTCATCAAGAAGGGATTGAGACGGGCTATTTACGCCATCAAGTCGTTGCCGAAAGAAGTCGTGAACAACACACGCCTTTACATCGCCGGTGAAGATAACGAAAGTGCCTTCAGACGCCAGGCAGGAACACTGAGAATCATGGATAGAATTGTCTTTATGTCAGGCAGGGACGATGTATCCGAACTGATGTTGGCCGCAGATTTACTCCTACACCCTGCCCTCGATGAAAATGCAGGTATCGTGCTGCTTGAGGCGATTGTTGCAGGACTGCCTGTACTGGCAACTGATGTATGTGGTTACGGACACTACGTCGAAGAAGCAGATGTCGGTGAACTGGTACCGAGTCCTTTTCGGCAGGAACAACTCAACGAGAAGCTGCTCCGATTACTACTGGCAGACCGACGCCAAGAGTGGCGCGAGAATGGTCGGCGATTTTCTGGCTCTGCGGATATCTACTCTCTTGCCAGGGAAGCAGTGCGGGTTATCGAAACTGTTGGCGTGGTTGAAGGCGACATGGCTCAGTCAAGGGGTGTACTTGCTTTTTGCTTGTTTAATTACTTTCCCTTTGGAGGACTGCAAAGGGATTTCGTTCGCATCGCTGAAAAATGCCGTGAGCGTGGTTATCAGATTCGGGTTTACACACTCTCGTGGCAGGGAGAATGCCCCAACGACTTCGATGTGGTACTGGTACCTATCAGAGCATTCACTAATCATAAGAAAAATGAAAAATATGCTGCATGGGTTGCAGAACACCTGCGGTCAGATCCCGTCAAAGGCGTGATCGGATTCAATAAAATGCCGGGTCTCGACATATACTATGCTGCCGATGCGTGTTATCTGGAGAAGGCCCAAACACAGAGAGGCTACCTGTACCGACTGATTTCTCGTTACAAGCATTTTTCAACGTTTGAAAAAGCGGTGTTTAAGGTAGAAGCCGAGACCAAAATTCTCATGATTGCAGAATTGCAGATACCATTGTTTCAAAAACATTACCTGACCCCGACGAATCGATTCCACGTACTACCCCCCGGCATTTCACCGGACCGCATGGCACCTGAAAATAGCGATCGTATCGAACAATCTCTGAGGGCCGAATTTCAAATCGGAGCGGACGACTATCTACTGCTGATGGTTGGTTCGGGATTCGTCACCAAAGGCCTGGACAGAATTTTGCTGGGGATGAGTAGTCTGCCTGACAAAGTGCGTAATAAAACAACGTTGATCGCCGTTGGGCAGGATAATCCCAAGGTATTTCTGCGTATGGCGAAAAAGCTGGGGCTGCAGAGTCGTGTGATCATACTGAGTGAAGGCAGGGACGACATTCCAAGATTCCTGCTTGCTGCTGACCTGCTTGTTCACCCTGCCTATACCGAAAATACGGGGACCACATTACTGGAAGCGATGGTTGCTGGTTTACCTGTGCTGGCAACTGATGTATGCGGCTATGCACATTACGTTAAAGAGGCGCGAGCGGGTAAGCTTGTTATTTCTCCTTACCAACAGTCGATGTTTGATGATCTGCTGTTGGAAATGTTGTTGTCGGACGAAAAATCAAGCTGGCAACAAAATGGCGTAAATTTTGGCAAGTATGCTGATATATACAACATGCCTGATCGTGCGGCTGATGTGATCGCCGATGCCATTGGATAAGTCATGAGGTTTGTAAGTCCGGAATTGTCAGGAACATTGCGGGAAGAGAATCTCTTTGAAGATGCTGCAAAATTGCAAGGCGAGGTGTTTCGGGAGGTTAAGACCCGGCGAACATTGAGGTTTGAAGTCGGCTCGAAACGATACTTTGTAAAGCTGCACTATGGTGTTGGATGGGGTGAGATAGTCAAAAACCTGGTACAGCTGCGTGCACCTGTACTGGGTGCGGAAAATGAGCTACGGGCGATTCACAAACTTCAGGAGTTAGGTGTCGACACCATGACGCCGATGGCCTACGTCAGTGAAGGTACAAACCCGGCAAAAATACGATCATGCATCGTTACCCAGGCCCTCGAGAACACCAAAAGCCTTGAAGATCTGGTCCTGGACGGCAATGTGAAATGGAGTTTACGACGAAAAATAATCTTCAAGATCGCAGATATTGCCCGCATTATGCACGACCATGGTATCAATCACCGGGATTTCTATATCTGCCATTTTCTTTTTGCGATGGACTATTTTGGCGATGAAAGGGCGGAAGAACCACAAGTTTTCCTCATTGATCTGCATCGGGCCCAGATTCGCAAACGTACCCCCCAACGTTGGCGAGAGAAGGATATCGGCGGTCTGTTGTTTTCCGGGATTGATGCTGGTTTGACTCGAACAGATCTCTTGCGCTTTATGCAAACCTACTCCGGCATATCTGTTCGCGAGACATTGTCCAAACACAACGAATTCTGGGTCCAAGTTTTGAAAAGGGCCCGAAAACTATATGTGCAGGATCATGGAGTTGCATCTGTTGACCTGGATGTAATCTGGGCGAATATGCAAAGAATTAAGAATTCTATATAATCCCCGTCCCGTTACGTAATATGGGAGTGAGAAGAGCATTGAGGTAAGCTGCACAGTGGCGCGAAAAGGAAAATCGACGTCAAGGCTGTATAAAGGAAGGGGTATTAGTGACGATTCTAGATTCACACACATTGATTAGAGCTCAGCGTGATGTACAAGTGCCGTTTGAGTTGCGTGTACGCCAATCCGACGATCGCGAAAGCATCGTTAAATTCTTGAAAATAGAGCGTTTGTTGCCGGGTAAACGGATTGTGGCAATGGCAGACTGTGATGGTCAGCGAATTCTCGTAAAAACCTTCCTTGGCAGAACTGCCAACCGATATGCAGCTCAGGAACGTTTTGGCGTCAGTCATATGATTGATGCCGGTGTTAGAACGCCGCGTTTGCTTTGGCAGGCTGAACTTGTCGATGGTCCCGGGCAAATGCTGGCATTTCAGTACATTGACAATTCCCTGAGCTTGCAGGACAGGTGGGATAGAGCGACTGAAGATTATGAGCGCGTTGATGTATTAACACGGGCAATGATTATTATTGCTCAATTGCATAATCAGGGTGTGGTTCAGACCGATATTCATCTCGCAAATTTCTTGATGAGTAAAAACAAGATTTACACCATTGACGGTGGAGGCATTGTTCGTGATTCAGTCCCGCCGCTCAGGGAAGACCTGAGCCTGAAAAACCTGAGCTGGTTTTTCGCCCAGTTTTTCCCGAAATTCGATGAATTCGTGCAGATCGTTTTCCCAGCCTATGAAACGGTTCGTGGCTGGAGTGCCGACCCCGACAGAGTCATCTCCTTGCATGAGAAAGTAACCCTCAGCCGTGAAGCGCGCAAAAAGCACTATTTGGACAAGGCCTTTCGTGACTGTACGCGTTTTGTCTGCCAGTCGAGCCTCAGCCGATTCATGGTATGTGAGCGATCCGCTTACAACGATGATCTTGCTGCGCTGCTAAAGGACCCTGATAAGTTCATGGCGAACGGGTTGGTGCTCAAGGATGGAAATTCGGCGACGGTCACCCGGGTCAAAGTCTCCGGTAGAACACTCGTCGTCAAGAGGTACAACATTAAGAACCCATGGCATGGATTGCTGAGGGCATTTCAAAAAAGCCGGGCGTGGTTGTCCTGGTCCAATGCATTTCATATGGAGTTCCTCGGAATTAGATCATTGCGACCCATCGCGATGCTCGAAAATCGCCTGGGTCCGATACGAAGCTCGGCTTATTTTATTACCGAGTATATCGAAGGTCCCGATGTGCTGGACTTTTTAGGGAAGACAACATGTCCCAATGGTGAACTTGAAGCGTTGGTATTGCTGTTAAGCAATTTATCGGAGAGCAAAATTTCCCATGGAGATATGAAAGCGACCAATTTTTTGATGGCTGAAGAAGGTCCAATAATTATCGATCTTGATGCGATGAGGCAACATAAGAGCAGAGAAAGCTTCGATCGGGCGTTTGAAAAAGACCTGGAACGGTTTATGCAGAACTGGGAGGGTCACCCGGAACTGGAAAGCCGATTCGAAGGATTGTTATCAAAGCTCTCGCAAGGCTAGGTTTCTTCAAACCAACGCGCCTCTTGAAAAGGTCCTCCGCTGGAAAGGTTTCGCCGGTTCAACATCTTTTTAAAAAAGGCTTATTGGTGTAGCAGGGAGTCCTTTTGAAGCGTTTACATGTCCTGCAGATCAGCCATGGATACAGTGGACCTTTTGTAAAGGTATGTAATCAGTATGCTTGTGCGTTCGCTGGGCACAGGATCACTACTGTTTTTTTAAAGGGCGAAGCACGTCTTGATGTGGTTGAAGCCGTGGGTGGTGACGAAGTCCGGTTTCTTGAACAAGACAAAAGAACCTTAAGGGGTATCAAACTCCAGTCTATTCTGCGGATGGCGAGGATTTTGAGGGAAAGTCCTATCGATATCGTTGTCGCCCATCGTTACAAGTCCATCTATATTGCTGGTGTACTGGGGCGTTTTTTTACCGCCCCGATCATCATTGGCGTCGCACATGAGCATGGTGTATTCAGGCGCTTCAGTCGAAAACTACTGCTGATCCTGGGCCAGAAAAACATCCTGCTGGCCGGGGTCTCGGATTCTGTCGTCCAGGATATTGCAGGTGATTGCCCCTCCCTGGGACAACAGCACAGATTGTATGCTCTGCCCAATGCCATTGATGTGAAGCAAGAACAGTCACTTCTGAACAGGACCCGGGCGAGACAGCAACTGGGCCTTGCGGATAAGGAGTTTGTTGTAGGAAGCATCGGTCGGCTGGTTTCGAAAAAGAACTATGAGGTACTGATCCAGGCTTTTGCAGAATTGCACGAGCCCCAGGCCAGGCTGTTGCTCATTGGTGACGGACCCAGAAGAAAAGCCCTGCAATCCCTGGCTGAAACCCTGGGCATACAAGACCGGGTGGTATTTGCAGGGCACCATGAGAATGCTCAACGCCTGGTGAAGGCATTGGATATTTTCGTCCTGTCATCAGGCAATGAGGAGGCATTTGGTATCGTGTTATTGGAAGCCATGCTAGGCAAAGTACCGGTAATTTCCAGTAATGCACCAGGACCCAGTGAAGTACTGGCGGGCACGGGAGTGCAGTTTGAAAGTGGAGACAGCAATGACCTGAGTGCGAAGATGGAACATCTGATAAACCAGCCAGAAAATGAACGGCAACGATTGGGTGAGGCCGGTTATCAACGAGTGCTGGCCAACTATAGTTATAAGAAATTCAGCGAAGCGCTGTGGCAGCTACCGGGATTGAATCAGCTTGTTGAATCGACTGATGTTGCAATGGCAGGTCATGACCCAGATTAGCGTTGTAATCCCCGTGTATAACTATGCCATGCTGCTTACTCGCGCGGTGGAGTCCGTTGTTAACCAACCCGGTGAAGGGTTCGAGGTTATTATCGTTGATGACGGATCCACAGACGAGACTGAGTCAGTAGCAAAATCATTAATGGCACGTTTCCCCCCGCATCATTTTGTACAGCCGGCAAGAGAATCAAGGTCCAGGTGCTGCCAGAAATCGGGGTATGGCGCTAGCGAAAGGGGAATATATCCTGTTCCTGGATGCGGATGATGAATTGTGTGCTGATTTGTTCCCGCGACTCCGGTCGTATTTTGACGAAAACCCTGATGTCAGTTTCCTGCTGGGTGGGCATGTGTCAGTCCAGCCCGATGGCGCAGAGCGGATTCACACTGTAAGTCTTATGCCTGCTGTCAATGAAGACAGGTTTAAACAATACCTGTTCGGTAATTTGACAGTGTCCCATGGCAGCTCCGTGAGCCATCGGCGCGTACTTGAAAAAATACACTACCCGGAGAGCTTTCGAGCCACGGAGGATATTCCGGTTTTCGCTCATTCACTGGCATTGTATGAATGCGCCTCGCTGAACGTTCCCTTTGTTCGAATCCACAAACATGACGATAGTCTTCGTCACCAGGTTGGATTTGTAAAACAGGCAGGCCTGCAGCTGGTTGATGTCATATTTGATCCCGGTATTCTCCCTGAAAATCTCATGGTTTATCGAGACCAATATCTTGCCCGGCGAGCCTTGTCGCTGTTTCGCAGCTGCTTTATTGGTAAAGACTGGGCTGAAGCTGATCGACTTTACAAAATTGCCCTGAGAAAAGGTCCCCTGCTGTTAACTCGTTGGTCATACCTGAGCAAGTACATAAGGCTGAAATTTGCCTTATGGTATGATTCGCCCTAGTACTATTTATGGAGTTCCTATGAGTTTGCCAAGGTTCGATAAAGCGCGTGTGCTCACCATTGGTGATGCGATGCTTGATCGCTATTGGCATGGAACGACGAATCGACTCTCTGCAGAAGCTCCCATCCCGATCGTTGACATCGAGGAAATCGAAGAACGACTGGGTGGTGCTGCGAATGTCGCGCTCAATATTGCGGCCCTTGGAGCCAGCGCCAGCCTGGTCGGCGCGATAGGTGATGATGAATCAGGTCGGGCGCTACAAAGCAAGCTTGAGAGTGCTGGAATTGATGACCTGTTGCTCAAGCCGGAAAACTACCAGACGATTACCAAACTTAGAATCGTCAGTCGCAAACAACAGCTGGTAAGGGCTGACTTCGAAAAGCTTGTTGCGCTAAACCCGGCGGACTTTTCTTCTCAATTGAAAAATGGGTTGGCGAACAATGATGTTGTAATTTTATCGGACTACGACAAGGGTGTTGTGTCTGACCCGCAATCTTTTATAAACACCATTAGGGCGCAAGACAAACCCATCCTGGTTGATCCTAAATTCAAGGACTTTTCTTCTTACGCCGGAGCGACACTCGTCAAACCCAACCAGATTGAATTTCAAGCAGCAGCTGGCGCCTGGTCGTCAGAGGCAGAAATGGTTCAAAAATGCCAGACCATGATGTCGAATCTGGGAGTTGAATCCATGTTGGTTACCCGTGGGGCAGACGGAATGACCCTGGTGGTGAAAGGCCAGCAGGAGGTGCATCTGCCTGCTCGAAATAGAGAAGTCTACGATGTGAGCGGTGCCGGGGATTCGGTTATTGCCGTGTTAGCGGCAGGATTAGCGGCTGGGGAATCGCTCCTGGATGCCGTTCGACTGGCAAATATTGCGGCGGGCATCGTGGTTGGGCATCTGGGTACTGTCAGTATCAGCGGTCCGGAGCTGCGACTTGAAGTTGCTAATGAATTAGGCGCCAACAACTTTAATCAGGGTGTCATGTCGGAAGAGCAATTATTGATAGCGGTGGAAGAGGCCAGGAACCGCGACGAGAAAATTGTTTTTACCAACGGCTGTTTTGATATTCTGCACGCCGGTCATGTGGATTACCTTAGCGACGCAAAAAAAGAGGGGGACCGCCTGATTGTGGCGGTTAACGATGATGACAGCGTTTATCGGCTCAAGGGTGAAGGGCGACCCATCAATGGTCTGGTGCGGCGAGTGACAATGTTGGCGGGACTGTCTGCGGTGGATTGGGTGGTTTCGTACAGCGGCGATACCCCCGAGGATCTGTTGCGCCATATCAAGCCTGATGTCCTGGTGAAAGGTGGTGACTACACGATTGACAAGGTGGTTGGCTCAGACATTGTCACGCAATATGGCGGAGAGGTTAAGGTGCTGCAATTGGTAGACGGGTTATCAACTACTGCCCTGGCACAGAAGATCAAGGAGCTCTAGCACCGGTATCAGAGTTCTATGTTGAAAAAAGAGATTCAACATTCTCTCTCAAGTGGCTGGGGTTTATTGTCCCTACAATAACGCTACTCACACCGGGAAAATTAGCGGCAAAGTTGAGAGACCGGCCCGGGTCTTTGGCATGACCGCTATCAAAAGCCTTCTTAATAACTACCCCTTTGTTGTGTCGTGTTGCTGCTTTAATAAGCTCTGCCTGAGTCTGGTCAGACTCATTGAGGGCGATCATAAACACATCTACCAGCTCCAATGCCAGCAGGCTACCCGTTACGTTCTTGCCAGAAAAACCGATGTATCTAATCAGTCCGGCTTCTTTTAGTTTGACCAACGTTGGTAAAACATCCGTTTCTTCGATGATATGTTGATCGCTGCCGTCAGAATGTACCAGGACAAGGTCCAGAACATCGGTCTGCAATCTTCGCAAACTCAGCTCAACACTGTTGCGGGTTGAATTCGAAGTAAAATCGTAGTGTGAGACCCCATCCTGGTGATATTCACCCACCTTGGTGCAAAGGCACCAATGATCCCTGGTGGGTTTTAATAACTTGCCAAGTCTTGATTCAGAGATGCCATAAGCAGGTGCTGTATCAATAAAATTGATCCCCAGGTCTTTTGCCAGGAACAACAGATCTGCAAGTGAGTTCTCTTCCGGTAAATCAAAGTCTGTCGGATAACGAAGGCCTGTCGTGCGGCCGAATTTCACGGTGCCCAGGCCAATGGGTGAAACCTTTAAGGAAGTGTTTCCCAACGAACGGTAACTGTCATTATTAATCAAAGGCGATCTCCCAGGGTGTTCTTGCCTGGAGTGGTGGTGGCAATTGCGGTAAGGCCGACTGGCTGTTGTTTGGTTGTATGGGCAGCTGTTGCAGCACCTCATCACCGAGCATGGGTGTGAGCGTGAGTTTAGTGGGCCAGCAGACCGTATAGTTCGCCACCGACTTTACAAAGGGGAAGTCAGGCTTGTTCTTCATCGCCTGGGCAGGTTCGGCTCGATCGATGTTAAGGGTCGCCCACTGGGTATCCTCCAAATCGATCCATGGTAGAAGAAGGTTTAGTTCTTTTCGGGCCATATCGATCAATTTGTCAGCGGGCACGCCAACGCCCTGTTCAGCCAGGTTGCCACCCAGGTACCAGACGGTCTTGTTGTCGTTGACTGCATGTGAGGTGAATGTGACACGCGGCTTGTTCGCCGACGCGAGACTGACGGCGTGGGCATATAGTTTTGGCAGATCACCTCGCACCATGACCTGTTGCAATGGCCGTTGCTGCATACTAATGGTCTGCCGGGGAAGACCGGATATCAGCGCTTCGTTTCCGGCGCCTGCGGTAAGAATATATCGGTCAGCGACAATGGTTTGATTTGTTCCGGGGAAGTCTAATCCGGTAATCGCAGAACCGTCCGTTAGTACTTCTGGTGCTCCCTGAAATATATAACCCTGATATTTGTCCGACAGTTTTTTGACCAGTTGTGGCGTATCAAGAACAAGGTCTTCGAGCCGGTACAATTTACCCTTGAACTTCTCAGCTTGAAAAACCCCGGGGTAGTCTGCTCTGTCCAGCACAGAAATTCGACCCTGCAAGGATTTGCTGGCGAAAAAAGCCGTCACTTTTGAGCTCAGAGCATTGTCAGAAAACAGATAGTAGTCATCTGACAGAACGTCAAGCCCGGATAAATCTATGGGACCACTACCCGCCAGACAGGATCGCCAGACCTCAGGCATCTGGGCGATGGATTCAGAAGATGGAGTGGTGAATCCTCCAAGCGCGTACTTGAGTCCGCCATGGATCATACCCTGGGATGCCAGCGTTTGTACGCCGCCCAGCGAATCTTTCTCAAACAGCCAGGCGTCGTATCCCTTTTGACGCAGGATGTTCAGCAACCAGAGCCCGCAGATGCCACCGCCAATAATTGCGATTTGGGTTGTGTGTTTACTCATTCAAAGAGTTCATCATCTGAGATAAAGCCGGTAACAATCGGTAACAATCAGAGTATATCAATTTTGGCTCACTGGTTTGGCAGTCGGAATCCTTATATGCTCCGCAGCAACTCCTGTATGAAAACATGAAAGTTCATTATGTTCACAAGGATTGTTTACAGCCTGGTGTTTTATTGCGTGACGCCATTTATCCTGTTGCGTTTGTGCTGGCGCTCGATTCGGGAACCTGCTTATCGAGCGACACCATTGCAACGGTTTGGCTTGGTGGCAAAAAATAACGCTGTGGTGAGTGAAACTGTGTCGGTAGAAAAAGCACCCATTTGGGTGCATGCGGTATCAGCTGGGGAGAGTATCGCCGCTGTGCCTCTGATAAAACGTTTTATCAATGCGGGTCACAGGGTGATTGTCACCAGTATGACTCCCACGGGACGGGAGCGCATCAACAGTCTGCTTGGCGATCAGGTTGAACATTATTATGCCCCCTATGATTTGCCGGGTGCCGTGAATAGGTTTTTGGTGCGTGCCCGACCCCTTGCACTGGTGATTATTGATACAGAATTGTGGCCGAACACCATTCACTACACCGCGCTGATGAATGTTCCGATTTACCTGGTGAATGGGCGTCTCTCTGAAAAGTCGGCAAGGGGCTATCAAAGGATCTCCTTCTTAAGTAAACCGATGGTTGAAAAGCTCACCAGAGTATTTGCCCAGACTCAAAAGCAGGGACAACGTTTCAGGGACATAGGTGTTTCAGAGAACCAGTTATCAGTATCCGGCAGTATAAAGTTTGATATTACCCTGCCTGATGATATGGCGGCCCGGCTTGCAGAGCTTCAGCATAAGTTTGTCGGCAGGCGTGTATTTCTGGCAGCAAGTACTCACGAAGGCGAAGAGAGCGAGGTACTGCATGCCTACAAAATCATCCAAGCAGATTCCTCGAACTTATTGATTATTGCACCCAGGCACCCGCATCGTGCTGATCGTGTTCATGAGGTTTGTCAATCAATGGGTTTCAATGTTATTCGGCATAGTCAAAACCTGCCCTGTACCATTGAAACATCAGTTTATCTGTTAGATACAATGGGTGAGCTGACTTACTTCTACGGTGTTGCAGAGATCGCGTTTGTGGGGGGTAGCCTGGTTGATGTTGGTGGACACAATCCAATGGAACCGGCGAATCTGGGTACGCCGATTCTTATGGGTGAGTACCGAAGAAATATTGATGATATCGCTGATCAGTTCGTCAGTGCCGGGGCGATGCAGATTGTTTCGAATGCGGGGCAGATGGCTGATCTATGGCAGACACTCCTGGCTGACGATCTGCTTCGTCAAAAGATGTCAACAGCGGCAAAGCAGGTAATGACGGAAAACAAAGGTTCGCTGGATCGAATCGAGAAGGAAATACTACAGGAACTTGAGTGAAGATTTTGCTCAGTGTGATAGGCTGGTATTGAAAATACAACACATAGGCTGCTTGCAGGTGGCCCGCGTCGGGGGAATTGAAACTTTGAAGTTACTTTTGGAAATGAGTCTGTCGGGATGAAACGCCGATACGTACCAGATCTTGTCGCTGACATGGCGGAATGTGATGCGAATTACATTCGCTTGCGTCGACTGTTTCCGCAGATTGACGAAGAGGACTGCCTGGAGTTTGGTATTGATCCTGTCAGCCGCCCTTCTGAATCATCCGCCGTTGTGTCTAGGACGGCCTCTGACGGGGCAAACGTGACCATCAAAATTTATCGTCGTTGCCCTTATACGACGATGCTGACAGTCACCGTCGAGAGCGATGAAGACAGCCCGTGGGTTAAATGGCCACGTCTAGAAGTCAGAGTGTACAACGATATTCGGTCTGCAGAGGTGATCAGTTTTGAGCGTCACCGGAACTTCAAATTTCGTTACGCCCTGCCTAACGACCAGATGTATCAGCCGGATGAGAAGTCACAAATAAATCGGTTTTTCGGTGAATTATTAACCTTCTGCTTTGATCACGGCCATAGTCTTGATGAGGTTATGATTCGGTAAACCCCGGTTCGTCATTCAAGTGGAATGTCCGGAAATATTATCTCTCTGACGGATAATTCTGAGAAATTTGTCGTGCTTGTGGTTATAATTTCCAATAACGATTGCGGTGTAACTCCGCTTAACCTCGAAACTTCTTTACCCATCCTGCCCCTAAAAATAAAAGGCCTGTTGCAATCATATTAATTACTGTAGAAAGTCATGGCGAGTAAGAGCTATAGGGCTGATTCCATTGAAGTCCTGGAAGGCCTCGAGCCTGTTATAAAACGTCCCGGCATGTACACGGATACGACCAGACCAAATCACCTGGCTCAGGAGGTGATCGATAACAGCGTTGATGAAGCGCTGGAAGGGTTTGCCACTGAAATTCGAGTGACATTACGCAAGGACGGTTCGATGTCAGTCGGTGACAATGGTCGTGGCATGCCAGTGGATATTCATCGAAAAGAAAAATTGTCTGGTGTGGAGCTAATCCTGACAAAATTGCACTCCGGTGCAAAATTCAATTCAGACAGCTACAAATTCTCCGGCGGATTACACGGTGTTGGCGTGTCTGTGGTCAATGCACTATCGGAACAGTTTGAGGTTTATATCAAACGTGAAGGCAAGCTTCACCATATGTCTTTCAAAAATGGCAAGAAGACCCAAAAGCTGACGGTCAAGGATAATGTGGGTAAACGCAATACCGGTACATTGATCAACTTTAAACCGAACCCGAGTTACTTTGATTCTCCGAAGTTTTCAGTTTCCCGTCTTAAGCACCTGCTCAAAGCCAAGGCTGTACTTTGTCCCGGGCTAAAGGTTTTCTTTACCGACGAAACAGTGTCTGGCACCGAAGAAGGCCAGTATGAGTGGGTTTTCGAAGGCGGTCTCAGGGATTATCTGGCGGTTGAGCTGGAGGGGTTTGAGGTGTTACCGGAGGATCCATTTGTCGGCTCGATAACGGGCAATGACGAAGCCGTAGACTGGGCAGTGCAATGGCTACCTGAAGGCGGTGAACTCATCACCGAAAGCTACGTTAATCTTATTCCGACTACCCAGGGAGGTACGCATGTCAATGGTTTGCGTAGTGGGTTGCTGGAAGCGTTGCGTGAGTTTTGTGAATTCCGAAACCTGGTACCAAGGGGCATCAAGTTAATTGCCGATGACATCTGGGATCGTTGTAGTTACGTATTGTCGGCGAAGTTACTCGAACCCCAGTTTTCCGGTCAAACCAAAGAACGCCTAAGCTCACGCCAGGCGGTGACATTTATTTCAGGCGTTGTTAAAGACAGCTTCAGCTTGTGGCTCAATCAGCACATCGCTGAAGCGGAACGCCTGGCTGACCTGGCGATCAACAATGCCCAGTCGAGGTTGCGAGCCGGTAAAAAAGTAGTCCGCAAGAAGGTTACCGCCGGGCCAGCTCTGCCCGGCAAGTTGGCAGATTGTTCCTGTCAGGACGCCATGCGAGGAGAATTATTCCTGGTCGAGGGAGACTCGGCCGGTGGTTCTGCAAAACAGGCCAGGAACCGGGAGACCCAGGCGATTATGCCCTTACGGGGTAAGATCCTTAACACCTGGGAAGTCGACTCAAGTGAAATCCTGGCGTCACAGGAGGTTCATGACATATCCGTTGCATTGGGAATTGACCCCGGTTCATCGGACCTTTCAGGTCTGCGTTATGGAAAAGTCTGCATTCTTGCGGATGCGGACAGCGATGGGTTGCATATTGCATCCCTTTTGATCGCTTTATTTGTGCGCCACTTCTCGGCCCTCATCAAAGAAGGTCATGTTTACGTGGCCATGCCCCCTTTGTATCGAATTGATGTTGGTAAGGAGGTGTACTATGCGTTGGATGAGTCTGAAAGGCAGGGAATTCTTGACCTGATTGCCGCCGAAAAGAAGAAGGGAAAGGTCACCATCCAGCGGTTCAAAGGTCTGGGTGAAATGAATCCCTTGCAGCTGCGTGAGACCACGATGGCAGAAGATACCCGCCGCCTGGTACGGCTGACTATTGAGTCGAACTCCAAGGCGACGGAACTGCTGGATATGTTGCTGGCTAAAAAACGCAGCCCGGACCGAAAAGCCTGGTTGGAAAAAAGAGGCAATCAGGCCCGGTTATAGCTCCAACTCAGGACTCCAATTGTATAATTGTGAAACCTGCCTTTCGATAGAAAGTAAATAATGAAGAGTCAAACGACGAACACCACCTGAGAAAAGCCAATGAGAACAGTCCAAGAGGGCAACCCATGAGTGAATCAGTTAACTCTGGTGATATTGAAACAATCTCTCTGCAAAAGTACACAGAAGAAGCGTATCTCAATTACGCCATGTATGTAATCAATGATCGTGCCTTGCCGTTTATAGGTGATGGCATGAAACCCGTTCAACGACGAATTATCTATGCCATGTCGGAGCTGCGGCTGAGTGCGGATGCCAAGTACGCAAAGTCTGCCCGCACCGTAGGAGATGTGATCGGTAAGTTTCATCCCCACGGAGATGCCGCCAGCTATGAGGCTATGGTCTTAATGGCGCAACCTTTTACTTATCGCTACCCCCTTGTCGATGGCCAGGGGAACTGGGGTGCGCCGGATGACCCTAAATCCTTTGCCGCCATGCGTTACACCGAATCTAAACTCACCCGGTATGCTGAAGTCCTACTGGGTGAGTTAGGTCAGGGTACGGTTGACTGGGCACCTAATTTCGATGGCACCCGGGAAGAACCTGTCAATCTTCCCGCTCGGCTGCCTAATATTCTGTTGAATGGCGGATCTGGTATCGCCGTGGGTATGGCGACCGACATTCCATCTCACAATCTTAATGAAGTCGCCAGCGCCTGCATCAGGTTGTTGGATAAACCCAAATCTACAGTTAAAGATTTAATGCAACATATCAAAGGACCGGATTTCCCCACAGAAGCAGAAATAATTTCGAGTCCTGATGATATCCAGCAAATTTATGAAACGGGGCGTGGATCGGTCAGGACCCGGGCAGTTTATACGGTTGAAGACGGGGACGTTGTGATCACAGCTTTACCCTTCCAGGTATCAGGTACGAAAATACTCGAGCAAATTGCCGCACAGATGCAGGCGAAAAAACTCCCTATGGTGGTTGACTTAAGGGACGAATCAGATCACGAAAACCCCACCCGAATTGTTGTGATACCTCGTTCCAACCGAATTGACATTGAAGGGTTAATGGGTCACCTGTTTGCATCGACGGATCTGGAACGAAGCCATCGAGTTAACTTTAATGTGATCGGTGTTGATGGTCGACCGGCCGTTAAGCCGTTGAACAAGATGTTATCTGAATGGCTATCGTTCAGATCAGACACGGTGTTAAGGAGACTGAAGTATCGCCTGCAGAAAATTCTTGATCGGCTGCATCTTCTCGAAGGCTTAATGATTGCCTACCTCAACATCGATGAGGTCATCAAAATTGTGCGAACAGAAGATAAACCTAAAGCGGCGCTGATAAAGAAGTTCAAACTCAGTGAACTACAGGCGGATGCAATTCTCGATTTGCGATTGCGTCAGCTGGCAAAGCTGGAAGAAGTAAAAATCTCGGCTGAGCAAGAGGAACTCAATAACGAGCGGGTCGGGCTTGAAAAAGTCATCAAATCCAAGGCCAGGTTAAAAACACTGATTAAGAATGAAATTCTCGCTGATGCGGAGCTCTTTGGTGATGCTCGCAGATCTCCTGTTGTGGTTCGTCAGGAAGCCCAGGCTTTTAAGGAAAAGGACCTTGTATCCACCGAGGCAGTTACCGTCGTTCTGTCGGAGAAGGGATGGATACGCGCTGCGAAGGGGCATGAAATTGATGCAATGGAGCTCAGCTATAGATCTGGAGATTCGTTTTTACATGCGTTACCCGCTAAATCGAACCAGGATGTGGTTTTTCTGGACTCCACCGGGCGAGCTTATAGCATCGCTTGCCATACCTTGCCAACAGCCCGCGGGCAGGGCGAACCGTTGACGGGTCGTACCAAGCCGCCGGGTGGTGCTTTTTTTACTGGCCTGGCGACAGGCGAGAAAGATCAGCAATATCTGGTGTCGAGTGATGCCGGATATGGTTTTGTAACCAGCATCGGTGACATGGTTACCAAAAACAAAGCAGGCAAGTCCCTGCTAACAGTTCCAAAAGGTGGCATTGTCAATCAACCGGCGCTGGTAACTGACATCAGGCATGAGTTTGTTGCATCAATCAGCAATGAAGGACGCCTGTTAATCTTCCCCCTGGCTGATTTACCGGTGTTGGGTCGAGGCAAAGGCGTGAAGATCATGAATATCCCCAAGGCAAGAGTGGTGGACCGCGCAGAGATGATGAGTTACGTACTGGTCTTCTCGGAAGTGGATACCCTCGTTGTCTCTTCGGGTAAGCGCTACCTGAAGCTCAAAATAAATGACCTGGAGCACTATCGAGGTGAGCGGGCGAGGCGCGGTCTTAAGCTTCCGCGGGGATTTCAGAAAGTAGACGCCGCGCATGTGGAACGAGACGCTTGAACGGGTCTACACTACACTACACTACACTAGCTGCCTTGCCTGCCCTTCGATCAACGCCTGGTTAGTCAAACCATCAATGCAATAGACCTCGCCATCCGGGGTCATTGAACTATGGAACGGTTTCAGGTCGTACTGATCTGAAGACGCGATTGCTTCCCTGATGATTCGACTTGTGAGCAACTGATTCTCGCTGATAGATGCCAGGTAACTCGCATGTTTTCTACCCTTCTCGAAATCCGATGTGTTACCTCGATCAATCTGGTGCATGCCAGCCTTGATCACAATCGGTGTCTCCAGCTGGTGAAACAATGCGAGTATCAACAACCCTGAACAAGTCGCCTGAAACAACTGATCTGCGTGGTTGAAGTGGATTTCTATATCATCGCTCCCCGTAGCTTGCGGCTCACCGGCATACAATGTCAGTGCCTGATCAATCTGGTGCTGATGTTCAGGGAGTAATCGAACAGGCCGTATTTTCAGTACCAGTATCGTGGTGGAAGTCACTTGCTGTAAATCCATCGCAACGCTTGCCGCCTCTGGCCCTTTATCCCCAACGACCGGTGCGGAGGAACGCGACTGCATAATCCAAAGATAGATCATATCGCCGTAGACCCAGCCCACCAGTGCGAGAATAAGGGCAAGCAGACCGTGAAAGGCCAGGGACAAAATAACAACCTTGTTGATCTGAGACCGGATCACGTTCTGATTGAAACCAATCTGGACACTACCGGCTATTGTGTCCTGGAAAGTAACTTGTTGAGTGAAAATTCGGGAGCTGGCATTTCTTTTACCCACCTGGGCCAGCAGGTTGTTGCTGGCGTTCGACACGGAGGCGAAATCAAAATTGTTGTTATTTAACAGATCGGCTAACAGTACATTGAGACCCAACCCGTCCTTGCTCACCAGGTGATCTGTTACCGAAATGGCCAGGTGGTCTGCAACTGCCTGGCTGAACTGTTCGCTCTGGTTGTGTAGCTGCGATTGTGTAACGGAATAGATCAAGCCGGTTGAAATCAGGCCACTTAACAAAATGGGAGACAACATGATCGACAATGCACGTATTGAAGATTTGCGTGCTTCCCTCAAACCCATGGCGACTTAGTAGAATTGGTTTCAATGAGACAGTATACCTGATTGCAACAAAAGGCTGGCAAAGCATTTTGAATATTAGGTTTTCATAAAAGCGGGGAATTATAGGATAATGGATACCTAATCTTTTTGGTGAACTCCGTTTGTGACTGAACTTGTACTACTGAATGTGTATGGTGATGATAAACTCGGGATAACAGCTGCCATTACTGAGCTCCTCGGTGATTTTGACATCCTCGATGTTGGCCAGGCTGTTATTCATAATCATCTGACCCTGGGTATTCTCATCAATATACCGACGGCATCGCATTCGATCCGCAGGCAAATCGATTCGCGGGCGCAAGAAATGGGTTTCAAGGTGAAATTCACTGACGTGACGGCAAAAAGTTATGAACAATGGGTTGGGCTGCAAGGTCGATCCAGGTTCATCCTGACACTGCTGGCAAGAAAGATTAAGGCAAATCACATTGCCAGGGTGAGCGGTGTGGTCGCGGATAATGGCTTGAACATTGATGCCATAGTCCGGCTGTCCGGAAGAGTCCCGCTGGCAGATGAAGATACCAGCGTCAAAGCTTGCGTCGAGTTCTCATTGAAAGGAGAGCCGCAAGACAGCACAACATTCCGTGCCCAGTTAATGGAAGTCAGCAGTGAACTGGATATTGACATAGCCGTTCAGGAGGACAACATCTTCCGCCGCAATCGACGTCTGGTTGCGTTTGATATGGACTCAACATTGATTACTACAGAGGTCATTGATGAATTGGCGAAATTGGCCGGTGTCTACGAGCGTGTCTCGAGTGTCACCGAAAGGACAATGCGTGGTGAACTTGATTTTCAGGAGAGCCTGCGAGAGAGAGTTTCCCTGCTGAAAGGTTTGCCAGAGTCCAGATTGAAAACTGTGGCCATGAACTTGCCTCTGACCGAAGGCGTTGAGCATTTGTTTCGAACCCTTAACATGTTGGGTTACAAGACTGCGATACTGTCTGGCGGATTCACCTATTTTGCAGATCACCTGCAACAAAAGCTGGGGATTGATTACGTCCATGCCAACAAGCTTGAAATCAAGCATGGCCAGTTAACAGGCAACGTTCTTGAACCTATTGTTGATTCTGCAGGAAAAGCCAGATTGCTCAAGGAGCTGGCGCAAGCGGAGAATATTTCGCTGGAGCAGGTGATTGCGGTGGGTGATGGTGCGAACGATCTGGCTATGCTGGCAACGGCAGGTTTGGGTATTGCTTTTCATGCGAAACCCCTGGTAAAGGAAAATGCCAAGCAGTCAATTTCCACCCTTGGATTGGATAGCATTCTTTACTTAATGGGGATCCGTGATCGAGAGGCGAGCAGGGTTCGCTAGCTGTACAGCTCACACCAGGATCGCAGCGTTACAAATCCTCTGACGCGAAATCGTAATCCATATTGTCCATTGGCGGTGAAACATAATAGCCCTGGATAAAATTAATACCAGCTTCGAATAAGGTGGCCAGCACCATTGGATCCTCGACGCCGGAAATCGCCGTTTGCACACCACGGGTCTGAAGCGACTTCACCATTCCTTTCAACTCCTCTTGCTTTTCTTTACTTTTTTCCAGTTCTTTGGTGAAAGACTCGTCGAGTTTGACGTAATCGGGAGTGATGTGTTTGAGGAGGTTCAGAGGTTTTAGAGAACAACCAAAGTGATTGATGGAGGTTTTACAGTGCAGCTGTGCCAGGCCTTTGGAAAATTTCGCGGCATGTTTGATATAGGATGTTGCATCGTTTTCATGAATCTGAAAAATAATAGCATCACTTGGTAATCGTGCTGCTTTCAGGGCGACGCTCATCCAGGACAAAAAAGTATCGTCGGAAATTGACTTATGCGAAATGTTGATAAACAGTCGTGCTTTGCTGCCGCCAGATCTGTGCTCGGAAAGTAACTTGACGGATTGCAGGATGACCCAGCGATCCATTTTCACCAACAGTCCCGCTTCCTCCGCGGGTCCAAGAAACTCCCCTGGGAGGAGTTCGTTTTCATTCTCATCATCAAGCCTGAGCAACACCTCGAATTGTTCATCATTTTCACCATACAAGTTGATCATGGGTTGAAAAACGATTCTGAACGCATTCTTCTCAATCGCTGTGCGAACAAGGTCTACCATTGTGTCGGGCGAGATCGCCTTACCGTCCTTGCCGACATTTGGCACTTCGGGTTGAAAGAAGTTAACGCTGTTGCCATCTTCATCCTGGGCTGCCGCCTGGTGCGCGCGCGATATCACCTCGTCGAGAGGGGGTGAGTTTTCAGAAATCAGGCTTAACCCTATGCTGACTGTGGCGTGGTAGGATTTACCATTGACCTCGGACATAAAACCATCGATCGTATTACGAATTTCTTCCGCCAGGTCTGTCGCCGCGTCCTTGTCGCCGCCAACGTAAATCATTGTTATAACGTCATCGCCGAATCGCCCCATCAGATGCTTTTCATCGACTTTCCCACGCGTAACCGAAGCGACGCTGCTGAACACAAGATCGGCTCCTGAAATGGTCGCCTCGGTCCGTAAGCGAGGAAAGTTGTCAACGCTGATATAGAACAAAATAGAAGATTGCGAGCCTTCACAGGCCTGATCAATCGACGCATTGAGCTGTTCAAGGAAATAGACCCGATTGTATAGCCCTGTCAGCGGGTCGTCGTTGGAGACCGGCTGGGTATCAGCGATCAGTTGGGTGCTTTGAACCTCATCACTACTCTCTGTGCCGATGGACTTGAACGTAACCTGTGTACAAGCTTCTCCATCGTAGGTTGCCTGGGAAAGGGAGAGGCTGGTTTGGATCTTTGCGTCTGAGCTGGTGACACAAGTGAAGTCTTCGCGGTCTGAGTCATTTCCATCATGGGACTTTAAGAAGGTCTTGAACTTGTCCTGATCTTCGCTTGCTATCAAGTCGATAATAGGGATCCCGATAAAGTCATCCAGGTCTTCATAACCAAATAACTGACCATAGTTGTCATTGGTGTAAATATGCATGCCTTCGTGGACATAGGCAATGGCCACGGTTGAGCTTGCCAGCAGTAATTGATTTCGGCGATCTATCTCGCGTGCTTCGACTTCAGATCTTCGGCGCTGACGCCGGTTTTCCAGGTTTATCAGTTCACGCTGGACGATCATGGTTAGCCGCTCGTCATCATCTTCGAGTGCGACATCCATTGCCCCCATGCGCAATCCGTCCGTAATGGAAGCCGGATCACGGCCTTCGGCAATCATTACAATCGGGACGTCTTTTTCGAGTTCTGCGACGATTTCGATGACGCGTTGCAGACTTAATCCCTGGGCTTCTTCAACGCCCAGCAATAAGTCCCAATTGTTTGCATTGAGTTTTTTTGTCAGATCGTCCTCTGACACTATTTGATGGGCACGGGTTGCACGGCCAGCATTTCTTAGCAGTACGATTAATTCTTCAGCCCGATTGTCAGATTGCTCCAAAATCAGCAATCTGACGGGTTCATTGGCGCTCATTTATACTCCGTTCCTCCTAACTGACCTACTATATCAGATAAGCCTGACATAGAGTTTTTAGGCGATGGGTGTCTTGGAGTCTTTTCCGGGAGATTCCCGGACCAGTTTCGGAACCATATATCCAGGAAGTTGTCGTCGGAGTTGCTCCATAATCAACAAGGCACGGTTTTTGTCGATATCAAAGTGAGCGGCACCGGCAACGGGATCCAGCAGATGTAGATAGTAGGGCATTATTCTGGCGGTAATAAGACGTTGCGACACATTCGCGAGGGATTCCACCCCAGCATTCACACCCTTCAACAGCACACTCTGGTTTAACAGTTCAACGCCATGCCGGTGTAATCTGTGCATGACCTCGATGACCTGTGCATCTATTTCATTCGTATGGTTTATATGGTTCACGAGGACAATTCCAAGTCGGCTTGCGTCGATCCATTCAAGTAACGGGTCGCAGATTCGTTGGGGAATGAAGACAGGGAGTCGGGTATGAATTCTAAGCGTTTTGATATGGCCGATTTTCTCGACCTGACTTACCAGCGACTTCAGTCGTCTGTCTGCAACATGAGGGGATCACCGCCCGAAAAAATCATTTCATGAATCGTTGGGTCGTCCTCCAGGCAAGTCATTATTTTTTGCCACTGCAATGTATCGGGTTGAATAGACTGGCAAGGAAAATGACGTCGGAAGCCGTAACGCCAGTTGACAGCACAAGCACCTGAAACGATTACCAGCACCCTGCCCTGGTATTTTCGTATTAATCCGTTCACGGGCGAATAATCGTGTTCTGCTAAAGGCTGACGGGTAAATCCGGGATTGTTCTCGGTTTCATGAACTGATGAAAGGACCTGCAAGAGCAAGGGATCAGAAGCGTTGCCTTTTTCGATGCGTGAAATAAAGGGTGCGGGAACCATGATCGGAAAGTCCGAATAGTGGGGTTGTGCCGGTAACCCCGTTCACGAAGCAAGTCATCGATGTCAGTAACAGCATCTTTTGCGAGATCTTGCCAGGAAAGAGTCTGCCAACTCACATCAGTTAACGGTATCATGCTTTTTTTGTTTTGAATGAAAGAGAATGTTGATGGCATCCTATTCTACCAACGAATTCAAATCAGGTCTTAAAGTTATGCTGGAAGGAGACCCCTGTTCAATTCTGGAGAATGAATTCGTTAAACCCGGTAAAGGCCAGGCCTTTAATCGCGTCAAACTCCGCAACCTGGCTTCGGGACGAGTCTGGGAGCGTACGTTCAAGTCGGGCGAGTCACTCGAAGGAGCAGATGTCTTGGATCTCGATATGGAATACGTCTATAACGATGGTGAATACTGGCATTTCATGAAGACGGACGGTAGTTTTGAGCAGCTTGGAGCGGATAAGGCAGCAGTATCAGAATGTGTCCGGTGGCTGAAGGAAAATGAAATTTATGCGGTGACCTTGTGGAATGACAATCCCATTGCTGTGGCAGCTCCGAATTTTGTCGAACTGGAGGTCGTTGATACTGATCCCGGTCTAAAGGGAGATACTGCCCAGGGCGGAACAAAACCCGCGACCCTGAGCACTGGTGCAGTTGTTAAGGTGCCTTTGTTCATTAACATTGGGGAAACTCTGCGAATCGATACACGAACGGGTGAGTATCAAAGTCGGGCGAAATCCTAGCCCCCAAGCTATGGCGCAACCACATTCCTTTTCAGAGCATCCCATGTCCGGGCAATCACAAGTTCGTTTGCTGCAGGACCGGGCCAGACTCATGAGATTGGTCAGGGCGTTCTTTACTGCCCGAAGTGTTCTGGAAGTTACCACCCCTTCCCTGGGCAGCAGAGGAGCCACAGATCCGCATATCGAAAGTATGCGGGTAAAACAAGGGAATCAGGCTTACTTTCTCCAGACCTCGCCGGAGTTTGCCATGAAACGACTCCTGGCTTACGGGTCTGGTGCAATCTTTCAGATTTGTCCGGCGTTTCGGGGCGGCGAATCAGGTGCACACCACAATCCGGAATTTACCATGCTGGAATGGTACCGGCCTGGTATGGGGCTGGTGGAGCTTATGGATGAGGTTAAAGACTTGATAACAGGCCTTTGCCGCGAGTTCGAACAAGTCTTCGAACCTGTCGAATCCGGAACCTACAGATCACTTTTCGAGCATCAATACTCGGTAAACCCGCATCGGGTATCAAGCCAGCAGTTGTTAGAAATCACCCATTCGAAACTCCCTGGTTTTGCCGGGAATGCCTATAATGAAGAGAATTATGAAGACGAGGGCGTCATTGATGACCTGTTAGGTTTGCTGTTCTCAAGGGGAATCGAACCCGGGCTGTTGGATCCTCAATTCGTGACTGAATTCCCGGCGACACAGGCGTCCTTGTCAAAGGTGGGTCAGGTGGCCGGGGATCAGGTTGCCCTGAGATTTGAGTTGTACTGGCAGGGTCTTGAACTGGCTAATGGATATGATGAACTCACCGACCCTACTGAACTTACTCGCAGAATTGCCAGGGATAACCGTATCCGTGAGTCGCGGGGCTTGCCGATGATGCTCAGTGATCAGCGATTACTGGCAGCTATGGCAGAAATGCCGACTTGCACCGGTGTAGCAATAGGGCTGGATCGACTGTTGATGCTGTTGACCGATAAAGAATCAATTCAGGAGGTCCTGAGTTTCGGCATTGAGGATTGCTGAAACACCACGCATTGAATCTGTCAAACAGATGCGACCGCGTCATACAACGATTGCTTCACCCATCCTGACTGAAGTAGATGCCGTTCTCAGCCAGTTGACGCGTTCCTGCAGCAACACAATGGCCGTCGAGCCCATCTGGAAAAGCCCCAACTCCTCGCCGATTTCAAATGTTTTTGTTGGCGAGAAAGTTTCTTCAATGGCTATTCGAGCCTGGTAGGGTTTTAGCCGCCAGGCCGGTTTGATGGCAGCGACGATCATGGCGCCGACCATAACAACGGTCATCTTGCCTGAACCCGTATTAAAATCCATGACGAGCCGTTCATTAACTGCAAACAGGTCTTTAACACCGTCTGTTGTTGCCTGGTTTACCGAGAACAAGCGACCCGGAACGTAGCGGGCGCGGTAAAGCTCAGCGTTGGCGGGGCAGTGGACCCGGTGATAATCCCGGGGCGAGAGATAAATCGTGATGAAGCTGCCTTGCTGAAAGTCAGAAACGTCATCTCTGCCTAGCAGTTTTTGTAACGAGTAGTCTATACCCTTGGCCTGTATCAGTTGGCCGCAGGTTATGTCACCAGCAGCAGATACCGAGCCATCAGCGGGGGAACAAAACCTGCCGCCAACAGGACGAGCCTCGGGTTTAAGCTGACGCGTGAAGAAATCATTGAATGTGTCATAAGCATGGATGTCCTGCTTCAGAGCTTCGCTGGTGTCGACCTGGTAGCGTTTGATTATGGTTCTGATAAAGATGTTTTTTATCCAGCTTATTCTGCTGTTGGCAACCCATCCAACAATGCGGGAGATGAGGTGATGGGGGACGATCCGCTGCAATAGTACCAACAACTATCCTGCCTCAATGGGTGTATCAGGGTCATTTCCCCATTCCGACCAGGAACCATCATAGGCCTGAATTTTGTATCCAAGACTTTTGCCGACGAGGTAGGTGAAACCGGAGCGGTGATGGGTTTGGCAGTGGGTGATAATCTCCTTTTCTGCGGAAATCCCGCGTGAGTCCAGCAGTTCCACAACATCCGGGTGAATCCGCAGCTGATGATCTCGGTCCATTACCTCGGTCCATTCGAGGTTCACGGCACCGGGGATACGTCCTCCCCGGGCGGCGACAACTTTGGCCCCGGTATGTTCTTCCGGGGTTCTTGCATCCCAGATAACGGCATTGGGGTTGTCAAGGCTGTGCAACACATCTGCTTTGCTGGCAATAAATTTACCATTGATCGAAACATTGACAGAACTTGGGGAAATTTTGGGTAACTCGGTGGTTGTTGGTAATTTGGCGGCTAACCAGGCATGGATACCACCATTAAGGTAAGAGGTCTTTTTGTGTCCGATGACATCCAGGGTCCAGATAAATCTGCCAGCCCAACCACCGCCCTCATCATCATAGGCGACTATATGTTGATCTGGTCGATAGCCAATACGGGAGAACAATGCGTTTAACTGATCGATGCCTGGTAACTTTCCCACAGCAGGCCTGGTTCCTGAAATGAGTTCCCTGGGCAGTACCTGAATTGCGTTGGCCAGGTGGGCCTGCTCAAAGGTCTGTGGGCTTGAAAGATCGACTAACAGTAGATCTTCTTCCGACATGAGCTTCGCCAAAGCTTCTGGTTCTAGGATGAGAGGAATCAATGTTGGATCCTGATCGATTGGAACACTTATTGTACGTTATGCAGATGGTGGGTGCAGAACTGGATGCGAATGGATTCAATACACAATTACTGCATAATAGTTAAAATTATCAGATTAAAGCCAGCAGGGGGACAGGTGTCGTATTCGGAAAACCTCGTTTGGATGGACCTTGAGATGACCGGTCTGAATCCTGAAGTTGACCGCATCATCGAGATTGCGACCATCATCACTGATTCTTCGCTGAACATTATCGAAGAAGGGCCGGTATTCGTTATCACTCAGGATCAGGCGCTGTTCGATAGTATGGACGAGTGGAATACAACTCATCATACAGCCTCCGGTTTGTTGGATCGCATCAAGGCTGAGGGGGTTACGGAGGCCGAAGCTGAACAGGCAACTCTGGATTTTATCAAACGCCATGTGGCACATCAGCAAGCTCCCCTGTGCGGCAACACCATCGGCCAGGATCGAAGATTCCTGGTGAAATATACTCCTGAGCTTGAAGGTTATCTGCATTATCGCAGTATTGATGTGAGTACCATCAAGGAACTCGCGATGCGCTGGCGGCCTGATGTGGCTGGGGGAATTGAGAAGAAGGGAAACCATCGCGCGATTGATGATATCCGGGAATCAATCGAGGAACTACAGCACTATCGTGACAACTTTTTTCATTTGAAGCCGTAGTACCCCTTATCAGGTTTAAGCATTCCCCCGGGCTCGGCGCCCCCGCCCCGAACAGACTTCTTCGTACATCGATGGTAAGGCTTCCGTGTTAACTTCACAAATTCTTAGATTCCCGGCTCTTTTGTTGTTGAACCAACGCCCAATCGATATGTTCCCTGACCATCGGCGACGCGGTCGATTTTCTTAGCGTCAGCGCAGCAATGATTTTTTCATCAGGGTCGGCGTTACCCATTGATATCGCAATGTTCCTCTGCCAGCCTTCGTAGCCGGTGCGCCGAATTGCCGAACCCTCTGTTCTGCTGAGGAACTCATCCTCAGTCCAGCTAAACAGCGTCAGCAAATCGGCACGGTCGAGATTATGCTTCGGATTGAAATCGTCCTCGTCCGTGAATTTCGCGAACTTGTTCCACGGGCAGAACAGTTGGCAATCATCGCAGCCAAAAATCCGGTTGCCCATTGCGGCTCGCAGATTTTCGTCTATGCTACCCCTGTGTTCGATCGTTAGGTATGAAATGCATTTTCTCGCATCGAGTTGATAGGGTGCGACAATTGCGTCTGTAGGGCAGACATCAATACATGCACTACAACTGCCACAGTGTTCCTCACCATAGTGCTCATCAACTGTAAGCGGTATGTCGGTAAATATTTCACCGAGAAAGAACCACGATCCGGCTTCGCGGTTAAGTAGCAGCGTATTCTTACCGATCCAACCCAGGCCGGATTTTTCTGCGATAGCCTTTTCCAGCACCGGGGCGCTGTCAGTAAACACCCGACCGGAGTATTCGGGCAGGTTGTGTTCCTTCAGGTGCTGCCGGATCTGGTTCCAGAGTTTAACCAGCCGTTTACGTATTACTTTATGATAATCGCGACCCATGGTGTAACGGGCCACGTATGCAGATTGATTACGATGCAGAACCTGCACAGGTTCGGTCTGTTCTGGCAGGTAGTTCATACGGACAGCAATGATTCGTGTGGTGTTTTCAACCAGGCTCGGGGGTCGGCTGCGTTTATGGCCGTGACTCGCCATGTACCGCATTTCGCCGTGATAGCCTTGATCAAGCCATTTCTCCAGATGATGTTCGTGGATTTTAAGATCAGTATCGGTAATGCCGACCTGTTGAAACCCCAAAGTCATGCCCCATTCATGGATATTTTTGCTGAGCTGTTGGTAGATTGACTGGTTCATTGGGTGTAATTGTAACCACTCAAGTGCCTTTTTCGATCTTTTCGGTACTCTTTATAATAAGGACATACCAGGACTTTGCGGAATCGCGCCTTGTATTGGGTCATCTGGTAAGCTCTGCACCATCTGTACTGCCCAGGAAGCGTACCAAACATATGATACCAGCGAATCTGCCAGGTTTACTCTACACAGCAGAACAGGTGCGACAACTGGATCGAATTGCTATCGATTCCAGGGGAGTCCCTGGCCTGACGCTTATGCGAAGAGCGGCCACTGCCTGTGTCGAAACCCTGTTGCAGAAGTGGCCGCATACACAGTCAGTTTCGGTTTTCTGTGGTAGCGGCAACAATGCAGGCGATGGGTACATTATTGCTGGCATGCTGGCCGAACAGAATATTCAGGTGATGGTTCTGGTTGTAGGGATGGCTGGCAAACTGTCGGCTGATGCGAAAGCAGGCTATGAATACTGCCAATCAACATCGGCGAGGATGCTCGATTTCACAGCCACTGGAGCACTGGAAACTCAAGTAGAGGAATTGCTGAAGACCGATGTCGTCGTCGATGCACTGCTGGGAATAGGCGCACAAGGCGAGGTGCGGTCGTACTATCGGCAAATCATAGAGGCTATCAACACAGGTCCGGCTGATGTGCTGGCTGTTGATATCCCCTCAGGTCTCGACGCTGATACAGGCGCAGTGTTGGGTATCGCCGTTACTGCAGCAGTGACAGTTACCTTTATTGGTCTGAAGCGCGGGTTATTGACATTCCAGGGTCCCGATCACACTGGCGAGCTTGTATTCGCGGACCTTGCTGTGCCCCGGGACATTTATGCCGAAGTAGATTCTTCCTGCGTCCGACTGGACTATGCCGAACTTATAAAATTCCTGCTTCCTCGCCAAAGGAATGCCCACAAGAATCACTTCGGACATTTACTGGTAGTCGGTGGTGACCAGGGCATGGGGGGTGCGGTTGCCATGGCTGCCGTCGCAGCCATGCGCAGCGGGGCTGGTTTGGTGACGGTGGCGACCCATCCCAGCCACGCTGGGTTTATCATGGCGCAACAACCTGAGCTCATGGTCCGGGGAATCGCTGACTCAGCAGCGCTGGATACCTTGTTGTCGAAAGCTTCAGTGGTTGTGCTGGGTCCAGGACTGGGCCAGAGCGATTGGTCGAATATGATCTCAAAAAATGTGCAGTCAAGCTGTGACGAGGCAGATAGACCTATGGTGGTGGACGCCGATGGGCTGAATCTTCTGGCGAAAAGCCCCCGCAAGAATCCGCATTGGATACTCACACCGCACCCCGGAGAAGCGGCGAATCTGCTCAAAACCCAGGTGCCGTCAATACAGAAAGATAGATTTGCCGCGGCATTAGCCGTACAAGAGCGATATGGCGGTAATGTTGTGCTCAAAGGCTGTGGTTCCATCGTTCAATCGACAGGCACCTCATTATCGGCGTACGGCAATCCGGGTATGTCATCGGCGGGAATGGGTGATGTGTTAAGCGGGGTTATCGGAGCCCTGCTGGCACAGGGTTGTAGCCAGGAGATTGCGGCACAGCTCGGGGTTGTCGTGCATTCCTTCGCTGCTGACCAGTGTACCGCCATTGAAGGTGAGCGAGGATTGCTGGCCACTGACCTAATAGCGGGAATCCGAAGACTGTTAAATGACATTTGAAATCTACCTTGCTGATGAAAATGCGACGCTTGAAATAGCCTCCAGGCTGTCGAAATTACTGGATGGTCGTGGCGTGGTGTTTCTCGAAGGACAATTGGGTGCGGGTAAGACAACCTTCTGTCGAGGGATGTTGCGTGCAATGGGATACTCCGGTGCGGTCAAAAGTCCGACATTTACCCTCGTTGAGCCTTATAATCTGCAAAAGGGTCATGTTTATCATTTTGATCTGTACAGACTTAATGATCCGGAAGAGTTAGAATACCTGGGAATCGACGACTATCTCGATGCTAACGAGCTATGTCTGGTAGAATGGCCTGAACGTGGGCAAGGGTTTTTACCGGATTGCGATCTCAGCATTCAACTCACCGTCAAGTTAACTGAGGGGATGGGTAGACGACTAAGGGTTGAAGGGAAATCAGCTCGTGGTCACGAAATTTGTCAGACCCTGACTGATTGTGATGGTCGTTAACAAAAAAATATGAGACTGCAACCGATAATAAAAAGAACGTACAAACCGAAATGATTGCTCATTGGTATGTGGCAATAGCCAAACGGCCAGTTCACAAGATTGCGGTAGTCCTATCCCTCTTCTTGTCGCTAACCTTCATTGATACTTGTCTTGCCAATGTTGCCTCTATTGATAGTGTCCGGGTCCGCCAGTCCCCGGAGAGAACCCGTATCGTTTTCGATTTAAGCACCCCGGTTGAGCACAAGATTTTAACGCTTGCCAATCCCCTGCGTCTGGTTATCGATATCGAGGGTGCGCAACTGGATACGGTATTTGATCAAATTGAACTGGGTGATACCCCTATTCTCAAAATGCGAAGCGCAGCCCGCGGTAAAAATGATCTTCGGGTTGTGCTGGACCTGAGCGACCAGGTCAAACCGAGAAGTTTTATTTTGAAACCAATCCTGCAATATGGCGATCGACTGGTCGTCGATCTTTACACTGCAGATCAGCAAATTGTACCTGTTCAGCAAGCCGACAGAATTTCTCAGCAAATGCGTGATGTGGTTGTTGCGATTGATGCGGGGCATGGCGGTGATGATCCGGGGGCGATTGCTCGCGGCAGGTTATATGAGAAGAACATCGTTCTCGGTATTGCTGAAAAACTTGCAGGTTATTTTGCCAATGAGCCTGGTTACAAGGCGGTATTGATCCGCAAAGGTGACTATTTTATCAGCCTGCGTAAACGTACCGAGATTGCGCGCAACAATCAGGCTGATGTGTTTCTCTCGATTCACGCGGATGCGTTCAAGACTGCAGAAGCCAAAGGTGCGTCCGTTTATGCCATCTCCCAGCGCGGTGCAACCAGTGAAACAGCTCGCTGGCTTGCAGAGAAAGAAAACCGGGCAGATCTCATTGGTGGGGTTGGTGGAGTCAGCCTTGACGACAAGGATGACCTGTTAGCCTTTGTGCTGCTCGACCTGTTCATGACCGATAGCCTGGCGGCCAGTTTGGAAATGGGGGATCAGGTTCTCAATGCAATCAAATCCGTCAACAGACTGCACAAGAAGCGAGTCGAACAGGCCTCGTTTGCTGTGCTGAAGTCTCCGGATATTCCCTCCCTGCTAATTGAAACAGGTTATATATCAAATCCGGCAGAAGCCAGACGACTGAAAACAAAAAGCCATCAGGCGGCAATGGCCAGGGCTATATTTCAAGGGGTTAACCGCTATTTCAAAAGCAAGCCACCCGAGGGTTCTTATCTGGACTGGAAAAAACGCGGCGGAGGTAACGAACTTGCGACCTACAGAATAGAAAGTGGTGATACACTATCTGATATCGCTGTTAAGTATCGCGTTTCAGCCAAAAGCCTGATGAAGGTAAATGGACTACGCACTGAAATGATAAGAACCGGTCAGGTCCTGAAAATACCCTCGAGCTGACTCTCACGAATCTATTTCCTTACACTAGCTATGAACCACAGAATCCTACAACTCAATGCTCGCTTGTCCAACCAGATTGCTGCAGGGGAGGTGGTAGAACGACCAGCATCCGTGGTTAAGGAACTGCTGGAAAACAGCCTGGATGCAAACAGTAAGAGAATCAGTATTAATATTGAGGCTGGCGGTACAAAATCAATTCGCATTACTGACGATGGCAACGGTGTTCACCCGGATGACCTAACACTTGCACTAAGCCGACATGCAACCAGCAAAATTATTGATGTCGGTGATTTGGAAGCCGTCAAAACCCTGGGTTTCAGGGGGGAAGCGCTTGCATCCATGGCATCGGTTGCTCGTCTGACGTTAACCAGTAACGTAACAGCTGAAGCAGAGAACGGCTGGTGCATTACGGTGAGCGGGTCCGATATGAAAGCGACTGTTTCACCGGCACCTCATCCCAGGGGAACGACGGTCGAAGTCAAGGACCTGTTCTTTAACACGCCAGCCCGCAGAAAGTTCCTCAGAACGACCAAAACGGAAATGCAGAAGATTGAAGACGTGATTCGTAAGGTCAGCCTGAGCCATACGGATGTGATGATTACCCTGCAGCACAATGGCAAGTCAGTTCGTCAATACATAGCGGCGAAATCAGAAGCTGACACTTTGCAGCGAGTTGCCTCGGTGTTTGGGAAATCTTTCCTGGAGAATTCGATCTACCTGGAAGAAGATCAGGGCAGTAGTGAAAACGGTATGCGTTTAAAAGGCTGGATTGGTCTGCCAACCTATTCCCGGAGCCAGGCAGATCAGCAGTATTTCTATGTAAATGGCCGGGTGATTCGCGACAAATTGGTGACCCATGCAGTGAAGCAGGGTTACCAGGATGTGCTTTACCATGGACGGCATCCAGTGTTTGCGTTGTTTTTTGAACTAGAACCTAGAACCGTTGACGTGAATGTACACCCGACAAAAAATGAGGTTCGTTTCCGGGAGAGCCGCCAGGTACATGATTTCCTGTTTCGTGCAATTCATCGTGCTCTGGCTGAAGTCAGGCCGGAGTCAACCGATGTTGTTCAGCCGGGGTCAGAAGCAACACCGGTGCAATCCAATATGAGTTTCCGAACCGGCAGCGGTGGCTGGAGCCGCGGCATGAATACCGGTATTCGGGAACAATCTGCATTGTATGGCAAGCTACTGCAGACACCGGAAGGTTCAGACATCACATCTGACCCTGCGCTCCCCATGGTGGATGGGGACGTCCCTCCGCTGGGTTATGCGGTCGCGCAGTTACATGGTATTTACATTCTCGCGCAAAATTCACGCGGGATGGTGATCGTTGATATGCACGCAGCACATGAGCGGATTACCTACGAAAGAATGAAACGAGCCAGTGATGGTGAGGGCGTTAAGATGCAGCCATTGCTGGTACCGTTGTCCATTTCCGTCAGCGAACAAGAGTGTGCCGCTGCCGAATACCATCAATCAGAATTGTTGAAGCTTGGTTTGGACCTGCAGCAGGCGTCAGACGAGTCTATTATGGTGCGGGCGATCCCGGCGATGCTGAATAGCACCGGTGCTGAACCCCTGATCCGTGATGTGCTGGCAGATCTGATTGAATATGGTTCCACTGCGCGGGTGACGCAGCATCGGGATGAAATTCTGTCGACCATGGCATGTCATGGCTCGGTCAGGGCCAATCGGCGACTCACTATTCCCGAGATGAACGCACTGCTGCGTGATATGGAAGAAACCGAGCGTAGTGGACAGTGCAATCATGGCAGGCCGACCTGGGCTGAGCAGTCTATTGCCGAACTGGATAGCCTCTTTCTTAGGGGCAGATAATTCCGACATCTTGAACGAACAAATCGTGAAAGAGCAACTCGGGAAAAAGCCATCTGGGGTCATATGTATCATGGGTCCAACCGCCAGTGGCAAGTCTGCCCTGGCTGTTGAATTGGCCCGAACCGGTCCCTATGAAATTATCAGTGTGGACTCCGCACTGGTCTACAAGGGCATGGACATTGGCACTGCGAAGCCCGAACCCGGACTATTGGCAGAAATACCTCACCACCTGATTGATATACGGGATCCCATCGATCCATACTCCGCCGCTGACTTTCGCCACGATGCCATCCGGCTGGCAGGTGAAATCATGGCACGGAACCGGATACCGATTCTGGTTGGAGGGTCTATGTTGTACTTTAAGGCGTTGAAGGAAGGACTGGCCGTTCTCCCCAGGGCGAACGAGGCCATACGATCAGAGATCGTCCAGTTCGCCGCTGAAAAAGGATGGAATGCGGTACATCAACGGCTCGCAGAAGTTGATCCAGAAGCGGCACTCAGGATTCATATTAATGATCCGCAACGATTACAGCGTGCGCTGGAAGTATTTGAAATTACAGGTAAACCCATGACCGAATGGCAGCAAGAGGAGATGGTAGCCTGTCCCTTTGATTTGCTGGAAATTGCGGTGATTCCAACCAATCGGCAGAAACTTCACGAGGCCATCAGGGCCCGGTTTCAGCAGATGCTCGCAGCTGGCCTCGTCGATGAAGTTAAACAGTTGTATGACCGGGGAGATCTGCAGGCAGGGCTGCCTTGCCTCAAGGCGGTAGGCTACAGACAGGTGTGGTCGTACCTCGCTGGTGAAGTTGACTATGAGACGATGACTGAAAAAGCGATTATCGCCACACGACAGTTAGCCAAGCGACAGTTCACCTGGCTCAGGAGTTGGCAAGGATTGCAGCAAATAGCAGCCCCGAATGCCTCGGAGGCCTTGAAAATCATCGATGTAAGCAGCATATTAGGCGGGTAGGTTGGATTTTCAGGCGTCTGAGCCATGCCCTGTATTAAAAGTACAAAGAAACCTGCGCACTTATTATCGTCGATAAATTTTATTCGGCAACCCCAAGTTTTTGGGGAACAAGGAGAGTCACATGTCAAAAGGGCAGTCACTACAAGACCCTTTCTTGAACCAATTAAGGAAAGACAGGGTTCCAGTTTCCATTTATTTGGTCAGTGGTATCAAGCTACAAGGGCAGATCGAATCGTTTGACCAGTTTGTAATCCTGCTTCGGAACACGGTGAATCAAATGATTTACAAATCAGCCATTTCAACCGTTGTTCCTTCCAGAAACGTAAAAATGCCTGCCATGCCAGGTGATGACGAATCAGAAGATTAAGGTCGCTTTAATCGGCCAAGGTTAATTATTTGTTCTTTGAAAGACCGGAAGCTGGCACACAGACGCTACTCGTTCATATCGAGGTAGAGGGTTCCACAATCGAAGAATTGCGGGAACTGGCTGTTTCTGCGGGCCTGGAACCTGTTTCTGAGCTGACTGCGAAGAAAAGATACCCGGACCCGAAGACTTATGTCGGCTCTGGCAAACTCGAGGAAATCAGGCAACTCGCCAACGATGTGGGTGCCGTACTAATTTTGTTTGATCAGGAATTGAGCCCAACCCAGGAACGTAATCTGGAGGCGTCTCTTCAGTGTCGGGTTCTTGGTCGTACCGGGTTAATTCTCAATATATTCGCCCAGAGAGCCCGCACCCATGAGGGTAAGTTGCAGGTTGAACTGGCTCAATTGCGACATGCCTCAACCCGCCTGGTTCGGGGCTGGACCCACCTTGACAGACAACGTGGTGGTTCGGGTCGGGGCCAGGGCGCAGCGATGGGCGTGACCGGTGCTGGTGAAACCCAGCTCGAGTCTGACCAGAGGATGCTGGGGAACCGCATCAAGAGTATCAACCAGCGTTTGAACAGAGTACGTAAACAACGCAAGCAAAATCGGCGAGGCCGACAAAAAGCAGATATCCGCACTGTTTCCCTGGTGGGGTATACTAATGCGGGCAAGTCCACGCTCTTTAATAATCTGTGCGAATCTGATGTACGCGCAGCCGATCAGTTGTTCGCGACCCTCGACCCGACAATGCGACAACTGGAACTGCCGGTGATCGGAAAAGCGATACTGTCGGATACGGTGGGGTTTATTCGACAGTTACCCCATGGCCTAATCGATGCCTTTCAAGCAACGCTCGAAGAGGTTAAACAGGCTGACCTGTTGTTGCATGTAGTTGATGCCTCTGCGAATGATCGGGCACTCCATATGCAGGAGGTCAATACAGTACTCGCAGAGATTGGGGCAGAAAAGGTGCCCCAGTTATTGATTTACAGCAAAATTGATCTTATTGATAAAAAACCGGGAGTAGATCGTGACGGTAAGGGTCTGCCGGTTCGTGTCTGGCTGTCAGGTTTACACGGTGATGGTCTGGAGGCTCTGCTGGTTGCGATCAGTGACTTAGTCTCGCGCCAGATTGTGGATACCACGTTGAGACTGGCACCGAAACATGGCGGGATGAGAGCGCAGTTATTTGCCCTGGGCGCCGTGGTCGCTGAAGAAGTTGAAGAGGACGGCACGTTAAAAATGCACGTCCGGATCGAGGCGAGTAGCCTGAAGCGTCTGGCTAACAAGGCAGGGTTGGATATCTCTTACCTATGTCTCGAAAGCGGTCTCGAAAGCGGTCTCGACAGCAGTCCGGCAAGGGATTGGCTTGAGACGAGTAAGCAGATTGCTTGACGACAATTGAAACAGATGACAAAGGTATGACTATTGCCAGTAAAAGTGGGAAAATGGCGCCTTTGTTTTATCAAGAATACTTTTACGGAGACTGTTATGGCATGGAATGAACCTGGGGGCGGTAACGACCAGGGTGGAAAAGATCCCTGGGGTAACCGGGATGATCAAGGTCCCCCTGACCTGGATGAGGCATTTCGAAAGTTGCAGAATAATTTGTCGCAAATGTTTGGCAGCAAAAAAAGTGGCTCGGGCGGTGGTGCTGGTACATCGATGGGGTTTAGCTGGAAGATGTTTGGCCTGCTCGCGGTTGCCCTGCTTATCGTCTGGGGTGCCATGGGCACCTACACGGTTGACGAGCAGGAACGTGGCGTTGTACTGCGTTTCGGCAAGGCCCTGGAAAACGTTGTAACCCCTGGCCTGCACTGGAATGCACCGGGTATCGACAACGTATTGAAGGCAAATGTCACTCGCGTCAGGGATCTTCGCGTTGGTTCTGAAATGCTGACCGAGGACGAGAACATCGTCAAAGTCAACATGACGGTGCAGTACGTTATTTCTGATGTAAAAAAATACCTCTTAGCTGTTAAGAACCCGGCGGATAGCCTGCGTAATGCGACTGAAAGTGCGCTTCGTCACGAAGTCGGTAGTGCAGTGATGAATGACGTTCTGACCGAAGGTCGCGCTGAGCTTGGACAGAGGGTCAAGGGTCGAATTCAAACCTATATGAATAGGTATGGCACGGGTATCGAAGTCAGTCAGGTTAATATCGATGAAACGGCTGCGCCGGACGCAGTCCAGGCTGCGTTTGATGATGTGATCAAGGCCCGGGAAGATGAGGTCCGGGTTAGAAACGAGGCTGACGCCTTCGCAAACCAGATTGTCCCGGAAGCACGCGGTGAAGCGCGACGATTCCTCGAAGAAGCTGAAGGTTACAAACAAAGCACGATTGCCCAGGCGAAAGGTGAAGCGGAAAGATTCAACAAGCTATATGCCGAGTACCGACTGGCACCGGAAGTTACCCGGGAGAGGATATACATCGATACGCTTGAATCAGTGATGTCTAACAGCACCAAAATCATGATCGATGTGGATGGGGGTAATAATCTGCTTTACCTGCCCCTGGACAAAATTATGGAAAGTTCGGGTTCCGGCCCCAGTTCTGGGAGGGGGTCCAATTTTTCCAACGGCTCGCCCAGTAGTGTTGATTCCGGTAGTCGGGCCCTTAGCAGGAGGGATAGAAACTAATGTCTACTAAAGGATTTGTTTTAGCTTTTGTTGTTTTATTACTGGCGGTGTTGGGTTCCAATTCGGTCTTTGTGGTGACTGAATTGGAGCGTGCGGTTCTGCTCGAATTCGGCAGGGTTGTGCGCAGTGACGTTGATCCCGGATTACATTTCAAGAAACCATTTATCAACGAGGTACGAAAGTTCGACGCCCGGGTCCAGACGCTGGACGCAGCACCCGAGCGATTCCTTACCCTGGAAAAGAAATTTGTAGTCGTTGACTCCTTCGCGAAATTTCGTGTGATCAATGCTGAGACCTTTTACACATCAACATCGGGCGATGGAACACGAATAGACTCCCTGTTACGACAGCGAATCAACAATGGGCTGCGGAACGAAATTGCTACCCGGAGCTTGCATGAAGTAATTTCCGGTGAACGAGATCTGTTGATGAAGATTCTCACAGAGAATCTGGACGTGGTTGCCCAGACAGGATTAGGTGTCGAAGTGATTGATGTGCGCGTAAAGAAAATTGATCTTCCACCGGAGGTGAGCCAATCCGTGTACGCAAGAATGAATACCGAGCGCGATATTGAGGCTCGCGAGCATCGTGCCCAGGGTCAGGAGCTTGCAGAAGGCATTCGCGCCGATGCCGAGAAACAGCGACAGATTATTCTCGCTGAAGCGTATTCAGACGCCGAAGTACTCAGGGGTGAAGGCGATGCAGAGTCTGCCCGGATTTATGCCGCCGCGTTCACTAAGGACAAGGAGTTCTATAAGTTCTACCGGAGTATGCAGGCGTACAGAAGAACGTTTTCCAGCAAAGGGGATGTTCTGTTGATCCAGCCTGATAGTGATTTTTTCAGGTATCTGAACAAGAGCATCCAGTGAAGCGTGATAGAGACCTAAAAACCGGGGCTCGCTTCCGGTTTTTTTTTGAGCTTGCATGTAGTCGGGCGCCGGGGCCATTCAATTACGGATACATTGCCGCGCCTTTGCGGGAATAAATAATGTGGCATGAATTGGGGATCGCGTTGTGTCTGGTGCTTGTCATTGAAGGGATTGTCCCCTTTTTATATCCGCGCAGGTGGAAAGAGATGGTTGCGTTATTGGCCGGGATTGACGACAGGACGATGCGTATTATTGGTTTCTCCAGTATGGTGATTGGTACCGGCTGCCTGTACCTGATTAATTAGTGGTTCCCTGGATCGTTAAAAAAAGAGATTGAAATGAGCATTGTAGATCGATGGCTTCTTCCTGACGGTGTGGAGGAGGTACTGCCTCCCGAGGCACAGAAGCTTGAAGCTGTCCGGCGGCAGTTACTGGACCAGTTTCAGACATGGGGCTATCAGTTGGTTATTCCGCCAATGGTGGAATTTCTGGAATCCCTGTTAACGGGCACAGGGACAGATCTTGATCTCAAGACATTTAAGGTGACAGATCAGGTGTCGGGCCGAATGATGGGTATTCGGGCAGACATTACACCCCAGGTGGCCCGGATTGATGCCCACAGTTTGAATCAGCCAGGCAATGTTCGATTGTGCTACGCCGGGACGGTGCTGCATGCCAAGGCAGACAATATGCTCGCTTCTCGCACACCTATTAGTGTCGGTGCTGAGTTATTCGGCGATACGGGTCGCGCAGGTGACCTGGAAATCGTCAGCTTGATGACCGAATCCGTGAACGCCATCTCAAACACAAGCCCACATATTGAGCTGGGGGATGTGGGTATTTTTCGCCAACTGGTACAAATGGCAGATCTGTCTGAAGTTGACGAAGAGGCGCTGTTTGATCTGATCCAGAGTAAGGCACTGCCGGACTTGAGTGAAAGGGTATTGTCCCTGGGACTGTCCAGGGACATGGCGGAACTGGTGACAAGTTTACCCACCCTATGTGGCGATGCAGTGGTGCTGGTCAAAGCCAGACAGTTGTTCTCGAATTATCCAGCGCTGCTGGAAAGACTGGATAATCTCGAAGCAGTCGCAAAAGGACTCACGGAGCGTTTTAAGAGTCTCGACATCTACTACGACCTGAGTGAACTGCGTGGCTACAACTACCATACGGGTATTGTCTTTGCGGCATTTTTAAGATCAGCAGGACGGCGTGTGGCAAAAGGGGGCCGATACGACGATGTAGGCGAAGTATTTGGCCGGGCGCGTGGCGCTACGGGCTTCGATATCGATTTAAAAACCCTTGCCACACTGATCGAGATTGCCCCGCAAACCACTCACAAAATAGCTGCGCCGGTATTGAACGAAGGTGAGTCTGGTGATGTTTCACGCAATGTTTCACATGTCGTCGTAGGACGCTGGCAAAAGATCTGTGAGCTTAGGGCCAAAGGGTATATTGTGGTTGAGGATAGCGTTGAAGGCTGTACGAAACAGATTATTGAACGAAATGGTCAATGGCAACTGGTGGATATCTAGGTTCCCTAGGTTCTTTGGGCGCCATTTTTTTTAGCGGAATGGTAACGGAATTTTTTAAATGGGACGCAACGTAGTAATCCTTGGTACACACTGGGGTGATGAAGGTAAGGGCAAGGTTGTTGATCTGCTGACCGAAAAGGCAGCGGTCGTTGTCCGGTTCCAGGGCGGCCACAATGCGGGGCATACCCTGGTTGTTAATGGTGAAAAGACGATATTGCATCTTATCCCCTCAGGCATTCTTCATTCCCATGTTCAGTGCCTGATTGGCAATGGTGTGGTGCTGTCCGTACCGGCCCTGTTTGAAGAGATTCATAAATTGGAAGATGCAGGGCTGACAGTGCGGGACCGGTTGATGGTGAGCTCTGGATGCCCGCTGATACTCCCCCATCATGTATCTTTGGATCTGATGCGGGAAAATGTTCGCGGCAACCAGAAAATAGGGACGACCGGGCGTGGTATCGGTCCGGCCTATGAAGACAAGGTTTCTCGTCGGGGATTGAGAGTGGTTGATCTCTATAATCCGGAGAAATTTAAAACTTCTCTCGAAGAAATTATGGATTATCACAATTTTGTATTGGAGAAATACTTCAATAGCAAAAGAGTGAGTCTGAACGAAACTCTCGATGCCTCGCTCGAGTATGCAGATGAACTAAAACCGATGGTAGGCGATGTTGTCGACCGGTTGAGTGTCCTTCAGAAAGAGAACGCCAATATCCTGTTTGAGGGTGCGCAAGGTTCCTTGTTGGATATTGACCAGGGTACCTACCCGTTTGTGACCTCTTCCAACACAACCGCGGGCGCCATTGTGAGTGGTTGTGGCGTGGGTCCGATGGCACTGGACTATATTCTTGGAATAACCAAGGCGTACACGACGCGTGTGGGCTCCGGGCCATTTCCGACAGAATTGTTCGACAACGTCGGGAGCTACCTGGCTGACAAGGGTAAGGAATTTGGCTCGACAACGGGTCGACCCAGGCGCTGCGGCTGGTTTGATACCTATGCGTTGAAACGGGTAATACAAATAAACAGCATCTCCGGTTTGTGTATCACAAAACTGGATGTTCTGGATGGGCTGGAATCAGTATCCATTTGTACCAATTACGAGAACCCGGGGTCGGAAAATCCCACACCGGTCTACGAGACGGTACCTGGATGGAAAGACTCCACGGTGGGTGTAAAAAGTGTCGATGACCTGCCAGCTAATGCGCGTGCCTATCTGAAAAGGATCGAAGATGTCTGCGAAGTACCCATTGCGATTGTTTCTACCGGACCGGACAGGGAAGACACAATTGTGCTTGAGAGGTTGTTTGGGTAGGGGCAGGTTTGGTGTTGGAGCTTTCGGAGGGTTTGTCTCGAACGTTGTTTCGTTTTGCTGCGCAAGCCGAAATTGGTTTGGGCTAAAAGTGGATTGTGTCGGGTAATGTTTCGTTTTGCTGATGCGAAGGCGGAATTTTTTTGAGTAGGAGGGTTTATCTCGAGAATTATTTCGTTTGCTGCGCAAGCCGAAATTGGTCTGGGCTAAAACAAGGGTTGTGTCGAGACCCGTTTCGTTTTGCTAGCGCAAAGCCGAAATTTGGTTATTTCGAGAGTTTGGGTTTATGGCGATTTCGTTT
>JAPYTQ010000030.1:0-65623 GCA_029941905.1 Pseudomonadales bacterium | reverse complement strand
ACGCCTAGTCGGGGACGCCTAGTCGGGGACGCCTAGTCAGGAACGCCGAATCAGGGATGCAAAACTTGAGTGCACACGAACCCGTGTACGAGCCCAGGTAAAGACATACCGTATTCGTTGCGGATTCTAATTGTTGGTTTTGTAAAATCAAGGCTGGTGTCGGAAGACGGCAAATTCAGCTATCATCGATGCGAATATGCAGTGAGTCCTGAATGTCTAGCATAGCCTCTTCCCAGCCCAGTACGGCGAGCAGTCCATCGAGTAAATCTGCATTGCCATTTTCGACGAAAATATACTACGGCGCGCCCAATTTTGCCGGTGCAGCTCTGGCGATCCCCATCGCTATCCATCTCACTATTTTCTATTCCGACACAATATTGGTGCCGCTGGGGATTATTGCGCTGGTGAAGGCACTTGCGCGCTCACTGGATGCGATTACGGACCCGGTGATGGGGTGGGTAAGTGATAAAACCCGGACCAGATGGGGGCGCAGGAGGCCCTGGATGGCGGTAGGTGCACCGCTCGCAGCGTTGGCTTTTTACCTCATGTTCACGCCTCCCGAAGACCTCGACGGTGTGACCGCGGCCACCTGGTTCGCCGTGACCTATACCCTCTACTATGTGTTTCACACGGTGTACATCATTCCCTATGCGGCCCTGGGGCCCGAGCTAACCCTTGACTACCACGAACGCAGTGCCTTGTTTGGCATCCGGGAAGGTTTCGTGATGGCGGGTACATTGGTAGCCGCGGTATTGCCACCCATACTTATCAGCCAGTTAGGCGGCCCTCGCCAGGGGTACACCTCGTTCGCTATTATATTCGGCAGCTTGCTCGTGATCCTGTACCTGAATCTTGTTGTGCGGGTAAAGGAACGCCCGAGTTTCATGACCCGGGAGTCGAATCCTCTGATACCCGGTGTCCGGCGTGTCATGCGTAACAAGGTGTTTCGCCTGTTGCTTATCGTGTATCTCGTTGGGTCCATAACCGGCGCCATACCGGGTCTGATGATGCCGTATTTTACAAAGTACGTGCTCCAGCCTGAAAACCCGGATATGTGGTTAGCTATTTTTCTCGCCAGCTATTTTCTTGCCGGGTTTTTGTCCTTGCCAGTCTGGGTATGGCTGTCACGAAAGTTCGAGAAAAAGCCCGTATGGTTGGCGGGATATTTGCCGGGGATTTTCGGTAGCCTGGGTCTGTTTACACTCGACAAGGGTGACTTGATTCCCGCGATCTTCATATTGGTTATCTCTGGTTTTGGCTTTAGCGCAGGACTGTTTCTGGGACCCTCCATGCAGGCAGATGTGATTGACTATGATGAACTGCACACCGGTAAGCGCCGTGAAGCGCAATACGGTGCATTATGGTCCATCTGCACCAAATTCATGGTTATCCCGAGTATGTCCGTACCATTGGCCATTCTTGCGACTGTGGGATATGCACCAAATGTTGAGCAGACGGAATCCGTACAATTCACTATTCGTGCTATTTTTTGTCTTGCACCTGCGTGCATGGCAATCACCGCGTTTTCTATTGGATGGTTCTACCCGTTAACCAAAAAGAAGCATGAGGAAATCTGGCAGGGTATTGAAGCGCATCGAAAAGGAGAAAGCGTGATTGACCCCATTACCGGCTATATCGTTCACCCACCCGGTTCCCGCGGGGTTGATGAAGCGGTAGGTTGGGAGCTGGATCATTTCAGCCTGGCAGAACTCGAATTGCTGATCGAGAAAGGCAAGCAGGCGCTGGGAAAGCACACGCTTTTTCTGTCGCTAGCATGCCTGTCATCTTTTGTAATCTTTGCTTATCTGCTGGTCACGGAGATTACTGATATTGCGAGTGCGCCGGGATTGCTGGCGGTTGTGTATGTGGTCGCTTCAGGTATCTCATTTACCGCCGCGGTGTATCATTTTTCGAAGTTCGTGGTCTCCACGAAACTTGAAATACCTGAAGATGCAATTATTCAGGCACATCTCAAAGTGACCCGCGAGATGGTTTATGGCTTGAAGAGTTCAGGCTGAGACCCGCTTGCAGTCGCATCTATTGGTGGTTGGCTACCATGGCAAGCTTGACCGGGATTGCGTTGTCCCGGCCGAAAACAGCGCCAATAAAACTATCGCCCCAGGTATATTTGTCATGCATAAGTGTATTGATCTTGTCTCTTAACTCTGGTGCGCGGCTTGTTTCGTAAGTCAGCGTATTATTGGTCCGGGTGAGCTTGATCTTCTTCTGTGCGTTCAGACGTGTAAACCAACCGGATTGCTCATCGCTTGTTCTCAGGTAGGGGTGTCCGTTGTAATCAACTATCCACAGGCGGGTTGTGATTTCCTGTCCGGATTCGTCGTGGGTATGTAATTCAACGACTTCGATGCGTTCGGATGCTAAACGTTCGACGATTCCAAACACGATGACAACGGCCAGCAAACTACCGATGACCCAATAAACAACTTTCATAAATTTCTCCTTGAGTGGTGTCTAACGATCCAATTGTGTGAGCTTGATAGTTTAACTATAAACAGTTTAACTATAAACAGTTTAAATGCAAACCTATTTGACGTTAAACTCTAACATCGCCTACGCGAGGAGTGATCGTGGCCAATAAAAATAAACTTGCTTTTACCTTTTTTAACGAAATCAACATCATCGCCCAATTGTCCAGTAATGCCTTTGACCGGGCCCTGCCGATCGGTCTGAGCCGATCACAATTTTCCGTGCTTAACTGGTTTGTCAGGGTTGATTCTGTCGCGACGCCGGGCCGACTCTCTACCGCATTTATGGTGACCAAAGGTGCCATGACCAATACCCTGAAGAAGCTGCAGGAGAAGGGATTGATAGATGTAAAACCCGATGAATCCAACGGTCGTCAGAAGATCGTCACCATGACGGCCAGGGGCAGGCAAGTTCGTGATCAAGCATTACGGGAAGCAGGTCCTATGATGATGGAGTATGTTGAACATTTTTCTCTGGATGGCTTAAGGCAACAATTACCATTTTTGCAAGAGCTGCGACAGTATCTGGACGAAAAGAGATATAGTGAAGCCGGCCATGCAAAGGACAAGTGACAAATGACAAAGTTTATCGTCGCAATTGACCAGGGGACCACGAGTTCCCGGGCAATATTGTTTGATGCTGATGGGAATATTGTGGAGGCTGCACAGCAGGAATTTACCCAGTTTTTTCCTGATGACGGTTGGGTTGAGCATGACCCCGAAGAAATCTGGACAACAACCGTCAACACTTTCAAGGAAGTACTCTCCACTGGCCATGTGTCGGCAACTGATGTCGCCGCTATTGGTATTACGAATCAAAGAGAAACCACCCTGGTGTGGAATCGAAAATCCGGTGAAGTAATTCATAAAGCCATTGTCTGGCAGGATCGTCGCACTGCAGAATACTGTGATGAGCTAAAGAAAGATGGATTCGAATCGGTAGTCACGCAGAAGACGGGGTTGCTTCTTGATCCCTATTTCTCCGGAACGAAACTCCGCTGGATCCTGGACAATGTACCAGGCGCCAGGGCACAGGCTGACAAGGGAGAGTTGGCGTTTGGTACCGTGGATAGTTTTCTACTCTGGCGTTTGACTAATGGGCAGTCCCATAAAACTGATGCAACCAATGCATCGCGGACTTTACTGTTTAACATTCATAATCAAACCTGGGACAAGGAGTTATTGGCCAGATTCGACATACCTGAATCGCTGCTGCCAGAAGTGATGGACTCCAGTGCTGATTTTGGCGTTACCGACAGGCAATTGTTTGGTGCCGCGATACCCATTGCAGGTATGGCGGGGGATCAACATTGCGCGTTGTTTGGCCAGGGTTGTTTCGATTCCGGCATGCTGAAAAGCACCTATGGAACGGGATGTTTTGCTGTTCTCAATACCGGTTCTGAGGCGGTGGAATCCAGCAACAAGCTGCTTACCACCGTGGGCTATCGTCTCAACGGTGAAGTGACCTATGCACTGGAAGGCAGCATCTTCATTGCCGGTGCAGCGGTGCAATGGTTAAGGGATGGGTTGAAACTCATTAGTCACGCTTCTGAAACGGAGGCCATCGCCGAGAAAACTCAGGACGCGAAAGGCGTCTACCTGGTACCTGCTTTTACAGGTCTTGGCGCGCCATATTGGGATGCGGAGGCGCGGGGCGCGATTATTGGTCTCACCCGGGATTCAGGAATCGAAGAAATTGTAACCGCTACGCTGCAGTCAGTCTGCTATCAAAGCAGGGATTTATTGCAGGCCATGGCTAACGATGGAGTTAGAACCAGCCAACTCAGAATTGATGGTGGCATGATTGCTAATAATTGGGTTTGCCAATACCTTTCGGATACTTTGCAGATACCGGTTGATAGGCCGCAGATCACTGAAACTACGGCATTGGGCGCATGTTACTTTGCAGGATTAGAGGTGGGAATTTTTTCTTCGGTGGAAGATTTGAGAGGCAAATGGCAACTGGAAAGGCAGTTCGTTCCAAAATTAAGCGGCTCCGTTGTCGATGATCGGTACCGGGGCTGGCTGACAGCGGTAAGTCGGGTAAGATCCGGCGATGGATGATATGATCAGTGACCGGTAGTTAAACTAGTAATACAAAATATGTTGTCTGTAGAGTCAAATACAAAGCTCTTGAAGCTGCACTTGCGGTGGCCGGATCGAAAAAAGCAAAAAGGCTCTGATGAAGAGGCTATCGAGTTTTATAAATGGTTGTTTCTGAATCATCACGAATTACCGGAGGTTGAAACACTGGAAACCGTCGAAGATGTCGAAGGTTTTTTAGAGCAGAACGAAAATGTACTGCAGGAGAAATCTGTACAGAAGGAAGACCCGATTTCCAACACGCGGATTGAACCGAGAATCGAAAATAGTTTTAGCGTCGTCCTGTTGGTTGATGAGTGCGAGGAAAATGTCGAGCTGGTTGGTATGACATTAAATGGCCGAACTCAGGATCTGGGATTGCATGGAATGAAAGTTTCCATTGAAAAGATACTTCCCAAAGGCAGTAAGCTGTCGTTGATGTTAGATGCCGACGATGGCGAGAGTTTCGAGCTGTTAGGAGAGACTCGCTGGGTGCGTCCTCTCGGGGAAGGGCAGCTGATAGGACTGAAAATAGTCGAGTCGGAAGGGTTCGAAATCTGGCGCAGTCAGTTTGGAGTAAGATTTGTCGCGCCCATAATAGGCCGGAATTACAAGCCTAAAGAGTAAGAAGATCCAACCACATCGACCTATGAACCAATTCCGCCGTTTTAGTCTCACAACCGCAATTGCCGTCGTCGTTGCCAATATGGTTGGTACCGGTGTTTTCACCAGTCTTGGTTATCAACTGGTTGATATTCAATCTGAATTTGTCCTGTTGTTACTCTGGTTTGTGGGTGGGATTGCGGCCTTGTGCGGTGCACTCACCTATGCCGAGTTAAGCGCATCGCTACCTCGCTCTGGTGGAGAGTATAATTTCCTCAGCCGTATTTATCACCCTGCCATGGGCTTCGTGTCTGGCTGGGTTTCCATTACCGTGGGTTTCGCGGCACCCACTGCACTGGCTGCTATGACGTTTGCGGCTTATCTTTCCGCCGCGTTGGCTGGCACCATTGAGATAAACCGTGAATTTGCCGCCATTGCTCTGGTGGTTGTATTAACGGTTGTACATGCCAGTAGCAGACGTGCGAGCAGCGGTTTTCAACAATGGCTTACTTTCTTAAAGATCATTCTCATCCTGCTGTTTTGTGCCGTTGTATCATGGTTTGCGGAGTTTCCACAGAGCTTGGAGCTGCTGCCCGTTTCGAGCGATATACCCATTATTACCGGGGGTGCATTTGCTATTTCCCTGATCTACGTAAACTATGCCTATACCGGTTGGAATGCGGCAACCTACATCGCCAGTGAAATAGAAAATCCACAAAAGAATGTGCCACTGGTGATGATTGTTGGCACGGTAATGGTAATGGCTCTTTATTTGCTGCTGAATGCGGTGTTTCTTTATGCAGCGCCTATGCATGCCATGGAAGGGAAAATCGAGATTGGGGTGATTGTTGCAGAAACCACATTCGGCCCCCGTGGCGCATTGGTGATGGGTTTTGTCCTCTCCCTGCTGCTGATATCCACAGTCAGTGCGATGATCATGGCCGGACCCAGGGTGTTACAAGTCATTGGCGAAGACTTTCGGGTCTTCAGCTGGCTGGGAAGGCTAAACAGTAAAGGTATCCCTGCCCTGGCAATTTATTTTCAATCAGTCTTGAGTATTTTGTTTATCAGCACCGCGACTTTCGAATCCATTTTGGTCTTTTCAGGGTTTATCCTTGGCATAAACTCGCTGTTCGCGGTTGTTGGAGTATTCGTTCTTCGTTACCGGAAAATAGCTGTTGATCACACAGGGTACAAGACCATCGGCTATCCGGTAACACCCTTGATCTACATTGCCATCACGACCTGGACAGTGACATTTATTTCAATCAATCGAATCATGGAGGTCGCCGTTGGAGTTGCGGTGATTGTGATTGGGTTGGTGGTGTATTTTGTCAGCAATCGCTGGCAGGCAAATGACAGCGCCCGTTAAGACATAAGGAATTTGTGTAGCTGGTTGGGTTGGATGCGTTATTGCTCTAGACTGTGCGCCTTTCTTGCAGTGTACAGTTGATTTCATGTTATCGAGACAACTCAATCACCTTAACAATATGGTTAGACCGAATGGCAAGGTCTTTTTCGGCTGGTATATTGTGGGTGCTGCAGGGGGCATCCAGATGCTGTCGGGGCTATTGTGGATGCAGTCCTATGGGGCTTATGTGGTGTTATTGCAAGCCGAGTTTGGCTGGAGCAAAGCTCTGGTGGCTGGCGCTTTTGCTTTGACGAGAATCGAGAGTGGCATCCTGGGCCCATTACAGGGCTGGTTGGTAGATCGGTATGGCCCCCGGCCCATTCTGCGGATAGGGATTGTTGTCTTTGGTTGTGGTTTCATCCTGTTTAGCCAGATTGATTCCCTGTTAACGTTCTATCTCACCTTTGCGCTGATCGCGGTGGGTTCCAGTCTCGGCGGTTTTGCGACGGTGATGGTTTCACTGGTCAACTGGTTCAGCAGGCATCGGGCCAAGGCGATTTCAATCTCCCAGGTGGGCTACTCGGTTGGCGGATTGTGTGTGCCTATTGTTGTGCTTTGTCTCGAAGCTTTTGGCTGGCGAACCACGGCAATGATCTCTGGCTTTGTTGTATTGATTGTCGGCTTACCCCTGGTTCAAGTGGTGAAGCACCGCCCGACTGAGATTGGTGAAACTGCTGATGGCGTCGTTGAAAAACCTGTTTCTGGATCGGGACAGAGTTTGTTCTCAGATCGTGACTTCACTGCCCGGGAAGCAATGCGAACTCATTCCTTCTGGTTGATTTCGTTAGGTCATGCCTGTGCCTTGCTGACAGTTTCTGCTGTGATGGTACATCTGGTGCCACACTTGACCGGTGGACTGAATTTTACCCTGGGGCAGGCGGCACTCGTGGTGGCATTGATGACGGGATTTCAGATGCTGGGCCAACTGATGGGCGGCTACCTGGGGGACAGAATCAACAAGCGATTCATTTGTTTTGGGTGTATGGTTTTCCATACCCTGGCACTGGTCCTGGTGGCTTTTGCTACCGACATAACAATGGTGATTGTATTTGCGGTTTTGCATGGATTGGCATGGGGTATTAGGGGTCCGTTGATGGTTGCTATACGGGCAGACTACTTTGGGCCCAGTTCATTTGGAACGATTATGGGGTTCTCATCCCTGATTGTGATGCTGGGGATGTCCACGGGGCCGATCTTCGCCGGTTATATGGCAGATATTTATGGCAACTACGAGAAGGGATTTTCGTACCTTGCCCTGGGTGCGTTTCTCGGGTCTTTTTGTTTTCTTGCTGCAACGCCACCGAAACAATTGCGAAATCATATTTAGTTCATAACAAGCGGTTTGCGACGGGTGTTTATCATTTTGGAGAGGGTCTATGGAAACCGATGACATTATCTATGAAGAAAAAGATGGCATTGCGATCATCGCCATCAATCGACCGGAGAAGAAAAATACACTAACTAACGAGGTTGTTGAAGGCATTGCAAATGGTATTGATGCCGCCAGCCGGTCGCCTGATGTTGCTGCGATCGTGTTGCGGGGAGTCGGCGATACATTTACTGCAGGTTATGACCTAACCAACCAGGGTAAGTGGGATACACCCTATGGTGCGCCACCCATTGATGCCCGTGAGGGTGCCTGGGACCCCGTCCGGGACTATCAGTTTATGGCTAACAACGTTCGCCGGTTTATGACCATATGGGAGTGTCCAAAACCTGTATTGGGCGAGGTCAAAGGCTGGGCTATTGGCGGAGCGACGGATCTGGTGCTCTGTTGTGATTTACTTTATATGGCGACCGATGCACATATTGGTTACGCACCCAGTCGAATCTATGGCACGCCGACCACCATGATGTGGGTCTATCGCCTGGGACTGGAACATGCGAAACAGTTTTTACTCACAGGTCGGGCTATCGATGCCGAAACTGCATTTCGAATTGGTTTGGTATCCCAGGTAGTAGACAGCGACAAACTTTCGGTAATAATCGAACAGGAAGCCAGACGATTCAAGCATATCCCCGCGAATCAACTGGCGTTGAATAAGTTGCTTATCAACCAGGCGTTTGAAAACATGGGTTTGAGGTCATCACAGATGCTCGGGACCTTCTTCGATGGGGTAACCCGGCACACGGAAGAAGCCTACCAGTGGGTTGAAGGATTCCAGGAAAAGGGCTTCCGACAAGTTATCCGGGAGCGGGATGAACCCTGGCAGGACTATGGTGAAAAACCGAAGCAGGGTGAAAAACCAAAAAAGCCCGATCAAAATAATACAGAGGACTAAACGTTGCACCCTGGGTTGAAAGAACTGGTTGAGTTACTGAATGTCGAAATGCTGGAGGAAAATCTTTTTCGCGGTGTACATCCAAAAGGGAAAAGAGGTCGGCTCTATGGTGGGCAGATCATGGCACAGGCGCTGGTGGCAGCGGGCAGAACAGTACCCACGCAGCGGGATCCGCATTCACTGCATGGTTATTTCCTTCGACCCGGTGATGCAAAGATACCCGTTGTTTTTTCCGTCGACAGAATTCGGGATGGCAGGTCGTTCACCACCAGACGTATTGCAGCCATTCAGCACGGTCAGGCCATTTTCAGCATGGACATTTCATTTCAGGAGAGGGAGCAGGGGCTTTCCCACCAGGGGAAGATGCCAGCGATTGAAAGACCGGATGACTCAAAGATAACCGACAAGCTGAAAAAGGAACCGTTCATTACTTACCTGATGGAGTACAAGCAACGGCTGAAAGAGGTTCCCATGGCTGCGAATCAACATAGCTGGTTTCGAACCAATGGAGAACTGGATACCGATAACAATTTGATTCATGCCGCACTACTGACGTTTCAGTCTGACGACGCCCTGTTGTCCACTGCGCGTTTGCCCCACCGTGGCAACTTTAAGCGGGAAGATATGCAAAGTGCGAGTCTGGATCACGCCATGTGGTTTCATAGTCCGGCAAGAGCAGACCAATGGATTCTGTATGCCCTTGATGCGCCACAAGCCTGTGCCTCCAGGGGATACAACCGCGGGGCAATGTACCAGGAAGACGGAACTTTAGTTGCCAGCACCATGCAGGAATCCCTGATGAGATTGCGATCTATGGAACCTCTGATTAAGTAGATATTTTCGTCAGGGCAAGGAAGGGAGGAATGGAGAAAAGTTGTTAACATGCTGTAGGTTAACAGCTTTTTGGAATTCCGCCGTGACGCCGACATGGCGGAAATAGTGGTGCGGCATACCGACCTTAATCAGAGGTTCCCTGGTTTCGTGTTATATAATTCCGAAAAAACGCGTAATCTTTGACTTATGAACGATTATCAACGCAGGTATCTTCACGAAATGGGCATCGATGTCTGGTTGCTGAGACCAGAAAAGCCAGTCGTCGCTGATGACGTTGCGCAACAACTCGATGCACCCAAAGCCCGGATGCCGGTCGAAGAGGAGAAATCCTCACAGCTGAGCCCCGCTGCTTCGAACCTGTCATTGGTGCGTGATCAATTGGCGGATGAGTCCGCAAAGGCGCCCTCAGTTGCCTCAAAGGCACCTGAACCCGTGGTCCCGCAACCACAATTCCTGCTTTGTTTTCTGGATTATGTAAATCTGAGCCTGGTATTCTCACTGCCTTACAAAACCAACGCACTGCCAAACGAGTATCGGAATTTCGGCGATGACATCAATTTTGCCGTCAGCGGCCAGACTAGTAGTCCTAAGGTTCGGGACCTTCGCTGGCCCATGGTACAGGCCGCACACATCCAACAGACTGAAGATGATGCGAAGCAGGTTGTGCACCAGAAACTACTTCACTGTCATTCCAGGGTTTTTGTTTTTGGACAGGACCTGCTTGGATATTTTGGTGAATCTGCAGGCAGCAGAAACATCGGTGATTCAATCGAATTCGGCAGCAAGCGCTTGCTGATTCTGAATGATGTCTCTCATTATTTTGAAAATCAGCAGGATAAACGGAATCTGTGGCGATTCATTCGTAGTGGATTACAGCTGTGGCAGAATGACTGAACCTGACTCTCTGACATGAGCAGCCTGACATGAGCAGCATCGAACTCGATTACCAGCTCGAATCCATGCAATTGGAAAACCTGCCTTCAGTGATGGTGAATGAGCTTCTATGTTATGAATACCCCTGGACCGAAGGCGTGTTTGCGGACTGTATCAAGTCCGGATACGAATGCTGGCTGTTCGTGATTCAGGGAGAAATCAAGGGTCATGGTATTTTGTCTGTAGCCGCCAGTGAGTCCCACTTGCTGAATGTCTGCATTAACCCTGAATGCCAGGGTGCAGGCTATGGCAGGATTCTGGTTGAACATATGCTCGAACGTGCCAGGGAGAATGCGGTTTCGAGTGTTTTCCTTGAGGTGCGGCCTTCGAATCTCGTCGCGTACAAACTGTATGAGAGTCTCGATTTTAACGAGGTAGGTATCCGCGAAGACTATTACCCCGCAGTCAAAGGTCGGGAAGACGCTATTGTCTTTGCCAGAGAATTCTTCTACGACTAGTTTTCAGCTAGTGTGTAGGACACTACATTCGGTTGTGGCGCATCGGGGCCAGTCGGGTATAATGCGCAGCTTTTCGCTATAAGCTAAGTCCCATGTCTATCGTCGATGAAGTTAACCACCGCCGCACGTTTGCAATTATCTCGCATCCCGATGCCGGTAAGACGACGATTACCGAAAAGCTACTACTGCTAGGCAGGGCGATCCAGATGGCGGGCACTGTAAAGTCCAAAAAGTCTGACCGGTACGCCACTTCAGACTGGATGGAGATGGAGAAGGAGCGTGGCATATCCGTCACCACCTCGGTCATGCAGTTCCCTTATAGGGGTCGCGTGGTAAATCTGCTCGATACCCCGGGCCACGAGGACTTTTCTGAAGATACCTATCGAACCTTAACGGCTGTTGATTCTGTATTGATGGTAATTGATGGCGCTAAAGGCGTCGAGCAGCGTACCATCAAACTGATGGAAGTCTGTCGCCTGCGGGATACGCCTATCCTGACCTTTGTCAACAAGCTTGACCGTGAAACCCGAGACCCAATTGACGTGTTAGATGAAGTCGAGCAAGTATTGGATATTCAATGTGCGCCAGTCACTTGGCCAATTGGTATGGGTCAGTTATTTAAGGGTGTGTACCATCTGTACAATGATGAGATCCATGTATATGAGTCCGGTAAAGGAGAAGTTCTCATCGATATCAGGATCATCAATGGGCTCGACAGCGATGAGGCGAAGGAGTTTTTGGGTGATATTTTCGAAGAGTTCACCGAAGAGATCGAACTGGTAAAAGGTGCGAGTCACGAGTTTGACTTGCAGGCTTATCTGGCGGGTAAGTTAACGCCGGTATATTTTGGAACTGCGCTGCGCAACTTTGGTGTGATGGAAATGCTCGATGGTTTTGTCGACTATGCGCCCGCACCCCTCAGCAGGCAGGCTAACGACCGGGTCGTGAGTTCAACTGATCAGAATTTCTCAGGTTTTGTCTTTAAAATTCAGGCGAACATGGACCCTAAACACCGGGACCGAATTGCTTTTATGCGGGTGTGTTCCGGCAAATATGAACAAGGGATGAAAATGCGTCATGTGCGCATCGGCAAGGATGTTCGTGTTAGCGATGCCGTTACATTCCTTGCTGGGGAACGCTCCCAGGCCGAAGTTGCATGGTCGGGCGATATTATTGGTTTGCATAATCACGGCACCATCCAGATTGGGGATACGTTTACCGCCAATGGAGAATTCAGGTATCTGGGAATTCCTCATTTCGCGCCGGAACTGTTCCAGCGGGTTCGACTGAAAGATCCGCTAAAAAGCAAACAGCTCAAACAAGGCTTAACTCAATTGTCAGAGGAAGGTGCTACCCAGGTGTTTATGCCACTATATAATAACGACCTGGTGTTAGGTGCGGTGGGGATATTGCAGTTCGACGTGGTAGTTTTTCGGTTGAAACACGAATATAAGGTGGATTGCGCTTACGAGTCCGTTAACGTCACCACAGCACGTTGGATCGAATGCGACGATCCAAAAATGTTGGCTGAATTCAAACGCAAGGCAGAATCCAATCTGGCCATTGACGGCGCGGGCCATCTCACCTATCTGGCGCCTACGCGGATAAATCTGTCTTTAACTGAAGAACGCTGGCCGGATATCAGGTTTCGGTCTACTCGGGAAATAAACTAATATTTCAATAGTATTAGTATGACGTCTATTCGAAAAATCCTTCACATGTCCATTGTGAATCGACTGTTGGTTTCATGTTCCATTCAATTTCCATCAAATTTCAAGAATATATTAGCTTGTTTTTGGGTCAAATTGATTGATACTTGTAGAATGGGGTAAAAAATAGCCATTAGCTCCAAATAATACGGGCTATCTGACAGTGTTGTGAGTTTGGGTCGCAAAAAACTACCGTTCGTCGGGGTTTTCTTGAGTAGTCAGCGTCAAGCGCGAAGCTGTGGGATGACAGGTGACATTAGGATAGAGGTGACATTTGATGAGTATATTCAACCACGTACAATCAAGATACGAACAGACAGCGCAAGAAGAGTATTCCCTCCGGGAATACCTCGAAATTTGCAAGCAGGACCCCATATCCTATGCAACTGCAGCAGAAAGAATGCTCGAAGCCATAGGTGAACCAGAAACCATCGACACTGCTGTCGACCCCACGTTAAGCAGAATCTTCTCCAACAAAATCATCCGACGCTATCCAGTGTTTGATGAATTCTATGGTATGGAAGAGTGTATAGAGCAGATCGTTTCCTATTTTCGCCACGCCGCTCAAGGGCTCGAAGAAAGGAAACAGATACTTTATTTGCTTGGACCGGTAGGAGGTGGTAAATCTTCACTGGCGGAAAAGCTGAAAAAAATCATGCAAACCGTGCCTTTCTATGCGATCAAGGATTCACCTGTAAACGAATCCCCTCTGGCATTGTTCAGCCCGGATGAAGATGGTCCGATTCTCGAAGAGGACTACGGGATTCCCATTCGCTATACCAGATCCATTATGTCCCCCTGGGCGGTAAAACGTTTGCACGAATTCAACGGTGATATTTCACAATTCCGCGTGATCAAACGCTACCCTAATCTGCTCGACCAGATCGGTATCGCCAAGACCGAGCCCGGGGATGAAAACAACCAGGATATTTCAGCACTGGTTGGAAAAATTGATATCAGGAAACTGGAGGATTTCGCCCAGGACGACGCTGATGCTTATAGTTATTCAGGCGCATTGTGCAAAGCTAACCAGGGCCTGATGGAATTTGTTGAGATGTTCAAGGCACCGATCAAAGTGCTGCATCCCCTGCTGACGGCAACCCAGGAGGGTAACTACAACGGTACCGAAGGTATTGGTTCCCTACCTTTCGATGGCGTTGTCCTGGCGCACTCGAATGAATCTGAATGGCAGAACTTTAGATCTAACAAGAACAATGAGGCGTTTCTCGATCGTGTTTACATTGTCAAGGTACCATACTGCTTGCGGGTCTCAGAAGAAATCCAGATTTATCAAAAGTTACTCTTCGGCAGCTCCCTGGGAGATGCGCCGTGCGCACCTGACACGTTGAAAATGCTGGCACAATTTAGTGTTTTGTCACGCTTGAAGGTGCCTGAGAATTCGAGTCCTTTCTCGAAGATGCGTATTTATGATGGTGAAAATCTTAAGGACACAGATCCAAAGGCGAAGTCCATCCAGGAATACCAGGACGCAGCTGGAGTCAATGAGGGCATGGAAGGTTTGTCCACACGCTTTGCCTACAAGATTCTGTCCCGTGTGTTTAATTTCGATAACAGTGAGATAGCTGCTAACCCGGTCCATCTTCTCTATGTGCTTGAGCAGCAAATTGAACAGGAACAATTTGATGCAGAGGTGCAGGAACGTTATCTGGGCTACATTAAGGAGTACCTCGCACCGAGATATATTGAGTCCATCGGTAAGGAACTCCAGACAGCGTACCTGGAGTCCTATTCAGAATATGGCCAGAATATTTTTGATCGATATGTCACCTATGCTGACTTTTGGATCCAGGACCAGGAATATCGGGATCCTGAAACCGGCGACATTCTGGATCGCGCTGCGATCAATGAGGAACTGGAAAAAATAGAAAAGCCTGCAGGCATCAGTAACCCCAAGGATTTCCGTAACGAGATCGTAAACTTCGTGCTGCGGGCCAGAGCGAACAACGAAGGCAAGAACCCGCGTTGGGTGAGCTATGAGAAACTGCGTTCTGTCATAGAGAAAAAGATGTTCTCCAGTACAGAAGACTTGCTGCCCGTAATTTCCTTCAACGCGAAAGCATCACAGGATGATCAGACGAAACATACAGAGTTTGTGTGTCGAATGGTTCAGCGAGGATACACAGAGAAACAGGTTAGATTGCTGTCTGAGTGGTATTTGCGGGTGCGTAAATCGCAATAAACAAATTGCATTGCAAATAGTGCGGTAGGGAGATATCGATCATCATGAGTTACCTAATTGATCGGCGTTTAAACGCGAAAAACAAGAGTACGGTAAACCGCCAACGGTTTCTGCGGCGGTACCGCAAGCAAATCAAAAAGGCTGTTGACGCCGCCGTGGGCAACCGAAGTATTACTGACCTGGAACGTGGCGAAGAGATTAGCATCCCCAAAGACGATATCAACGAGCCGACTTTTCGCCATGGAAAAGGCGGTACGCGCAATACCATCTACCCTGGCAACAAGGAATTCAACGCCGGTGACAGGGTCAAACGACCGCCACAGGGTTCGGGAGGCGGTGGGGGTGGTGATGCCAGTGATTCCGGAGAGGGTGAAGACGAGTTCGTGTTTCAGATCTCCCAGAGTGAATTCCTCAATGCCATGTTCGAAGATCTTGAATTGCCACTACTGGTGCGAAAGAACCTGCTGGACAATGATTCCTACAAACGCGTACAGGCGGGAGTCGCCGAAGAAGGAATTCCCTCACGTCTTAATATCGTACGTACCATGCGGTCCGCACAGGCTCGCCGTATGGCGCTCACGGGTAAAGCCCGGCGGCGGCTCAAAGAGGTGGAAGCCAAACTCCTCGAAGTGGTCGCAGACGCTGACGAACACCAGGCACTGCTGAAAGAAAGAGACAAACTAAAGATTCGCATTAATAAAATTCCGTTCCTCGATGACTTTGACCTTAAATACAACCTGCAGTTAAAACAGCCGCTGCCTTCCAACAAGGCCGTGATGTTTTGCATTATGGATGTGAGCGGCTCGATGGATCAGTCGAGAAAGGATATGGCAAAACGTTTCTTTATCCTGCTGTATCTGTTCCTGCAGAGGAACTACGAAAAGACAGATGTGGTTTTTATCCGGCATCACACCAGTGCTCGTGAAGTTGATGAAGAGGAATTCTTCTACTCCAGGGAAACCGGTGGCACCATTGTTTCCAGTGCGCTCAAGCTGGTGGATGAAACCATAAAAGATCGCTACTCGCCCACAAACTGGAATATCTATGTTGCGCAGGCATCTGATGGTGACAACTGGAAAGACGACTCGCCTGTTTGCAGCAAGATTATTCGCGAGAACTTGCTTTCGGTGGTGAACCATTTCTCCTACGTAGAAATCACCAAGGGTGAACATCAGGCCCTGTGGCGAGAGTACGAAACCATTGCAGCTGATTACGCTGAAAGTTTCGCACTAAGGCAAATCATTGAACCGAACGACATCTACCAGGTTTTTAAGGATCTGTTCAAGCGGCGGGTCAACTCATGAGCGTTAAGAAGAACTATATTTCTGATTCCAGTGAGTGGACATTCGAGTTGATCGAAGAATATGAGCAGGTCATTGGTGAAATCGCTGACAGCTATGGTCTTGACACCTACCCCAACCAGATCGAAGTGATTCGTTCTGAACAGATGATGGATGCCTATGCGTCGGTGGGCATGCCTTTAGGCTATAGCCACTGGTCTTACGGCAAGCAGTTTCTCAGTGTGGAACAGAACTACAAGCGCGGGGCGATGGGACTGGCTTATGAAATCGTGATTAATTCCAATCCGTGTATTTCATATTTGATGGAAGAGAACACCATGACGATGCAGGCGCTGGTCATTGCACACGCCTGTTATGGCCACAATTCATTTTTCAAGGGCAACTATCTTTTTCAAACCTGGACTGACGCGGACTCCATCATTGACTATCTGTTGTTCGCCAAGAACTATGTTCAAAAATGCGAAGAACGGTATGGTGTCGAGACGGTGGAAAAATTACTCGACTCGTGTCATGCACTGATGAACTATGGTGTCGATCGTTACAAACGCCCCTATCCCATCTCTGTCGAAGAGGAGAGAATTGCCCAGGAACAAAGAGAGGTGCATCGGCAGCAGCAGGTAAATGATTTATGGCGGACGATCCCAGGGGCTGGAAAAAAACTTGAGGAAAGCGAGGCATGTTTCCCCGCTGAACCGGAAGAAAATCTGCTTTACTTTATTGAAAAACACGCACCGACGCTGGAGCCCTGGGAAAGGGAAATCGTGCGGATCGTTAGAAAAGTTTCCCAGTATTTCTACCCCCAAAAACAGACCCAGGTCATGAACGAAGGATGGGCAACCTTCTGGCACTATACATTGAGTAATAGCCTGTACAACCAGGGTCGCGTATCAGACGGGTTTATGATGGAGTTTCTGCAGACACACACGTCAGTAATCTACCAGCCCGATTTCGACAGCCCCCACTATAACGGTGTCAATGTCTACACACTTGGCTTTGCAATGATGCAGGACATACGGCGCATCTGCGAGGCGCCAACTGATGAAGACAGGACATTTTTCCCGGATTTTGCAGGGTCTGACTGGCTGAAGACGATAAAGTTTGCCATGGCTAACTTCAAGGATGAAAGTTTTATCCAGCAGTTCCTGTCGCCAAAAGTGATGCGTGATTTAAGGCTGTTTAATGTCCTGGATGATGAGCACCAGTCCGAACTTGAGATATCAGCGATTCATGATGAAGGTGGTTACATCGCCCTGCGGGGCCTGTTATCGAAGCAGTACAATCTCAGTGCCAGGGAACCCAACATCCAGATTCAGCACGTCGATCTGAAAGGCGACCGGTCCCTGACGCTTCGACACACCCTGCAAGACAGCATCAGACTACACGATGAGTCCAATGAGGTCATGAAGCACCTGAACCGCCTGTGGCAGTTTGATGTCCGCCTGGAAAGCTACGATGGTGGCAAGCAGGTAAAAAAACAGGACTTTAAAGCTGATAAAGCCTGATTTTCCTTTGATGATTCCTGTTTTCAAGCGCAATCTTCATACCCATTGTCACTCGAAATTGTTATTCGAAATACCCCGAGCCTCCAGGCTGATGTAAACTTCCGCTTCTTTTACCGGTCAGATTAACTGTCCTGGTTAATCTGGTGGTCAAAATGCAATTACGATTTCTTGTGCTGGTGCTCCTGTTTTTCAACCTGGCCGGCTCTGCCAGGGCGGCAGAAGAAATTCACTGGTATGACTGGGGGCTCGAAGCCTTCGATGCCGCCGCGAAACAAAACAAGCTTATTCTGGTGAATGTGGGCATGGAAGGTTGTGCTGCCTGTGGTCGAATGGAGCATATCACTTACCAGGATGAAGCCGTGATTCGCCGAATCAACGAATCTTTTATTCCAATTGCGGTGGACTCTGAGGCACGGCCTGATATTGGTGAGAGATATTCTGACTGGGCCTGGCCTGCGACAGCGTTTCTTACCCCCCAGGCGGAGCAGATACTGGCAATTGCCGGTAACCGGAATCCGGATAACTTTACTCCCCTGCTGGATGATCTGACAACCAGGCAACTTGAAGGCAGACTTGGCAAAGACAGCGAATCACCTTATGCGGCTCCCGGTGCACCGGCGGAAACAGAACTCACCCTGGTCAGGAGTCAGGTAAGAGGTCAAATAGATTCGCAGTTAAACGAAACCTGGGGTGGTTGGCAAAGACGAGGGCTGGGTACAGAAGGCGCGGGCGCGCGACTAAAACATCTATTTTTACGGGCCCATATGTTCGACAACCAGGAATTGACATCCCTGGCAATAAAAACGGCGGATCGGTTTGTCGATGGCATCGACCCGGTGTGGGGTGGCGTGTATGTTAGGGTGGTTTATCCGAAGAAACCGGGAGATAAATCCCCGGCCGGTGTCATCCCCGAGAAGAGAATCGCATCTCAGGCAAACGCTGTTAATGCCTTTGCCGATGGCTATGAGATAACCGGTGACGAAAAGTATCGCCGCGCAATGGGCAAGATGATGACCTTTTTCGAAGATTGGTTCCTGTCACCTGAAGGCGGCTTTTATTCCAATCAGAAAATAGATCCGCCAGGATTGACCCAGGGTATGACTGCACGTGCCTATTGGTCTCTCAACTCCCATGATGAGAGAGCCCGATACGGAATTCCCCCAATCGACCACGTTGTCTACACAGACCAAAATGCGAAGATGATTGAAGCGATGGTTCGCGCTTATGAAGCTTTTGCTGAGCAGAGGTATCTGGACCTGGCGTTGAAATCCGCCAACAATCTCGTCAATACGCGATTAGGTGCCGAAGGCTACCTATTCCAGAACACCATCAGCAAGCAAGTGACACAGGATGATCGACTCAGGCCTAATCTGGTTGAAGTGAGACCTTATCTGAGTACCCAGGCCTGGTCAGGTTCGGCATTTCTTGCGTTGTACCGTGCGACGGCGGACGTGAAATGGTTGAACCATGCCATTGTTGCTGCCGACGCCATGTTGCGGTTACTTGAAGACAAGCAATATGGTGGCTTCTTCGGCACCCGGGACGAAGGACTGCCCATTGCCGCGAGAAAACCACTGGAACAAAATGGCAGGGCGGCTCACTTTCTTTATGAATTGCATGTTTACACCAAGGAAGAAAGGTTTGAGTCAGTCGCGGAGCGAACGCTACAGGCGGTCAGTGAACCTGCCATGATCCGTCGCGAAGGTAAGATCACTGGGGAGCTGGCCATCGCGCTGGAAAAGGTCACAGTGAAGTACGTCGAATTCTCCGTTGTGGGCTCCCCGGATGATGCTGATGCTAAAATGCTGTTCGATGCTTCCAGCGATATCTGGCACCCCCGTAAAATTCTCCACTTTGAAAAGCCGGGAAGGTATCCGCAAAGGGATCAGGCTGCTCTATATATCTGTAATCCGTCGCGATGCAGTGTACCAATCACTGATGTTGATATGGTTGCGAAGCAGGCGGCGTTGTTTCGGTTGCCTTCTGCAAGTTAGTGAGCCTTCACAGATAGGTTGTCACCGGTCTGGGATAATCTATTCAATAAATAGTAGAATCCCTGCACGCGATCAGGGGGATTTGACTTAGATGGATGGTATTCACGATCTGGGTGGTAAACCCGGCTACGGGCCTGTAGTCAGGGAAACGAATGAACCTGTTTTTCACAATCTCTGGGAGGCGAAGGTTTTTTCCTTTCTGCGTGGCGCGTCCATTGCAGGCGCCTGGTACAGCACCGACCGTTTCAGGCATTTGATTGAACGCATAGATCCGGAAGCTTACTTGACCCATGGTTACTATGGCCGCTGGTTGGGGGGTATTGAGACGGGTCTGGTTGAAGCAGGCATTGTGACCCAGGATGAGATCAACCGTAAAGTTCAGCAATTAGGGGGTGACAGCACAGACCTGGTTGCCGCTCGCCCCCGACCCGACCCTGACCCGTTAGGGGAAATTCCGGCGTATGATGGCTCGCAGCGTGATGTCTCGAACCCGCTGTTTCATACCGGGCAACGGGTACGAACAAGTGCGGTGGGCAAACCTGGTCATACCCGATTGCCTGCCTATGCACGCGATAAAGTTGGAACTGTAGTTACCTGGCATCAGGGTTGGGTCTATCCTGATACCAACGCACATGGCCAGGGCGAAGATCCACAGCATTTGTACACAGTACAGTTTACCGGTAATGAACTTTGGGGAGACGAGGCGGAGAACGTGAAAATCAATCTGGATTTGTTCGAACCCTACATAATGGAGGAATCGATGTGAGTGACGATCATGATCACAAACAAGAACCCCAGGCGATCAGGGCAGAGGCGTTGGAAGCAATACTGATGGAAAAGGGGTTGCTGAAGCCCGAGGATGTCGACGAGGTCATCGCCAGATACAGTGAAAGAGTGGGTCCGCTAAATGGTGCACGAATCGTTGCCCGGGCATGGAAAGAGAGTGACTTCAAAAAGAGATTATTAGCTGACGGTACTGCAGCCATTGCGGATTACGATCTGGAAGGTGGCGAGGTGCAGAAACTGGTGGTCGTGGAAAATACCCCGACAGTTCACAATGCTGTCGTATGCACACTTTGTTCCTGTTATCCGTGGGCCGTTTTGGGATTACCACCCAGGTGGTACAAGGACCCGGCGTACCGGTCAAGAATTGTACGCGAACCCAGGAAACTGTTGGCGGAAATGGGCCTGGCGCTGGACGAAGAAATTGAAATCAGGGTGTGGGACTCCAGCGCTGAAGTTCGTTATATGGTGTTGCCAATGCAGCCGCCGAATACTGACCACATGGATCAGGAGGCTTTGGCTGCACTTGTAACCCGGGACTCGATGATCGGCGTGGCGCATCTCGATGGTTAGTACCGATCCGGAAGAAATGCCTCTTGCAGGTAAAGCCGCACCCCCGATGGCAAACGGTGAAGTGATATTTGAAGCACCCTGGCAGAGCCGGGCGTTTGGCATGGCCCGCGTGTTGTGCGAACAGGGTGAATTTGACTGGGATGAGTTTCGGGCCTGTTTGATTCATAGAATCGGGCAGGGTGAGTCAACGGAAACGGATGAGTCATCAACGGAAACAGAAGAGTATCAGTATTTTGATCATTTTCTAGCGGCATTGACCGATATCGTCGCCCAGAAGGCGCTTTGTTCAGAACAGGAAATCCAGCATCGAACCCGGGAGTTTGATGCCCGCCCTCACGGGCATGATCATTAATTCGGTTTCTAATCAGTCAGCGAGATGGGTGGCGCTTTTGCATCCAGAGGAGCTTCGATCCCCAGCAATGAAGTGATTGTTGGCGCGACATTCAATTGGTGTACAGGTCCCAGCTTACTTTTGTTAACCCCGTTACCCATTGCGAGAAAAATTCCCGCCATATCTGGATGCGTGGGTGAGTAGCCATGTAAGCCCACGTTCCAGTCCATCAGGTTCGCAATCAGATCCTGTGTGCTTTTTAACAGTGAGTTTGATCGGCGTAATGAATATGGTGGATTGGTCGTCACGATAACGTCACCAATCCGGTCTGGATGCACGAATTGGAATGATTCTGGCAGTTCTGATTGCCTGTAGACTTTAATCTGTTTCTTCTTTTTTAATATTTCAAGTACCTGGTCCTGGTCTTTCATATCAGCAAGAAACAGATGCTGAACAGAATCTCCCCCAACGATCCGAACATCGAACCCAGCGTTTTCCAAAGCAGTTTCTACTTCAACTGAATGCGACACGGCTGTCATACCATGGTCACTGACAATCATCAGTGTGGTGCGCGGCCAGAGTTCGCGTTGATCAACTGCGGCGAGCAAACGTTGCAGTTGTTTATCCTGTTCTTTTATCACTCGAACGATATCAGGATGATTCGGACCTTTACGATGGGCGGTGCCGTCTGTGCCGCTCCAATAGGACATGATAAGTCGTGGGCGTTTCGCTTCCACAAGGTCAAGCCACTGAATGATCTGGTCGACCTTTTCATTCTCGGGTGTAGATGCGTTAAATGGGGCTATACGATAGCTTGTACCCTGTTGGTGCCAGTCGGTTTCCGAGCCGACCCAGAAGAAGGTGGCTGCCTTCACGCCCTGTCGCTCTGCGGCGATCCACACTGGTTCAGCGTCGATCCAGTTTGCATCACTGTCGTAGGAGTAGCTGCCCTTTTTGCGATCATAGAAACTGTTATCCAGAATACCGTGAACACCCGGGGCCGCTCCGGTTGCAAGTGATACGTGTCCCGGGAATGTGCTCGATGGGTAGACCGGAATCAGTGACTGTGCCCGTATGCCTTCTTCTTCGACCCTTTTCAGTCCCGGGAAATCGCCGAAGTCAGGATAGTCATGGCGCATCCCATCCCAGGACAGCACAATCACGATAGGTTCCTGCCCCTGGCTGGCTACTGGAATGAGGGATGCCAGGATCAGTACTAGCAGTACAGCCCGACGAAAAAGGAATTGCACTGGGCCCATATGGTTGTTCAAAGCACTTCTCTCAAAGGGGCAAATCCAGACTCTTCAACATGACGATATTTGCACTACTGCTGGCGAATCGGTGTTTTGCCAGGTTTTGATACTCGTCTGACTGATACCAGTCCAATGCTGCTTCACTGCTGGGAAACTCCACCAGCACCGTTCGAGTGAAAGGCCAATTGCCTTCAAGGAGGTTCGGTTGCTCATCCACAGCCAGCATTTTCCCTTCGTATTTTGAAAAAATATCGAGGAACCCGGCTTCGTACTTGCTGTATTCGTCACGATCAACGATATCTATCTGGGCTACAAGGTAGTGACTCATCATATTTCCCCGGCTTATTCCCACCTGTTTTGAAATCCAACACTGTTATGTAAAGCCGATGTGAAGTCAACCTGGGTGGAGGATGCACTGGGGCAGGTTCAGTTCTGGTTAGTTCTGGTTCGCTCCTGATATAGTCATGCGTGATCTACTGTTCTAACATGTGTAGAACCATAGACCTAAACAAGTACCGAAGTTAAACAGTACAGAAACTGAATAGCAGTAGCAGGAGTCAGATATGACTGAAATTGACAATCAAGAGGAAGAGATAAGGCTGAGTAATAAGGAAGCCCAGGCAAAGTGGGCGATCGACGTGGATGTTGATCCCTATTCCATACCTCTCGAAAAGCTGGACCCGTCACATCCCTCATTGTTCGAGAGCGACCGGTTCTGGCCCTATTTTGAGCGACTTCGAAAAGAAGACCCGCTGCACTACACCAGTGAAAGTATGTTTGGTCCCTACTGGTCCGCTACCAGCTACAGGGACATCATGTACATCGATACTCACCACGAGATTTTCTCGTCGGACATTGATAACGGTGGTATTCGAATGGGTGGCCGCCCCACCGAGGCGCCGTCGTCAGATTCTCCCTTTTATTTACCCATGTTTATTATGCAGGATCCACCAAAACATGATGAACAGCGAATGGTTGTCACTCCATCTTTCACGCCAAAGCGTATTCAGGAACTGAAGTCACTGATCCAGGAGCGGGCGGGAACGATTCTTGACAATCTGCCAAGAAATAAGGAGTTCAATTGGGTACGGGAAGTTTCAGTTGAGTTAACCGGACAGATGCTGGCTACGATTTTTGATGTGCCCCAGGAAGACCGTCATAAACTGATTCATTGGTCAGACACGGTGGAGAACCTTAGCAATCCTGATTTCTTTGAAACCCCGGCAGAAGGTTTCCAGGAGTTATGGAAATGTTTCGAGTACTTTGATGCAGTCTGGAAGGAAAGAGCGGCGAGAACAGAAGTCGGTGACGACCTGATTTCCAGCCTGGTGCATGGTGAATCAACCAAGGATATGACCCCCAATGAATTCCTTGGCAACATGCTGCTGTTGATTGTGGGTGGCAACGACACAACACGTAACTCAATTACCGGGGGCGTTCTTGCACTACATCAACACCCTGAGCAGTATGCAAAACTGATGCAGTCGCCGGAACTCATCCCCAAAATGGTGCCGGAGATTATTCGCTGGCAGTCCCCGGTGGCTCATATGTGCAGAACTGCGATGCAGGATGTTGAATTGAGCGGCAAGCTGATCAAAGCCGGTGATAAGGTTGTCATGTGGTATATCTCCGGTAACCGGGACGAGACAGAAATAGAAAATGCCAACCAGTTTATTATCGACCGTGAAAACCCCAGAAAGCACCTGTCATTTGGCTACGGCATTCACCGCTGCGTCGGCAATCGCCTGGGAGAGATGCAACTCACCGTACTCTGGGAAGAAATCGTAAAACGATTTCCCAAAATCGAAGTCGTCGGCGATCCGGTCTACCTGCGTTCACACTTTATTCACGGGATTCGCGAATTACCGGTAAGGATTCCGGGTTAGATGATACAACAGTCCGATTAAGGCGCGGTGTGATCACCCGTAGGTTGCAGTGGTGTGTCTGATTCAGTTCCGCCACGTGGCGGATTTTTCTGTTTCAGTAAAATTGCTAGTGCTGTTTCAAAGTCAATTTCGTCATCGTCATAATCAATCGCCTTGACCGCAGGTGCCTCAGGAATGATCTTCCCAGTGTTGTTGCGGAAGTACCACTTGTCCTCGAAGTCCTTGTGAATCGTAAACTCACCTTCATGCAGTAAACGATGATGCTTGCTGCATATTAACATCGTATTTGCCAGGCTGGTTTCACCACCATCGACCCAGTGCTTCACATGGTGCGCGTGCAGCCATTTGTCATGAGTACATCCCGGGAACCGGCAACAACGATCCCTTGATAACAAAGCCCGTTTCAAGGGTGGTGATACGACTCTGTGCTTTCGTCCGACATTTAACGGTTCGCCGTTGGCATCTTCTGTTACCGCGATCACACTGCTATCACAAACAATTCTTCGTGCTGACTCCACTGGCAAGTCACTCTTTCCGGCTTCGTCACTCAATGCTGCCTCATCAACATGAACCACCACCTGATAGTGATCTGCGGTACTGGTGACATTATCACTGCCACCACCAAGATAACTTTGAACAATGGCCATCAATGCATCCGCCTGTTTCGCGAAATACGAATCATCTTTCAACTGGGCATGATCCTCATTGTTATCTAGCTCAATCCCTGCAATCTCAATGGCTTTCATTATCAGGTCCGCCTGCTCCCTGGGTAGTTCAATGTGAATCGTTGAACCTCCATCAGCCTGGTGGCTGCAGCTCAAGTATCTGGTTTTGTGGAGTCTATTGGCATCGGGGGTCGAGAGACAGCGGTTGGTATTGCGAAGCTGGCGACAATAGTCATCAACCTGTGATGCGGTACGGTGTTGAGGATGCAGAGCGTGAGAATTTCAGGTTGCTGGCAGAAACTTACCTTCGGAATTCGGGGAAGAACCTCAATTCATAGCCAATGCGGTGGAGGAAAGCCTGCGTTTTGAGTCACCGGTGCAATTTTTGATACGGATTGCGATGGAAGATATGAAATTTTACGGCACGAGTATAAAGAAACATCAAACAGTGACTATCTGTTATGCCGCTGCTAATCGTGACCCTGGTGCAAACGATCGGCCAGATGAGTTTGACATAACACGGAAGAAGATCAGTCACGTCTTATTTGGCCATGGTATCCATCTTTGCCTTGGCGCCGAACTCGCTCGCCTCGAAGCACGTCTGGCAATAGAAACGTTGCTCGAACAATATCCAAATCTTTCCGTGAAGTCTGCAATACCGAAGTGGGAACCCAACCACTTCGTTAGGGGATTGGAAGAGCTGATTGTGAATGTCTAGTGCCGGGGTCTCCTGGTCGCCGCTTTTTTCACACAGTCTGTATCCTTTACTGGCGTTTTAGCTTTTTGATGCAGGAGGTGTCGCTGCAACGGCGAATCTAAAAAACCCCGTGATCTGGTCATGTTCTTTTGACAGATAGGCATTGTGCATATCAATGCTATCCATGCTGTCGATCAGTTTCAATCCGTGCTGGTTTAACAAACGTTCTATTGTTTGCTCCTCGACGGAAAATCTGAACGGTTCACCCTCACGGTGCTTGATCCAGGTTTCCATAAAATCTTTAACACCGTAAAGGCTGTCAATGTTGTCCTCAGTGACTGTAGTGATGTAATCAAATACGATCGTGTTTTTGTCGCTGCCGGAAACAAAGTCCAGTATCGCTTCAACCGCTTTCGGCTCAAGATACATTGAAACTCCTTCCCAGAGAATAAGTGTACTCGTAGCGTCGTTATAACCCTGGTTTTTTAGTGCTTCTACAATCGAGCCCTTGTTGAAATTGATCGGAATCATAGTGACGTTGTCAGGAACATCGATCTTGGCCTTGTGGAGGTGTTTTAGTTTTCTTTCTTGCGTTGTTGGCGCATCCAGTTCATAGATCTTTGTAGAATTGTTCAGATTGGCGAAACGATAAGTTCTGGTGTCATAACCTGAACCCAACAAGACGATCTGAGGGACATTTTTCAAGCCCGCTTTGAACCTCTCGTCAAAATATGCGGTTCTGGCAATTAGGTATTCATATGCTCCCGGTGTCATTTTCTGATTCTTTGCTTTGAAATTTTTTCGGACCCAGTCAAACTTGATGAAGAATCTGACCTTGGCAGGTAAGAAGTTAATCGCTAGAAAGTCTTTTGTCTCGCTCTTTGCATCCAGTGCAGCGACTGCCCTGCAGATGGTGGCAAATAGTGCTGTTTCTGAATGTCTCTGTTCTATGCTTTTACTTGACATGATTACTCCGGTGATCACTGCGGATGTGCCATTACCGCTGTGTTAAATGTCAGATAACGTGATTAATTTTGAGTCAACTGTATAAAATATGAATTCAACAGGGCTGTGTAAAGACCCGGATTGATCTACAAGCGGAAGAATCTGCCCAGAAAAGGCTTTCAGTTAATCATGATGTAAGTTGGATCTGGTTGAAAAATGGTGTTGTTCTGGTTTCTGGCACGGTGATAGAGTAGGTGTTACTAATAAAGGAGACGTGTGATGAATAAAGTAGAAGGTCTGCACCACCTTGCAATCTGTACCGGCGACATGAAGGCCCAAATTGAATATTTCACAGAGAAATTGGGTATGGAACTTCAGGCGCTGTACTGGATGCATGGCGTGGAGAACACCTTTCATGCATTTCTACGTTTGAATGATGAAAGCTCTATCGCCTTTGTTCACAACCCTGACATTGCCAAAATCGAGCCCGCACTGGGCGTTTCACATGCAGGTAATGCAGGCGCAAATTGTGCGCCCGGCACTATGCAACACCTTGCCTTTAAAGTCAGTAATGATGCAGAACTGATGGCAATGCGGGATAGGTTGCGGTCAAAAGGCGTACCCGTGCTGGGACCCATTGAGCATGGGCTATGTCGGTCAATTTATTTTGCCGGCCTTGAAAACATCACACTGGAATTGTCTTATTCGAATGAACCTATAGACAACCAGCTATGGGTAGACCCTGAAGTAGTCGATCTGTTAGGTATTACCGAGGGAGAGCTGGCGAGGTTTCGTAAACCCCAGGAGTATGAAGATGAATCGGGTGGTGTATCCCAGCCGGGTGTCGATGCGCCAGGACCGCACATGCGATATCCCGAGGCCGTGTACGGTGCAATGCTAGCCGCGCCCGACGAAGATTTATTGTATTCCGTTGACAATACGCCGCCTGTGAAAATCCAGGCTGAAGCCGGGTGAGGAAAGCTGTATTTCTTGTTTGTCTGCTAACGACTTCATTGTGTTTTTCCGATGAGTCACCCATAGAGGTGCAACACCTTTCACAAGCGATTCAAATCAAGACGGTGAGTCACGAGGACCCGAGGAAATTTGATGTTGAAGCTTTCGATCAATTTCTCGAATTTCTTCGCAAAACCTATCCGCGCGTGTTTAGTGAATTAGAAGTCACCGTGATCAATGACTACAGTTTGATCTTCAAATGGGCCGGGTCAGATGACTCACTGCGGCCCGTTTTGATCGATGCGCACTACGATGTGGTGCCCGTTGAGCCAGGAACGGAAGATGATTGGGATTTCGAACCCTATTCAGGTGAAGTGAAAGATGGCTTTGTGCTTGGCAGGGGTGCGGTTGATAACAAGTCATGGGCTATGAGGGCGCGGTGAAAATCGTTGAACATTTCAAGCGCAAGGGCCTTAGCTTTGAATTTATGTTGGGTGAAGGCGGCATCGTGATGAACTCTCATCCCCTTGTGCCGGGTTTTTTGTTGAGTTAGAAAATGCGAATGGAATTCATGGCACTAATGAAAAAGTTAACGTCGATTCCTTTCTGGTATCAATCAATCTAAAGGAAGCCATCATCAAATCGATTACGGCTCCCTGAGTTGAACAGGCGCTTATGTACCCATTGCGGAAGTTACAGTACTGGGTCATTCACTGTTCATCGCGGATATTCGATCATCACTGATCAGTAGGTTGGTAAAATGTTATTCGTATTCCCCACTACCTTAGCTCCTTGCCACGATCAAACTACAAATGAGCAGGATAAATGCTATTGGTCAAAGATCTCTAGTTTGTTGGCGGAGTATATAACCAATCATTAGGATGCCAAGCTTTGCCATCCTTCACAACCCACAATAAGGATTTTAGTGAACTAATATCTTGTAGTGGGTCATCCTCCAGAATCAGCAAATTTGCACGTTTCCCAATTTCTATGCTGCCAACTTCATGCTCAATTCCCATCATCGTGGCAGGAATAATTGTAGCCGACGCAATGACCTCGGCTGGTTCCATTCCGGGTTCAACTAAAAGTTCCATCTCACGTACCGTAGTCGGCCCATGGAGCAAATTCAGAAAATGAGGCCATGATCCGGAATCCGTGCCAACGACAATGGGAATCCCTGCCTCATGAAAAGTTCTGGTCACCATGCCAACAAGAACGACTGGGGGGGTGGCGATTTCCGGGATCTGATGATTGGCGTTGGCCATGTTATTGAAATTGGGGTCGCTGATCCGGATAAGCTTGGCGTGATGGGATGGAGTTATGGTGGTTTCATGACCTCCTGGGTAGTGACACATACCAATCGTTTCAAAGCGGCTTCCATCGGTGCGCCAGTCACGAATCTGATCGACTTCAATGGCACTGCTGACATTACTGGATTTCTGCCTGACTATTTCGATGGAGAATTCTGGAATAGGGAGAAGGTTTACAGGGACCACTCGCCACTATTTCACATAAAGAACGCTGCAACACCATCACTTATTCAGCACGGCCAGGCTGACGCAAGGGTCCCACTCGGTCAGGGAACCGCGCTTTACCGAGCTCTGAAATTTCGTGGTATCGAAACCAGGATGGTGATCTACCCACGTGCACCTCACGGGCCTACAGAACCACGACAGATACTACATTTGATGGAATCCAATTTGGATTGGTTCAAGTCCCATATTCCAGCCAAACAGCCGGATTGAAGGGATGAACTGGCGTACTGCTGTCTGCTACGTAACTGAAAGCGAAACTTGTTTTGCCAGGTTTAACGTTTAACCCCATCAGATCAAGCCGAAGATTCTCAGATCGACGCCTGGAATTCAACAAAAGCATCCGCAGCAAGATCCGGTCTTTGCAAAACTGAACCATGACCTACGTTTTTGAAAATTTTCAATCGCGCGTCCGTTGCCAGCTCCTCCAACTCCCGACTTGATGCCAAATTAGGGTCATGATCCCCCGTTGCAACAAGTACAGGCATCGTTAACCTGGCTACAGCCTCACGCAGGTCAAACTTTGCGGCAGCAGCCAATGCTGCAGGTACGGCATCAGGAACCTGATGCACATTCCAGCCCTCTGGTCTTTGGAATCGACTTACACCAGATTCAATCTGCAGCGCCACGGCCTGTTTCGCACCACTTTTCTGCGCCTCAGGATCAGCGGCACCAATGCTCGCGTCAAAAAGCGCAGCCGAGATAACCCTTGCCGGATTGAGGGAACAATAAGCCAGGGCAGCCCGGGATCCCCAGGCCATTGACCATACATGACATTTTGAAACTTTCAGGGTATCGAGAATCAGGTTCGCGTCTGTCGCATACTGTTCAAACGTATATTGGCTCTCAGGGTCTTCTGCGGGGGTGCTTTCACCGGTGCCTCGCACATCAAACCGGACCAATCTGAAACGATCGGCCAGTTTAGACACGACAACATCCCACATATGGAGTGTGCAGCCTGCGCCATTCCAAAGTAGTACTGCCGGTGTGCTGTCAGGTCCGCTGACTTCGACGTTGAGGGTAGATCCTGTTGCCTCTATCTTGATATTCGAATCCTGTTGGCGCAATTAAACTGCTATGACATATCCTCGTAAGGATTTTCAACGCAAAGGTCTATAGTCTTTTCATGCCCGGGAATAGAAATTGTCTCATCAGTGAGGGTCAGGCTTTCACCTTCAACGACGCCAACACCAAAATTGTATATCAGCGAGCTTCCCTCAATAGTTTTTACATCGTAAGCCCTGGTGTTTTCCAGCACCTGCTCGTTCGCGGCATCTCGTTTTTTCAGCGCACTGCTGCCATATTTTTTCGAAAGCATTTTCTTGACAACTGTCGGCGACAGAATTGTTGCCGTGGCGTTGTTGCCACCAAAGCCCTTGGTATTGATAAAAGTGGCGTCGATTTCTGTAGGGTCTATTTCCTTGTGATCCAGTAAAATATCCAGATTGCTGTTGTGGACATCGTCCGCTAGCTTATCGACTGTTTTGATGCCGGGTATCAGGCCATGTTCCCAGACACCTAACGAGGCTACAATCTGGTCACCGGATGCGGTCGCCAGGGAATGACCGAGGTAGGACTTAATCGCTGCCACCGGCCAGTTTCTGATCCCGAAGGTCTTCGCCATTTCGTTGATAATATGTGACTCGGTCACCCTGTTTTGTGGTGTGCCAGTACCATGCGCATGAACATAGGTTCGATGCCTGAGTGATTCTTTACCAAGAATGGATCGAGCCACCCCCATGGACTTACCCATGGTGACGTAGTTTCCTATACCCGGGCCCGAGATGGACTTCTTAAAACCATCTGCATTAATAAACACATCAGCTACTGCACCGTAAATGTTGGCGGCCATTTCCATGGCGAGTTCGTCATCGAACAGAATGAGAAATTGGGAAGCTTCAGACAATGTGAAGCCGCAGTTTTCTGCAAAGGGTCGACAGGCCCGTTTATTGTCGGCAGGACCTTCGATCCCATCAATCTTATTGAGCGCGTCATCTTCAGCAAGCGCGCCCATCGTACGATAACCTTCGATAACTTCCGGTGTGATGGGTGCTTCACTGGCACCCACCAAAACGGCGCGAAATTTTCCTGATTGAATATCGCGAATCCCCTGCCGCAGGTTGTACAGGAATGTGGCGCATGCACCGATATTGGCACCGGTTGTACCGACACTACCTAAAATGTAGGCGTTGACGAAATCAGCCGTCATCTCGGCGAGACTTAATGGACAGTTTTTCGACGTTACCCGTTTACCCATTAGAGCAGCCTGTAACATCCCACCAGCGCCGTTGGTATCTAACTGGCCCATCGCGCTGCTGGCGTAGACAGAAATCTGGTCAGCTGGAACCCGGCGACGCACCTCGTCCCATTCGATACCCAGCGAATTCAGTGCATCAGAAGCGGCATAGATGGTCAGTTGTAATCCACGGGGATGGTTTCTGGACTGGTAGAGAGTTCCTGGATCAAAACCAGTCGGCAATTGTCCACCGGATTGAACCCGTGACACCCGCTGGTCCGGAAACAGGATTTCCATATTGTCACTGCAGGTTACAAAGACCTTACCTTCCTCGGCATCCTTCACGGTCCAGTCCGGTGGAATCACCGAAGGCAGCTGGTTGCGTTTGAGGACAAAGGACATGGTGTCTGTTGCGACCGGGCTGAGTTGTGCCAATTTGTTAATACGTATTGCAGAAGGGTCAAACAGGTTTTTTTCAATTTTTCGAACCAGGGTGTGGTCGCGAATGTACTGTGGGTCTGATGCATCGTCGAGGTTCATCAATGACGCCAGGGACTGGTAAGTCGTATCTGCTAACTGGTCGCTCAACTGATCGATCACTAAACGCCGGTAACCGTGGTGAGCCGAACTTCTTCCGGCCGGGTTAATACCACCAAAGCCGACAATAACGGGAAGACGTGACAAAAAAATATCTCCTGAAGATCGAAAAGGCCAATATTACAGGCAACTTCTGGTTAAGTGTTCGGCGTTCCATGCGACACCTGGCAAGAAGTAGCTTAATCCATTGCCGTAATTGTACGTTTTTGCGGTGCACAAGTCACCGCCAAGACAAATTTCAAACCAATTCGATAGCGATTGCCGTTGCCTCTCCGCCGCCAATACAAAGAGCAGCGATGCCGCGCTGTTTTCCCCGTGTCTTCAGTGCGTGCATTAGCGTCACAATAATTCTGGATCCGGTTGAACCAATCGGGTGGCCCTGGGCACAGGCACCACCATAGACATTGACCTTTTCAGGGTCGAGACCCAGATCCTGGATCGCCGCCATGGTGACCATGGCGAACGCCTCATTGATCTCGAACAGATCTACATCATCCCGGGTCCAGTCGAGTTTGGCGAGCAGCTTTTCGATCGCACCAACGGGTGCAATGGTAAATTCTGAAGGGTGCCGTGAATTGGTTGTATGACCAAGAATACGTGCCATGGGGGTGAGATTGTTTTCTTTTACTGCACGCTCGCTGGCCAACACCAGGGCCGAAGCCCCATCGGATATTGAGCTGGAATTTGCCGCGGTGACACTGCCGTCTTCCTTAAAAGCAGGGCGCAGTGTTGGGATCTTCTCCAGGTTCGCCTTGCCGGGTTGCTCGTCTTCCACCACGGTAAACTCGCCCTTGCGGGTCTTGATGGTGACCGGGACAGTTTCAGCGGTTAAATGACCGTCGACTATGGCTTGTTGTGCCCGTTTTAGTGATTGGATGGCAAATGCATCCATGGCTTCCCGCGTCATCTGATACTTGTCAGCCATATCCTGGGCGAAGGAACCCATTAATCGACCGGTTTTCGCATCTTCGAGACCGTCTACGAACATCGAGTCCTGGACCTCCATATGGCCCATTCGGTATCCGCTTCGGGCTTTGGGCATCAGGTAAGGTGAATTACTCATGCTTTCCATACCCCCGGAGACCATGATTTCGTTGGTACCGGCTTTAATCAGGTCGTGCGCGAGCATGGTGGCTTTCATGCCTGAACCACAGAGTTTGTTAATGGTTGTGGCGCCTGTTTCGACGGGAATATCGGCATTGATGGCTGCCTGACGTGCAGGGCCCTGTTTCAGACCAGAAGGAAGTACACAACCCATAATGACCTCATCGACCTTAACAGGTTCGATGCCTGCCCGGCGAACCGCTTCCTTGATCGCGATCGCACCCAGTTCGACACCGGTCAGGTCCTGCAAACTGCCTTGAAATCCACCCATTGGAGTGCGTGCGCCGTTGGCGATGTATACGTCGTTCATAATTATTCCCGGTTTTTTGAGTATTGGTTCTTGAGCATTTTTTGAGAATTGCGGCTCAGCTTGATTGATGAGGATCGAATCCTATTTTAGAGATGCATGGAAATCAAATACAAAAACTTGTGGTATGCTCCGGTCCCGATTAATTAGCGATTTTTTTTACGAAGGAATAGTCACAATGGCGACAAAAGCAGAAGCAGCATTAGAAATATTCAACTCCGTAATGGGTGAGGAAGAAGGAGTGGGTGAATGGTTTGAAGTAGACCAGGATCGAATCAACCTGTTTGCAGATGCGACCCTGGATCATCAGTTTATTCACATAGATCCGGAAAAGTCTGCTGAATTATCGCCCTATAAAGTCACCATCGCCCATGGATTTCTAACCTTGTCGTTGATCGTTCACCTGGGTGCCAATATTCCGCCAAAAAAACCAGAAGCTGTTGAGGGTGTTTATATGGGTGTCAATTACGGTCTGGATAAAGTTCGCTTTCCGGCACCGGTTCCCGTCAACTCAAAAATACGCGCACTACACCGCCTGGTGGGTGCGGAGTTGAAAAATCCAAATACCATTCAGCTAAAGCGTGAAGTCACCGTTGAACTGGAAGGGTCCGACAAGCCCGTATGTGTTGCCGAATCGTTGACGCGACTTATGTATGGCTAGCTCAGGTGCCCTCTAAAGCCAGCCTGGTCTTGATAGCCAGGCTGCAATCGAAGTGACCTGGACATAACCAAAAGGACTTTTAGGCGGATCTTTGAGCAAAGGTGTCGGGAAGATAGTCTGGAGAATCGTCGGCTCGCTGGCAGGTTTACTGTTAACTGCCTTTAGCCTGGTCATACTGGTTTTGGTTTTCCCATCAGTCGTTACGACACCAGCAGAAGAAACTCTCTCCAGTTTGCTAGGACGCAGACTCACTATCGATGGTCCAATACAGATTACGCTGGCTGAAAAGAGCCAGGTGCGAATCAGCAATATAGCCATTGAGAATCCTGACTGGTCCCGGTACCCGGACCTGGTGAGCATTGATGTGCTCAGCATTACATTCGATAGCAACAAACTGCTTTTCGGCGCGCTGATGATGGGTATCGATATCACTGGCGTGGACATCGGGCTTGAGGCGCGGGAATCGGGAGGCACGACATGGGAATTTGCAGAAGCGGTTGCTTCTGACGCCGATGAAGAGGCGCCAGATAACGAAGCCGGGGGTGCCGGGATACCACTGCTTGTGGATTCAGTAACACTTTCTGATCTCACGCTTAATTTTGCCGATACCTCACTTTCCCGACCGCTGGTAGTGGAAGTGCAATTGATCGAGGAAATTAATGCGGGAGATGACTACTTCGATTTTCTAATGAGCGCCAGCGTCAACGAGATACCGTTGCAAGCCAGTGGGAGTGTTGGCACCTTTGACGCGCTGTTGTCAGGCAAAGGTGTCGAATTTAATTTCAGCGCAGAACTACAAAAACTCGATTTTAAAGGCAGTGGTTATATACCGGAGCTGCAGCGGCTACCTGAGCTGGACTCCCAATGGGAACTTGTCATTTTTGATATGGACGACCTTCTGTCTTCGTTGGGGTATTTACCTTTTACGGAGGGAGACGCGCGGATCAAAGTCGATACAATACACCAGGATGGCAGTCACCGAATAATCACAAAGGGTCTTATCGGGCAATTCCAGATAGATTCAGAGGCGCATCTTTCCGATTTTGAAGAATTCAGGCAGATCAAACTGACGCTTAATGCTTCCGGTGCCTCCATGGGTTTTCTCGCCGACCTTACGGGTCTGCCCTGTTTACCCATTGATCATTTTGAGCTTGATCTGAAACTGACGAAACTTAATGAACGAGTCGACCTGCCGGTTTTGAAATTTTCATCAGATGCAATGAGCATGACGCTTAACGGTAAAATCGATGATTTCAAGGATCCGGATACCGGAAGTTACAAACTGGGTTTTCAGATACCGGAGGTTTCCGGATGGCAGTGCATGTTTGGCGTTTTTGGTTTTCCAGACATCCCCATCGATCTGGTTGTTGAATATTCCCCGAATGAAAAACTCGATAATCGTGTCACTGGTCGCATGTCAGTGCCTGGTATGGAAATGATATTCAAAGCAGATTCCATGGACTACCTGGATAGTGAAGGGGCGATAGCAGAGGTATCAGTTAAGGGAGACTTCATGAAAATGTGGCAAGGACCCGCTGCGGGGCTTAACCGTCCGATGCCTCTGGATATACACTCGGATTTTGTTTTCAGGGAAGATAGTATTGAATTGATTAGTCTCCGTGGCCTTGTCAATGATGTGGATCTTTTACTTACCGGCCAACTGGAAATGTCACCATTTACAGCGAACGCCAGGCTTGACCTTCATGGTGATTTACTGACGAATGTTGCGAACATTCTTAGAGTGCCGATACCCTCAATGGGGTCGATAAAGAAAGACCAGGCGTGGTCGATGTCTGCTGACTTGGCAATGAATGACAAGGTGATACAAATCACCGGGCTAAAGCTCGATCTTAAGGATCTGGGCGCTACCGCTGAGATTATTGTTCGTCAGCCATTTGCGGATCGATCGACGCTAGCAACGGGCACTCTGCTTGCTGCAGACATTTCGAAGCTGCCGGGCCTTAATCTCACTCTGCCGGCAAAAAATCTGAAGCTCGACTTTGAAGTTGCTGAAGCCAGTGAAACTGTTGAAGAAGCTGGCAGTGCCACCTCTGTTATTACCTTTAAGGCAGTTAATTTTACTTTGGGCGAATCCGACGGCCATATTGAATTGGCACCGATTCGATTGGATGATTATTCGACAGACTTCCTGATTGAGTTAACCTCCCGGGACCTCGTTGACTGGTCGGCGCTGGTACCGAACTACACCTTTCCCACCGCAACCCACCAGGTTTTACTAAAAGGTTCATTGGCAAGAGACGAATTGAAATTGACGAAAGGTATAGTCCGCACTGGGGACGATGGCGAGTTTTTCTTGTCGGCTACGGGTATCTATGAACCGACGAGACTGGAGGGTAGCCTGCTCATTGAAGGCCACGGTAACAGGCTCTCGTCTCTTGGACAGGGAGGTTCCGTTGAACCTCCAGATCAGCCGTTTACAGTAAAAACACGGTTTACCCAGGATGAATCTGGCATTCAATTGTCACCCTACGAGATAACAGTGGGTGAAAGTGCGCTGCAGGGTTTCCTGATAGTTGTACCCGGTGATCCTCCAACTTTGACGTTTCAGGGGACCGGTGAAGAGCTTGATCTCTCAATGCTCGACCTATTTGCTGAAGATGAAGAAAGCGCTGATGACAGTGGGAGACTTATTCCAGACTGGCCGCTACTTAACAAACCATTGGGGCTAATGAATGCAGATATCGATATCAAGGTAGATAGGTTAAAGATCAGGAATGTGACCCTCTACAACCTCGATGCAGAGTTGGATCTGCAGGACAGCTATTTTCGCATCGATAAATTCAGCGCCGCCTCGGACCTGGGTACTGTCACGATTAATGGAGAAATTGCCCCCCAGGCAGGGGCTGCAGGCGTTGAAGTAAGTGGCAAGATCGACGTCGAAAATTTGGTGCCAGTCTTCTGGCTTACAGAAAATGATGATCCCGACCTGGTGCCGACATTGTCGGGAACGGCACATGTTAACGGCAGGGGCATGAGTACACATGAGTTGCTATCAACTCTGAATGGCCACATGCGTTTATCCGGATCAGCAGGTAAGGTAAATAGTTCGGGATTGGATCGATTTGGAGGCGACATACTGAATCAGGTCGCGTCGGCCCTGAATCCACTTAAAGAGAAAAGTAGCACCACTGATTTTCTATGCTCAGCCCTGGTTCTCGACATGGTTGATGGTATCGTCAGGCTTGATCCGGGGCTGGTTGTTCAAACTGAAAAGATGAATTTGTTCAGCCGTGGCAAAGTTGACCTGAACGACGAATCTGTCGATCTCCAGTTCTCGACCCGTGCCAGCAAAGGTCTTGGTCTGAGTGCGGCCAGCATTGCCAACAATTACCTCAAAATTGGCGGCACCCTGAGCAATCCACGTTTGGCATTCGCACCCAAAGAAGCCTTGGTAGCCAGTAGTGCCGCGGTTGCTACGGGTGGGCTTTCCGCCTTAGGGGTCAGCGTTTGGAATCGAATGTTTGCGAATAAAAATCCCTGTCAGAAAGCACTGGACCTTGACCCAAAAAACTAGCTGTTCAGGTTTTCTAATTCGAAATTTCATGAAGTGAAGCAGTCGAATGGTTGGTAGAATAAACGTATGTGCATGTGAAGTATGGAACTGTTATGACCGTTGTGACCAAACAGGACTTGATCCAGAGCATCCAGGATTCGTTGCAGTACATTTCGTACTATCATCCGCCGGACTTTATCAAGGCGCTTAACGAGGCTTATGAGCGTGAAGAATCCGTAGCCGCAAAGGATGCAATGGCCCAGATTCTGATTAATTCCCGGATGTGCGCCGAAGGCCACAGACCTATATGCCAGGATACGGGCATTGTTAACGTCTTCCTTTCTGTGGGTATGGATGTTCGCTTCGAAACTGATGTTTCACTCGAAGATATGATCAATGAAGGTGTCAGGAGAGCGTATCAACTGCCCGATAATGTCCTGCGAGGCTCTATTTTGACCGACCCGGCGGGTAAACGAATTAACACCCGTGACAATACCCCGGCTGTGATCCATACCGAACTGGTCTCGGGCGATAAGGTAGACATTCATGTAGCAGCAAAGGGCGGGGGGTCGGAAGCCAAGTCAAAACTGGCGATGCTTAACCCTTCGGACAGCGTCGTTGACTGGGTGATCAACACCGTACCGACTATGGGGGCTGGTTGGTGTCCTCCGGGTATGTTGGGTATTGGCATCGGTGGTACCGCTGAAAAAGCAACTTTACTGGCGAAACGATCATTAATGGAGCCGATCGACATTCACGAACTCCAAGCCCGTGGCGCTGAAAGCCGAATCGAGGAGTTACGCCTGGAATTGTTCGAAAAGGTCAACGCTTTAGGAATTGGTGCCCAGGGCCTGGGGGGATTGACCACCGTATTGGATATCAAAATCATGGATTACCCAACCCATGCGGCGAATTTACCCGTTGCAATGATCCCTAACTGTGCTGCCACCAGGCATGTTCATTTTGTCCTCGATGGCTCAGGCCCTGCTAAACTGCCGGTGCCAAAACTCGAGGATTGGCCTGAAATCACCTGGGAAGCCGGTCCGAGTTCTCGTCGGGTGGACCTGGACACAGTAACAAAGGAGGACGTAGAGTCCTGGCAGCCGGGCGAAACCATTCTGATTTCCGGCAAGATGCTCACAGGTCGGGATGCCGCACATAAACGCATCAGGGACCTGTTTGCAGAGGGTAAAGGCTTACCGGCAGGTGTAGATTTTGACGGCCGCTTTATTTACTACGTTGGGCCGGTTGATCCGGTCAGGGAGGAGGTCGTCGGCCCTGCAGGCCCGACTACAGCCACTCGCATGGATGGTTATACGGAGATGATGCTGGAGAATACGGGCCTTCTGGGCATGATTGGCAAGGCAGAACGTGGTCCCGCGGCGATTGAATCGATCCGGGAACATCAGGCAGTTTACCTGATGGCGGTCGGTGGAGCTGCATATCTGGTGTCAAAGGCGATTCGAAAATCCCGGGTGGTTGCCTTCGCGGACCTTGGAATGGAAGCGATTCATGAATTTGAAGTCAAAGATATGCCAGTCACCGTTGCCGTGGATGCCCGGGGTACTTCTGTGCATGTCACCGGTCCGCGAACCTGGCGCTCAAAGATCGGCAAACTTCCTTTAGTTGAAGTCTAAAGTCTTTTAGAATCATATAGTTATAAAACAATATTTGTTCAGTTTCGTTGAAAGAAACCGGCGTATAGAGTACATTAGCCCGATTTGGAACCGAGAAAGCTGTCCGGGTCAAAGTTCTTGAATTTCGAAATGCCATCGGATGGTGTTTATCAGACATTGGAATAGTATTTATGGAGCAGAAAAAAGCTTCGGTTGATCAGCTTTATTTAATTGCAGAAAGCCTCTCGCAGGACTTTTCCCTGTTTCCGCAACGGGAACCAGCCGCAGTTATCAAGGGTTTGATTTCTGAACAGCAAATCGAGATTGAAGTTGATCGATTACACAGCCTGGATATCGATAGTTATATTGCAACATCAGTAACCCCGAGTGAAGAGACGTCACGGCCCGGGTCCAAAGAAATAGTAGAATCTTTAGATCTGCCGATAATCAAAGAAACCCAGCAAGGTCCTTTCTACGCAGCGGAAGTCGAAATGATGTTTGACGGTGTGCCCAGGCGGGTCGGCTTTATCACTCAGGACCGAGCTTTTGGATTGGGTGTCTGGGGGCCGGAACATCACGAATTGGCCGCGAAGGCGGCTAACGATTACGCTGTTCGTTCGATGCCTATTGTTTGTCTTATGGACACACCCGGCGCAGACGCGAACGAACTCGCCAATGCGGAGAACCAGGCACATTCGATTTCACGTTTGATTGCTGAACTTTGTAATGTAGACGTACCGACAATTGGTATCGTTGTTGGTCAGGGATACTCCGGTGGTGCCATAGCGCTGGCCGCCGGTAATCTACTGCTTTCATTGCGTACCGGTGTGTTTAACACCATCAATCCCAAATCACTGGCGAATCTGGTCAGGCGTTATAACCTGTCCTGGCAAGAATGCGCCCAGTCTGTGGGTGTGTCATCTTTTGAGTTGTACAAGCAGGGTAATATCGATGGAATTATCGACTATGACCCTGGGGAAGATGACAAGATCCATAACCTGAACAATGCCATCGTCTCCGGCATCCTGTCGATCGAGCAAAGAACCCGTGAGTTTGTGGATCAACATCCGGAAATACTTGAGCACTATCATCGTAACATTAATCGCTATCTTCACCTTACGGAATCTTTGTCCGCTGTACATGCTAGCTCAGCTCTAAAATTGAGAAGCACGCCAACAGAGTATCCCAATATTTTTGGCGTGACGTTCCGGTACCTGCGTTACCTTGGACTCAGGAAACGAATCAAGAGCATTACCATGTCCCAGTACGGCCGTTTGGCGTCCAGTGAGTTGCCTGAAGGCGAACTGTTCCAGCGGCAGCGTCGTGAGAGGCGTTCGGCCTTTCTGAGCTGGTTGCTGGACCCTGACAAAATTCTGTACGAAGATGAATTGATCAAGGCCTGGAAAAACTACGAAGATAAGAAAGCCGTGGTTGGCGATGCCAGGGGGCGCATTGCGCAATTGATCTTTGGTGAGCCCACCAAGAACTACGAAAATGCCAAACGGGAATTGTGTCTGTTGTGTGGCCTGCACCTCTACAATCGCTGGAAGGCAAGCGCAAGAGACAACTATGTCGCGCTGATGGAGCATATTGGCGACCAGGAAACGAGTACCTTCCTGCTCAGCGTATCTGATATAAAGGATGTAAAAGCACTTCTGCGAAGTATGTCCGACACGGATAGCGCATTCACAATCCAGTTGAAAAACCGTTTCAGTCATGAAGGCAAAAAACTTTTTAGTGGGGAATTTGTCGAGGGCAAGAGTGAAGACTTTCTGGCGGAGCAACTCGCTTCAGAGCTTAACCTGATTATGGAAGAAGAAAGCCTTTATGATGCGGAGGTTCTCGAAGGTCAAAACCTGTCAGAATATTCCCTGGGTCTTGTTGCAACCCAGGACAAACATTCCAATCCCATCAGGTTAAATCGCCGTTTACTCGAAGACACGCTCTGGTCCTACATCGATCGAAAAACAGATGCTGAAGTCGACAAGTCAGATCAGGAACGAACGATCCTTGATGTGGTTCTTGATGAGGATATCCACAGCGACTTTATGCTTGAGTGCCAGAATCTTATCGTCTTCAGTTACGTATATGAAAATTTAATCACGGATCTTTCATCGGTGGCACGTCAGGCACATGAGTCCCGCACGCTGTCGATGGAATTCATCGAGCAGTTACTTGACCGTTCTGTCAAGGAGTTGACCTCTCAAGCCGAATTTGCCGATATTGGCGAGGAAGAGATTAAGAAACGATTCTCCGGCTGGGTTGTCGAGTTGGCATCCCGTTCCCGCAGCGCATCGTTCCTGAAATCTGTTGAGGAATGGATAAGGGTAGTTCACAAGGATAAGTCAGATACGCTGTTTGTAGTGGTCAGTTTCTTTTTTGAAAAATTGTTACCGGAGTATTACGCTGCAAAGAGCGGCGAAAAACGATATGAAGGCAAGGTTGAACCGGTTCGAATTGGGCGTCGCAAGGATTTTTGGAATCGACTCACCATTGCCTACCGGGATCTGCTATTCAATGAAATACTGACACGTGAGAAACGCAGTGGCCGTACCTCTTTTGAAAACCTGAAAGAGCGGTTTATAGAGAACTTCGAAGAATTAAATGATGATCTGCTATCCGCGAATCCTGTTTCATTCCCTACCTTCCGGCCATCCATTGAATCTGCGTTGAAAAATAATATACGACCCCACGGGCTGATTACTGGTATCGGGGATTTCAAAACCGAAAAAGGATGCTATCGGGTCGGTATGGTGATGCCAAATATTGCCTTCCAGGCAGGTGCGATTGACAGTTCGGACTGCGTCAGGTTGTGCAAATTGTTGGTTGAGTGTGCGATTCAGCGCTTACCGGTTATTTGTTTTGTCTCCTCCGGAGGCATGCAGACCAAGGAGGGTGCCGGGGCACTGTTTACGATGCCAGTGGTCAATGACCGAATCACCCGTTTTGTGCGGGACAATGATCTTCCCATCATCATGTTTGGCTTTGGCGATTGCACGGGAGGTGCCCAGGCAAGCTTCGTTACCCATCCCCTGGCGCAAACCTATTATTTCACCGGCACCAAGATGCCGTTTGCGGGACAGGCGGTGGTTGAGTCGAATCTTCCATACACTTGTCTGTTAAGTAATTACCTTTCTGTGAAAGAAGGTTCCATGCGCGGCCTTGTCAAGCATCCGTTTTCCGACGGGTTGGACGAGGAATTGCGCGGTGTTGATCCATCCATTCCCCTGCCTACTGAAAATGTAGAACAAATTGTTGACCGGATTATGGCAGGTACCCTCACGGCGGCAGAGCCGGTAGTACAGTCCCGTATGGAAGCAGAAGACGACCTGTTCCGGCCTATTAAACGTACGTTGATCCATGCACGGGGATGTACCGCAGTGAAGCTGGTGTCGAAAGCGATTGAGATGGGACACGAAGTGGTATTGGTGCAATCGGATCCTGATATGGAATCGACACCGGCTGACATGGTCAAAGATGATCCCAGACATTCCCTGGTCTGCATCGGTGGCAATACTTCAGACGAAAGTTATCTCAACGCGCTCAGTGTCCTGAGTATTGCTGATGCGGAAAAGGTCGATTCGCTTCATCCGGGTATTGGCTTTCTATCTGAAGATCCAAATTTTGCCAAGATCGTCCGTCAGAAATCGGTGAATTTTATTGGTCCGAAGGTTGTCAGTATGGAAACCATGGGTAATAAATCTAATGCCATCAGCACCACGATGAGCATTGATGTGCCCGTGGTGCCCGGCAGTCACGGTATCGTCAACACGCCTGAGCGGGCGGCAGAAATTGCGGACCAGGTTGGCTACCCGGTACTTTTAAAGGCAGTGCATGGTGGTGGCGGTAAAGGTATCCAGGTGGTTGAGAAGCCAGAAGAAATTGACAGTCTGTTTCAAAGGGTGAACACCGAAGCGAAAGCCGCATTTGGCAATGGCGATCTGTACATTGAAAAATTTGTCACTTCGATGCGCCATATTGAGGCGCAGATTCTGCGCGACATACATGGTAACACCAGGGTGTTGGGTATTCGTGATTGTAGCGTGCAACGTAACAACCAGAAGTTGATGGAAGAATCTGCATCTACCATGTTACCTGCCAAATTAAAAAAACAGGTTACTCAATATGCTGAAAAAATCGCTGATGCAGTCGACTATGTGGGTGCGGGCACGGTTGAGTTTATTTACGATTTACCCAGCGATGCGATCTATTTCATGGAGATGAACACCCGCCTGCAGGTGGAACATCCGGTCACAGAAGTAGTGACGGGTATTGATATTGTCAGGAAACAGTTCGAGATCGCCTCAGGGGAATCTATTGCCGACCTTGCGCCTTCCGAAAAAGGCTATGGCCTGGAAGTTCGCGTCAACGCAGAAAAGGCAGTGCTGGATGCTGGAGGTAACGTTTCATTCAGCCCCACCCCAGGAGAGATTACCCATTGTGAATTACCGGAGGAGGAAGGGTTTCAAATTATTTCAATCGCGGGCGAAGGGAAAGTTATTTCACCCTTCTATGACAGCCTGATTGTCCAGATTATTTGTCACGGCAAAGACAGAAAAGATGCCACAGAAAAGATGCATGCCTATCTTGGCAAGGTCAAGGTCCACGGTATCTGCACAAACATCAGCCTGATCAGGCGAATTCTGAAGGATGATGAGTTCCAGAAAGGCGTCTACGATACGGGTTATTTACCCGGTTTCTTAAGCCGCATCAATATTGATGAACTGATTCAGGAGATCGAGGAAGCATCCGGCATCAGTGGAACAGGGCTTGATATCGAGATGCTCAAAATAGATGGCAGTGATGAAATTAAAGTGCTGTCACCCTCAACGGGTATTTTTTATCGTACACCTTCCCCGTCAGAACCTGAATACGTCACCGTAGGTGAAGTGATTACAACAGATGATACGCTATGCCAGCTAGAAGCCATGAAGATGTTTACACCTGTAAACCTCGGTAGCTTTGCCGGTGAAAATGGTGAGCTCTATTCGTCCATGCGCAAATACGAGGTGACGCGCATCAACCTGGCGAGTGGCCAACAGGTGAACGAGGGGGATTTGCTTTTCGTGATAAAACCGCTGGTAGAGAAAGAAGAGGCGGCTTAACTCATCGTTTCAATAACTCCCTTGGCAATGTAAATCACACCCACAAACATAATCACGTAGCGACCTACCTTTTTAAACAATTGGTCATCAATTCGCTCAATCACCTGCTTGCCGAGCCAGTTTCCCAGTATTGCTGCAAGAACAACCGCCGGGTAGATCCACGGTGGCAGTTCGATAGTCAGTGTCAGAAAAAAAGCGTAGTACGTCAGTTTGATGACATGCCCCAGGGTTTGGGTAATCGCTTTGGTGCCAAGAATTTCATGGCGAGTGAGGGTGCTGGTGACATAGAAAATATCCAGCACCGGGCCGGAAGCACCAGCGAGCATCTGCGCCGTCGTCACCACCAATCCACAAAGAAATGCCACTGGTTTACGCTGAATGTCGAGTTCGAAGGACTTCGGCAGGATCAAAGCCAGAAATGGAAAACTGCCGATAAGTACAAATACCAACCCCTTGTCCGGTACAAAGGTCACCAGAATGAACAAAGCCAGGATGACAAAACTGCCTGCTGAATAGGGGATGAGCACATTCCAGCGTATATGTTCTCTATGTAACCAGATCCTCGATCCATTTGAGACAGCCTGGGCGACACCATGCAATACCATGGCCGATGGAACCGAGAGCAGGAAGCCGAAGACACCCATCAATATCATGCCGCCTGCCATACTCAGGACACCGGAGATTACACTGGTTATGAGCGTTGCGACCGCGAGGAGAAGGTAAGTCATTAATGGCCGGTGGTTGATGAAAAATGCAATTGTGAACCTGATGGATAGGTGATAATAGAGAATAGAAAGAATAGAATGTATCCCATTGTGGAATACATCATATGATCGAGAACCTGGAAACCCTGCTGGCCCTGTCTCGCACGGGAACGATGTTGGAAGCCAGTACTGACCTGCGTATCTCCCAGTCCGCTGTCAGCAAGCGGATTGCCGTGTTGGAAAAATACTACGACCGCAAGCTTATCCAGAAGAAAGGCCGCCGGGTTGAATTAACCCAGCATGGCAAACAGCTGGTGGACAAGATTTCACCGATCCTGTCTGAATTGCGTGACCTGTTTGCTGAAGAAGTATCTGCAGGCAAGGGAGAGCTGATTATCGGCGTCTCAGAGGCCATCCTGTCATCCTGGGGACCCGGGGTCTTTGTCGATGTGCAGCAGGAGATGCCTGATGCTCGTTTCGAATTTCATACTCATAGAACGCCCGTGGTCCTTGATCGGATACGGTCAGGAGAATTCATGGTAGGTGTGTGCACGGGGTCAGATTCGCTGGATACAGATCTGCAGTCCGAAGTGCTGTTCCTCGAACCCATGGTCATTGTTCCATCGGCTCTCAAGCCAATCAAATGGCCACAAAAGGAAAAACTCGACGTGATCACCATAGAGGACTATTCCGGTGCCTGGCGATCGTTTAAGCGTGATGCAGAGCGCCTTAAAATTCGCAGGACGGTATCACTGGAGTCGTTCTTCAGTGTTGCACAGATGGCGATGGTTGGATTTGGCCATGGTCTTGTACCCATTGGCGTTGCGAAAACGCTGAAGATACCAGCCAGCTGCCTGATTAATCTTGGCCAGCACGGACTCAGTCGACCTGTTAGATTTGTCGCCAGAAAGTCAACCTACTCGATTCCAATTGTCACCAACTTCTACAATTCCTTGCAGAGCAAGCTGTTCTGATCCTAATGTCACTAGGCATATCGTGATCAATCTGCATTGAGTTGGAAAGGCCCTCCTTCCAACTCAACGCTACCAACGTTTTACTTTAAGTGCCATTGTGGTCTGACCTTATATAGGGGTTCCATAGGTAAAAGTATCCCCGGCAGGGTTGGTGAGTGTCAGATGATTCTCATCGGCGCTTTCAGTATGACCTATCTGCTGTGCGTCGATCTGGTAAGACGATGCGATATCGATAACCTCCTGGACGTGAGCGTGTGGCACATACACTTCCATTCTATGGCCCATATTGAATACCTTGTACATTTCATCCCAGCTTGTACCTGAGGCTTTCTGGATGGCATCAAACAAAGGTGGCGTCGGGAACAGACTGTCCTTCACGAAGTGAACATTCTGGCCAAATTTCAGGCATTTGGTCTGGGCACCACCGGAACAATGGATAAGGCCGCGGACGTGGTTGCCAAGTTCAGCCAGTACCTTGTAGATGACAGGAGCGTATGTGCGAGTCGGGCTTAAGATGGCATCTCCAACCGTCAATTCGGAATTGGGCAGGGCATCCTGCAACTGGTATGGCCCGCAATAAACGAGATCAGCGGGGACATTCGGATCAAAAGTTTCCGGATACATGTCCCCATAACACCTGGACAACATATCGTGTCTGGCGCTGGTCAGTCCGTTACTGCCGATGCCGCTGTTAAACACCGATTCGTAGTTTGATTGGCCAGTTGATGACAGGCCGACTATCGCAAGGTCATGGCGGATTTCATTTCGCACCACATCTGCTTTCTTCATAATCGCGACTGCACAGGAATCAACCACGACGGTACCCGTCAGGTCGCCAACATCAGCTGTTTCACCACCGCCGGAGTAGATATCAATACCCTGGTCACGCAAGGTTGCGATAAATGACTCACTGCCCTCGATCAGTGCCGAGACAACCTCTCCCGGACAGTTAAGGGCGTTGCGATTGATGGTGTTGGAAATCAGGATGCGATTATTCACCCCGACACACAGCAGGTCATCCAGATTCATGACGATGCTGTCCTGGGCGATGCCGCGGAATACACTCGCGTCTCCGGTTTCCTTGTATTTAAGATACGCAATAATCGACTTTGTGCCACTCCCATCGGCGTGAATCACGTTGCATTTTTCCGGGTCTCCGCTGAGAAAATCTTCGGTTATCTTGCAAAATGCGCCGGGAATCGCGCCCGCATCGAGGTCATCAACGACATTGTGAACCTCGGTTTTGTCTGCGCTGACGCCGCGCGCCTGGTAACGACTGTTTTGGGCCTTGGCAACAATAAAACCGGAACGATCCTTGGCAACGATCAGACCACGGAATTCCAGTTGCCTGAGTGCCTTCGCGACCGTATTGGCCGCAATCGTGTTTTCATTGGCCAGGGCTCTTATGCTGGGTAATTTGTCCCCCGGTTTGATGTCACCGGTATTAATAGCGAAGTGTAACTGGTCGATAATTTGCTGGAATACCGGGGTAGATGAGCTGGTCTCAATTTTAAGCTTCATGGGCGCGATCATCAAAAACTGTATTACGTATATGATACAGACAGCTGGCCACTATTGAAAACACTAATACGCACTATATTTTTTTGCATACCAAAACCTGACCACCATTAGCCGCGAATTCATCCGCCTTATCTTCTATAATGCGCGCTCTCAAAAAGGGTGTAGGGTGCATGCAGGTTGCAATTGTTGATTATGACGCGGGGAATCTACGCAGCGTGCAGCGCGCGTGTCATAAGGTAGGCATTGATGCTTACATAACAGCAGACCCCGAGAAGGTCATCAAAGCGGACAAGGTCGTGTTTCCCGGGGTTGGCTCTGCTGTCAGCGCCATCGATACCTTGCATCAGCGCGGACTATTTGAGGCTTTGAGCGAAGTCTTTCACTCCGGCAAACCCTTCCTCGGCATTTGCCTTGGCAGTCAGATCGTTTTGAACCATACCGAAGAAGGAGACAAGGATTGCCTGTCGCTGGTAGACGGTGTCTGTGAGCGATTCGATTTTGCCGACCGGGTGTTAAAAATACCGCATATGGGCTGGAATGAAGTGGTTATTCAAAAACCTCACCCGCTACTTAGGAATGTTAAGTCAGGAGATGAGTTCTACTTTGTTCATTCATACTTTATTCGCCCGACTGACAAGGACACCATTGTCGCGGTAACACAATACAAATCAGAATTCTGTTCCATACTGGCGAAGGACAATCTGTTCGCGACGCAATTCCATCTTGAGAAAAGTGGAGAAAAAGGCCTTCATATTCTGCAGGCTTTTGGCAAGTGGGATGGAGGAGACGTATGTTGAGTAAGCGCATTATTTCATGCCTGGATGTCAGGAATGGAAAGCTGGCGAAAAGTGTCAAATTCGTTGATACCAGGGATATTGGCGATCCTGTCGAAAAGGCGCGGGAATATTATGAAGACGGCCTCGACGAACTCGTTTTTTATGACATCACAGCGTCGAGTGATCAACGCGATATCATGTTGAATGTTGTGGAAGCGGTGGCCGAGCAGGTCTATATCCCGTTATCGGTCGGTGGTGGTATTCGAACGGTGGAAGATGCTAAAAAGCTGCTCTGGGCGGGTGCCGAAAAAATAAATGTCAACTCGGCAGCGGTTCAGCGTCCAGCGTTAATTGCTGAATGCGCACACGCTATCGGCAATCAGAATGTTGTTCTGTCCATGGACATTCTGAAAGTCGAACAGTGCCGGGAGTTGCCCAGCGGGTATGAAGTTGTCATCAACGGAGGCAGAAAACCCATGGGCGTTGATGCATTAACCTGGGCTTTGCAGGGGGAGGAACTGGGTGCTGGCGAACTGGTGATCAATTCTATTGATGCCGACGGGACCAGGGAAGGTTATGAGATCAATCTGACTCGAATGATTGCCGAGGCGGTATCGATTCCGGTGATTGCATCTGGCGGCGCTGGCAAACCTGAGCATCTTCTTGAAGTCTTGACGGAAGGCAAAGCTGATGCGGCGTTAATTGCCTCGATGGTTCACTTTGGTGAATATACCGTCAGTGGTCTGAAGCAATGGCTGGATGCAAAGGGCGTCAAGGTTCGATTGAGCTACTAGGTACCCTAGGTTTCCCTTCGGAACCTCCGAGATTCGTTATGTGTTTGTGTAGAAAAAACAGTCGAGAATGCCATCATGAGTGAAGACAGGTTTGTAACTTTGGAGACACAGCTGGCGTTTCAGGAAGACATGATCCAGAAACTGGATGATGCTCTGGCGGAACAGCAGAAACAGATACTTGATATCAAGGTTCAACTAAAATATGCCAACAGCCAGATTGAGGCGATGGAGGGTCAGATGCCAGATCAGCAAGCGCCGGAACCGCCACCACCTCACTATTAGTCTTAATCCGGGTCAGCCGAATAATTAACTACAAATACAACAAAAAAGTTGGAGATGTTAATGAAAGCCATACGTGTAGACAGTGAAAGTGAACTGCATTGGGATGAAACCGGCACCCCCGAAGCAAAAAGTGGCGAGGTGCTGATAAAGATCCATGCAACGGCAATAAACCGCGCTGACCTTATGCAGCGTCGTGGTTTTTACCCGCCGCCGCCCGGTGCGAGTACCATCATGGGGCTTGAATGTGCCGGAGAAATTGCGGCTGTTGCTAACGATGTTGATGGTTGGCAGGTTGGTGATAGAGTCTGTGCATTGCTGGGTGGTGGGGGATATGCTGAATACGTCAATGTAGCAGCGACAAGTGTGGTTAAAATTCCCCGCGGTCTGTCCATGGTTCATGGCGCTTGCCTGCCGGAAGTTTATGCGACTGCCTGGTTGAACCTGTTTATCGAGGCTGGTTTACAACCTGGTGAAAAAGTAATTCTGCACGCCGGGGCAAGTGGCGTTGGCACCGCCGCGATACAATTGTGCCGTTCATTCGGCAGCCCCTGCTTTGTCACCGTCGGCAGTGAAGACAAGCTGGCTGCCTGTATTGATCTAGGGGCTGAAGCGGGTAGCAATCGGCATGACGAGTCATTTGCCGAAAAGGCAAGAGCATTTGCCGGGGAATCCGGCGTAGACGTCATTCTTGATCCCGTTGGTGGTGCTTATCTTGAAGACAATCTCGCGCTATTGGGGCTGAATGGTCGCCTGGTACTGATTGGCCTGATGGGAGGGAATAAAACAGAAGTTGACCTGGCAGTATTGATGATGAAACGGGCGCGGGTCATTGGTTCGACGCTCAGGGCGAGACCGTTGGCAGAAAAGGCTCGGATAATGAGCCAGCTCGCTGAACTAGTCTGGCCCAGGATTGAATCAGGTGAAATCAAGCCGATTGTAGATACGGTGTTTCCGATTCAGGAAGCCAGTCAAGCCTTCGACCTTATTGCCTCTGACAAAACAATAGGCAAAGTGGTACTGTCAGTAGCATAATTTAAACATGCTACTTTTATTAGTTTAGCTGAGTGAACCCGAATTAAGCTTATTGGGTGGGGTTAAACCTCTGCCACATCCTCTGCTTGATAACCTTTTTCTGTTTCAGAAATATCGAACTCTACTCGAGCGCCTTGTTTGAGTGTTCGGTACCCTTCACCACGAATCGAACGGAAATGAACAAATACATCATCCCCAGCTTCGCGTTCGATAAAACCAAATCCTTTGGCATCGTTGAACCATTTTACGGTTCCTGACTGTCGTTCAGACATAGCCAACTACCTCTTTTCTTTTTATTGCAACACATTCTGCGACGTCGAGATCGAGAAGCATCCGATTAATACAGAAAGGCTAAGGGGTGTGCAAGTATTATTTTGGAATTGTGCGTATGAATCTATCTTTGAAGCTGACAACAGTACTGAAATGGTGCGAAAGAGTTCTTTAGTTATCAAACACTTGGCAATGTTATCTGCACAAGGTTGCTTACCTGCAAACGAGCACTTAGATATTTCCCAGCCGTTTTTTCTGTTCTTCGAGCTGTTCACAGGCAGAGGCTAGATCGGCGAGTTTATCTTTCTCTTTTTGAACAACTTCGGTCGGTGCCTTTTCAACAAAATTGGGGTTGCTGAGTTTCGCTTCCGTTCTTGCGATGTCTTTTTGCTTGCGATCAATCTCCTTGTCCAACCTGGCAATTTCAGCATCCTTGTCTATCAAGCCACTCATGGGTACTAGCACTTGCATGTCACCTACCAGACCTGTTGCAGAGACGGGTGCCCCGTCACCTGCAGCTAACCATTCCATTCGTTCTGGTTTAACCAGTGATTCCAGAAGTGTTCGGTAGGTTTCCAAGCGCCGCTTATCTGTCTCGTTTCCATTGTAGAACAGCACAGGAATAGGCTTGCCAAAAGAGATGTCCATTTCACCACGGATGTTACGTAATACAGTAACAACCGCTTTGATCCAGCCAACATCAGATTCAGCAGCGGAATCTATCAAGGCGTTGTTGGGTACAGGGAAGGGCTGCAACATAATCGTTTCAGCATCGGTTCGAATGTTAACGGGTATTTTCTGCCATATTTCTTCCGTGATAAATGGCAGAAAGGGATGCGCCAATCTCAGCACAGTCTCGAGTGTATCAATCAGGGTATATCGGGTTGCGCGCAACTCGGCTTTTGACGTACTTTGGGAATAAAGAATCGGTTTACTTAATTCCAGGTACCAGTCACAAAATTCATCCCAGATAAATTCGTAGATTGCCTTGGCAGCCAGATCAAATCGATAGGTTTGCATGGCGAGATCAACCGATTTGATTGTCTTTTGAAGTTCTGAGGTGATCCACCTGTCCACTACGCCAAAATCTTTTTCGCCGTTGTTAAAATCGGTAGCAGCGGCGTGTTCAAGTGTGTTCATAAAGACAAAGTTCGCGGCATTCCAGAGTTTATTGCAAAAATGCTGGTAACCCTCGACCCGATTCAAGTCGAACTTTATGGTTCGACTTCGGGTTGAGATTGAGTAGAACGTGAAGCGAAGTGCATCGGTTCCATAACTGTCGATGCCATTGGGGTACTCTTTGCGGGTTGCATTTTCGATTTTTTCCGCCATTTTTGGCTGCAGCATATTACTCGTGCGTTTACGCACAAGATCGTCAATCGAGATGCCGTCAATAATGTCTAACGGATCCAATCCATTGCCCTTTGACTTGGACATTTTTTTCCCGTCGGCGTCGGTGACGAGACCAGTAACATAGATTTTTTTGAATGGCACTTCATCCATGAATTTCAACGTCATCATGATCATCCTGGAAACCCAGAAGGTGATGATGTCGTGGCCGGTAACCAGCAGGTCCGTTGAGTGAAATGTTTCCAGATCGGCAGTTTTATCGGGCCAGCCCAGGGTGGAGAATGTCCACAGCGCAGAAGAAAACCAGGTATCCAGCACGTCTTCGTCTTGACGTAATGTGACATCATCAGGCAGCTGGTGTTTTAAACGAACTTCGGCTTCATTGCGGCCAACAAATATATTACCCTCGCCGTCATACCAGGCAGGAATTCTGTGGCCCCACCACTGTTGTCGAGAAATACACCAGTCCTGTATGTCCCGCATCCAGGCAAAATAGGTGTTTTCGTAATTTTTCGGAATAAACTCAATATCGCCATTTTCGACGGCTTTGATGGCCGGTTCTGCCAGGGGTTTGATCTTCACGAACCACTGGTCGCTTAAATAAGGTTCGACGACGACGCCGGATTTCTCCCCCCGGGGTACGACCATCTTGTGGTCTTCGATTTTTTCAACCAGACCCAGTGCATCAAGATCGGCAACGATCAGTTTTCTCGCTTCATAACGGTCCAGACCGCGGTATTTTTCAGGCGCATTGTCATTGAGTGATGCATCTTCATCGAATATGTTAATCAGCGCCAGGTTGTTGCGCCTGCCAACATCGTAGTCATTGAAGTCATGGGCCGGTGTAATTTTCACGCAGCCAGTACCAAAGTCCTTGTCAACATAATGGTCGGCGATGATAGTAATGCTGCGATCACACAGTGGTAATTGGACTTCTTTGCCGACAAGATGCTGGTAACGTTCATCGTCAGGGTGCACCGCAACTGCCGTATCGCCAAGCATGGTTTCCGGGCGGGTCGTCGCCACCACCATAAATTCGTTTGGATTGTCTGCCAGTGGATATCTGAAGTGCCAGAGGTGCCCAGGTTCTTCCTCTGATTCGACTTCCAGATCAGAAATAGAGGTGTGCAGAACCGGGTCCCAGTTGACCAGTCGCTTGCCGCGATAGATCAATCCTTCTTCATGCAATCGGACGAAAACTTCCAGAACGGCCCGGGACATGCCTTCGTCGAGGGTGAACCTCTCGGTCTCCCAGTGCAGGGATGCCCCCAGACGCCGGAGTTGCCTGGTAATTGTGTCGCCAGACTCTTCTTTCCATTCCCAGACCTTGTCGAGAAATTTCTCTCGACCCAACTCACTGGGCTTAATGCCCTCAGCTGCCAATTGCTCAGTCACCAGCATTTGAGTTGATATTCCGGCATGGTCCGTGCCCATTTGCCAGAGTGTCTGGTCCCCCTGCATTCGCCGATATCGAATCAGTGAGTCAACCAGACTGTGCTGGAAGGCGTGGCCCATATGCAGGGTGCCGGTAACATTGGGAGGTGGAATCGAGATGGAGAAGGGCTGACCATTACCTGAGGGGGCGAAATAGTTGGCATCCTCCCACTTTTGATACCAGCTTTGCTCCATTTCCTGTGGTTGGTACTTCTTCATTATCGTGCTTCACACTCTTCACAACGTAAATCATTCTTATCAGGCGTTCTCCGCTGTAGTCAGCGGAAGCGGGATTATACACAAATGGTCAACGACGTCATGACATTACACTACCTCGCAGTTTTCTATGGTTTTTTATTCTCCATGTCTGCGAGCAGTGAAGTTAGTTCATCCCTTAGTCGGCGGACGATTTCGGTTGAGTATTCATCAACCAGAGAATCGATTATCGTTGAAGTTTTTTGCCTGAGTTCACCTTTGATTCCTTCAGTAATTTCCTCATCAGATTCATTCCTGTTGAGGTGGGCTGGGTCGGTACTGGCTGGAGGCTTCATGCCGGCTGTTTCGGGTGATCCACTGAACAGATCTGGCATCTGGGGAGCAACGATCTGTCGCTCATGGTCATTAGCGCGACGCCTTCTCGGTGGGTCAGGGATCGGCAGGCTCGTATGGAAAACCACATCTTCCAATAACGGAATCTGAGCCGGTCGACCGGCATTCGGTTCTGTATCTTTACCTTTCACCAGGTAAGTTCCATGTTCATTGGCCGTGCTCTTTCGTACGCTCTGGGGACGTTTTCTTTGGCTGCGTACTGGTGTGCATGCTGGTTATTGTGTTTTTAGGCGCGTTGTTTTAACGCATGGTAGCGTAATGGGTAACCGCGGTCTTTATAGAACTTGAAGTTAACCCGGGCAGTTTCACGGCTATTTTCATCCAGCGGTACCACTTCTGCAACCCGATCAAAGCGGCTGAAAAAATCCGGCACGGTGCCGGAAATATTAACCAATACATCCTGGTGATCCGGTTCTGCTTCGTGAGAGATTTTGACCAAATCCTGCTGTTCGGCCTCATCTTTTGTTCCTGCATCTCTTGGTTTTACAAAGATGCTATGCGGAATGAACCGATCGGGCCGAAAAGACCAGATAAGATCATCCAGTTCTTCTGATTGGCTGATGTCGTTAGTGTGGATATGGATTCGATGGCCGCGATGGTAGATCTTGTCTATGAGTCGGCAAGTAAAATCCAGTGGCGCTTCTCTACTCTCAATTTGATAAAAATCGATTCTTGTCATTTAGCTAGTTCCTGTCCATATAGTCATAATTATTGGTAAATCATGAGCCTACTTAATAAAGTTCGTATATAAATCAATCATATACCGAAGGAAGGGGCCGCCGAGGTAAAACTCTCACTATTCTATTTTCGGACAAGAACTAACTTGTTTGCTCGTTCGCACGATCCATCAGGTATTGGGTAAGCAAGGTCACAGGGCGCCCAGTGGAACCCTTCTGGACACCGCCACCTTTATAGGCGGTACCTGCTATATCGAGGTGAGCCCAGCGATATTTCTTGGTGAAACGGGACAAAAAGCAGGCTGCGGTGACAGATCCGGCTTCTCGTCCACCGATATTAGCCATATCGGCAAATGCGCTATTGAGTTGTGTCTGGTACGCATCCCAAAGTGGCATCCGCCAGACCCTGTCAAATGTGTTTTCGCCTGCAAGGTTAATGTTGTCTGCCAGAGTGTCGTCATTGGCGTAGAGCGCCGTGGCGTGAGAGCCTAACGCCATAACACATGCGCCTGTTAAGGTCGCAACGTCAATAACGGTGGCAGGATTGAATTTGTCAACATAGGTCAGTGCATCACAAAGCACCAGCCGTCCCTCGGCGTCAGTGTTGAGGATTTCGATTGTTTGCCCGGACATGCTGGTAACGATGTCACCTGGGCGAGAAGCCCGGTCAGACGGCATATTCTCGGCAGCAGCAATAACGCCTACAACATTAATTGGCAACTGTTGTTCTGCAACTGTTTTCATTGCCCCAAAAACACTCGCTGCTCCGCACATGTCATAGATCATTTCGTACATGGTACCTGCGGGCTTGAGGCTGATACCACCGGTATCAAACGTAATACCCTTGCCGACAAGAACATGGGGTGCATCTTTGGGTTTCGCCCCCTTATGCTGGATGACAATTAACTTTGAGGGCTGAATACTGCCGTGACCGACGGATAGAAAGGAACCCATGCCCAGTTTCTCCATTTCCTTTTCGTCGAGAACCCTGGTTGTGAGGGAATCATAAGTCTGCGCCAGTTTTTTTGCCTCGTCGGCTATATAAGTAGGAGTACATATATTGCTGGGTGTGTTGCCCAGGTCCTTGGCGGTAGCGACCCCAATGGCGACCGCTTTCGCATCAAATATGGCCTGTTGCACCGTGGCTGCATCGGTCTTGTCTACTAACTGCAGATCAATGGTTTCAAGCTGCAAACTGGATTCGCCGGGATTGCCGCGCATTTGGTTGAAACTGTAGGTACCGGCAAAATATTGCTCCACCAGGCGTCGGGTTTTCCACATCAGGTCCTTATCGCCAGCTTTGGCTTCCAAAATACAGCATAAGGTGTGCTTTGCCGGTATTTTCTTCAAGGCCGCAATCGCGCTGGTAACGATCTGAATATATAGAGACTCATCTGCATTATCGACATTCCCGAGGCCGATCAGCAGGACACGCGGAGCGTTCACACCAGGGACGTCGTGGAGCAGGGCAGACTGCCCTACCTTGCCCTTGATATCACCGCGTTTCAGCACCTTTCTCAGGTAGCCCCCACTGGCTTTATCCAGCAATGTTGCCATTGGAGTCAGGAGGTGATTCTCATAAACTCCAACCATGACGCACTGGCTGCGGGTTTTTACCGGATTGCCGAATTTGGTCCCGAATTCCATGCAAACTCCTAAAGACATACTATTGAGTGAAGTGGATAATATAACGTTTATGAACTGCCCGGTCATTATCGGCACACATCTGTTGAATTTGTTTTGATCCTGTATCGATATTTCGCAAAAGAAGTCTTTGTCGCCATGATAGTGGTTGCCAGTGTCGTACTGGTCATTTCTATGGGCTGGCGTTTTAGCGCCTACCTGGATGATGCTGCGAGGGGTAATTTGACCCAGGATATCCTCTTCCTGATCATGGCTTACAGGTTACCCGGCTTTCTGGAATTAATCGTCCCCATTAGTTTCTTCCTCGCGATTATGATGTCTTATGGTCGGTTCTATGCGGACAGTGAAATGGTCGTGCTGGAAGCCTGTGGTATCAGTCCCCTGCGGATAATTGGCATCACCTTGTCCCTGTCACTGGCCGTGATGGTTTTAACCGCCACTTTGTCCTTGTGGTTAAAACCTTCTGGCGAAGAACGGGTTGAGCGCCTGTTTACTGACCAAAGGAGCATGACAGAATTTGACGTGCTCGCTGCGGGTCGATTTCAAACCCTGCACTCAGGTAAACGGGTGACCTATGCAGAACGGGTGGAGAGCAAGCGTGAACTCATCGAAGTGTTTATCAATGAGGAGCTCGGTCCAGACGACTTGTATGCCAGGGATGTGATTACAGTGAAAGCCGATCGGGGTGAGACCATCGTGGACGGCAAGGGTAATCGTTTTCTGGTTTTGAAAAATGGCACTCGTTTCCAGGGCAAGCCGGGCGATCGAGATTACCAGGTCATTAAATATGAGGAATATGGACAATTTGTTGAAAAAGAGGAAGCTGAAAAACGCCTGCTTCGACGCTCGGCTGTGCCTACCGTGGATTTAATTGAAGACCTCACACCGAGGAACCTCTCAGAATTACAGTGGCGGCTGTCAGTGGTCCTGATGGTGCCGATTATTGCCCTGATGGCCATACCCCTGAGCAAAGTCAGCGCAAGGCAAGGAAGGTTCACCCGCCTGTTGCCGGGAATGATTTTGTGTTTTCTGTATGTTGTTTTGTTGTCAGCATCGAGATCAGCGATCGAGAAGGGTCAGATTCCTGTCGCCCTGGGTTGGTGGTGGGTGCATGTTGCCTACCTGACGATAATCCTGGGTTTGTATAAAACCGGTTGGATAGTCGACAAGTTGCAATCGAGGGGCAAAGGAAGCCGTAGGGCTGGGACTACCAGCACATGAGACGCATTGATTATTATCTTGGAGGAACGATTTCTGCAACAATCGGCCTGACGATTTTTGGTTTACTGGGGATCCTGAGTGTCTTCACCTTGCTTGACCAGATAGAAGATATCAAAAACAACTATACCTTCTACCAGGCCGTCATCTTCGTCCTGTTCAGCCTGCCCAGGTTGTTTGTAGACACTATTCCTTATGCTGCCCTGATCGGATGCCTGGCAGGCCTGGGGATACTGGCAAACAACAGTGAGCTCATTGTGATGCGCGCAGCGGGTATATCGACCTGGTACATCCTCTGGAATGTGATGAAACCCACGCTGTTGCTGGTAGTGGTTGGTTTGTATGTAGGCGAATATATACTCCCTGACGTAGAAAAAACCGCGCGCATTAACCGGGCGAAGGCCATGTCGGTTGATGACTCAGTTACTTCGGAATTCGGTTTCTGGTATCGGGAAGGGTCTGTCTTTATGCACTTTGCCGAGGTGAGTCAAAATGGTGTGATTCAGGGAGTCAGCCATTACTATTTTGACGGCGGAAATCACCTGAGCCGGAGTTTGTTTGCCAGGCGAGGTGTCTATCACAATGTGCGTGAAAATGAGAAGTACTGGCTGTTGGAAGATGTGACAGTAACAAATATTGAGGAAAGAACGACCTCTGTTGTACATCTGGCCAGCATGCGTTGGGATACGGAGCTGACGCCGAAGCTGATTAGTGCAGAGGTTCTGATCAAGCCGGACAAGATGTCAATTACTGAACTGAATGCGAAAATCAATTACATGCAGGCCCAGGGACTAAACAGCAACAAGTATGAATTGGGATTCTGGCGAAAATTGCTGCAGCCCCTTGCCACTATCGGTCTGGTATTTGTCGCCATCTCTTTTATCTTTGGTCCGCTACGGGAGTCCACCATGGGGATGCGTGTGGTGACCGGTCTGGTGATTGGAATAATCTTCAAGTTTCTGCACGACCTATTGTCACCAGCCAGCATGGTATTTGGCTTTGCGCCTGTCATTGCCATCCTCGCCCCGATAATCCTGTGCTTTGTGGTGGGCTATGTACTATTCAGGCGTGCTGCATAGCCTTTAGCTGAGATAAAGATAGGCTTAGACCTGCTTGTCTGTTACTTGTTCTGATTCGTAGGGTTTAGTTCCGAGATAGACGGTACGCGTCCGGGAGAACTGGTCGTACAAGGTCAGGCGGTCTGCTGAGAACAAGCTCCACCACAGGCCAATTCCTAACAGCGGGATGCTGATCGTTGCAATAACGAACCGGACGCAGGCTTGCCAGACAGAGATGGTGCCGCCTTCTTCATTCATCACGCGAATCTTCCAGACTTGCATTCCCAGGGTTTGACCCTTAAACCGCCAGAAATAAAAGTTGAAGCAGAACATCTCCAGATAACAAATCAATTGCACCCAGATAGCACCAAGGGCAGGTTCCTCGGGAAGTTGGCCGTCCGTAGGCGTTGAAGTGCCAAACACCGCGAGCAGCACTGAACCGGTGAACAGCCACAGCGCTATTATCAGGAAGAAGTCATATACCATTGCAGCCAATCTGCGAATCATACTGGCGTTGGGCAATGCGGTGGAAAGAAGATGGCTGTTCACTAAAATTGCTTCACAATTGGTAATAGTTCGCCGCATCGAAAACGTGGATTCTAGCAGAATCTGGAATGAAACAGTGTCGACGCGTGCTTGGGCTGAGGAATCAGAGTGACAAATTTGATTCGTGGGGGTAAATGCCCGTCACGCCAATTCGAAGTTGCTCAATCTGCCAAAAAACAAACGATTGTGCTTTAATGCGGTGAATTTTCAGGTCATTGTTTTAAATGAAGACGCACTTGCCACTGGTTCAGTTTAAATGCCCGGACCAACCCTAATCAGAAGAATTGCAGGTTCTTTTTTTGTCCTCCTGAGTCTGTTTCTCTGGACTGTGTCCAGTGATCTGATTGAACTGATCGCAAGACAGGAGGAAATTCTCTTCGGTTTATACTCCCGCCAGCGATTCGGACAGATATTTATACTCAACTTAATATTGTTAGGATTCGCTTACCTGCTGTTCTCGGATATGAAGTTCGGGCGTGCAATGGTTTACAAGGTTATCGCGGTTTTAACCTCGACATTTGTGGGTATTTTTACGGTGATTCTTGGCAGTCAGTGGTTGCTCGCACCTCGTTATGTTGAGGAATCAGTGACGCAAACCAAAAACGGTGTTCAGTTACAGGGGATGGTTCGATATCGGCGGCCGAACCAGTTTTATGAACTCATATTTAAGGACGAACCACTGACCCATCGGTCATATCCGTCTGCGCCCGATGGCCATGGACCGGTTGAAATTGAATTAACCATAGACCGCTATGGGTACCGGAACAAGGATTTACAGGAAAATTATGACATCGTCGTTGTTGGTGATTCGTTTACCACTGGCTCAAATGTGTCAGATAGTCAGATGTGGTCGGTGTTGTTGTCCCAGAGGCTGGGTCAATCCATTTACAACCTGGGTGCGTCAGGCTCAGACCCCCAGGTTTACCTGAACAACTTCGTGCAACTGGGGCTGAAGTTCAATCCGAAAACCGTCATATTCATGATTTATGAGGGTAATGATTTCAGGACCAAGGCAGCAAGGCTTGCGGCAGAAGACATTAGCCTGGGGGACAAAATTTCCACAATGACAAAAAATTCACCGGTCACCGCCGGGCTAAGGCGTCTGTCCAGCGAGGTCATCGAGGCGATAAATGCAGATGCGACTGTACCCGGGTACCAGGAGAAGCTGGGCTGGATGCCGGTTCAAATCGGCACCGGTTCAGGAGCCGACTACTATGGCTTTAAACCCAAACGCCTGGGTTATCTTTACGGCAGCGAGGATGAATTCAGGCAATCCAGGGAATGGCAGTTTGCAAAGGGCATTTTTGAGGAAATGGAGCAGGTCGCCCGGGATGAAGGATTCCGGCTGTTGGTTGTTTACGCACCCAGCAAACCTCATGTGATTTTCCCCCTTGTTGAAGAAAATGTCAGCGCAGAACAAATCAGGTCGTTCGTTGCCTATCGCAAGAAGTCATTGCCGCCAGCAAAGGAGTTCAAGGCTAAACTGGTGGCTGAACTGGGTAGCCAGGAATATGTCCTCCGCGATTTTTGCGAGCAGGCAGGTATCGAATTTGTCAGCGCAACCAGATTGTTACAGCAGATGAGCAGTGCTGGTGAGCAAACATATTACACTTATGACCAACACTGGACACCCGCGGGTAACGAGCTCGTGGCGTCAATGATCGGTAATTATCTGAAGCCATGAACCCGCCAGCATCTTTGGCTCAAGGCTCATTGGCGGGGCCTTTTCAGAGTCTCGCTAGAAAAGGGTGTAGATAAATGGTGCTACAGCCGACCCCTCGCCGAATACGATAAGCACACCCAGCAACATCATGACGAGGATGATGGGAGCCAACCAGTATTTTTTGCGTTTTACCATAAAACCGGCGAGGTCTTTTATCAGGTCCCACATCAGTAGGGTTTCTCCATATGGTCGTTGGACTGTGGCTGGTTCGTCACACGGTAGCTGCCACTCTCGGGTTCAAACCGCTTCCGCAGGGGATCTGAGCCAAATAGTCTCATGATAAGCCCGGTGGGCGTGATCAATCCGTAAAACATGACAAACAGAATAACTCGGGTGTTGATCCAGCCTGCGACCGCACCAAATTTAAGCCAGGGCTTGTAAATGTAGATTAGAAATTTGGGCGCTACAACCGCCAGGCCCACCATCGTGATGGCAATGATCCACGGCCAGGTTGGAGTCGATCTGTCCAACAACAGTGGTAGTGCGACACCAAAAATAGCGACAATGATACCGGCAAATATTAAACCAAAGGTCCGCAATTGACCTTTGTCCGGTTGGATTACTTCTACTGGGTTCGCCATCAGTCTAGCTCGAACTCGGTTTGCCAATCCGTTGATTCCTGCCAGTCAGGCTGGTCCTGTTTAAAACAGATAACGTTCTCCATTACCAGGTAATCCATTTCAGTACGCATAAAACATCGATAGGCATCTTCCGGGGTATTGACAATCGGTTCGCCCCTGACATTGAAAGATGTGTTAACCAGCACCGGGCAATTCGTTAATGCTTCAAATGCGTCCAGTAGCTGATAGAAACGTGGGTTGGTTTCTTTGTGCACCGTCTGGATACGCGCTGAGTAATCCACATGGGTCACCGCAGGAATTTCGGAACGGGGTATATTGAGCTTTTCTATCCCAAACAATTGTTTTTGTTCTTCTGTCATATCGAGACACTTGTCTTTGGATACATTAGCTACCATCAGCATATAAGGGCTGCGGGTATTGAAATCAAACCACTCAGAAACCTTGTCAGCTTTTACTGCAGGGGCAAATGGGCGAAAAGATTCCCGGTATTTTATTTTCAGGTTCATCACTGATTGCATTTCAATACTTCTTGGGTCACCAATGATTGAGCGGCCACCAAGAGCCCGGGGCCCAAACTCCATACGTCCCTGAAACCAGCCAACGATACTCCCCCCTGCGATGATGTTGGCGACCTCTGGAATGAGCTCGTCATCTCCAACTTGACGGTACCCGGCGCTAACAGAGTCAAGGTAGTCGGTGATTGTTCTATTGTCGGGGCGAGGTCCCAGGTAGCTGCCCTGCATTGAATCGTGATCCTGGGTTTGTCGTGGGTGTCCTAAATATTCATACCATATTGCCAATGCAGCACCGACCGCGCCACCCGCATCGCCTGACGCGGGTTGAATCCAGATCTCCTCGAATGGGCCTTCGCGCAACAGGCGGCCATTGGAAACGCAATTGAGCGCAACGCCGCCTGCCAGGCAGAGTTTATCCAGTTTGAGTTCCTGGTGAATACCCCGGGCGATTTTGAGAACAATTTCTTCCGTAACAACCTGAATAGAACGTGCCAGATCCATCTCACGCTGGGTAATCTCAGATTCTGCCGTTCTTGCCGGTGCGCCAAACAAGTCCGAGAATTTCTGATTTGTCATGGTCAAACCGGTAGCGTAGTTGAAATAACGCATGTCCAGACGGAAGCTGCCGTCCGGCTTCAGATCCAGTAGCTTATCGAATATCTGGTCGACGTATTTTGGTTCGCCATAGGGTGCCAGACCCATCAATTTGTACTCTCCTGAGTTCACCTTAAAGCCGGTGTAGTAAGTGAAAGCCGAATAGAGCAATCCCAGGGAATGGGGGAAGTCGATCTCCCACTGGGGAACGAGCTGATTGTGCTCGCCCCTCCAGATACTGCTGGTGGCCCATTCCCCGACACCGTCGAGGCATAAAACTGCCGCCTTATCAAAAGGGCTCGGGAAAAAAGCAGAAGCTGCGTGGGCCTGATGATGTTCGGTAAACATTAGCGGCGGCAATGCCTTTTCTTTGATGCCACCGAGTTCTGAAAGGGCTTTTTTGAGCGTCGCCTTAAGGTAAAGTTTTTCCTTCAGCCAGATCGGAATAGCGGCAACGAAAGAGCGAAATCCCACGGGTGCATAAGCCAGGTAAGTTTCCAGCAAACGCTCGAACTTTAGCAGGGGTTTGTCATAAAAAACGACATAATCCACGTCTTTCAGACGCAGGTTGGCGTTGCTTAAACAGTACTGAATGGCTTCTGCGGGGAATGCTGCATCATGCTTTTTACGAGTGAACCGTTCTTCCTGGGCGGCGGCCATAATATCGCCGTCCTGTACCAGTGCCGCCGCACTGTCATGATAATAGGCAGATATGCCAAGAATGTTACAACTCACTCAAACCCCTTATATATGGTGATACTGCAGTGTGGTGTTGCTGCGCCAAGATGAACGTATCCGTTGCGGGATTGGATTGTAACTTGACGAGTATTAATTACCCAGCCTTCTTATTGAGCCTTGTTATTCAGCCGTGGGGTGATCCACCATAGCGCACAAGCATCGTACGAATCGTTTTCTTATCGATTTTAGCCAGTCGTTCAATGCCGCGGTAGCGTTTGTAGAATCGCAGTCGATCGGTTCGACTAAGATGTTTGCGAGCTTGTTCATCGAGACTTCCGAGGTCTTTGATTTTTCGATATTTAAGTATTGGCCAGGCAAATTTGCGGCCAAACGGGCAATCGATGAGGAATATCCGTGGTGATTGAAGATCCTGGGTAACAAGAACGTTTCGCCACTGAAAATCATTGTGACAGAAATTCTGGCTGTGTAACCGCCGGGTGATTTCAGCCAGTTGATTGATCACATTTATCCGCCAATGCCTGTCAGTGAAGATCCCGCCCCAGGTTTCTGCAGTTTCTTGCAGGTTTTTACTGTTGCTGACGTTGGCGGTGATCAACACACCTCTTTTGCTGCGAAAGTTCTTTGTCTCGATACCATGGGCAACCAGTTGACCGCAGGCGATTTGCTGGCTGGTAAACCAGCGAATGTTTCTCACTTCTACCTGGCAGCGTGAATAGCCGAACCAGGCACTTAACCCCAGGGCCGAGAAATACTGCTTGATAAAAAAGGTTCCGTTCTCAATGGATACCCGGAATACGCGGGATTGTTTGCCGACGGAGATCTGTTCTTCGTACCTTTCAAAGGCTTTGTCGAACGAGTCCACGGTTTTGGCGAATTCACTGTCTTGCCAGGATTTCTCGATTTCCCAGGTGGAGCTTTTTAGCATGCTGTCACTGACCGGCTCGTTAGGGGAATGAATGGAGCGGTCATTTTCAATCATTCAAGAGTGAAAAGACACTGCTTGGTACTCACTGACTATAGATGTCGTCGCGATTACGAATCGCGCTGGATAACTGTATCTACCGGTGACTCATTTTCGCGGCCGGTCTGCTCAATGCTGGAGATGAACATCACGCCGATCACAAACAACAGTAAAACCACCAGGACAAGTTGCAAGCCCGAACCCAGCAGCCAGTTGTTTTGCAACTCATCACCAGGTTGCCCGGTGGCATACCTGCGAATCAACCGATCAAGTCGACGAGGGACTTTCGGGGGTGGTGGGCGATTCTTTCGAACCAGGTTGCTGACATCCTTGAATTCCTGTTCTAATTCGAAGTCTTCAGATTCCCAACTGTTTTGCTGTTGCATATTCATCGTGCTATTTCCCGGGGATCTCCTTGAGCATTTGCCTGAGTTTTTGGTAGGCATACCTCAGTCTGCTTTTCGCCGCTTCCTGACTGACGGTTTGAACTTCGGCGATTTCCTTGATAGAAAAGCCAGCTTCTTCCCGTAGATAAAATGCCTCGCGTTGTTCTTGTGGTAATGACTTAACAGCAGTGAGTATGGACTCTGTCATTTCTGCGGTATCCAAGGCAACCTCCGTTAACTTTCCATCGTTAAGTTTCTTTTCTATCAGTTGTTCACCTTCATCTGCAAAAAAAAGCCTGCCGTTCTGTCTTTCGATAGTGATCAACCAGACAGTTGTGTGCGAGGGTGAATATCCAGGCTCGAAACTTATTGTTGCCCTTGTACCTGGACTGCGAAGCAATCACCCGCAACCAGATCTCCTGGAACAACTCATCAACCTCGGTCCGGTGGCAGTTTCGATACAAGTAACCATAAAGTGGCTGTTTGTACCTGAGGTATAACTGATCGAAAGCGTCAGTTTTGCCACGTGCGTAGGCTTGCATCAGCTGATCATCTGAACTTGATCGTTTTCTGATTCTGCCGCTATCGTCCGTTGGCAGGGCGATTGCCATAATTCATACCTTCTCCTTCCAGGGAGGTCCTGATTAATCAGAGATTCTCGGTCAGCCTCCTAGAGTAAACGATAAGAAGCGCATTGCGGGTTAAATTTTGTGCAAATAGT
>JAPYTQ010000029.1:0-66201 GCA_029941905.1 Pseudomonadales bacterium | reverse complement strand
GCTGTTTCTTAGGAGACCGTGTGCTCTGGTAAAAGGCCGTGACTGCTCCTATCAAAGACCGCCTTTAACTGATTTTCCGCCGCAGGATCTTAAGGGCCTGAACGATGTACTTCTCGACCATGCTGTTGGAAACACCCATATCCAAGGCGATCTCCGCATAACTCATGTCCTTACCGCGATGCATAAGAAACGCCCGGCGTACCTTTTCAGGCATCTGGTCCACAACCTTGTAAATCCGGGCCAGTTCCTGCTCGGCACAGACCGTTCGCTCAACCGAGGGAATGCACTTGTCGTTGTCTTCATCTGACTGTGCCGGGAGCATTTCAGAACGCAGATATTTTTCATGAACCCTGGCTCTGCGTATCTGGTCAACAACAAGATTATTCGCGGTTTTGAAGAGGAAGGCTCTGGCATTTTCCAGTGGGCGAGAATCCGATTCACGAGTCCGCTGGAATTTATGCATGCAAAGAAATGCCTCCTGGGCAAGATCATTTGCATCTTCGTCATTTCGAACTCTTTTTGACAAATATTGGACCAAGGGGGTCGCCAGTTCATCCATCAGTAATGCTGTCGTAAATTCTTTTGCCATGCTTACTCGTTATGGTGTAACGATGGCTTGCCACCCCACCTGATGCCTTGTCGGAGGTCTTCCGACGACGGCGGAGTCTGCTCTGATTGATAGCTTTCCCCCAGGATGCATGCCTGTACTTATTATGGCGCGTACTTTATCACACTTTCACCCTGGCGGAATACATACTTGCACCAATGTGATCTGTGCCTTATGTCTCCTAAACCATTGAAATCAGTCAGTTTTAAGAACAATCTCGATCGAACCATTTGCAATTTTCAACGATCCGGACAATCTGTCTGGTTGATTCTGACAAATCACGACTTGAACCACTGACATCGACAGATCAATCTTCCTTATTCAAACTAATACTTCTCTATGATATATACACCTTAGCTGTACAATTGTTGGAGGGATTTACATAATGCCCCGCTCATATCCACTGCAGTATTATAGAACTCCAAAGTAAAGGAAATCGCGTGTCCCTTAAGAACGAAGACAAGCTGGCTAGTGTCGAGGCCATTCAAGAGAATTTTGAGAAACTCCACTACATCTGTAATTTGCAAATAGCGACTGCGGTTTTCCTCGCCTATCATCTGGAGAAACCTATTCTTATAGAAGGTCCTCCTGGCGTAGGAAAGACAGAGCTGGCAAAAACTGCGGCCGACATGTTGGAAGTCGAGTGTATTCGCCTGCAGTGTTACGAAGGTCTGGATGAATCCAAGGCGATTTACGAATGGAAGTACGGCAAGCAGTTGCTCTATACCCAGGTGCTGAAGGAAACCCTGGGTGAAATTCTGGACGGTGCCACGGGGTTAACCGAGTCAGTTGCCAAACTGCACGAATTTGGGGACATTTTCTTCTCCGACGAATTCCTTGAACCCAGACCATTGCTGAAAGCGCTTCGTCACCAAGAAGGCTGCGTCCTGCTGATCGATGAAGTCGATAAATCGGACCATGAATTCGAATCCCTGTTACTCGAAATGCTGTCTGACTTTCAACTATCTATTCCGGAAATTGGCACCATAAAAGCGAACAAAGATAAAAAACCACTGGTCTTCCTGACCAGTAATAATACGCGGGAAATTTCAGACGCATTGAAGCGCCGATGCCTGCATCTCTATATCCCTTTCCCCGATGCGACGCTTGAACAGAAAATCGTCCAGGCACGGGTCCCTGAAATTGCCGAAAAACTACGCAACCAGATGGTGACTTTTGTTCAGGAACTACGCGACATGGACCTGAAGAAGGTGCCTGCGATTAGCGAGACCATCGACTGGGCACGGACTTTGATTTTGCTCCATTCAGATTCGCTCGACACCGACCTGGTGCGCCAGACGCTCAATGTGATTCTCAAGTTCCAGGAAGATATTGAAACCGTCGAAGCAGAGATCCAGAGTGTGACCAACAAGGCACTAAAAGAGAATTAGGACAGGACGCTAAATATGGATCGCACCCTGGTCGAATTCGTCAAGGTTCTGCGTACCGCCGAATTAAAAGTCTCTCCGGCTGAAACACTGGACGCCATGCAATGCATGGATCTTGTTGGCTACGAAGACAAGGTGTTCCTGAAGAACTCCCTGTCCATGGTGCTGGCAAAAACCCCGGAGGAGAAGGAGACATTCGACTCCTGTTTCGACAGTTTTTTTAGCATCGAGGAATTCAAGCCAACGCAAAACGAACAGGATTCCCCGGATGCTGACTCGGATGCGTTCGATGATGAGGGAGAATTCAACCCTGATGCCAACAACCAACAGTCCGGCAAAGGCGGTGGCCAGGGTGGTGGCGGCCAGGGTGGCGGCGAACACGAGGATCTGAGCTCGGAATCAACCATGCAGGCAACATCCGAGCTGGGCAAGCTGCTTACCGAGGGGACCAAGACAGAGCAGATGATCGCGATGATGGAAGCGGGTCGAGAGGTTGAGGTTAACCAGATCGTCGTCTTCACCCAGAAGGGTCTGTTTACCCGCAAGATTATGGACGCCATGGGACTCAAGGGACTACAGGAAGAAGTCGCCGAGTTACAGGGTCATGGTGGCATTCCGCAAAAACGCCTGGCGCATAATCTAAAAAAAGTACGGGATCTGCTCCGTGAACGTGTCCGCGACTATGTCGAGAAGCAATTTTTCCTCCATGCGGACGAGTCCGGTAAACAGCTTCGCGAAGAGCTGCTGAAGAAGGTCAAACTCTCGAACCTGGAAAAGCGCAACTTCAAAGATGTACAGGAAGTCGTCTTCAAGATGGCCAAGAAACTGATTGCCATCCACTCCAAGAGACGCAAAACCTATAAACGCGGACAGTTGGATGTGCGCAAAACGCTGCGACACAACATGCAGTATGACGGCATGTTCTTCGACATAAAATGGAAGTCAAAAAAAGTCGACCGACCCAAGGTCATGTGTATTTGCGACGTCAGCGGGTCAGTGAGTAATTACTCACGTTTTCTGCTGATGTTCCTGTTCAGCCTCGCTGAAATCCTGCCGAAGGTTCGCTCCTTCGCTTTTTCTTCCGATCTTGGTGAAGTCACCAAATTATTCGAACACAGTAATCTTGAGGAAGCCATGGCCCGGACCATGCGCGATTATGGCAATGGCTCAACGGATTATGGTCGCATGTTCCAGGACTTCAAAAGTCACTGTATGGATGACGTCAACAACAAGACCACAATCATTATTCTGGGGGATGCAAGAAACAACTACGGTGAGCCCCATGCGGAAATTCTTCGGGAAATGTACGACAAATCCAAGCGGGTGATCTGGCTGAATCCGGAGCCGAAATCCAGCTGGACCGTTGGCGATGCTGAAATGAAAAAATACGCACCCTGCTGCCACCAAACCGAAGTGTGTAACTCGCTGGTACATCTCGAAAGGGTCGTTGGGAACTTACTCAAGTCCGTCGGTTAACTGTAATCTCGATAGCGTCCATAGCGAACTGCCATGACAGCAATCCGACCGAGCTGAAATCTTGGTTCAACCTCGTGGATTACTTACCTGTTTGACTCTGGGCTGAATATGGTCCCGCGTTTAATATGTTCCATCGCTTCACGAGCATCCTCGTGCTGCACATTCCAATCGCGATTTGTCATGCAAATCCTGACCCCGAGTCGTGAACCGGTCACGGCTTGTGTCTTGCACCGTATTCTATCGGGATCATAGTTAGCATCGGCGAGTTGCGACCGTGCGTTGCCCGAGTCGCTTGAGCTGGTGCAAGCCTGTAGTAAAATCGTGATGGCAAGAATACCCATCAAATGCATGAATTTCATGCTTGAACCTCTTAGCGAATTCAACTTCAGACCAAAAAGAAAGGCCAACACTTAGGTTGGCCTTAACAAAATGTTTCAGTTGATACTGCGGATATTTACATGCCTACACTAACACGTGCAAACCAGTAACGTCCCAAAGCATCGTACATACCTGGGAAGATGTTTCCGTTACCGTTGATGGAAGGTCCGGCGGCGTTACCAGCAATCGGAGGCTCTTCATCAAAAACGTTGGTAATACCTGCTGTAAGCGCGACCTGTTCGGTAACATCCCAGGTACCCGCTATATCGAAATAGTTGATATCATCGAGATCCAGATTTCCATTGAGATCCTCAACCTCACTGATGTAACGCCACAATCCGCTGGCAGTCACATTCCATGGGGTAATCCAGGTAACCCGCAGATTGTTCTGGAAATCAGGTGTGGGGTAACCACAAGTGGAACCCCAGTTACCCTTACAATCAACCGTGGGAGCACCCTCAAGTTCCTGCTGATCCCAGGTATCAATAACTCCCATGATATTGTGGAAGTCCAGGCTACCCATGTCACCAATCTCTATGGAGTAGGTCGCAATAACGTCAAAGCCCGTGACTCTCTCGATTGCAAGGTTGTCCTGCAATGCGCGGATATGGCCACTGGCGTTGACATTTGAACCAATCCACAGGTCTCCTGCATTACCGCGATTGACATCAGCACATTGAGACGTGTTGCCATCAAGACATTCGTTCAGAATGAATTCTGGTGTCTGGTTACTAATACCCAGCTCGATCTCGATGTCATAGTAGTCGACTGAGAGCGTCAGGCCTTCTATAAACCCTGGAGACCAAACAACACCAACGGAGTAAGTATCAGCTTCTTCCGGCGCAAGGTCAGGGTTGCCGCCCTGCAAGAAGTTATACTGGCCTGCTGGTGAATTCGGTATGCTGCCATACTGAGCAGCCGTTACACCTGAATTCGCACAATCTGCCAGGCTACGAGCAGGGACTGCGTCACCACAAGGATCCACATCCATATCGAATAAGTTAAAGCCCTGAGGCAGGAACAATTCCTGGATGTTTGCAGCACGGACCGCTCGCTGGAAGCTGGCGCGTATTTTAATGCTGTTGTTAATCGCCCAGCCACCACGGATGCCGTAGGTATCCGTTGTCTGATCTGTGGAGTAGTCGGAATAACGGTAACCCAGATCAAAGACAAGTTCCTCGGCTCCCGGCGCCCCTTCAATCACTGGAATGCTGGCTTCAAAGAAGATCTCACTAACATCGTATCCGCCGCTAACGGGTCCGGTTGCACCGCCCTGACCAGCACCCAAGCCGTTACGGAAGCCGCTATCCGGGTTGAAGTTGAGATTTTCCTTCCGGTATTCTCCACCGATCACAACGTCAATACCTCGTGAAGCCCATGGTAGTGCCACGCCGTAGTCACCCAGAGCACCGGTCACATAACCTATAATCACCTTCTGATCAGTCGTACCACGTGCAAACAAGGGTAAGACCAGATAATCAATCATATCCTGGGTCACAGCGCCGGTTTCGAAAATATTCCAAGGTACACAGTTCGGGTCAGAGCCATCGACGACGGATTGACATACGGTATTACCACTGCCGTCATCAACCGCATTCAGTGCATTCTTAATTTTCGGAATGGACAGGTCATTCAGGTAGGTACTTTCCATGCTGACTTCAGAGTACTGACCGGAAACATCGTAGCTCCATGTGTCGTTAAAATCCCCACGCAGACCAATCACACCGCGGTAGGTTGTGTGACGCAGGTCATATTGACGCGGTCCACCCTCCACATTACGACGGCCCAGGTACGCAAATTGAGTGTCTGCAGTGGTTAAACCGAACTGGCCGCAAAGTTCCTGAAACTGCTGAGCAGATAATAGCGGGTTGCCACAGGGAATCTCATTGGTAATGAAAAAAGCACCCGATGGCGCAATCTGTGACACTGTGTGGTCATCCACGAACATCAACTCGGAGTACACTTCTACCTGATCAGTGATCTCGTAGTGTGCGAACGCGCCTCCAGTGTATCGCTCATCAGGACGTTGATAATAATTCAGCGGGCCATAGTTATACACTGTCCCAGCGCGATCCACGAATTCGGTACCTGCAACTTTGAAGTCGAAGGAGCCGTCGCTCGCGGTGGGAACAATACTACGTTTAACATCACCGGGAATTCCGAAATCAGTTACACGTCCTTCCGGAATAGTACCGGAACCGAAGCACCCGGTTGCGTCATTGTTAAGTGCACAGGCACTGTAGTCGCGTTCGCTCTGGCGTACAGCATTGATTTTACGATAGGTACCGTAGGCTGTCGCATTACCACGGCCATTGTCAAAGTTGCCGCCGATGATGAATGAGACATCGCTGATGTCTCCATCTGTATTAGTGCCCTTGGCAGTTGGAAAACCTGCATCGGTCACGATACCCTGCATGCTGCTGTTATCATTGTCATGGTTGTACTGGCTAAACTGGTAATCCAGCTTCACGCCTTCAAAATCATCCATCATGATAAAGTTGACAACACCGGCAACGGCGTCGGAACCATAGGTTGCGGACGCGCCTCCGGTCAATATTTCAATTGTCTGAATCAAAGCGCCGGGGATCTGGTTAATGTCAACACCAACCCCTATAGGTGACCCTGCAGGCATACGGCGGCCGTTAAGTAACACCAGAGTACGTGCATCTCCCAGATTCCTCAGGTTAATCGTCGCTGTACCTGTAGCGCCATTTGATTGGCCGGTGTTCTGGTTGGAATAGACCTGTGGCAGGTTGCGCATCATATCCTCAACACGAGCTGTGCCTTGAAATATCATTTCATCGGCGCTGACCTGAGTCACCGGACTGGAACTGACCACATTGCTGCTTCTGATCCTTGAGCCGGTAACAATGACCTCCTCCATTATCGCATCATCGTCTTCTGCGTAAGCATTGCTGGTAAGCACCCCCGCACACGTTGCAACAGCCAACGCGCTCGAGACAGCCAGCGACAGCGGTTTTTTCTTTATAAACATAACAAAATTCCCCAACAGTTATAAGTTATTCCTTCTTTTGCCAGCCAATTTAAAGCCCACAAACCATCCCGATCATTCATGACAAGCATAGCTCCTGATCGACCCGCGCAGTGTACGCCCATTTCTGACAAAAAAAAATTAAAAAAAAATGAACTTTTCCCAAAATATTTCACCATCCTGCCGAAATTTGGCATACGAAAGTGCATTTCCCAATTAAAATGAAAGGGAAATCGTATAATCGTCTGCTGACAAGTCTAAAACAGGGTTTCATCTTGAGTGTTTCTCCGACGCTGCCAGTTTTCCATGCGCTGATAACTTCTGCCACCATTTTTACCTGCAACGCAACATTCGCGAGCGAAATAAGCGATCGGCTACTCGACTGTCGTGCAATTGCGGAGGTTGAAAGCCGAGTCAAATGTTATGACGCAATGACAGATTCCCTTATGCCCGAAGCACCAGAAAAGCAAACAAATGCTGACAACAAGAGTGTTTCAACCAACATACCGGTCGACGTCCAAATCCCGGAGACGATCCGGAAAATCGAAGCGGAAGATTTGTTTGGCAAAGACAGGCTGGAGAAGCAGGAGATAGTCCTGAAAGAGCTGGACTTAAAGTCCATTGACCAGATCAGGAGCCTGGTTGTCAAAGCAGTTAAAAATGCGCAAAAATTTCATGTCGTCTACCTTGAAAACGGCCAGGTATGGCAACAAAAAAAAGGCTATACGTACTGGAGAGTAAAACGGGGTGATGTCCTAGTTATCACAAATGGATCAATGGGTTCATTCCGGATGAGCGTCGACGGAAAAAACAAAAGTGTCGGCGCAAAACGCTTGAAGTAACTTCAACTAACACGATTCTAAAATTCTGCGGCGCTTAAATATTGGTGCAACTGGCCAAGTTCCGATGCATAATTTTGCCAACGTCCCGACGAGTTTTCATGAAGCGGCTGCCTGACCTGCCAGACGCTCGCTGTCCGGACGCGATTCTCCACCTCGTAGAAATTCAGACAGCGATCATCCCAATCCAACCCAAGAAACGACAAAACCGGATCGAGTACACCTCTCGGGTTTAATACCAGCTCATCATAATGAACATCAATAATGCGGTTGGGAAATGCAACTCGCCAGTGGTTCATCAACCGCTGGTACTGGATGTAAAAATGTCCAATATCCAACAGGCCATTAGAGTACTTGTATTGAGTTGCCAGGGGTTGAAAGAAAACAGACAGACAGTTGTCCAGTGCCTGACGTGTTGTATGAATTATCTTCGCATTAGGGAACAGCGACAAGATAAGTCCCAGGTAAAGAAAATTGTCCGGTCGCTTGTTCGTTACACGAGCTACGCCGGGAAAGTTACTCTCCAAATAGTCAAGATATGTTTTCCCTATTTCTTGAAAATCGATTTTATCCACTGATATGAGAGATTCTGGTAGAGGTACCCGTCTCGCAAAATAACTTATCTCACCCCCGGCACTGACACCCGGATGAGCCGCCAGCATCTGTTCGATTAAGGTGGAACCAGAACGAAACATACCGCAAATAAAAATGGGTGCCGCATCGGATACTGGCTGTATATGTTTCAAGCCAGACAAAGCGGGGAAAATCTCCATTAGTTCCTTACTGAGTGCCTCCTGCCCGGCGGCATCATAAACACCAACCCGATATTGGCTGCAGAAATTACCCTGCTTATAGTATTTGAATGCAGCCTCGTACTCAGCCCATTCATCATGAACCTTTCCGAGTGCAAAATTCAGCTTTTCGCGATCCAGGTCATCACAATTGTCGCGGACTAAAGCTTGTTTTAGGCGATCAACTAATGGATCAGACGAATCAATTTTACCGCCCTCAGCTAAACGCACCATCGCATCACAATGATCCGGATTGTTTAACAGGATATGCTCGAAGAGTTTCCGGGCCATATCCCAATGACCATTCTCCTCTTCGAGCTGAGCCAGGTTATAAAGTGCAGGTTCATAATCCGGATTAAGCGCCAACGCTTGCTTAAGCGCTAATCGCGCTTCATCAGTACGGTTCAAATCGGAAAGAATAATACTAATATTAGAGTGCACTTCCTCTGGTCGAGATATGCCTGCACTCAGCGTTTTCTGATATTCGGTCAGTGCTTCATCCAGCTTACCGGTGTTTTTCAGTAAACGCGCAAGGTTATATCGTATGTCTGTCAGGTCAGGATTGTACGAAAGCAGCCTCCGAATGCAGCTGATTGCAGCATCAGGTTTACCCAATTGCATCATCACATTCGCGTAGTTCTGACAGTAGCTGGGTTCTCCCGGGTAAGCGTCCACCAGTCGCTTCAGCATCTGCGCCGCCTGTTCAAACCGCTGTGGAGGTTGCAGGTAAATGGCGACCAGTGTCAGTAGTGCATCAGGATTTGTCGGGTCGCGACGCAAAACCTGTTGATACAAAACTTCCGCCGCACGGAATTCCTGTTTTCCGTACAATTGGTGTGCACGTTGTAACTTTTTCTGGACCTGGTGTCTGATTTGGTTCTTCTTCTGAGGCACGTCTGAGCTCGTCGAATTAATGCTTTTTACAAACAATCACCCAGGCAGCTGGTTGCTGCTCAGGACCCATGCCAAGGGTCTCACATCTTTGCTGAACTAAACCCTTGGTTTCCAGATTCTGTTTGATTGCTTTCATCGCGTCTTTATCCACAGCCGAACTCATCATCGACGTCATCCTGCCGCGATAGGCTCTGAGTTCCTTCACCATGCCATCCAGCCAGGAGATAACTTCCCGCTTGTCAAAGGCACCCATGCGCTTGTACATGTAGGCAATATCCTCGTGCAGTTGTTGCGCCAGCCCCGCTGCTACATTGCTACCCATTTCCTGCAACATCGATTCAAGCGCGCGAACCGCAGGTTTGAGTTTTCTTTCTGCAGTCTTAAAGGCTTTTACGCTTCCTGTCCCTGCATTCAAAGCAAAACCTGCACTAAAAGTATTACGTGCCAACTTGAGTAATCTGCTCTGCATGATGGCGTTGATGGCATTCAAATTGTCACTGCATTCCCGGTAAATCGCGCCTTCGTGTAAATGGATAACCGCTCCAAATGAGCCACCAGGTGCGAGTAAACGTGCCGCCTCGTCGAAGGTATCAATACCAGCATATTCAATACCAAATTGACTAACCACTAAATCGAAGCTATTACTCAGGAACGGCGTATGTAATGCATCGGCGGTAATGCATATGGTTTCCGGGTACCGCTTGCCTAGTTCCAACAGGGCATTCACCGATGTATCAAGGCAAAAAGAATGGAAATCTGCTATACCCCGGCTGGCAAATCCGGTAACAGCACCATTACCACAGGCCATGTCCAGGAGTCTTTGACGCTCACGGCTACAGTTATCTGCACTATTCTCAGCAAAGAAGGTCAGCCAAAATCTTTCCAGCACTTCTTCTTGTGGCCCGCCTTCCTGGTGCGCCGCATTTTCGTGTGTGCCAGTCCAATAAACGTCCCAGTCGCCCGGTACTCGCTGCCGATCCCGTTGGTTAGCTGCCATCATATTTTCCCGTGTAGCTACAACATGTTACTCCACTCCCCGTCGATAGGTCCAAAATCTGTGATTCAACTGACGGACCGGTGCTTCGGGTTTGGCGTCATGCCGTAGCTGCGCTTCGTTACGAAATTCAATGGCCAGGTTTTCTTTACCCATTGCTGTATAGACTTCAGCGATAGTCAGGTAAAAAGCCGGTTCCTCTTCTTTAAGTTGAATCGAACGAGCCAGCATGTTCAGGCTGGCATCAAACCTCCCTGCGTCAAGCAACAACTTCCCCGCAGCAGCAAGGAAATATGGATTGTTTGCCTGGTATCTTTCAACCCGTGAGATAAACTTTTCGGCCTTCTCTGGTTGATTTTCTTTCTCGTAAAATCGCGCCAGATTAGTCAAGGCAGAATAATTACTACTGTCGAGGGAAATAGCTTTTCGATAACTAAACTCCGCCAGCTTCTTTTTACCGGTTCTGCTATAGGCTGCGCCCATATTGTTCCACGTGTCGGAAGACTCTCGATCTACAAATAAGGCTTGTTGCAAATTTTCGATCGCTTCGTCAGTATTGCCCATGACCAGGTTTTCACCACCAATATTGTTAAAGTACAAGGCCAATGCAGCACGATCACTGATTTCTTGATTGCTTCGTTCATCCAGGGAAAATTCCGGCAGAAAATCCACCACATAATTCTTCGAAACAGCCACCCGACCGGTTACAACCACATGTTCATAGCGAATCATGGTCTTAAGCTGGTAGTCCCAGGTGGGTTTTACGGATACCAGTTCAAAGTGGGCATCGACACCGGCATGACGTGCGACCGCAATAAACAAGCTGGTTAACGACAGGCAGTTGCCGGACCCGGAATCAAAAGTCTGCTGTGCAGTTTTCGTGAAGTCAGTGTCGTAGCCTATGTTTAATTCATCCTGGTGGAACAGAAACTTGCGAAGCTCCTGTACTTTATGGCTCGCCCCCCAACTGGATTTGATTCTCGCATCAATCGCGGTTTGCAGGTCGCTACTCAGGGCTAACATTCCGACATCCATTTCTGATCGACCCTGGACCGCCCTATTGATAAATTCCTGCTCTAATTCAGCTGCATAATCAAAATCCAATCCGGTCGTACAAGCATTAATCAAACAGATCTGGCCCAATAACAAGCCTTTGCAGATATAAGGGATAGTTGCCTTAGTCATAGTACGGTTACATTCCACCGCTGAACAAAGTAACGTGAAATTCAATACTGTTGTCGGTCACTCTGCAACTTTTTCATCAGCAACCGTCGTTTTTCTGGCAATTTTCGGCCAGCTGACTAAAGGGAAGATTAAAGAAATAACCCAAAATATTGTAGGTCATTTTTACGTGGTTATCACCGGAGTCTGTGTCTCGAACGAGACCCAACCCGGTGCCGTAGGCGATGCTGTAATGAAAAAATGTGCCCCTGCTGCCACCAGAATGACGCGTGAAAAAAGGCCCCTCATAAAGGGGCCTGATATATTCATAAACCTCAGGTTTAATTCACAACAAAGTTCACCCGGGCATAGTAGAACCTGCCCAGGAAGTCATAGATACTGGAAGTGTTAGCAGACACATCGGTGACGTAGGGTGGTTCTTCGTCTGTCACATTTCGCACTCCGACAAGGAAGTTCCATCTATCCAGTCTGTAGGTTCCCATGAGATCGAAATAATGTTGAGCATCAGCCGTTGGCTCAAGCGTACCGAAGCCAATCACATCAAACGCTTCCATCTCGTCCAGGTATCGATAGGTAATTCCCGCCGACCAGGTCTCACGATTCAATGTAACATCAAGATTGGAACGAAACTCCGGATAAGCAGCGAAGCTTGAAACACTACCCGCAACAACACCGGTACGATCATCAACAACGCCGGTATCTGTTGTTTCCACATATTCGTCGAGGTAATTCAGCAACCAGTTTACCTGAACTTCACCCCAGCCAGTGGTGACGGCATAAGTGGCAGTAAGGTCGATGCCACTGGTTTCAATTTTGTTGAGGTTTTCGTTCAGCAAATCGAAACGAACCACATCCCCTGCATTACCCCGGCTGATTCGCCCGCATTCAGGAGCTGACAATGAGCCGTTGGGACTATCGTAACAAGTGGTAATCACATTAGTTGGCTCCGGCGTACCGACTGCGTCATCCACCTGAACATCATACCAGTCGAGGGAGATACTCAAGTCAGCGAATTCAGGTTGCCAAACAAGACCGACAGAATAACTTTCTGAAGTTTCCGGCTGCAGTTCCTCGTTACCACCCGCTGATATCTTGAGCTGGGCCGCTGGCTGAACAAAACCTGCTGGTACACCATGTGCGGCACAGTTAGCGGCAACGTTGGCATCGGCAACGGGATTGGTACAAGGATCTGTAACGCTCTGGAATGTATCTGCTATACCGCCAAACAGTTCAAGAATATTTGGACCACGATAACCGGTCGCATAGGTACCACGAAACTTCAGGGTTTCGATCGGCATCCAGCCGATTGATGCCTTGTATGTGGTTTCATCCCCAAAAGTATTGTAGTCGGACCAGCGAATAGCAAGGTCCAGATCCAATGCTTCAGCCATAGGTGCACCGGCCAGAAGAGGGATAGCAAATTCTGCATAGAATTCAGTCACATCGAATTCGCCATTGGTTGGCTCTGCAAAGTTGCCACCACTATCTCCAGCCTGAACGACTCCTGATGTCTGAACGCCACCTTGCTCTTCTCGATATTCAGCACCGGCAGCCACTCCAACAGTACCGGCAGGCAAATTGCCGAATTCTCCGGCAACCGTGGCAGCAAAATGCAACATGTCGTAATCACTGCGTTCCAAGTCATCAAATGTTGCGAATGACTTTTCTTCTGCGGACTTAACCCCACGACCAAAAATGTCCATCGTCGGATTACCCAGCGAATCTTTCGGGCAGGATGCCGTAAGCGCACAGGCTGCAGGATCAACGGAGATCTGAAGGTTCGCAACGTTAAGTTGACCGGATGTTACCTCGAACAACTCAGATCGTCCGGCGGTCATCCATAAGTCCCAATCCCAGCTTCCAAGCGCGCCACTGGCGCCCAGGTCTCCAAAGCTACCTTTCAAGCCTATCGTTGCGCTCAACGTATCACTGTCGTACTCAAACGTCCGCACACCAAAATCCAGACCGCGATAGCTCATCTGAATATCAGCAGCCTGGCAAGCCGCGTCACAAGTCGCATTAGCAGCCCGGGTGGAGGTAATCAGCGCCAGTGCATCAGTCGGGATATTTGGATTGTTCAGCGGTACCCGAAGCAGATCGGTGAACCTGCCTGCGGCGCCCTGCACGGGTAATGGGGTAAAGTTCAAACGACCTTCACGGTGCGCCAGGACCACATTCAAATAGCTTATAACGCCATTGTCAAAGCTGTATTCACCAAGACCAGCGAAATTCACTGCCTGATTAGAATTGATGAGTGATACACCTTCGTCAATGTCATTGTAGTTAAATCGGTGGCCCTGATTGAGGATGCAATCAATACTGCCGCTACTATCGCTGCCGGGTCCGCCATTCAAACAAAACGTGTCGTAGCTCTGAAAACTCTCACCCGTGACTGGGTTTGGCTTAAACAGGATCGCTGGATCACCCGGGCTGATTACTCTGCCTTCAGGGGGAATACCGCTTCCCAACAGGGTACCGATGACACCACCAAGATCAGCCTGGCCAAGAATGGGCAGCTTGGAGAAATCCCGCTCCTGGAAATCCACGTCACCATCATCAATATAGGTGATGCCTGCGGTGAAAAAGCCACGATCGCCGGTAACGCCAAAGAGCAGACCTGCATCGACGTGTTCACCACCATCTTCACTGGGCGACCCCACGCCAAAGCTAATTTCGAAACCATCGAAATTTCTCTTTGGCACCAGGTTGATAACACCGGCAATGGCATCGGAGCCGTAAATGGCCGACGCTCCGTCAGCGAGGACTTCGACCCGATCAATCATATTAACCGGGAACGATTGCAAGTCGACGCCCAATCCGAGACTGTCACGGATCGTCGAAACAGCCCGACGACCATCGAATATTGTTAATGTGCGTTCAGGTTCCAGCTGGTGAATTCCGGTAAAATTGGCACCCCTGCCACCATTGGAATTGTTCCGACTGGTACCTTGCGCACCAATTGACGGTAGCTCAAGCAGCGAATCAATAAGGCTATAGGTCGCATGCTCAGTGACTGACTCCCCTGTCAGTATAGTCATGGGACCCACGTAGGTCCCGGCATCACGCTTGATTCTGGACCCCGTCACCACAACTTCCTCCAGTTCACGTTCATCTTCTGCCAGGGCAGAGGATGTAATGACGGATGTGGTAACAACTGTGCTCATACCAGCCACCAGCGTGAACGCCAGTGACCAGCCAGAGGCTTTCTTACTTGAAATTGACATAGTTTTCCCCAAAGAAACCGAAAATTTTCTATTCTCGCCTCCTTAGTTGCCTGAAATTGCCAATCGGTTTAATGCAAATGAAAAAAAAGTGAAAAAAATATGAAGAGCACCTGACTGTCGAAACGCGGCAGACAAATTCCTGCAGGAAGTTCCTCGCTCTCTAGCCAAATTCAGTCATGCTACAATCCGCGCCTTGTCACTGGTCACTGATAATTATAGCGATGAATAGAGCGATGAATTACCTGATTTTTGTCCTGTTACTGCTTTGTCTCCCACTCCACGCTCAATTCGACGCCACCTCGGTTGATTTTGATACTCAAACCATCACTATCGCGCTAACCCAGGAACCTCCCCAGCTCAACAGCATGAAAGCCACTGACCAGGTGAGCACTTTCATCCTGCCGCATATCATGGAGGGTCTGGTTCGTTATGATCGACGGGGTAATGTGATTCCTGGTGTCGCAACCCGTTGGGAAGTCAATGCTCATGGTGCCACGTTCTGGCTAAGGCAAAATGCCCTGTGGAGCGACGGTAAACCTGTCACCGCGCATGATTTTGTATTTGCCTGGCAAAATGCGCTGGCACCACGAACCGCGTCCGAATACGCGTTTATTCTTTATCCGATCAAAAATGGCGAAGCCATCAGTGCCGGTAAGCTGGACCCGCAGCAATTGCGCGTCACTGCAATCGATGACTGGACGCTGAAGATTGAATTTGAAAGACCGACGGGATATTTCCTCAAGCTCACTGCTTTTACTACCTATTTCCCGGTACGGGAAGATTTTTTCAATACCCGCGGTGATATCTACGCTGCAGACGTTTCAGACCTGTTGTTCAACGGGCCATTCATACTCACCGAGTGGGTGCATTCTGCTTCACTTAAAATGGTGAAAAACGAACACTACTGGGACAAGGACCAGATACACCTCAACGAAATAGATGCGGCCTACATCACCGAGGATTCCCGCGCCCGTTTGAATCTGTTTATTGACGGCAAGATTGTTCATACCCGACTGGACGGGGAAACTTACAAGGACGCCCTCACCCAGCGACTTCGTATAAGAAGTTTTACCACCGGCTCGGTATTCTTTATTGAATACAACCACCGGCCGGAACGGCCCACCAGTCACATTAATATCCGCAAAGCCATCCAGCACGTATTTGATCCCGATGAGTTCGTCAACAAGGTACTCGCCACACCCGGCAACCTCCAGGGCAGGAGCTTGTTTCCCGTCTGGCTGCAAGGTGTCGAGGGAAAGTTTCGCCAGGAATACATTGCACCAGAGGCTGAACTGAACCTTGCAAAAGCAAAAAAACTTATCAACAAGGCGAAGCAGGAATTGGGGGTTGAGCAGATCCCTCCCCTGATACTGCTCAGTGGCAATACACCCACCGCCACTAAACAGGCTGAATATATGCAGGGTTTGCTAAAAGCCAGACTCGACCTGGATATTAAAATAGATAAACAAACCTTCAAACAACGTCTTGCAAAAATGACATCCGGCGATTTCGATATGGTGCTCGCTGGCTGGGGTCCGGATTTCGATGATGTGATGACCTTTGGCGACTTGTTTGCATCCTGGAACCTGAACAATCGCGGTCGGTACAACAACCCGGAATATGATGACCTGGTGCGCCTGGCGATGAACAGTATTGATGCACAGGTACGCATGGACGCCATGGGCAAAATGCAACAGATTCTGTTTGATGACGCCGTCGTACTGCCGCAATACGAACAGGGTGTCATCTACCTGATGCATCCGAAAATCCGGGGTGTGGTTCGACGTGTAGTTGGTCCCGATCCCGATTACACTAAGGCTAGTGTCATTAAATAAAGGTTAACCAACCCCTTGTTAAGCTATACGCTAAAAAGGCTCCTTGCCGGTGTAATCACCGTGTGGTTTATCGCTACCGCCACCTTTATTGCCATGCATCAGGTCCCCGGCGATCCCCTGATGAACGATAAGGCTGTGTCCGCAGAAATTCGTAAAAACCTTGAGAAGAAGTACGGCCTGGACAAGCCAGTGACGCAACAGTACTTCATCTTTATGGGGAATATGCTAACCGGGGACTTCGGCATCTCTTTTACCCAGCAGAACAGAAAAGTGAATGACATTATCCGGGATCATTTTCCTGTCTCTGCGACCCTCGGCATTATGGCAATTTTTTTCGCCACCATGGGTGGCATTCTCTGGGGCGCATTAACCGCTGTCTACCGAAACCGGTGGCCTGATATCCTGATCATGTTTCTGGTCATTCTGGGGATTTCTGTTCCTAGTTTTGTTTTTGCGGCACTGGGCCAGTTGCTGCTCGTCAATATCAACAGTTTTTTTGGCCGGAGTATTATTCCGGTGGCAGGCTGGGGAACCCTCTCGCATATGATCATGCCTTCCCTGGTTCTCGGACTCGGCACCATGGCACTGCTGACCCGTCTGATGCGCTCATCGATGCTTGAAGTCGTCAGCGAAGATTACATCAGGACTGCCAGAGCCAAGGGATTGTCACCCTTAAGAATTTTTTACCGACACCAGCTTCGTAACGCGATTTTGCCAGTAATCACCGTGCTCGGTCCTCAAATCGCAGCAATAACCACCGGCGGTTTTGTGGTTGAGCTGGTTTTTGCCATTCCCGGACTGGGCAGGTATTTCGTCCAGGCTGTGCAACAACTGGACTACACCGTCATCATGGGTACCACGGTATTTTACGGCGCCTTTCTTGTTCTCATGGTAATCATCGTGGATATCCTTTATGGGTTCATCGATCCCAGAGTCAGGCTTAAGTAGGGCATTTCTATGACTGCAGACGCTTATTCACCATCAGAGGACGATTTTCAGTTCGTCGAGCTTGAACAGCAGGTTGAGCAGATCTCTCGGCCGTCGCTCTCCTACTGGCAGGACGCGTGGATTCGACTGAAGAAAAATACCCGGGCACTTATCTCCCTGTACATCATCATCGGCCTGGCTTTCTTCACGCTGGCTGGGCCTTTCCTCTGGACAGCCGATCCCGCCCTGCAGGACCTGAACCAGATATCTCAGATGCCATCTTTTCCCAAACAGGCACTTCTAGTTGCCCCATACGAACGTTGGCAGGGAGTTGTTATTGAAGACTTCCCCGCGGTACCGGATGATTATCTTGATATCATTCCAGCTCCAAAAAATCTGCGCCTCAGCAGCAAGGCGACTACCCAGAGAGTGCGGCTGGTTTGGGATCCGATGCACGGCGCGGGAGGATACGGCGTATACCGGAATCAGCATCAACCGGAGAGTATCAACGACCTGGGCTTACCCCTGGGTACAACGCTCGCCGGAAACGAGGTGAGTTATGAGGACCGACTGAACCTGGAAGCCAGGGACTATTACTATTCAATCGTCCCCACTGACGGTTTTGACGAGTCAGACACCTATACAACCTTGAAAGTCTTGCCGGTGTTAACCATCACCCTGGAGGAAGCTCGTGGCCGTGGACTAACTGATAACGGCGACCGGGTAACGGGCGACAAAATACGCCTGGAGTTCCATCCCTTCGGCACCGATTACCTGGGCCGCGATATGCTCGCCCGACTCATGCAGGGTGCACGAGTCTCATTATTTATTGGCATCGTCGCACCGTTATTGTACGTGCTGTTTGGTATCGCCTATGGTGGTTGTGCCGGTTATTTCGGCGGTAAGGTGGATGTGTTCCTGATGCGTTTTGCTGACTTTGTGGTCGCGCTGCCATTCCTGCTTTTTATTATCCTGTTCAAAATTGGCTTCGGTATTGGGCCCGGCGAAAGTGGCATCATGCCCATGCTGATTGCCTTGGTGCTGCTGGCCTGGCCGGCCACCGCCCGTTTGGTTCGAGGGCAGGTACTGCAAATCAGGGAACAGGGCTTTATTGAAGCGGCCAGATTGTTAGGTGCAAAGAATCACTACCTGATTCTCAGGCATATTATCCCAAACACCATGGGTGTTATTCTGGTCACCCTGACGTTCGCGGTCCCTGCGGCAATTTTCACCGAAGCATTTCTGTCGTTTATCGGCATGGGTGTTGCGCCTCCCACGCCTTCCTGGGGCTCAATGTGTAATGAAGGGGTGAAAACGATGTTGTCACATCCCCATGAACTGATTTTTCCAGCCCTGTTTATCAGTATCACTGTTCTTGCCTTCAATCTTCTGGGTGACGGCTTAACGGAAGCCCTGGACTCGAAAATGCGATCCAAGGAATAGTGAAATGACGCAACCCATTTTAGAAGTACAAGACCTCAGCGTCGAGTTTGCGACTTATGGTGGCAACGTTAAAGCTGTGCGAGGCGTCAGCTTTTCCGTTAACCGGGGCGAAACCCTGGCGATCGTCGGTGAGTCCGGATGCGGCAAGTCCGTATCAGTTCAGGCAATTATGGGCCTTATCCCCATACCACCGGGCAAAATCACCGGCGGTACAGCCAAGCTCAACGGCAAGAATATTCTCGGCCTGGATGCCAGGGAAGCTAACAAGTTCAGGGGCGTTGAGATCGGAATGATATTTCAAGACCCGATGACCTCACTGAACCCAACCATGTCAATTGGTGACCAGATTTCAGAAACCCTGATGGTACACAGAAATGTAAGCCGTAAAGAAGCATTTAAACGAGCCGTTGAGCTTCTTGAAAAAACCCACATATCCGAGGCCGCAAAAAGAGCCAGACAATATCCTTTCGAATTTTCCGGCGGCATGTTGCAAAGAGCGATGATTGCCCAGAGTCTGGCCTGTAGCCCTTCCCTGTTGATTGCCGACGAGCCGACTACGGCGCTGGACGTCACTATTCAGGCGCAGATCCTTGAGCTAATGTCAGAACTACAGCGCACTGAACACATGTCAATTATCCTGATCACTCACGACCTGGCGGTAGTTGCAAAAATGGCTGATCAGGTGGCGGTGATGTATGCGGGTCAGGTTGTGGAGAAGGGCAGCGTCGACGAGATTTTCTATCACTCCGCACATCCCTATACCCTGGGACTCAAGGATGCAATGCCTTCAAATCGAGACGACCGGTCAAAGAAGCTAACCCCCATCGACGGCAACCCCCCGGACCTGTTTGCACCTCCACAAGGTTGTGGATACTTTGCCCGTTGCCCACACTCGATGCAGCTCTGTGAAAAACATATGCCCGATGAATTTGTCATCACATCGGACACAGGCCACTATTCACGCTGTTGGTTGCAGCATAATGATTCGCCCCGGGTGAAAGACCTGTTCCAGGCGAGGTATTCCCATGCTGGTTAGGACTGATAATCTGAAAAAGTTCTTCCCTATCGGACGCAACCAGCTTTTACATGCAGTAGATGGCATTTCACTGGAGATAGCTGAAAACGAGATCCTGGGTCTTGTTGGCGAGAGTGGTTCCGGTAAATCAACTTTCGGCAAAACGTTAATTGGATTGCTGCCAAGAACCGCAGGGACTGCCTACTACAAGGGAGCAGAGCTGCCCCCGAAATTCAGCACTCAGGATCATCTCAAATACTCAAGAGAGCTGCAGATGATCTTCCAGGACCCTTACTCCTCCCTCAATCCGAGGATGACGGTACTCGATATTGTTGGTGAAGGATTACATATCCAGAGTCAGCATAGCCGCAGTCAAATCAGGGAAGAAGTCGCTGGCTGGTTAAACAGTGTGGGTTTAAATGCAGATCATATGTCACGATACCCGCATGAATTTTCCGGTGGTCAACGCCAACGGATCGGCATAGCCAGGGCAATGATTATCAAACCCAAGTTTGTCGTCTGTGACGAACCGATTTCCGCGCTGGACGTTTCGGTTCAAGCGCAGGTGGTTAATCTGCTGGAAGAACTGAAGCAATCATTAGGTCTGACCTTGCTATTCATCGCCCATGACCTTTCGATGGTGCGATACGTTTCTGATCGCATGGCAGTGATGTACCTGGGCTCGTTAGTCGAAAGTGGGCCGGCTGATGAGGTCTTCTTCAATCCCCAGCATCCATACACACAGCTGTTGATTGAATCGAATCCGGAACCTGATCCTGTTGTTGAACGCGCCCGGGCTCATACTCCTATCAAAGGGGAGATTACTTCACCCGTAAATGTGCAACCCGGATGTCGCTTTTCCGACCGTTGCCCGAAGGCTCTGACGGAGTGTCGCACTGAAACGCCAGAAGTCACAATTATAAGTGACAAACATACCGTTTCATGCCATTTATTTAGGTAGTCGACATTAGAGCATTTTCACATCGACTCACGAAACTTAAAGACTCAGGGTTGTTTCGCGGGGGCGCCGAGCCCGGGTGTATGCTTTCATGTCAACTGGACGACAGCAGCCTGGTTTTTTCAACCATTCGTAAGATCGACGCTTCACTGGTGACACTTCGCACGTCATCCAGCTCAACCCAGGCAAGATCGTAAGATTCATCGCTCACAATATAATTATCATCCACTGCCTTAAACACGAATCTGCAATCATAATGATAGTGCTCGGCTTCGCTGCCCCTGGAAGGGATCTGATGAATATCTACATCAAACAGTTCATCGCTGAGAAAATGTAAATTGAGCAACCCTGATTCTTCTTCAGCTTCACGATAGGCCACCCGGTCAACTTCTGAGTCACCATCAGCATGACCACCAAGTTGTACCCAGATGTTGAGTTTTTTGTGATGGGTTAACAGCACCCGGGTTCCCGTGGTATCCATAACCCAGGCTGAGCCCGTAATATGCCCTATTGCCAGATCACGCCTGAAACATTCCGGTTGTGCGTTGACAAACGAAGTTATTCGTTCAACCACGGCGGATTCATCAGGATGACGACGGGCGTAGATTTTGAAAAGAGCCAGGATTTTATTTCTATGCATAATCTTGTATAGACAGCTTCATAGACCGCAAACGACCTATGCAACATGGAAGCCTACCGGACAAAATGCCGGTTATGCAATCTCTACAGCTCTGACGGCAGGGAGATTACGATTCGACTCCTCATCGAACAGATCGACCAGCTGATCGGTCATGGCATCACCCAACTGTTCTGCATCAGTGATCGTCACAGCACGGCGGTAGTGGTGTGTAACATCATGGCCAATACCTATCGCCACCAGTTCGACAGGGGATTGGTTTTCGATTCTGTCAATGGCGAATTTCAGGTGTTGTTCAAGGTAGTTGCTCGGATTCACCAGCAATGTGCTGTTATCAACTGGCAGGCCATCAGAGATTACCATGAGAATTTTCCGGTCCTCATTTCTCCCAACGATTCGATTATGGGCCCACAACAGTGCTTCACCATCGATATTTTCTTTAAGCAGTTCTTCCCGCATCATCAGACCCAGGTTGCGTCTTGACCGGCGCCAGGGCATATCTGCCGCTTTGTAGATGATATGACGCAGGTCATTGAGTCTTCCGGGTTGTGCGGGTTTCCCCTGCTGCAGCCACAATTCCCGCGATTGACCACCACGCCAGGCTCGGGTCGTGAACCCCAATATTTCAACTTTGACGGCACAACGCTCCAGTGTGCGCCCTAAAATGTCTGCGCACATCGCCGCAATAGTAATTGACCGACCACGCATCGAGCCAGAGCTGTCGATAAGTAACGAAACAATCGTGTCGCGAAAATTGGTATCTTTCTCTTGTTTAAATGCCAATGGCTGAAAAGGATCCATAATGACATTAGTCAGTCGCGACGTGTCCAACACGCCTTCCTCCAGGTCGAAATGCCAGGTCCTGTTTTGTTTCGCCATTAGTTTGCGCTGCAGTCTGTTCGCGAGCTTGCTGATAACAATTTGTGAATTCTGCAGATGCTTGTCAAGCACGCCTCGCAACCGATCGAGTTCTGCGGGTTCACACATTTCGTCCGCAAATACAATCTCGTCAAACTTGGCGGTAAAGGGCTTGTAGAGGCTTTCTTTCGGGCGCATCCAGTTTGCATCCATCAAGCTGTCCGGAGGACCACCCGCTTCATCCTGGTCACCTTCGGCTTCTGCCATATCCATCGCATCAACATCGACAGGCACTTCACCTTCGATGGCATCAGCCATATCGGCATCGCCGGACATTTCCTGGTCCGAAGCCTCGTCACCGGCCTCTGACTCCATTTCCTGTTCTTGCTGCTCCGCATCGTCAGCTTCGCCGTCAGCACTCTCCTCACCCCACTCTTCTGCCAGACCAAGATCGGAAATCAGCTGCCGCGAGAACCTGGAAAATTCTTGCTGATCAAAGATCACATCTTCGAGGTGATCCAGGTGATTACCGATTTGCTTGTCAATGTGATCACGCCACAGACCCAGTAGATGTTCCGCTGTTGGTGGTAAGGGAATACCAAGTTTCTCACGAATATAGAGACCTGCAGCTTCACCCAGAGGCGCCTGGGACTGATCATGCGCCGCTGCATAGTCATGATTGACACAGTGCTGTTCGAGTTGCGCGTTGAGATTATCCTGTACGCCCCGCATCAGGTACGACCCTATGGTCGCAACCCGGGCTTCTTCAACATAGTCAAAAACCTCCTGCGCAATGCCGGTGGAGGGGCGGTTTTTTCGATGTTTTACATCGTCATGGAATCTTACCTGCAAGGCAAATTTATCGGAGGTGCCCCTTAACGCTGCCAGTTGCTCCTGGCTCAAACCACCTTCGGGTAATGGCACGCGCGCACGATCACCCTGAATATAGGCTTTGCCGCGACCAAAGCTGACGTTCAGTTCATCATTGCCGGAGATTGCCCGCATCGTTGAAGTGACTGCCTGCTTAAATACTTCTGTCTGATCATCCAATTGCGACACCATCTGCTCCCACCCACAGTGCTGGAGGCTGCTTGCTCAGCCTCCTACGCCAGAACCACTTTCGAACTCGACTCAGGCAGGTCTTCACCCATACAACGCTGATAGTACTCGGCGACAATGGACCTCTCGGTTTCATCGCACTTGTTCAAAAAGGTCAGTCTGAATGCGAATCCGTAATCGTTGAAAATTTTCGCATTTTCTGCCCACATAATGACCGTTCTGGGTGACATCACAATTGAAATGTCGCCATTGATAAAGCCTTGCCGTGTCAGGTCGGCGACCGAGACCATATTTGAGAGCTTTTTTCGGTCGATATCAGGGATCTTTGCACCCACAATATCCGTTTCCTGCTCATGAGGCAGGTAATTTAATGTTGTGACAACACTCCACCTGTCCATCTGGCCCTGGTTAATTTGCTGGGTGCCGTGATACAAACCGCTCGGATCCCCCAGGCCAATAGTATTGGTGGTAGAAAACAGCCGAAACGACGGATGAGGACTAATGACCTTGCTCTGGTCCAACAAAGTCAGCTTACCCTCAACCTCGAGCACACGCTGAATGACAAACATCACATCGGGACGACCGGCGTCATATTCATCAAAGACCAGGGCACAAGCACGCTGCAATGACCAGGGCAACAGACCTTCCCTGAATTCCGTAACCTGCTGACCATCCTGTAACACGATGGCATCTTTACCGATCAGATCCATACGGCTGATATGACTATCAAGGTTGATTCGGATGCAAGGCCAGTTCAGCCGGGCGGCAACCTGTTCAATATGAGTGGATTTACCAGTGCCGTGATAGCCCTGAATCATCACTCGACGGTTATGGGCAAAACCCGCGAGGATTGCGAGTGTCGTCTCATGATTAAACAGATAGCTGTCATCAAGTTGTGGGACATGGTCAGACCGTACCGAAAATGCGGGTACTTTCAGGTCTATATCAAGGCCAAATGTTTCCCCAACATCAACTTGAGTATCCGGAATACCTAACCCTTCTAACGCATTGCCTTGCTGTGTCATTACTACGGTTGCCTAATGAAAAGAATTTGTAATACCACGCCATCTGACTTCAATTGAGAGACTAGAGACTGACAAATCAGCGCAAAATCGGTGTTGCAGCGGAGCGAGGGGGAAGGATATCGTTATTGCTCCCGGAATTGAAGTCTGACTTGGATTTCCTGCGGGAATCGACGTTAATCGGTCGCAATCCAATGGCTAGGTCACTCCGGCAAGTCGCAGCATAAGGCTTTCAAGTTCATCCCAGGGATTTCCCTGCTGAATGCCCTTTACCTGCCGGTCGATTTTGCCTAGCTGACGCAGGCATTGCTGGAGCAGGTCGGGTTTTTGTCGTTGCAGGCATAGCCTGACTGTCGCTCGGCGCTTCTGCCATATCCTGTTACTTTTTATCACGGTATCGATATTCTGGCCGCGTGAAACAGCATGCGCCATGACCACGAGACTTCTCAACTCTCTCGCCACCATTGCGCTTATATACAGGATGTCATTGTTTTCTGTACACAAACCCCGCACTATTTTTACAGACCGGGCTGCGTCCTGGCCGACTGAGGCATCAATCAAGCCAAAGACATCATACCGGGCACTGTCAGAAACACCCTCAACAATGAGATCCACATCGACGGTATTATCGGGCACTATCAACCTGATCCGCTCAATCTCCTGTACTGCGGCCAGGAGGTTGCCCTCAATTCTCTCAATCAGTGCCATCACCGCATCCCGGGAAGCATTAAGCCCCACTTTGCGAAAACGCTCATTGATCCATCCTGGCAACTGCGCGACTTCGATAGGCCAGACCTGGACAAACATTCCGGCAGATTCGAGTGACTTGAACCACTTCGAACGCTGACTGTTCGCATCCAGCCTGGGCAAAACCACTAACATGACGGTATCGGCGGTCGGGTTTTCGATAAACGTCAACAGGGCTTTTGCGCCTTGCGTCCCGGGCTTCCCACCTGGGATTCTCAATTCCAGCAGTTTCTGCTCGGCGAACAAACTCATGGAATTGGCCGAAAACAGGACTTCCTCCCATTTGAATGAACCTTCGACATGAAATAATTCGCGTTCCGTAAAACCTCTCGTTCTTAAATTCTCCCGAATAAGGTCGCAGCTTTCCTGCACCAGCAGCGGTTCGTCGCCGCTGACAATATAGATGGGAGCGGCATGCCTGCTGAGCTGTGCGACAAGTTTTTCTGGGTATACTTTCATCTACTTCAGTACTTTTCCTTCAACGAATTGCTGCAGTACTTTGAATATTTCTTAAACTGGCATTAAATCGACGCAGGAGCTGCCCGGCGATATCCCTTCGCATTTCTTCGACGAGCCTTTTTTCCTCTTCGGAGCTTCCGATGAAGCTGGATCTATCGAAACTATAGATTTTCTCCGTCACGATCATGGTTGGTTCAATTAAAACTTTACCGTCTTGCCCGGCAACTTCAAAAACCGTTTCAAGCCTCAGTTCATATTCCGACACACTGATATCGGCGGAGGTGGACACCGGTCGACGAGACCTTTGTTCGGAGCTGATATGGATCGTATATTCCGCACTGGATTTAGGCGCGATCTTAACTCCCTGGACCGAGAGAATCCGCTCAAGTTCACGTAAAAATTCACCATAGGCATTCGTCGCCGAGATGTGTACCGATTCCACATCGAGGTTGAAGCCCTCTATGGTTCGGAGATGGAAACCGCAACCCGACAGACTGGGAATCAGCACCAACAGTAGACAAAGATGGAACCTGGCTCGCGTTCGGAACAAAAAAAACCCCATCAGGACACCACGAAGTTAACCAGCTTGTTGGGGACCACGATGACCTTTCTGACGGTTTTATTCTCAATAAACTTGTCGACATTCTCAACACTCAATGCGGCTTTTTCCATTTCATCCCTGGACGCATCAGCAGCGATCTCGAATTTACCACGAAGTTTGCCATTAACCTGGACTACCATGGCTACGACGGTCTTTGCCAAAGCCGATTCATCCACCGACAACCATTCGACGTCTTCGAATTTACCTTCGTTCATTTTCTGCCAGAGTTCATGGGAAATATGGGGCGTGATGGGAGACATAATCACTATCACGGCATTGAGTGCCTCGTGGATTACTGCATTTCCCTGGGGAGAATCGTCCTTAAATTTATCCACATGGTTCATCAATGACATCACCGAGGAAATGACCGTGTTGAAGCTTAAACGACGACCATAATCATCTCCTGCTTTCGCTACGGTCTCGTGTACCCGTCGGCGTAACTCTTTTTGTGTATCCGATAAAGAAGCCACATCCAAATCCGGCACATTGTCCCTTTGTAAATGTTCATCGACCGCATGCCAGAGGCGATTCCTGAGCCAGCGGTTGGCTGATTCAACGCCGTGTTCTGACCATTCAAATGAATGTTCCGGCGGCGCGGCAAACATCATCGCCATGCGAACCGCATCAGCGCCATATCTGTCCAGCAAATGTTGGGGATCACCCGAATCACCGGCAGATTTGGACATCTTGACACCATCTTGCAACACCATCCCGAGCGCCAGCAATCGGGTAAAAGGTTCATCGGATTCAACAATCCCTTCATCCCGCATCACCTTGTGGAAGAACCGGGCATACAATAAGTGCAGAATCGCATGCTCCTCACCACCGACATAATGATCCACGGATGTCCAGTATTTTGCCCGCTCGTCCAACATACCTTCATTAAAATTACTTGAAGCAAACCGCGCGTAGTACCATGACGACTCCATAAAAGTGTCGAAGGTATCGGTTTCACGAATCGCTTTGCCACCACAGTCAGGACACTGGGTCTCGTACCACTCGGGCATTTTTTTCAATGGCGAACCACTGCCATCCAGCTCGAGATCCGGCGGTAAAACAACAGGCAAGTCCGCGTCCGGCACCGCAACGGCACCACACTTGTCGCAATTCACGATGGGTATAGGGCAACCCCAGTATCGTTGCCGGGAAACACCCCAATCCCTCAAACGATAGTTCACCCGCTTTTCGCCCAGGTGCCTTGCACTTAAGGCGTCAGCAATGCCATCAAAGCCGGCCTTGAAGTCAAGACCATCGAATTCACCTGAATTAACCAGTACGCCTTTTTTGGAAACATAAGCCTCGACGGCTATATTGGCAGATTCACCACCATCGGCACTCGGTTCAACCACCTGGACGATATCAAGCCCGTATTTTTTAGCGAACTCCCAATCTCTCTGATCGTGCCCGGGCACGGACATCACCGCACCTGAGCCGTATTCCATCAGGACAAAATTTGCCACCCAGATGGGGACATCCTTCCCCGTCAATGGATGCTCAGCAATGAACCCAGTGTCCATGCCAAGTTTTTCCATCTTCGCCATATCGGCTTCAGCCACCTTGCCCTTGTTGCATTGCTGGAGAAAATCAGCCAGTTTGCTGCTGTTTTCTGCCGCTGCCCTGGCTATTGGATGTTGGGCGGCAACCGCGAGATAGGTTGCGCCCATCAATGTATCCGGCCTGGTGGTGTATACGGTCACTCCGTCACCCGCGTCTTTGATAGCGGCGTGCAGGGGGAATGTCATTTCTACCCCTTCAGAACGACCAATCCAGTTTCGTTGCATGGTCTTGATCTTCTCTGGCCAGCCATCAAGTTTATCAAGGTTGTTTAACAGCTCTTCTGCGTAATCAGTAATTTTTACGAACCATTGCGACAATTCCCTACGTTCCACCAATGCATCCGAGCGCCAGCCCCTGCCATTAATCACCTGCTCATTGGCCAATACGGTCTTGTCCACAGGATCCCAATTAACCCAGGCGGCTTTCTTGTAAACCAGGCCCTTGTTGAACATTCTGGTAAAAAACCATTGCTCCCAGCGATAGTATTCTGGATCGCAGGTGGCAAATTCTCTACTCCAGTCATAAGAATAACCGAGGGTTTTAAATTGCTTTTTCATGTTGGCAATATTGGAATGCGTCCATTTGGCGGGGGCAGTGTTATGTTTGATTGCTGCATTTTCTGCAGGCAAACCAAAGGCGTCCCAGCCAATGGGGTTTAAGACATTTTTACCCTGCAGGCGCTGGAATCGGGCAATCACATCGCCAAGGGTAAAGTTGCGAACGTGTCCCATATGTAACTGGCCACTGGGATAGGGGAACATCGCCAGGCAGTAGAATTTTGGCCTGGCGCTGTTTTCACTCACCTCGAAGGTGCCATTTTCTTCCCAATAGCGCTGGATATCCCTCTCTGTTGAAACAGGATCGTATTTGGGTGTGTCGTACTTCTGCTCTGCCATGATCGTTTCGTCGTTTCTTGTTGCTCGAACCAGAAAAAAAGAAACCGGATTCTACCCGATCATCCTGTCAGGTGATATCCAATTCACCTATGGAACCTCTGATTAAGCAGGTATTTCCGCTATCCTGCTTGCCGCTGCTGCCAGACTTTCTCTGCCACCTGCAACAACACCAGCAACAACAACATCACCATAAGGATCGGGAAGTGCCCAAAACGGCTGAAAGGTGTAACCCCCACCATCTTTATAACTTCACCCCGCAGCACGCCTGGTTCAAACCGAGGAAGGGTTTTGAGCACCTTACCGTGATGATCGACCAGCGCAGACACACCATTGTTGGTGGCCCTTATGACGTAGCGTCCATTTTCCAGGGCTCGCATTCGCGCCATCTGCATATGCTGCAATGGCCCAATCGACTCACCGAACCACGTATCATTGCTGATAGTCACCAGTAAATCCGGCGACTGGGGCGTGTGGCGAACCAGGTCAGGAAACACGATTTCATAACAAATGGAGACTGCCAGCTTGAAATCACCCGCAAGTAACAATGGCTGATCCCAGTCGCCAATTTGATTGTGTGACATAGGCAGATCAAATAATTGGATTACTCCTCTCAACAACCCTTCCAATGGAACATACTCACCAAACGGCACTAACCGCCTTTTAATATATTGACCTTCACCATTGCCGATCGAAATTGCAGAATTTAGAAAATTTCCATTTTTATCCCGGTCAGGTATACCCAACAACAGGGTTGAGCCTTCTGCTTTCGCAGTCGCGCCAAGATTCTGCAGTAGATCCGAAGCGCCCTCCCGAAACACGGGAATAGCTGCTTCGGGCCACACCACCAGTTGCCTGCCCCATTCATCGCGGCTGAGATCCATGTATGTTTTAACAATGGACCAGGCCTTTCCCGGCTGCCACTTAATCTGCTGTTCAATATTGCCCTGTATTAAGCTCACCGTGATCGGCTTGCCCTCTGCTGATACAAGTTGGATTCGGGACAAGCCATATCCCGTTAACCAGACTACAGACAAGATGAGAGCGGTGGCACCCCAGACATGCCTGGATCGAGTTTTAAGGCCAACAAATAAAAGCGATGCAGTCAGCACCACAAAGAAGCCAACCCCGAGGACGCCAAGAAAAGGACCATACCCTGCAAGGGGCATATCTAACTGACTGTATCCCAGCAGAAGCCATGGGAACCCGGTTAAGAACCAAGTGTATATCCATTCCTTCAGTATCCACAGGACACTAAATCCGACGACAACACCCAGCGTTCCAGATTTGAAAAACCGTTCGTACAGATAGCCCAAAATCAACAGAGGAGATGATATCGCGAGTACAAACAGGAACACCAGGCTACCGGCGAGCAGCGGCCCGGCACCGCCATGTTCATGGATGGATACATATATCCAGGAAATGCCAATGCCATACATGCCGAGACCGAAAAGATAAAACCGCAGGATGTTTCTTCGGGTCGATTCGGTATCGATCGCGATCAGCAACATCAGCAATGACGCAACCCCAAAAAGCTGAATATCAAATGGGGCAAACGCCAGCGGATAAACACAACCGCCCGCAAGGGCAAGTGCATCAGAGGCGATGGGCGCTGTCCGTGAGTATGCCGGATTTATTCTGGTAAGAAACGCATCTATCAAGACAGGGACTTATGCTGTCGGGATGAGTGTCAACGACAACAATCTAATCCTACGACTGTCTGCGTTGAGGACTGTAAACTGGAACCCAAACACATCCACCTTCTCACCCCTTTTTGGCAGGTGGCCAAAATGATGCGTAACAACGCCACCGATGGTATCGAATTCTTCGTCTGAAAAATCACTGCCGAACGCGGCATTAAACTCATCCACTGGCGTTAACGCCTTGACGGTATAACTGCCATCGGCGTGTTTCATGATAAAGTCCTCTTCGCCAAAATCGTATTCGTCCTCGATATCACCGACGATCTGTTCTAACACATCCTCAATGGTGACAATACCAGACACACCGCCATATTCATCGTACACCACTGCCATATGATTTTTAGTTTGTCTGAATTCCTGCAGCAGAATGTTGACCCGTTTACTCTCCGGAATCGCAGTGCAAGGCCGTAACAGGTCTCGCATGTTAAATTTATTTTTCCTGTCGCCAATGGACAACGGCAACAAGTCTTTTGCCAACAAGATCCCCAGCACGTCATCTGGATTATCTGCCAATACGGGAAATCTGGAGTGCCCGGATTCGATCACGAAAGGTAATATTTCTTCCGGCGTCATATCCAGCCTAACAACTTTCATCTGTGACCGGGGAATCATAATCTCCCGTGCTTGCATATCGGACACAGTCAACGCGCCTTCAATAATGCTCAATACTTCTGCATCAAGAATATTTCTTCTCTGGGCAGACCTAAGTAACTCCACCAGTTCGGACCTTGACTCGGCTTCCCTGCTAAGTGCCCGTGATATTCGCTCCACCCAGCTTCGACTGTCACCGCTCGAACCTTCCGCTGTCATTGCAGGTCCTCTTCGCAGCTCATGCTGTCGGATACCTATATGGATTCGGGAATCCCATTGTACGCAAAATCTCAACCTCTATCTGTTCCATTTTAAGTGCCTGATCGTCTTCCAAGTGATCAAAGCCCCTGAGGTGGAGAATGCCATGGACCAGCATATGGGCAAAGTGAGCATGGTTAGACTTTCCTTGCTCCCGGGCCTCGGCAATAACCACGTCCGCACAAATCGCGATATCACCCAACAATCGCCGACCCCCATCTAACTCTGTGTCCATGGGAAAAGAAAGCACATTTGTCGGGGCTTTAATACTTCGAAATTCTGAGTTCAGACTTGTCATTTCCTCACTTGAAACAATTCTAATGGAGACTGAAACTTCTGCACCGCCAATCCCGCTCCCCATCAAAGCCTCACTGGACCAGGCTTTGATTAATTCATCTTCAGGCATGGTTGCCGGATTTTGATGGCAGCCCCGGGAGATTTCGATCTCGTTCGAACAGTTAGTCGCCATTTCCGGTTTCTGTTTCGTGTTTCTCATAAGCTTCAACGATTCTTTGCACCAGAGGGTGCCTGACAACATCTTTAGCGTTGAAGTGTGTAAACGAGATTCCGTTGACATCATTCAGCACCTGCAATACATGTCTCAAACCGGATTTCATCTTGCTGGGTAAATCGATCTGCGTGATATCACCTGTGACGACAACTGTGGAGCCAAAGCCAACCCGGGTAAGGAACATCTTCATTTGTTCGACAGTTGTATTCTGGCTCTCATCAAGTATGACAAATGCATCGTTCAATGTACGACCTCTCATGAATGCCAGGGGTGCCACCTCTATGACATTTTTTTCCATCAGCCTTTCAACCTGCTCAAATCCCATCATTTCATACAATGCGTCGTAAAGCGGCCTGAGGTAGGGGTCAATTTTCTGGCTTAGATCTCCCGGCAGAAACCCTAATTTTTCACCTGCCTCGACTGCCGGTCGAACCAATAGAATCCTTCTGGTTCTTTCCTGTTCAAGTGCTTCAACTGCACAGGCAACGGCCAGATAGGTTTTCCCTGTCCCTGCGGGACCTATACCGAAGTTAATATCGTTACTTCGAATAGCCCGCACATACTTGATCTGATTCATGCCGCGAGGTTTGACGCTCTTTTTCCGGGTCGAGACAAGGTCGTCAGACCCGTCAGCTTCATTATTCATCAGTGAATCAATACCCGACTCCTGTAAAAACAAGTGCACTATCTCAGCTGTGAGGTTTATGCCGTTATTCACTTCTCTATACAGATGATTGAGTAACTCACCTGCAGCATGAATCAGCTTTTGGTCACCTACTATCTGGAAATCATTACCGCGGTTCTTAATGGTTATGCCCAGACGCTTTTCAATTTGACGTAAGTGGGCATCATAAGGCCCGCACAGGGTGGCGAGTAAACCACTTTCGTTAGGTTCCAGTTTTATCTGGTGAGGTTGAATGTGCGCGTCCAATGGCTGTATCAGGAGCTTGTCTCGGTGACCGCTGGTAATGTAAGGATTGACGCTAGGATATACCTACAAATAGGGACTTGAAAGCGCAGAATTGGAGTTTTTTTGTTCAATTTGACCAGGCCACTACGAACTGACCAATCCGGTGAAACTTCCACGCAGGGAATTTGGCAATGCTTCGGTAATTTCAATAATCACAAACTGTCCAATGAGCCCGGGATCTGTCGCTCGAAAGTTGACGACCCGATTGTTTTCAGTTCTGGCTTGCAACTGACCAGGATCTTTCTTCGATACCCCGGTGACCAGGACTGTCTGGATGCCACCGACCATTTTCCGGCTAATTTGCATCGCCTGGGTGCTTATTCGATCCTGTAGAATTCCGAGCCTCTCTTTCTTGGTTTCCATCGAGGTATCATCAGGCAAATCTGCAGCGGGAGTCCCAGGTCGGGCACTATATATAAAACTGAATGAGTGGTCGAAACCAATATCCACTATCAAATTCATTGTCGCCTCGAAGTCATCGTTAGTCTCACCCGGAAATCCGATAATAAAATCTGACGACATGCTGATATCAGGTCGAATCTTCTTGAGGCGCCGAATTTTTGACTTGTACTCAAGTACTGTATGGCCTCGCTTCATCCCGGCGAGAATCCTGTCGGAGCCACTTTGAACAGGTAAATGTACGTGACTCACCAGTTCTGGCACATCCGCATAAATATCAATCAGGCTGTCAGTAAATTCGACTGGATGAGAAGTGGTGTATCGAATACGGTCGATACCTTCAATATCTGCGATGATGCTAATCAGGTACGCCAGATCTACCGTCGAACCATCCCCTGCATCGCCACGATAGGCATTTACATTTTGCCCCAGCAGGTTTACCTCCCTTACGCCCTTTTCGGCCAGGTTCAGGATTTCCCGCAGCACATCGTTCATGGGTCGACTGACCTCTTCACCCCGAGTATAGGGCACAACGCAGAAGGAACAGTATTTGCTGCAGCCTTCCATAATCGAAACAAACGCACTGGGGCCAGAAACGGAAGGCTCAGGCAGGTTGTCAAACTTCTCGATCTCCGGAAAACTAATATCTACAACCGCCGATTGAGAGTTCGTTGCATTGACAATCAACTCGGGCAATCGGTGCAATGTCTGTGGACCAAAGATCACATCAACATAGGGAGCCCGTACACTAATCGCGACACCTTCCTGACTAGCCACACAACCACCCACGCCAATTTTCAGATTTGGATTTTCTTCCTTCAGCTTGCGCCAGCGCCCTAACTGGTGAAAAACCCTCTCCTGTGCCTTCTCACGTATGGAGCAGGTATTAAGCAGCAGCAGGTCTGCTTCTGCTTCGCAATCCGTCTGCTCATAGCCTTGAACTGCCTTAAGAAGATCCAGCATTCTCGATGAATCATATTCATTCATCTGGCAGCCGTGGGTTTTGATGAAAACTTTCTGCACGTCGATCTTGGAACCAATTTTTGGGAGCCGCATTATAGACAGTTGATACCGCGAGGGGTAGTAAAGCCCCTTGAAATTTACGGTTTCATACACATATATGCTTACGAAGAACCCTTGCTATTGTGAGGACACTCGCTCACTCTATCCCTTAATGGGCTTTACACCATTAGCATTATTCTTACAGGAACGATCTGGAAATATGTCGAGCACGCCAATTTACAAGGTTATTTTCTACAATCAAGGTCAGATCTTTGAGATTTATGCTCATCAGATCTACCAGAGCGACCTGTATGGTTTCGTAGAGGTAGAACAACTCGTTTTTGGCGAACGTTCCCAGATGCTGGTCGATCCAGCAGAAGAAAAGCTGAAATCTGAGTTTGAGGGTGTCAATCGCAGCTATATTCCCATGCATTCCATTGTTCGTATCGATGAGGTCGCCAAAGAAGGCGTGGGTAAAATAAGCGAACCCAAGGGCACCAATGTGTCGCATTTCCCCACACCGGCTTTTACCCCCAAGAAAGAGTAGTGATACAGGCTACTACACCACTTTACCCGGGAATCCACGCTAAGACCCAGGGCGATAAATTCGCCTATCAAATGGCCGCCTCAGGTAAAACGGTCACCTACCAGCAACTCAACGATGCCTCTAATCGTGGCGCCCATCTATTTCGGCACTATGGACTCGTACCGGGTGATGGAGTCGCCCTGCTGCTAAACAACGATGAGAATTATCTCAAGATTACCTGGGCAGCTCAGCGTTCCGGTCTCTACTACACCCCGATCAGCATCCTTTTTCAGCCTGGCGAAATACATTACATTCTGAAAAACTCTGACGTTAAAATTCTGGTGACCAGGCAAGAGTATCTCGACAAGCTTATCCCGGAGGAGTTACAAGACATACACGTCTTTCTAATCGATGGCGAAACCGTCGCGGCACCCAACTGGCACCGGGCGCTGAGCGCATTTCCATCCTCTCCTGTTGTCGATGAATGTGAAGGTGCTGAAATGATCTATTCATCAGGCACCACTGGCGTTCCGAAAGGCGTGCGATTTCCGCTGCGACGAGCACCTATGGGAACGGTGTCGACCTTGTTTACAACCCGGGTAAAACTTCACAATGTCTCAGCTGACACACGATACCTGTCGACAGCACCGCTTTATCACTCTGCCCCGCTACGATACAACATGATGGTGACCCGACTGGGGGGTACCGCGACCATCATGGAGAAGTTTGACCCCGAAACCGCGCTCGCGCTTATTCAACGGGACGATATTACCCACAGCCAATGGGTGCCCACCATGTTTGTCCGGATGCTGAAGCTGCCGGAGCAAACCCGACTCGCATACGATGTCTCCAGCCTGGAGTACGTCATTCACGCCGCCGCACCATGTCCAATCGACATTAAGCAAAAAATCATTGACTGGTTTGGTCCAAAACTCTACGAATACTATTCAGGGACTGAAGCCAATGGCTCTACCGCCATCACTACAGAAGAATGGTTGACACACAAGGGCAGTGTCGGCAAGGCAATACACGGTGAGCTCCGCATCCTGGATGACGCTGGCGCTGAAGTCCCGAATGGTGAGATTGGCACCGTGTATTTCGCCAACGGATCAGATTTCAGTTATTACAAGGATCCGGAGAAAACCGCCCAGGCCAAGAACAAAGCAGGCTGGTCGACGCTGAGCGATATGGGATATGTCGACGACGAAGGCTATCTTTATTTACGAGACCGAAAGTTGTTTATGATCATTTCCGGGGGGGTCAATATCTACCCGCAGGAAACCGAGAATATTCTGATTAACCATGATCTGGTGGCTGATGTCGCGGTGTTCGGCGTGCCGAATGATGAATTTGGCGAGGAAGTTAAAGCGGTGGTTGAACTTCTGGACCCTGCGCTGGCCAGTGAAGATCTCGCCGTAGAACTGATAAAGTATTGCCGACAAAGCATCTCCCATGTGAAGTGCCCAAAGAGCATTGATTTTATCGAGCAGTTGCCACGTCATCCTACCGGTAAGTTGTACAAGAGAAAGCTCCGAGATAGCTATTGGAGTTCTGAGGCGAAAATCTAGGGTTGACGCTGTTCACTTTTCTTGAGTCACACCGCGTTGAGAGGGAAAGGATACTATAAATATGGTAGTTGAGCTTAGTGCCGATAGAACCTACTTCACTCGACTTATCTTCATTGCCTTTGCCGTAGGAATTAGTTCCCTGACCGTCAGGGTCTGACCCGGTAGAACCAGCTCCGGACTTAACTCAGCCAGGGGCAACAGAACAAACAGCCGAGCATGCGCTTGTGGATGGGGCACGATTAGATCCGGTTCGTCGATCTGGCTATCGCCATAAGTAATGATATCCAGATCTATCGTTCGGGATCTGTTCGACCCATGCTCAGCAGGTCGACCCATTTTTATTTCAATGCCATGCAGGGTATCGAGCAATTCCCTGGCCGATAGCGATGTACTGATTTCGACAACTGCATTGACGAAATTTGCGGTTCCGACTGACATATCCTGTGGTTCAGATTGCCAAAAGGAGGACAAACAGCCGCTAGCGTCAAGCGCGGATTGAATCTCACCTGCCGCAGCCAGCAGATTGTCTTTGGGCCCACCGAAATTGGAATCGAGATTCGATCCCAGGGCGATAATGACCGGGGTTTGCATTGGCATATCTTACGTTATTCCCGGGACTTATTATCAGAGCATTCTTCAGGCTGCTTCTATAAATGGCTATAAATGGCTTCAAAATGGTTTCAAGCAATCTCATAGCTTTTCGCTTCATAATCGTGGTAGTTTTAGTGCCCTAAATATCTCCAGATAAAGGAAGAATCATGAAAGCAGCCGTGTTGCGCGAGGCAAATGTTCCCATGGAGATCGAAGAAGTGCAGATTTCCAAACCTGCACCTCGAGAAGTACTGGTCCGACCGATTGCCGCTGGCGTGTGTCACAGTGACCTGCACTTTATGGATGGATCTTATCCTTATTTACTGCCGACTATTCTCGGCCATGAGAGCGCCGGTGTTGTCGAGGAAGTTGGCTCTGATGTGACTTATGTTAAAAAAGGTGACCATGTCATTACTTGTCTTTCTGCTTTCTGTGGCCACTGCAATAAATGCCTGACCGGTCATCTTTCGTTGTGCAGTTCACCCGAGGTTTCACGCAAGGCGGAAGAAGAATCCCGTATTTCGCAGAATGGCAACGCTGTTCACCAGTTTCTGAATCTTTCATCTTTCGCAGAGCTCATGCTCATCCACGAACACGCACTGGTGAAGGTTCGCGAAGATATGCCTATGGACAGGGCAGCGCTGATTGGCTGCTCCACAACCACCGGCGTGGGTGCAGTATTCCATACCGCCAAGGTAGAACCTGGATCAACTGTTGCTGTAATCGGTTGTGGCGGTGTTGGGCTTGCCGCTGTTAACGGCGCTGCCATTGCTGGCGCCTCACAAATCATTGCCGTTGATATGGTTGAGTCAAAACTGGAACTCGCCAAGGCAGTAGGCGCTACCCATACAGTCAACGCCAGTTCTGGAGATGCTGTCGACGAAGTCAAAGAACTCACCCAGGGCGGTTGTGACTATTCATTTGAAGCCATCGGCCTCAAAGCCACGGCAGAGCAGTCTTTCCAGATGCTGGGGGCTGGCGGTGTGGCAACTATTATCGGCATGATCCCAGTCGGTACCATGGTTGAGTTACACGGTGTTGATTTTCTCTCAGAAAAGAAAATCCAGGGCTCCAATATGGGCTCAAACCGTTTTCGCGTTGATATGCCCCGATTCGTTGATTTCTATCTTGATGGAAAATTACACCTGGACCAGATGATTTCAAAGCATATCAAGCTGGCAGACGTCAACGACGCGCTTAATGCCCTGAAGTCTGGACAGGAAGCCCGCCATATCATCATGTTTGATCAGTAGCAGGGTACGCGCACGGTTTCTTTTGAAGAGGTAAAGAAATGAAAGTGACACCTGAAGACATAGGAATATCTGGCGCTCGACTCTACAAGATAGACCATCTGACACAACGTTATATTGATGAGCGGAAGCTCGCCGGTACCATTACCCTTGTCGCAAGAAGAGGTAAGATCGCGCATCTGCAATGCCAGGGAAAAATGGATGTAGAAGCAGACAAGGACATGGCCGAAGATACGATTTTTCGTATCTACTCGATGACCAAACCCCTCACCAGTACCGCGTTAATGATGCTGTACGAAGATGGGAACTTTCAGCTTGATGACCCAGTGTCCAGATACATCCCGGCTTTCAAGGACCTGGAGGTATACGGCGCTTCCGGCAATACACCGACAGAGCGCGAAATGACAATTCGTGATCTGCTGACCCATACATCCGGCCTCACCTATGGGTTTATGCGCTCAACCGCCGTTGATGAGATGTACCGGGATGAGGCGGTCGAACAGTCAGATGATCTTGAACAGATGGTAGAAAAACTCGCCAACATCCCTTTACTGTTTACCCCCGGGTCGCGATGGAGCTACAGTGTGGCCACAGATGTTTGCGGCTACCTGGTACAAAAGATATCCGACATTCCATTCAACGAATTTCTACGTGAACAAATTCTCGATCCGCTGGGTATGGAAGATACTGATTTTCATGTGCCGGAAGATAAAGTCCACCGGTTCGCAGCGAATTATGAGCACACGGCAGAGGACAGTTTGCAGTTGGCAGACTCCCCCGAATCGAGCCCTTACTTAAAGAAACGTGAATTTTTTTCAGGCGGCGGCGGGCTGGTCTCAACCATTCATGACTATTTTAAATTCGGGCAAATGCTGCTCAACAAGGGTGAATTCGAAGGCGTTCGAATACTGGGTCGCAAAACCATTGAATTGATGACCAGCAACCATCTACCCGGCAACGGTGACCTGACGAGCATGGGGCAAGCGGTGTTCAGCGAAACTCCATACGACGGGATCGGTTTCGGGCTTGGCTTTTCTGTGATGCTGAATCCAGCCACAGCGCAGATTCTTGGGTCACCGGGTGAATTCGCCTGGGGAGGTGCTGCCAGCACCTATTTCTTTGCCGACCCCTCGGAAGAACTGTTGGTCATTCTACTGACCCAACTACTACCCTCTTCGTCCTATCCAATTCGTCGTGAACTTCGTGTCACTGCCTATCAATCAATCATCGAGTAAGAAGCATTATGCCATTAGAAGAAGTAGAATCAGAGATAACAGGTAACGTCTGGAAAATCGAAGTCAAGGTCGGCGACAGGGTTGAATTAGAAGATGTCATTATGATACTCGAATCCATGAAAATGGAAATTCCCGTCGAAGCAACGACTGCAGGCATCATAAAGGAATTGCGGGTCAAGGAAGAAGACAGCGTCGAGGAAGACCAGATTTTGGCGGTGATTGAAAGCTAAACCCGAATCTCGACTTTTATACTAAATCAAATCTAGTCGCCTTTAAAAACAGGATCGCGCTTTTCGAAAAATGCCTTAACGCCTTCTGCACGATCATAAGTTGATTGGGTCAGGATGTTCTGGTCGGTATCCATATGCATAATCGCATCATCCATCGCTGCGCTTACCGCATTGATACTTTGCTTGATCATCTGTACTGCAATCGGTGGCTGGGCTGCGTATTCATCTGCCATCTGTGTCGCCACCTGCTGCAGTTCATCAAGGGGTACAATCTGATCTAAAAAACCCCAGTCCAGCAGTGTTTCCGCATTTTCACGGGAACCCAGCATAATCATCCGTTTCGCCCTGGCTGGACCAATCAACCTGACACACAGGGGCAGGGCGTGCCACATCAGGTTCATGCCCAGATTCACTTCGGGATAGCCAACGAAACAGTCGTCGCTGCCGATCCGAAAATCGCATGCGGTCGGGATGCACGCACCGCCACCCAGTGATGCGCCATGAATCGCCGCTATCGTTACCTGATTTATTTCGAGTATCGCCCTGATCATTCGGGCACCGAGCCCACTGGTGCGACGTTGCATGACGAGGGTCTGTTTTTCGCCGCGATGGCTTAAATCTGCGCCGGAGCTAAAGTGCTTTCCAACGCCAGAGAAAATGACTACCCGGGTCTGCTCGTCATGAAGAAAGGCACGAGAGGCGGACTCGATTTCTTCCATAATACCGCTATGCAGCGCATTCATGATTTTGGGTCGATTAAGAATTAGCCTTGCAACGGCGCCATCTTTTTCAAGCTTAATGAATTCGTAGTCCACTTCGGTACGCTCTAGTCTGCTTGCTTAAGCAGATCCTCGGGTTGTTTGGTCAAATTTTCGAACACCAGGCTATCCACTTCGAAAGCCCATTCTGAATGTGCATGATCTAATAGATTAAGCCAGTAACTGCCTTGGGTTTCTACCACCACAAGATTAATTTCTGACTCGTCATCCAGGCTGAACTGTGCTTTTGAGGCAGAACTAAAATCAACTTGCCCTGCGGGTACCAGGTCTATCAACCTGACATTCACCAATGCTCTGGCCAGCGTATTGACAATCGTCGGGTATCGCAATTCTGCCCCCTCGGCCAGCCCCTGCAATTCTAATTCGCCATCCTTTCTCTCAGCGACCAATACGACCTCACCTTGGGAAAACATGACCCGTTGTACCCGCTCCGCCTCTACATCGATCACCGCATCATCAAGCCAGTAAGCAGGGTCTGCGGAGCTTTCCAATTCTGTGTCGATAAGCCAGACCTGGTTCGCCTCGGTTTCGTGTTTTAGTAAACGAATATACTGGCCGGTCCTATTCGAAACTGAATTCCCCACCAGCACTGTATAGCTGCTTTGTTTCGAGAAGATCTCAATTTCAACGGCGTCCGGATCGTTACTGGCGACACCCAGAATGCTGAAATTTTTTGGCTTGCTGGTCTTTCTTTCCGTTAACCTGGAACCGGTGATTGCCTTGAGCAGACCCGCCAACTTTCCAAAGTCTGCGTCAAATCCAAATCTCTCAAGTACTACCCAATTACCGTCCCGGGACTCCAGAGTGGTAATCATCTCACTGTTTTTGAATACCATCTTGTGAACACCAGCCAAGTCATCCCGCAAGCCTTGCAGCATGAACTCGCCAAGGCGGGTATCCTGCTCCGTCACCGGTTTACTATCAAATACAACGATCGACAACATGACCAGGATCGAAATACCCAGGCCCCATATCCAGTTACGACTCATGATGTGGCACCCTGGCATTCCGCAGGCGGATGTAGTTGAACATCAACAACATCAAAGTTAAGAGAATGGGAATCAGGGCGATATTCAAAAATTTGATGTTCGTCCCCAAATTCTCGATGTCTTTATCCAGTTGATGGCGCACATCCCTTAACTGTTTGCGAATTCGTAATTTCTCCTGCCGAAACTGAATGATCGCTTCCTCCTGTTCAGGCGTCAGGCTTAACAGGCCTTGATCTCCCTGGGTAGATTGCAGTTGCGTCAGTTTCTGCTCTGTTTCTGCAAGTTGTGCCTGTAAATCATTCGCGCTTTCGAGGTAGCTGGCTTCTGCTTCACGCCTTAAGTCCAACACCACATCAAACGGCCGAGAGAACCGACCACGACTACGAACATTAATGAGTGCAGCACTACCTACCAGGTTATCGACGGCATTGATCACAAAGTCGCCGTTATTAGCCCAGGGGTTGGCAATCTGCTGACCGAAAAAGTTCTGGACCTGGACCCACATCTGGTCAGCCAGCAAATCGGTGTCGGCAACAACGATGACATTCAGTTCATCCGTTGAAGCTATATGGGCCTTGCCTTCTTGAGTCTTACCACCGGAATCACCTACACTGGATTCAAATGCTGAATTCGCCTTTCCTGCTATCCGAACAGAAACGGGATAACGTTCACCGGTCGGCTCAAAATCTTTTTGCAGATCCGATGGGTCTGTCAGAAATTGCATTCTCATGGTTTCTAACGGTTTCGCATAGGCGCTGGACTGGATTAACGTGATAATGGTTGCCTGAGATTGTGGGTCAATATCCAGAATCCCTGCTGAGGCGAAGTTAATAGATTCCAGTGACGAGATGGAGACATCATCCTGAGAGAAATTATCGGGGCCCATGCCTAGAATCGCCAGATGTCGAACGGGTTGTCCGGAACGGCCACCACTCACCGCAAGTGCAGTTTGCGCGTCCAGCAATACAAATCCTTCCCGAAGGGTGACACCCCAGGTACCCAATAACTTATTCAGGTCAGAGGGAGAAGGCGGAGGCCCGGGCATCATTGGATTCTGTGAAGCAGGGCGATCCCGTTCAGCCAGCGGATCGACGAAGACCAGCAATCGACCACCAGCCATTGCAAACTGGTCTATGGCATATAGCGTGGCTTCGTCGAGCGCTTTTGGATGTATCAGTATCAGCAGGTCAATCTCAGGTGGGACTTGCGTGATTGATGCGTCAACGGTTTGCAAATCAAATAGCTGGCTGATCTGGTCAATCACAATCCAGGCCGGGGTTGTCTGGAATGTTTGCATATTCACATCTTCCTGCACCTTGATGGAACTCAGCAAACCTACCACGGGCTTTTCAGGTGTCACCAGCGATTGCACCAGCTTGCTGATTTCATATTCCAGAAATGCTTCCTTGTCAGGTTGAAAAAAAGCTATCGACAGTTGGTCATCAAGGGCGTTGGTCGCCGCCAAACCAAAATAGAGCTCTTCGCCCGCATTACTGATTGGAATGCTCTGCAAGCCAAACTCCGCCGCCATGTCCTCGTCTTCAGAAAATGGCGCCGGATCAATGATCATTAAATTAATGTTACCGTCCGCCGCGAGTTCATACTCATGTAAGAGGTCCTGGACCTGTTTCGCATAGGCGCGCAAGCCGGTCAGGTCTCGACTGGCAGCATCTGAGAAGAAAAAGTACAGATTAATCGGCTCTTCAATGGTGGACAGTATTTCCCGGCTGCCGTCAGACAGGGTGTACAGCTTCCCTTCCGTCAAATCCAGTCGCAGACCAGAGAAAACCTGGTTATTCAACATCGTAAAAACCAGAAACCCGACACTTAATAACAGCAAGCCAATTCCCGAATTCAATTTTTTCATATTCACTACTCAACTCGCCTGTTTGATTTCAACGACAATCATGGTTGCCGCAAGCCATGTCACAATCATTGAGACGAAATACAGCAGATCCTGCAAACTCAACACGCCTTTGGAAATTGATCCAAAGTGGGTTAAAAAACTTAATGACGCCAGTGCATCCAGCACAATCAGCGGCACCCATTCCTCGAAGAGATTCAGCACCAGAGGGAATCCCGCCAGTACAAACAGCAGGCAAACCAGACCGGTGACGATAAAAGCGATGACCTGGCTTTTACTGAGCGCTGACATACAGGAACCGATTGCCAGGAATCCGCCCGCCATAAGCCAGCTCCCCAGGTAACCGGCAAAGATGGCGCCATTGTCGGGCTTACCGAGGTAGTTGACCGTCAACCACAAGGGAAACGTCATCAACAGGGCAATTCCAGTGAAGATCCAGGCGGCCAGGAATTTACCGGCAACGGCGTCGACTTTTCTGATAGGCAGTGTCAGCAGCAGTTCAATTGAACCCGAGTTGCGTTCCTCGGACCACAAACGCATCGATATTGCGGGTACCAGGAATAGATATAGCCAGGGATGAAAATTAAAGAAGGGCGCCAGGTCTGCCTGGCCTCGCTCAAAAAAATTACCCATATAAAACGTGAACACACCAGACAAGATTAGAAAGATCAGAATGAATACATAGGCAAGGTGGGTGACAAAGTAACTGCTGAGTTCACGTTTGACGATGATAAACAGGTGATTCATAGGCCTTCTCCCGTCGTTATTTGACGGAAGACATCATCAAGACGCCCCCTTTCCTGAAACATCGATTCCAGCGGAATCTCTCGCTCGGTCAGAAAACTGTTCAATTGAGAAAACAGACCCTTCTCACCTGCGGGAAAAACCGTTAATCCGGCATCAATGACCTGAACGGTATCGACAAATGACAAGGATTCAATTTCTGTTTGAAGGGCTTGCACATCGGCGCCGTCCCCAAGCCTGATGCTAACGGCGCCATGAAACCTCGATTGCGCCTCCAGCTCCTGCGGCGTGCAATCGGCAACTACCCTGCCGTCCGAGATAATAATCACCCGACTACATACGGCGGTCACTTCTTCAAGGATATGGGTCGAGATGATTACGATCTTGTCCCTGGACAAGCTGCGAATCAAATTCCTGACCTGTTGTTTCTGATTAGGGTCCAGGCCATCCGTCGGCTCGTCCAGAATCAACACCTTCGGATCGTGAAGAATGGCCTGCGCCAGACCCACTCGCCGCTTGAAACCTTTCGACAGGGTCTCGATCCTTTGTCCAAGCACCTTTTCGAGGGACATTTTCCTGACCACATCGGTAACCCGCCGCGACTTTTCCTCTCCCTGATAGCCCCTGATTTCAGCAATGAAGTTCAGGAAAGATTCCGGTGTCATCTCATCATAGCAAGGTGCGCCTTCCGGCAGATATCCAATTAATTGCTGAGCGGCAATCGGATCCTGCCTGACGTCATGACCACAAATGTTGATGCTACCGCTGGTGGGAATGAGAAATCCCGTTAACATTTTCATCGTCGTTGACTTACCAGCCCCGTTGGGACCGAGGAATCCCAGTATTTCACCGGGCTCGAGCTGCAGAGACAAATCCACTACGGCGTGCAACGAACCAAACTGTTTCGTTAAATGATCTACTTTTATCATTGTTAGGCTTTCAAAAAGTTTGCAATGTTAACCTAGTCGTCCTTCAAGGTGAAATGCCATGTTCAGAGCGACTCAAATGATTCAAGACAAGGCGCAGTGCGCAGGGACTGGCTAGCCGAGAACAAGATACTTTTCGTCGCTGCAGGTAAGGTTTTCTTAAGCGGAATCGTAGCCACAGAACTACCGCAGACATTCACCCCAATAACACACGACATGAATCCCCCAGGCTGCTTGTGGAGCTATACGCGATCAGGCAGGTATACCGTGTAGGTTTCTCTCCTCATATAAGGAGAGCGCCTTTTCCGGTGTCTTCGATAGGTTGACAATTTCCAAAACTCCCTAAGAAATCTTCTTAACCCCCGTCTCCCGTGCACTCTTCGATCATCGCCTGAACGCCGCTCGGCAAATTTGACTTTCTTCAAGGCTTTGCTCCGCTGATCAACTGTATCCGAACAGAAAATCAGCTACAGTTTATTATGAAGACGAAAATTCGAGAACTATCGATAGGAAATAAAACGGGTTGTTGATATGCAATTTTATCGAAAAATACCTTTACTGACGGCAACCGGGAGTTTCTGGCCATGGAATTCGTTAGAATCGACCCACAACCAGCACAGCAAGCAAAAAACCATGCGCTCCAGCCGAATCTCCAAGGAAGAAGCACTGTCGTTCCTGCTTACTCACATTGTCATTGAAAAGGGGTACCATTTTCAGATGACCCCCGGGGTTCTATTCGAATTGATGAACCTCGCTGCTGAAGCAGAAAGCCGGGTGGCCGATGAAGACGATTCAGTTCCACACGAAATTATCGAAGAAGTCGCCCAACCCTTTGTGGCAAACAAAACACTATGAATTGCACCCTGTGAAAATCACGAGTATCAGAAAAATGAACCCGGCATTAGCTAAGACCCCTGCGGCGCTCATTTTTGACATGGACGGAACCCTGCTCGACACAGAACCTCTGTATACAATTGCCACGCAGAAGGTGCTTGATCCTTTTGATGCAGAATTCACGATGGCACTCAAAAAACAGTGCATGGGGGGTGATTCGCGACGCAGCGCCCGGATCACCATCGACCATTTTGACTTACCCATGTCAGTGGACGCGTTTCTTTCCACCCGCGAGGTCTTTCTGCGGCAGCTGTTTGAGGACACACCGGAAATAGAAGGGGCCGGACAGTTTATTACCGACCTGTCGGAGTCCGGAATTCCCTTCGGTCTGGCGACGAGTTCTCACCAGCACTTGTGCGACCTGAAACTCAGTCGAAAACCCTGGGGTACTTTCTTCCAGCAGGTGGTTTGTGGTGACCACCCGGAACTACAACGTGGCAAACCTGATCCTGACATATTCCTGCTCTGCGCTGAGAAACTCCGGGTGAACCCACACCATTGCATCGCCATCGAAGATTCACCGAGCGGCATCAGGGCCGCCCGGGCTGCGGGTATGCAAGTGATTGCCGTAAACAGTCCTTACGTTGAGCCGAGCGAGCTGGCGGACGCCGCACTAACCATTGATGCTTTCAATGAGCTCAACCCGTTACTGGCAAACTGGGGGACCCCCTAGTCTTCTCTGGATCTGTCCTGAGTATTTGTCGCGAGACGATTCCAGAATTCCATATTCTGTTCCAATGCCTTACGCATCAACGCCATAGGCTCCGCACCTGCCAGATCCTGCATCCTGGATCGATATTTTTCCTGGTGATCCAAAAAAGTTGTAATGCTCTGTTCGATATATCGACTCACTACACTTTGCATCGGTGCCCCATAAAAGCGGACCAGTTGTTCCAGAACACGATTCGTCAATATTGGCTCATGGCCTTCACCTTCCTGCTCTGAAATAATCTGCAACAGCACCGAACGGGTCAGGTCCTTTTCTGATTTGGAATCTATCACCAGAATCGTCTCACCTGCGAGGACGATCTTGCGGATATCTTCCACCGTGACGTACTGGCTCTCCTGAATGTCATAGAGCCGACGATTGGGATACTTTTTGAACTCGCGCATGGTGAATTCCCAGGCTCTTAATTCTCGTCTTCATTCATCGGGTGCACCACACCAGGGACCCGCGACTGAAACAGTCTCCATCTATTCTCCGGCTGGGCAAGCCTATCTGCAATAATGTAATAAACAGCGGGATTAAAACCCATACCGCAGTGGCTTCCGAATACCTCAATATTCTGGGTCTGGTGGTCCAGTTCAGTTTCCATACAACCGCGCCAGTGTACAACGCCATCACCACGGCTATAAACCGCGGTCAGGGGAATCGGTGGGCTTTGATCTGTCTCCAGACGTTCACGCATCATTTCAACGCTCATCCTTGACTGTTGTTCAAACAACTTCTGCACCAGGAGATTCGACCCCCCGCCATTGGCCATCGAAAAAGGGCTACCGAGGGTAATCACCTGCCGGACCTTATCAGGAAATAAACGGCCCAGCTCTCTCGCAAATATACCACCTAAACTTTGACCAATCAGGCTAACTTTCTGTTGATGTTCCTCAAATAGTTGATGAAATTTTTCAATCAAGGTTCGCTCTATGATTTCTGGATGCCCGGTATTTCTTCCCAAACCCCAACCAGAAGGTTTGTATCCCATACACGAAAGATAGCGCCGCAACACCACAGTTGACTCATCACCTGCCATAAACCCTGGGACAAGCATGACGGGGTGTTTGTCTCCCTTGGGTAAGCTGGACAGCACTGGAAAGCTAATCGAAAGCGTGCCAATTTCCAGGAGTGTCCTTGGAATTTCTGTTAACGAATTGAAAATCGATGGAGTTTCAACGCGATAACTTTCTACATCAAGTTCTTCGTACAAATCCATACCTCATATTTTACGTACTTACACATACTGAGAGAGTGCGCTATGTTGCAGTGAAAAACGTGATTGAGTTTGTCCGACTTACACAATGGAATCAAGCATTTAACCGCTGCTCCAGGTCGCAGATTTGTTAACAGCTTCACAAAATTGAACTTTATTGCGCGATGCACAAAAAGTGGTTGACTCAAACCAAGAGCCGTTTATAATCCGCGCTCGTTGTCCACAGCAGGTCCCCGCAGTCACCCCAAAAAGCGTCTGGAACCTCGCGACACGGATACCCATCTTATTTTTATAGCATTACATCGATAGCGTGGCGCTGTTCAGTGCAGGCGTTAGTGCGTATGTGGAAATCGACTATTGAAAACTGGAGACAAGAACATGGAAAAACTTGGTGCCCTGGATGCAAACTTCCTTTATTCAGAAACAGACACGGTGTTCAATCACGTCGCGTCCCTGCAACAATTTGCCCTGCCGCAGAACACATCGGCGAGTGAGTTCTGCAACGGCCTGAAAACATTTCTGAACGGCCGAATCCATCTTGTCCCATACCTGACACGGAAAATAAAGTTCACACCGTTCAATCTGGACCACCCGGTGTGGATCACAGATACTGAATTCAATATCGAAAACCACATCATTGAGGTTCCCCTTGATGCGCCGGGCAGCATGCGCCAGCTCGAACAGAAAGTCGCGCAATTGCACAGCGCACCCATGGATCGAAGCAAGCCGCTGTGGGCTGTTTACGTGATAACAGGTCTCGAAGACGGAAATATCGCCTACTACAACCAGGCCCACCACGCTTGCCTGGACGGCATGGCTGGACAGGCGGCCACCATGCTGTTGATGGACAACTCACCGGATCACCCGGTTCACCAGGTTCCTGCGGACCTGCTCGACGGTGAACAGAAAAGTTCAATCAATTTGTTCACCATGGCATGGGAAAATCTTGTCAGCTTCCAGATCGACAGTGTCAGTCGCTATCTCGGATCCATGGAAAGTATGGTCCGGGTTAACCAGAGAGCAATCGATCCATCAAAATCTTTTGGTGCGTTGAACGACGTTGCACCCACCACCTCCTTTAGCCGCTCAATCGGTGCCACCCGCGAATATGCCTGCGGTAAGCTGTCACTGTCTCAGACAAAGCAGATCGGTAAGTCACTAGATTGCAAAGTGAATGACGTTTTCATGTCAGTTTGCGCCGGTGGGCTCCGAACTTATCTGCTACGACTCGGCGTATTGACCGACACTCCACTTATTGCGGGATCGCCCGTATCCCTCAGGAAACCCGGTGATAAGGGAATGGGGAACAATGTCACCATGATGCAAGTCAATCTGGCGACGCATCTGGCAGACCCTGGTACAAGGTTGCTGGCAATCAAAGCCTCAGCTAACACAGCAAAGGAAGTTACCGCGGAACTGGCCGAGGGATACGAGCCTAACGTCGCACTGCCCGGTTTACCCGCAACGATCACCGCGACATCCGTGCTAAACGAGCAACTTAGCTTGAGCGATGTTCTGCCAATGCCCATCAATCTGGTCATTTCGAACGTCCCCGGACCCCGTGAAACACTCTACTCCAATGGTGCAGAGATGTTATCTCACTATCCAGTCTCTATTCCCGCGCATGGTCTGGGTCTCAACATCACCGTTCAAAGCTATTGTGATGACTTGTACTTTAGTATTACTGCATGCAAAAAAGCACTGCCGGACGCAAGCATTCTGCGTGATGATATTGTTGCCGCATTCATGGAACTGAAGCAGTTAGTTCTTTCGGATAATGTAACTGACATCATCGAACGGCAGGAATTGCAGTCCAGGACGCAAAATGAGCTATCTGGGGATCAAGATTCTGAAGATGTAGCCGAAGTGCCCACAAAGGTTGCATAATCTAAATTTATCAATGGCTTATGAGAAATTTTAGGAAGGACCCCGGGCCATTGAATCGGACTAATCACTAAAAATAAGCGAGTATTCTGAAAAACCGCTTGAATTTGTTGCAGTGCAATATATAATGCTGCAGCGCAACATATGAACAACTCAGGAAACACAACGACATGAACATTATTGAAAAACAGACCAACCTCGGAAAGTCACTTTACGAGATTAACACCAGCACCATCAAAGAGATTGCCGAACTCCAGCGTGAGAACATCAGCAAGTATTTCGAGACCAATCGCGAATTCGCCAAGCGACTTCCGGAAATCACCAGCATTTCTGATTTCCTGGGCTTACAGAAAGAATACAACGAAACACTTTGGAACAATGCCAGAGGTGCCGTTGAAGCACAGACAGAGATAGTCAAAGGCGCGTTTAGTGGTACCCGGGATGCAGTGAAACTGGCTTTGACAGCAGAAGAAACTGAAGTAGCCGCGACCCCAGCTGAAACCAAAACTGAAGAAACCTCTGCAAAGGCAGCGGCGTAACTAGGCTTAACAAAAAGGACCAGATGATGAGTTATCTACAGACACAAGCAGAAATGGGAAAGACATTTTTCGAGATCAACCAGAATATGTTTCAGGCATTGATGAGTAGTCAGCAAGAAAATTTTCGCAAGTATCTTGAACTTAACAGTGACTTCTCCAGCAAATTACCTGAAGTGAAAGACGTGGCGGGTTTCATCGAACTGCAACGTGAATATGCCGAGACACTCTGGAGCGGCATCAAGGATGCTACCCAGGTACAGGCAGATATTTTGAAAAGCTCGGTAGAAGATACTACTAACGCAGTTCAGCAAGTTTTTGCACCAAATACTGATGGCTAATCCCCCGGTCATTCAGCATTTTTAAAGGGCGCTATGCGCCCTTCTGTTTTTGGGTTGTAATAGACTCCCCAGTTTATGGCTAAAGGATGGCGACTGATGAAGATCACAATCGATGTGGACATCACCCCGGAAGAGCGGCGTAGTTTTATAGGCCTTCCAAATGTAGAGAGCCTGCAACAGGAAATGCTCAATCGGGCGCAACAATTTCTCAAAGACTCCAACCAGACCCAATACAAGGACATCGTGGATAGCGCCATGCAACCGATGATGGCTTATCAGAGCTGGTTGCAAAAGATGATGGGCGGGACACCTGGCAACGAGCAAGAGAAAACGAAATCAGATGACTAAAGGCACAGCGCTGATCACGGGTGCTTCGTCGGGAATCGGCGAAGCTCTGGCACGTCAATTCGCGGCCAATGGCTTCGATCTTGTGATCACCGCACGCAGATTGTCGAAGCTGGAAGAGATTGGTGACGAGTTGAGGTCATTGGTCAATGTCGACGTCATTGACTGCGATCTCTCAACGAATCAAGGCATTGACCACCTTGTCTCTTCACTCTCCGATACCCGCATTGATGTGCTGGTAAACAATGCAGGAATTGCCTACCCTGGTTCATTTCATGACCAGGCACTGGCAGATATTGAGAACCTGATCGCACTCAACATTTTTTGCCTGACCAGGCTGACGCGCAATTTTCTGCCAGGGATGATTAACAGGGGTAGCGGCAGAATACTCAATGTAGCCTCCGTGGCCTCCTTTCAACCGGTCCCCTCATTATCCGCTTATGCCGCCAGCAAGGCCTATGTACTTTCGCTAACCGAATCCCTGTCTGAAGAACTAAAAGGTACCGGGGTGTTTGTCACAGCGCTTTGTCCGGGTATAACCCGCACGGACATGATTGAAGATGTTCAAAGCGCCAATGTACCGGCTTTCTTAATGTCCAGCCCCGAAGATGTTGCACAACAAGGTTACGCGGCGCTAATGAATCGTGAAGTAATCAGAATTCCCGGCGTCACCAATCAGGCTGCTATTACCTGGGCCAAGCATCAGCCCAGATGGCTGGTTCGCGGTATCGGTGGTTTAATGGCCCGGCTAAACCCGAACAGATAGCGGTTACAAAACCAACAAGCTGCAAATAAGCCTACCAAAAGTGTGACATGGTTCTCTGATTTCACCGCGCAATTTGTTTATCTTTAACGTCCACAAGTGTTTCGACGTTAAGAATCATGATGAATGAGAGAAAAGTAACAGCCTGGTTAGCAGTGCTTACCCTTACCCTGGTCATCCAGCCCGGAAATGCAAACCCTGTGCAGGTTCTCGAAAATGGAGCTGAAGACCTCTATCGGGAGCACTTCATCAACGATGAGAAATTGCCTGATCACTTCGCTTACATGACACTGATGCACCAATTGTACCTGGATGCGCTAAAGTCAGAGTCACAACCAAATATCGAAAAAATCCAGGATCAGTTCAAGGTCAACGAGGCCGAGGCAACCAACATCCTGAGACTGTTGCTGGTCTCTTATCAAGGAGTTCTCGCCAGCAACCGGTCTGTAACAAGTCGAATCCTTTGTTCTCCGTCCAAGTCGTACATACAATCCAGACAAGGACCGGACAAGAGTTATGACGTTCTCGATACACTGGACGATATAAAAGACACAAATTTACGCAAACAATACGATGCTGCCAGATACCACCTCTCCCAGTCAAACCCAGAGGTCACATCAGGTCTGGATAATTGGCTAACGGAGTTAAAGCCTGACTCTCAGCACCGCAAATTCGATCATCGCGTCATCTACGAGCAAGCTGAACAGGATGTTTCGGAAGTTATTGCTACCGCCTGCAACCTCCTGGCAGCCAACCCCGAAACGTCACCCTGGAAAGCCATTGGCGACTGAATCGATTCGCCCCTCCTACTACAGATCAGTACTATAGATCAGACCCTGTAGATCAGATACCATAGATCAGAGAATCTTTCATAGCATCAGCCGGTCTAACACTACTATGGGCCGATCAAAATTTCCTTTTCTACTACTAATCCTAATCGCACTCAGCATCCCGGCCTACGCTGACAACCTGCCAATCCCTGGTGGCACGTTCGCAATCAACTGGCACTCCGACTTTAACCAACAGGAACAACAGAAAATCCTTGACTGGCTGTTACACGCTGCTCACTCAGCGAGTCTTATCGACGGCAGGTTTCCGAGACAAAACACGAACATCATTATCCGACGACATGCCAGGGGCACAGGGCCGGTTCCCTGGGCCAACACAATACGCCATTCGTCACCTGAAGGCGTGAACTTTTACGTTAACCCACAGGTGAGCCTGGCAGGATTTACAGAGGATTGGACTGCGGTACATGAATTCAGCCACCTGTATATACCGTATGTTGGTTCCGGGGATATCTGGATTTCAGAAGGCTTTGCCAGCTATTACCAGAATATTCTGATGGCCCGGGCCGGAACTCTCAGCGTCGAGCAGATGTGGCAAAAACTGGCTGACGGGTTCAGACGTGGCGCAAATGACAGCAACCGTAATATCAAACTCGGCACACTGAGTGCGGATATGCGACAGAACAGGGCCTTTATGCGGGTCTATTGGTCTGGGGCGCTCTATTTTCTGGAAATGAATATAGCACTGCAAAACTCAGGACAATCCCTTGATGCTGTCATCAGCGAATTCAGGATGTGTTGTCGTTCAGTTGATCAACATTGGAACGGTATAAAGCTGGCGAAATCCTTTGACCGGGTCGCCGGGACTTCCATTTTCGCCACCGCGTATAAAGACTATGAGTCAGATAGAAATTTCCGTGGTTATACGCAGCTGTTGTCGCAGTTAGGCATTGAACTTGACGGTAACAAAGTTGTTTTCACACAGGACGAACAGCAGGTGCTGTTAAGAAGCAGAATTGTTAACCCGGGTTATGTCCGGAGCCGAAAGTAGCAGCTGATGGGATGGTACTGCGACCGTCGCGAGGGCAAGCCTGCTTCAGGCAGAATTCGTTTTTGCCTCGGACTTGAGCTTACGCAAATGGCTCAGGAAGCGCATCAGCACATCATAAGTCTGGCAACCGACGACGTACAATTCTGAGCTCACAAACGTAGGCACACCACTGAGGCCCATACCACGGGCTCTTTGCCAATCTTCATCGACTTTTTGGCTGAACCGGCGATCTTGCAGTACGTCACGCGCCTCTTCCTCCTTCAACCCTGCCTGCCCCGCCAGCCTGACCAGTACATCGATATCCGAGATATTCACGTTGTCGACAAAGTAAGATCGATACAGTACGTCGTGTAAAGCCTCACCATTTGCCTGCGTATCAGCCCAGCTACCCAGTTCCTGTGCCAATCTGCTGTTGTAAGTCATCGAGCGATCACCGTAAGGCAACCCTTCTTTCTCGGCCAGAGATTTGATCTGGTTCTGGAAAGACTGCACCTGGGATTCACGACCTTTAAACAGGTCAGACAGAGACTTGCCTTCAGGAGGCGTTTCCGGATGAAGGGGGAAAAAGGACCAGGATACCGTAACGTTTTCTTCCTGCCTTAGCTTTTCAATACTCACGGTACTGAGATAACACCAGGGTCAGACGTAGTCTGTAAATACCTCAATATGAACGGGCTCTACCATGATTGCCTCTTTGCTTCTTGAAACTGCAGTTTTGGTGATTCGGAATTGTACCAACAGCGGTTTTTTTAACTAGCCGCCGCAGATCATGAACCAGATACAACTTTACGGCAACACCAAAAACATCTAGTCCAGCCGGACAAATCGCAAACGGTTAGCATTGGCCACCACCGTCACTGACGACATCGCCATGGCGAAGCCCGCAAATGTCGGACTGATCAACAGGGGATACAAGACACCGGCCGCCACAGGAATCAACACAATATTGTAGGCAAAGGCACCAAAGAGATTCTGGTAGATGTTGCGCATGGTTTGCCGGGAAATCTCGATCGCCTCGACAACCCGGCTCAATCGGTTACCAACCACGGCAACATCCGCACTTTCAATCGCGATATCGGTGCCATCACCCATCGCAAAACCGACATCTGCAATGCCCAGAGCGGGCGCATCATTGATGCCATCACCCACCATTGCCACTTTTTGGCCACCCCGTTGCATTTCGCTGATCTTCTCCAACTTGGCTTCAGGGGTGAGTCCGGCATGGTAGTCCGAAATATTGAGTTGTGCTGCAACCTTGCTGACGCTCGCCGCGTTGTCCCCGGAGAGAATAACCACATGGATTCCCTTTGCCTGAAATTTAGCCACGGCAGATTTGGAATCCGGCTTGAGTTTGTCATCCAGGTCAAGGCTGCCCAGCAGTTCCGACCCTTCGGCAATATAAATGACGGTGCCTGTTTCCGGTTGGGTCTGGTGGCTAAATCCTATCCCGGAATCTACTAGATATTGCCTGTTCCCAGCCCGGACCATCACGCCATCGACCTCGGCTGATACGCCGCCACCCGGTGATATCCGGAATTCACTGACCACTGGCTTACTGATACCGCGTTGTTCACAGTAATTGATAACCGCCTTCGCCAGTGGATGCTCGGAATAGGATTCCAGACTGTAAGCCAGGCCGAGTAACCGATTCTCATCAGAACCCTGTGACACCGAAACACCCACGACTTCCGGCTTTCCTTCAGTCAATGTGCCTGTCTTGTCCAGTACGATAGTGTCCAGGCCAGCCGCGGCTTGCAGCGCATCGCTGTTACGCACCAACAGTCCCCGGGACGCTCCCCGACCGATGCCCACCATAATGGAGATCGGTATTGCCAGGCCGAGCGCGCAGGGGCAGGCAATAATCAATACTGACATGGTGGTAACAATCACGAGGGTCAGGCCCCCGTCAGACGAAAGGAAGCCCCAGTAAACGATACACACCAGCGCAACCAGCAACACGAATGGGACGAAAACCGATGCAATTGAATCCGTTAGTTTGCCAATGGGGGGTTTCGAGTTCTGGGCTTGTTTCACCATGCTGACCATTCTGGCCAGTGTGGTTTCTCGACCTACCTGCTCGGTGAGCATCACAAAACTGCCATGCAGGTTGATCGTACCGGCTGCCACACTGTCGCCAGGCTGCTTATCAACTGGAATGGGTTCACCACTTAACATCGATTCATCAAGACTTGAGAAACCATCAATGATCCTGCCATCCACGGGGATTCGGTCACCCGGTTTAATCCGCAGCGAATCCCCTACCTTGATGAGTTGTAGAGAAGTCCGGGTTTCCTCATCGTTTACCAGCAAGGTGACTTCATCAGGCGCCAAATCTAACAGTTTTTCAATGGCGCCGGAAGCTTTGCCCCGGGCATTGAGTTCCAGGCTTTTACCCAGGTTGATAAAACCGACAATAAACAGCGCAGCTTCAAAAAACAGGTGCCGACTGGCCTCAGGCACAAGCATCGGCGCAATGATCACCAGCATTGAATACAACCAGGCGGTTCCTGTTCCCAGCGCAATCAGCGTGTCCATGGTCGTGGTGAAGTATTTGGCTGAGTGCCACGCATTACGATAAAAGTGCCCACCAGAAAATACCATCAACCCTAAAACCACGACGCCCGTTATCAGCCAGAAGGTTTTGTTGTCTATCCCCGGCAACAAGCCGGTCATCATCCCTGCCATGAGTAGCGAGCCGCCAACCAAAGCCAGAACAGATCGAATAATTCCCTTTCTAAACTGATCGATCATTACCCGTTCTTTATCAACCGACGGGTCAACCAGATCCGCGCCGTAACCTAATCGTTGTACTGCCGATACCAGATCCTGCAGGCTGGTGGCGCCTTTTACAAAGGCAGTTTCGTCCGCAAAATTAACTGAAGCTTCGCTGACGCCGGGAACAGCAGAAAGCGTATTCTCCACTCTTAAAACGCAGCTGGCGCAGGACATACCTTGAATTTGCAGGTAATAATCTGATTCCCTCGTGGGGGTAATCGAGTCCTGTTCACTCGCCGATGCTACCGTAGTTGCAGATGGCTGCTTGGGGAATTCGACGTCAGAAACTGTTTCGGCCACTTCATATCCCTGATTCCTAATGCCCGCAATTATCGCCAACAGATCTGCAGATCCTGATACGATGACCTGATTCGCGTCCAGGTGTACAACAACGCGCTCTACGCCGTCTATTTTCAGAAGCTCGCCAGTAATCCGCTTCCGGCATTTTTCGAATTGCATTCCCTGCACCGGGATGGTGAGCTCACCGGCTATCGATGCTGCTTTCAGGGAATAGCCGGCCGATTCAACTGAATTCGTTACGGAATCAATCGGGATCCATCTATCTGATACAAAACGGGCAATTCCGGTATCGGCATCTATTTCCCGGACCTGCCCACCGAGTTGTTCCAGCGCCCCGGTCACCGTTGATTCACAATGATTACAGGTCATGCCATCAATGAGTAATGTGAAGGAATTTTTCACTCATGAATCCGTTAAATAAAGCAAGGAACGAGAGCTTAGAGACTAAAGCAACTATAAGGTAAAGTGTTAGATCTTTCTGTGAGACTGGAAGTTGTGAGGGTGTCGTTTGTTAGAAAAATGGAAATCAATGGGGTTGCTCAGGAACATGCTCCATGGTCTGGCTTTTATGTTCCTGTTGATTCTGCCTTTCACTGAACCCAGCTGGAATCCGAGAGGATGGGACATCATTCTGGGCGCAGTGATCCCGGCACTGGTGCCAATAACATTCGTCGTCATTATGCTCGATGCCTTAGTGTGTAAGGTTTATCAAACCGACGCCCAGGATCTACAGAAAAAAAAACGCTACGGGTTAATCGTCAGAATAAACCTGTTGATAGTCCTTATTCTGCTGCTGGCCTGGCTTGCTGCACTTAACGACGCACTGTTCTAACCGAAAACGTCGGTAAATATTTCTTCATTGAACCCAACCAGCACTGTCTTGCCAACCTTGATGGTCGGCGCTCTCATGTTGCCCGTGGGTCCCAGGGTCGCTTCCACCGCTTCTTTCGATACCGCTTTTGCACCCTGAAATTCAGCCACCTTTTTGCCTTTCATGGCAATGAGCCGGGAAGCCTGTTTCAGCATCAGCTTCGCATCAGCGGCCTGCAGCTTCTTACTGGCAGGAGTTTTTTCTTTAATTTCCACTTTGCCTGCTTCCAAGAACTTGGATGCTTTAGTGCAGGTGGTTCATCCATTTCGGAAGTAATACCAATCAACTTGTTTGGTCATTTTTTGATTTCCTTGAGCTATTTATCGGGTCCCGTACGCGTTAATGGATTATCCAACAAAACGACTCACCTGAAAAGACAAGGGGGCGCTTTGGTACCAATGTTAAGATCAACTTCATAGGGTAAACTATCTACTCAACATGTTTACCACTCATTCGAGTCGCTTTTTAACAGGGGATCGCATTTTGAATTTCGTGCCTACCATCAGTATTGAACAATTCAGACAAGGGACCCTCAGCAAGGACTCACTGCAACAGCTCGAGAACGCCTGTCGGGACCACGGATTCTTCCTGCTGACCGATCATGGGCTGGAGGATTTAATCAGCGCCATGTGGGCCCAGACGGAGCTTTTTTTCGCTTCATCGAGGGAACTGAAAAATTCTGTTGTTCGAACTGAAACCAATCCGCTTGGATTCTATAACCGGGAGCTCACCAAACAAAAACGAGACTTGAAAGAAGTGTTCGATTTTAAAGCGGGTGGTTACAAATCTTCCCGTTCGGCTATACGATCCCAGTGGCCAGCGGGAATGCCGCAATTCAAACAAGCTATGTCAGACTACTTTGTCGCCTGTACCCTGCTAGCGGAGGAAGCCATCAGCCTGGTCTATTCATCGCTGAATTTACCCACCCGGCAGGTTCAGGAAGACTTTGGCGAGATCCACACGAGTTCAATGCGTCTGAATTATTATCCGATGGAAGATCCCTTGTCGGAATCCGAGCAGAAACAAGTGACGCCCCTGGGCAAAATGGCGCTACATCATCATACCGACCCAGGTTCCATTACACTGTTGATTCAAGATGACACTGGAGGACTACAAGCACGCTCGAGGGAACACGGTTGGATCGATGTACCGCCCAGCAAAGGAACATTCGTTGTGAACATTGGGGATGCTTTACAGGTTCAGACGAACGATCAATATACCGCCGCCGTTCACCGTGTTGTGCCGATGACGCGCAAAGCCAGGTACAGCACGCCATTTTTCTACCAGCCTCGTTTTGATGCGGTGATACAGCCCATGGACGCCTCCCGGGTTGGCAAGCCAAGGTATACACCATTTAGCTGGCGTGATTATATTCGGGCACGGATCACTGATAATTATTCCGATATTGGTGAAGATGATATTCAAATCAACCGTTACAAGATCACTTAAGGAAGGTACATGGCCAACATTAAACTCGCTGGTGCACTACTCGTTTTTTGCTCCACCTCAATGGCAGCAGAAGTTCACGAAAAGGTTCAGGCTGCCCTCGACTGGCAACTGCTGGTAAACACTTGCAAGCAACCAAAACCGGTGCCGGGCGCACAACCGGATATTGAGAATAGCGACGGAGTTACCGACCGAACCGGTGTTGATTCTTACAAACTTGACAGATACGAGAGGAAACTCAAGCGTTGGGAAATCTGTGTCAGCGAGTACAAGGCGGAATTATTCGAAGATTTTGAGGAATTGAAAAATAGTGCTCAGTATGGGCTGACCCAACAGCAGGCTGAAACTATTTTGACAAAACTGGCGGACATCCAGGCCGCTGTGATTTCACCAAGCGGTACCGCCGAGGTTGAATAATAAAAAAAGGGCACTGATGTGCCCTTTCTTATCTTGCTGGTCAACTGGTCCTTAGTTACCCAGGGTATAACTCAGTTCAACACCATACAAGCGAGGTACAGTGGTTCCGGATGTATGACGGAAAAACTCGGCCTCACCAGCCCGCAAAACCTGCAACACACCGATATCGTCAAACACATTGTTAACGAATCCGGATACGATCCAGTTACCCTGGGGTGATGTCCATGTGGCCCGCAGGTCGGCTCGGTCATAGGAGTCTGCCTTTTCGGTCTCACTTTCGAACGGTGAGTAGTAGACTTCATCAATCCATGTATAAACACCAAAGAAGTCCAAACGCGAACCATTGTTTAATGGATAACCATAGCTGGCCCAGGCCGTATATTTTAACTCCGGCACCTGCAAAATCTGGTTGCCATTGATGTTCTGTGTTTGCCCCTCAAAGCCGGGAAACAAAGACCCAGGTGTATTTACGTCCGAGGTATCCTTGATAAACAGATCTTCTGTGTATTCACTTGGCGTATAACTAAAATTACCGCCAAGAGTCCAATTGTCCGTCGCCAGCCACAGAAGCTCTGCCTCAATCCCCCAAATTTCTGCTCCAGGGGCTTCGAGTACAGATGTTGTCTGAGCACCACTTATGACAGACACTTCCGTTGCAACGGTATGAATAGTCTCGTAGTCATATAAGTAGAAAGAACCATTCAGTTGCACTGTGTCGTTAAAAAACTGTGTTTTGTAGCCCAATTCATAGGCAAGCAACTCTTCTGGATCATAAGTGGGTGTCTGGCTGAAGAACATAAGGTTGTAACCACCCGACCGATAACCAGAAGTCGCAGAGAGGTACATCAAGGTGCTATCCGAGACATTCCAATCCAGATTGATTCGACCGGTTGTTTTCTCATCCGTTCGCTTGAAAGGTCGATAGAGACTGAATGCAAAAGGAATACCACCGTTGACTGCCTTCCGGGTCGGGTTCTCTCCATTCAAGCCGGTTGCATCAGGCACAAGTCCGCCGTTTAGACGATTGTAATTTGCTAAACTACCTACTGGTGTACCCGCAATAGCGCCTGCCGCTGTTTCACGATACGCCCACAGATTCTCTTCAGCAGTCACCTCATCTTCGGCATAGCGGATACCCAAAGTCAGTGTAAATTTATCATTTATGTCCCATACACCCTGGGTATAGGCGGCAAACGCCTCTCTTTCAGTCTTAGTGTGGTAAAGCAGATCACTACCAATGCTATTTATGCCATGCTGGACATCCAGATCAGGGAGTGTCCCATCATCGCCGTACCATCGAGAGGTGGCCACTCCAAAAGCACTGTTTCGTTCGCAGGAAGCCGACGCAAGACAATTATCCTTCGCAGTATGCAACGTCACAAAAGGCCTCGTTCCAAAGAATGCGACATCAAGACCGGTGTTATCCACATACGGATCAATGAACCGCCTTTCGCCGAGGGTTGAATAGAAATCACCGCGTTGATCAATCACGGCATCATAAAAGAAGATTCCAGAAGTAAACGACAAATTGTCACCAAATTCGTAGAACGCCTGAAGTTCATTAGAACTGTAAACTGCTTCATGATTAACATAGAACTGACGATCGTGAAACTGGCTCGCGGTATTGTCATCATCAGTGGTTCGTTCATACGACAATTTATTATAGCCATAGATGTACTTGAGCTGCAGGGTATCGGTCAAATCCCACGATGCATTGAATTGCACACCCTGCTGATTAAACTCCTCACGGTTCAAGCCATTGGTTGCTCCACAAATGTCATCGCCCTGAATATCCTTGGGGAAGACGCAATCGTTGTATGCCGCAGCACTTTCTGCACCAGTTGTATTGAATCCGTCCAGGGACGCAGCGGCATTTTGTCGTCCGTTAAAGGCACCTGGATCGACACCTGCGCGAATGTGCTGGGCCTGCACATTTGCACCAGTGACGGGATCAGTGAAATTAAGAATTGGCTGACTGTTATCGTACCAGTTGTTCTGGTCGTAGTTCGCAATGGCTGTATTTGTTGTATCGATTGCACGATAGCCTCCAACGAGCCAATTCGTTTCTCTGGTTGGTCCACCCTGCTCATTCAATACAACCAGTCCACCACCATTGGCTCCACCAAAGTCCCGGTCTATTTCCATCTTGTTGGCGCGAATGTTGAACTCAAGGGTATCGGTCGGCGTCCAGTTCAGCTGAATGGCCGCATTCTTGGTGCCCAGACCATCGAGGTCATCGCCCGGGCCAATTTCTTCAATAACACCATCACGGTCACGAACACTGAAATTTACCCGTGCAGACAATTGATCTTCGATCAAGGTGCCATTGACCATGCCGTAGTATTCCTGGGTGTTGAAGTTGCCGCCAATAACCTTGAAAGCGTAGTCAGTGCCATGGGTCGGCTGTTTGTAGAGGATGTTGATCGCGCCGCCGACAGCGTTACGACCATACAGGGTGCCCTGGGGGCCACGCAGGACCTCAATTCGCTGGACATCCCAGAACGTCGCTGCCGTGGCTGTCAACAGATCCTCGGAATAGACGTTGTTCATATAGGTTGCGACCCCGGGGTCGCCACCGAGAGCCCGGAAATTTCTTCCAACCCCTCGAATCGTGGCATCGTAGGGCTGGATAGTCGTCGCCGGTACGAAGTTTTGCAGGTCCTCCTGATTTCGAATGCCGAAATCATCAAGGAACTGGTCAGTAAATGCAGTAATTGAAATTGAAGTATCCTGGACAGTAGACTCTTGCCGCTCTGCGGTTACAGTCACTTCCTCAATACGTCGAGACTCCGCAGCAGATGCGACATTGGCAACTGGCAAAAACACCAGACCAGCCAAGACCACACACCCATGCGCGTTTTTGATTCTAACATTGATATCCCCCTTTTAAAAAAAAGCGAGACACCGTATCAACGGGTCTAGTACCGCACAAGGGTCTGATGCCCTTTCCATGCCCGCGATTCGATATCCGAGTTTTTTCGTATTACCTGCCGTGGAAAACCGGTTCACGTTTTTCAACAAACGCCTTGGTGGCGTCACGATGGTCCTGGGTCTGCCCGCAATGGACGTGATGGGTTGCTTCAAGATCCATACAATCATCAACATCACCGGTCAGCGCGCGGTTCAGGTTTTCCTTCATGTACCGGTAGGCAACTGTCGCTCCATTGGCGAGTCGCAGCGCAATCTCCATTGTTTTGTCCTGAAGATCTCCAGCATCGCAGGTCCAGTTGGTCAAACCCAAACGGAGCGCTTCTTCAGCACTGACTCGATCCGACAGAAAATACAATTCCCTGGCTTTGGCGGAACCAATCAGCTGACTCATGAAATAGGTGCCACCATAATCCCCGGAAAACCCAACCCGTGCGAAGGCAGTGGTCATAATGGCATTGTTGGCCATAATCCTGAGATCACAGGCCAGAGCCAGGGATAACCCGGCACCAGCCGCAGCACCGGGAAGCGATGCGATGGTAGGCTTCGGCATCTTGAAGAGTTTCCCGGCGGTGGCTCTTTGATTGATTCGCTGTTCGTGAATCGCACCATCAATGGTTCGTTGGCCCACCGTGCCATCACCGGAGGCTGCCATCCCCTTGACATCACCACCTGCACAAAACCCCTTGCCAGCTCCAGTTAGCACGACACACTTAACATCCGGGTCTACTTCAACGCTCGACAGGGTCTGTTGTAGAGCCTGATTCATAGCGCCGGACATGGCGTTGCGCGCCTCCGGTCTGTTCAGCGTCAGAATAGCAACGCCGCTTTTTACCTCAGCCAGTAAATCGTCTGTTCCCGTGTCAATTACCTTATCAGTCATTTTCGCTTCCTTATTACCAGTTACTGTTTAACAGATGCTTCCCATTCTACCTATCAACCCTTGTTGTAATCTACAGAAAGCCATTTTTCAGGCTTCATCTTGATCAGGACTGAGCCTTCCCCGGAGGAGCCCTTCGCGTAGGCAGTGCCCATCTTATCGCCGAGATAACGAATAGCCATGGGAAGGACATCCCGATCCACGTCTGCCGGTTGACGCGCCACAATTGGCCCTTCAATACTCACATATTGGTATGGTGCCGTTTCGGTCTGCACAACCATTGATATCCTCTCTCCCAGAGTCATCAACTTACCTTTGCGGGAATCGCCTCCGGTTGAAAACAACACCAGGCCATCTTCGTACATGTACCAGATTGGGGCCGACAAGGGTCCTTCGCTCTGCCTGTTGATGCTCACCACACCAACATGACAATCTGCCAGAAAAGCATCCCGCTCGGTTTTAGTCATCGCCAAGGACATAATACTTACCTCTCATGTGTAAAGAATATCGAACCGATTCACAGTATGATGCGTTTTTCGTGCTTTACAACATGGCACTACAACTGGGCTTAAAAATATGGCTTTACGACAAGCCTGATGAATCACGAGCCAGAGGTCCATAAATCTACAATTGAGCCACAATGGAAAAACAGGAGAAACACGATGATCGGATACGTAACAATTGGCACCAACGATATGGAGAAAGCCAAAGGTTTCTACACCGCACTGCTTGAGCCACTTGGCGCCAAGGTTCTAATGGACATGGGCCGTATCGCCTTTGTTGGCTCCGGCATGGATCAGCCTATGCTGGCCCTCTGCGTGCCCTATGACGAAGGTGATCCCGCACCCGGTAACGGCAACATGCTGGCTTTTCCAGCAGGTTCTCGTGAAAATGTCGACGCATTGTATGCCAAGGCAATTGAACTGGGGGCGACGGATGAGGGCGAACCTGGTGAAAGAATGCCTACTTTCTATGGTGCCTATTTTCGGGACCCGGATGGCAACAAGGCTGTCTTTTACCAGATGGGCTAAATGGAAGTCGCCAGTATTGGTGATGGATTCTGATCACAACTGAAGTATCGCCTTGGCGATAATGTTTCTTTGAACTTCAGACGATCCGCCTGCAATCGTTCTCATGCGATTGCTGAGGTAAGTTGGCATTATGGTTGTTGCAGATTCATCACCCACAGGTGATTCAGCACCGACCCGGAGTGCCTCAGGCTGGTATGGCAATCCATAGTATGCGGCAGCCTCCACCGCCAGCATATCTGCTCGCTGTAGCGTCTCTGCACTCTGGACATTAAGTACTGAAGAAACGGACCCGGGACGTTTACCCGCACTTAAGCTTGAGAGCACCCGTTGTTCCGAGGTCTCCAACGCGAGTGCGTCGATCTTCAATTGCACAAGCTGGCGACAATAACCCGCTTCGTCCGCAAGTGTCCCACCGTCGCTTCGGGTCGATTTAGCCAGTGCCTCAACCTTGCTCAGGATCCGGCGCAGTTCAACCGACGACATGCTGAATCGCTCAAACTCCAGTAAATATTTAGCCACCGACCAGCCTTCATTCTCTTTACCCACCCGGTTGATCTTCGGCACCCTGACATCATTGAAGAATACCTGGTTGAATTCATGCACACCCTCAAGATTGAGGATGGGCTCAACAGAAATACCGCCTGCCTTCATGTCGATTAACAGGAAAGAAATCCCCTGCTGCACCTTACCTTCGGTCGACGTTCGAACCAGGGCAAACATCATATTGGCGTGGTGGGCATAGCTGGTCCAGATCTTACTGCCATTGATGATGTATTCATCACCATCGCTGACTGCAGACGTACTCAATGAGGCAAGATCAGACCCAGACCCCGGCTCCGAGTAACCCTGGCACCAGATATCTTCACCACTCAAGATGCGCGGCAGGTAATACGATTTCTGGTCTGTCGTCCCATAGCCGATAAGCATGGGCCCGCACATTTTCAAACTCATCGGAATAAGCAGGGGTGCTTCGGCTTGCGCACATTCCAGGGCGAATATATACCGCTGGGGCAGGGTCCAGTCAGTACCACCATGTTCTACCGGCCAGTCGGGTGCTGCCCATCCTTTCGCGTGCAGGATGCTTTGCCATGACATGGCTGATTCGATCTCCTGCCAGAGACTCGTGCGCTTGCGACCGGCTTCGCGTAATTCTGCCGTCAAGGCTTTTGAGAGAAAGTCGCGCACTTCCTCGCGAAAGCGTGCGTCTTCGGAGGATAATTTCAGGTCCATTCTATTTCCTTTCTCCGAACAAAAAATGCTCTATGCTTTTTACGGTCTGATCCTGCCGGGTGAGAATAAACAGATGGCCACAGTCAAATACTTCCAGGCTCGCATTCGGTATTCTGCTGGCTATCATCCTGGCATTGACCAACGGGATAACGGGGTCATCAGAGCCCGCCATTACCAGCGTTTCATGGGGAATCCGGTGCAGCCAGAATGCACTCGTCCAGCCTCCGATCGCTGCTAACTGCTGCACGTAACCCAGGCTATTCGGCGGGGACATTTTCGATGCGTGTTTCCTCACCAGGCCGGGGTCTCTCCTAAAATCACCACCATATATTGTGGCAGCCACGCTTCTGAAATACGCGGAACTAAAAAAACGCAATGGCGACGCCATGTGCACTAACACCCGGGGACCCGGCGGCACCATTACCTGGCCCATTGACGTTGCTGCCAGAATCAACTTACCTGTTCGCGAGCCATGACGCCGTGCAAATTCCTGGGCAACACCGCCGCCCCAGGAAACACCCATGATGTTCGCATTGACTAGCCCCAGCTTGTCCAACAAAGTGAGACCGATATCAGCAAATGCAGCCATCCTAAAACCCACGTATCCGGTGGGTGAACCCCCGGTTCCCGGCATATCAAAAGCAATGGCGGGTACACTAAGTCGTTCAAGGATGGGTTCCAGGATTTCAATGCTGGCACCTATACCGTTGAAAATGAGTAATGGTGTCCCTTCGAACTGATCGATAGTCGAGGCTATCCTCAATCGAAAACGGCCAATGTTGTCCGAGTAAATTCGCATCCTGGCGTAGTGTTAACTATTCATGGGCATGTAGTGACCACTATTCATGGACATGTAGTGACCACTATTCATGGACATGTAG
>JAPYTQ010000028.1:0-71418 GCA_029941905.1 Pseudomonadales bacterium | reverse complement strand
GGGCCGGGGAATTGGTTTTGCGGCGTTTTCTGTATATCGCATAATTTGTTCTTCCGAACGTTGCTGCGACAATCAAAATTACTGGTAAACTGGGGAATGATGCCAAACACTATCAGGTTCGAGCCGTAAAGAGAGCTGTCGAGGATTCAATGAAGTGAAAGAAAGCGCTAAGTGGTCCGACGAAGACAATAGCTACGTAGCTTCTGGTGAGGATGATCTCACCTGTACGCCATCAGAGATGGAACTATCCTGGATTACGATTAAGTGTTGTCACAGGCATGTAGTATAACGAAGCTACTGCTCATAATCTGCTTAGGCTTCCAAGCAACTTAGAGGCATTCTACGATAGTCAGCTTGAAGACGCTGAGGCCAAGTACAGGAACATAACATGCAATTGAAGGCACTCATTTCATTCGCTCGGACGTGGCAACCTGTCATCAACTTTGCTGTCGCAAATTCTCTGCCAGAACGTCCACGTCGCTTAACTGGGTTATGTTCCACGAGGTGATCGATGAACATTGGGTTTACGTTGGTTCAGCTAGTTGAGTGGTCGTTATACGTTGGGTTATCTTGCGCGATCTGTGCGGCGTTGTACGAATCGAGGCACGCAAAAATCGATCCTAAGCAACCGTTGCAAGTGATAGCCGACCTGCCGCAAAGCTTCTTTTATGCACTGGTACGCTCGAACATGGCAATATCTGTAATACTGAAGAACCAAAAAATATCAATCAACCACCTACCTTCGATACCGGCGCTCCGCTTCTCTGCGACCGTTTATTGATGTGCTATGTGTCGCTGAGCAATATGAGGAGAAATAGATGAAATTGATGACGTGCAAGCAGCTAGGTGGTGGCTGTGACTTGGAATTCCAAGCAAACACGTTTGAGGAAATGGCTGAGCTTAGCAAGAAACACGGAATGGAGATGCACCAAGCCCAGGATTCCGCACGCTTGGAAGCCATGCAAGAAATGCAGACGCTCATGCAGAATCCAGAAAATATGGAAAAATGGTATGAGTCCAAGCGTCAGGAATTTGAGGCGCTTCCTGAGAGCTGACGGACCTTCCGCAAGCCACAACAAGTCAGTCAGATTCGCGCCTTACGGTGCTGGACAGCCTCTGCACACCAACTAGCAACGAGTAGTATGGCGCCACATACTCGGTAAGGCCGGTTCTAATCTCAACAGGGGTGTTATTAATGGAGTCATACAAACACATCGCCAGCGATGGTGCCAAGGTTCATTGCTACCGCTGGCTCTCTGCTAACGAAAGTCCCGCCGCTCTTGTCCATGTCGCCCACGGCATGGGTGAACACGCAGCCCGATACGACTGGATGGCCGGGAAACTGAACCAGGCTGGATATACCGTCTCGGCAAATGATCACAGGGGTCATGGCCAGACTGCGAAGACACTGGGTGATTTTGGTGACGATGGCTGGAACCGTATCATCGAGGATATGCATGAAATTCTTCAGCAGATCAAAAGAGATCACCCAAATACACCTTTGATTCTCTTCGGCCACAGCATGGGTGCCATGTTGAGTCAGCAATACGTCACTCGTTTTGGTGACAGCATTGACGCACTGGTGCTTTCAGGGTCGCCCGGATTCGGTCCTGGCATACTGATTTGGGTGAGTCGAATGTTGTCGCGGTTCGAAAACTGGCGACTTGGACCCCACAAGGAAAGTGCTTTGCTCAATTACCTGATCTTCGGCAGTGCCAACAAGTCTTTTGAGTCAGGAAGCGGTGAGTATTCCGGCTTCGAATGGCTGAGTCGTGATGCCGGGGAGGTACAAAAATACATTGACGATGAAGCCTGCGGCTTCGTGCCTTTTCCGGGTTCACTGATGAATATGTTCGATGGACTCAAGGCCACCCAGGATGTGAACAGCATTCAGAACATCCCGCTGGACTTGCCTGTTTACCTGTTCTCTGGAGCCGCAGACCCGGTTCATGGCGAACTGGCGAATATTAATCGAATGCTCGATGCATGGCAGCAAAGGGGTCTGACAACCACCACAGAATACTATGCGGATGGCCGCCACGAAATGCTTAATGAAATCAACAAGGTCGAGGTGGTGGAGAACCTGATTAACTGGTGCTTATCCATAAATAGGTAAATTTCGACTTCAGCACCCTACTTTGCCCATATTGAGTCTATTTTAATAGCACAAAACGTGACTGGAAAAGCACACATAATCATTTATGGATAGGCACTAACTGGCTCAACACCCTGAAATAGGGTTTTCATTCACCATCCGACGCCCAGCACGAAAACAATGAAAACCGTTGGCGGCACGACATAACGTATCAGAAAATGCCACAGCTTGAACAATGTCTCGTTTGAGATATCGAGCTCTTCAAAACTGACTTGTCGTCGAACAAACCAGCCGATAAAAACTGCGATCAGCAACCCGCCTAGTGGCAACATAATCTGGTTAGAGACGTAATCTGCCAAACTATTAATATCCTTGCCAGCCAACGTCAGATTAGACAGCAGGTTATAACCAAGCACACTCAGTGTGCTCAGTGCAGCTATTGACCCTAGTATTAAAGCGGTACTTTTATGCCGGGAGTAGTCCCTGCCCTCTTCTAACCAGCGAACCAGGGGCTCGGTTAAACCGACCATAGAGGTAACTGCGGCAACCGAGAGGAGTAAAAAGAACAGGACGCTGACAAGGTGGCCCCCTGGCATCTGTGCAAAGGCAACGGGCAGGGTTTTGAAGATCAATCCAGGACCTCCTGCCGGATCGAGGCCATTGTTGAATACCGCGGGAAAAATCACCAGCCCCGCCAACAGTGCCACTGCAGTATCGGCAATGACAATCAGCATGGCAGATCTGGGGATGGAAACAGACCGCGGCAGATAAGCGCCGTAAGTCATCATCCCGGCCATGGCGACACCAATGGAGAAAAATGCCTGACCGATTGCCGCCAGCAACATACCGGGGTTGACCTTGCTGAAATCAGGGATGAACAGATAGTCAACGGCTTCCGAAAATCCACCCACGGTGATGTTGTATCCCATCAGGCCGACCATTAACAAAAACAGGGTGGGCATTAGCACCGTGACGGCGCGTTCAATGCCGTTCTTGACACCCGCAAACAGGATCGAGCCCGTCAGGAACAATGCCAGGAATGTCCAGAACAGTAAGCTGCCAATCTCGCCGAACATCTGGTTGTATGCCGCTGCGGCGGATTGACCATCCACACCTTCAAATCCTGTTAACAGGGCCCTGACCAGATACTCGAGTACCCAACCCGCTACCACACTGTAGGTAATCATAATCAGAAAAGCGGTCAACATGCTCATGCTGCCAACAATCTGCCAATGGCGGCTTTGGCCTTCCTCAACAGCCAGCGTGCGCATTGAGCCTGGTGGGGTCATGCCGCCGCGTCGACCAATCATGAGTTCGGCTATTAATATGGGCACGCCAATAACAAAAGCGGTTGCCACATAGACCAGCACAAATGCGCCACCGCCGTTTTCCCCCGTGGCATAGGGAAACCGCCAGATATTACCCAGGCCAACAGCAAAACCTATTGAAGCCATGAGGAATGCGAAGCGTGACGTCCAACCCGGCGTGGCAACAGCTGACGGTCCTGGCATGATTACTCCCTGGGAATCTCTGAAATATCCACTTAATCAGAGCTTCTCTTGATGTCTGTCGACCTTGAACAAGGCAAGTTAAAAGCGCGTCAAATTGAAACACGGTTTACAATGATCACTTTATCATAAGTGGCTCAAATCAATGCCGAGCAAAAATGTGGATGTGGTGATTATCGGCGCCGGTATCGTCGGCTGTTCGATTGCGTTCGCACTCTCCAAGCGGGGGCTCAGCACCCTGAATATTGATAAATTACCCGCCGCCGGTTATGGCTCTACCAGTCATTCATCAGCGATTATCAGGCCGATTTATTCGCATGTGACTTCCTGCGCCGTGGCTCACGAAGCACGATGTATCTGGCAGGAGTGGCGAGGGTTCCTCGGGATTGAAAATGAAGAGGCTCACGCCGTCTATACAGAATGTGGCGGGCTGGTGCTCGTCAGGGAAGGAGAAGAAAATGCGCACGATGCGAACCTGGCGGCGATGAAAGAAGTGGGTATCGAGTATTCGTATAAATCAGCAACAGAGTTAGGCGAACTGTTCCCCGGCATTTCTCTGGAATCTTACGGCCCTCCCCGGCCCATCAAGGATCCCGATTTCGGGCAGCCTTCCGGTGGTCGAATATCGGCGGGAATTTATGTGCCACATGCCGGATATGTCAACGATCCGCAACTCGCAACGCGCAATTTGCAATCAGCCGCTCAGGCAAACGGTGCCGAATTCAGATTCAACAGCAAGATCGAAAAAATCCTTCGGGATGACCAGGGTGTTTCCGGAGTCGAGCTCAACCATGGCGAAACAGTAAATGCCAGTATCGTCATCAATGCCGCAGGACCACACTCCGGCTCTGTTAACGACCTGGCGGGTATACGCCAGCAGTTAGCCATAGATACAAAACCCCTGCGTCACGAAGTTGTGTATCTGGCTGCGCCTCCATCCCTGACCACAGGGAGCATGGTTATTTTTGATGTAGACGCCGGGGTCTACCAGCGACCGGATGGTGTCGATGTCGTGATTGGTTCTACGGACCCAGCCTGCGACCCGCTGGATATCGTCGATCCGGATCACTACAACCAGGGCTTTACTGACCAGTGGACACTGCAGGCACATCGTAGCGCGCAGCGCTTTCCTGATCTGGGAATCGCCAATACCGCCCGGGGCACCGTCGGAATATACGACCTCACCCCTGACTGGATTCCCATATACGATAAATCCAATCTGCCCGGGTTCTATATGAGTATTGGCACGAGTGGCAACCAGTTTAAGAACGCACCACTCATTGGTGAGGTGATGGCTGAAATCATAGAGCTGGGAATGCAAGGCATAGATCACGACCAGGCCCCGGCGCTACTCCACCTGACTCATCTGGACCGATCGGTTAGCCTGGATTTCTACTCCAGAAACCGCGAGTTGCAGTCAACAGGCTCAGTAATGGCTTGATGAAAAGTGACATCACTGGACATTGCTAATTTATCTGGATAACAATAGGGATCTCATTTCACTGTAGGCAATGTCATGGCAAACACAGCAGCTAGCACGGATTCACTGGTGACCCGTGTTGATCAGGACGGGATCGCTATTTTGTCGCTCAATCGACCGGAGCAGCTTAATGCATTGAGCCCCAACCTTTTCGTCGAACTGCGACAGCATCTGGAAGATGTTGCATCAGCGGAGTCCATCGGCTGCGTGATTCTACGGGGTGAAGGTCGCTCCTTTTCCGCAGGAAATGACCTCAACGCCATCAAAAATGGCGAACAGGCACCTTCCAGGCATTTTCAGGCAGAAACCCTCGATTTTATTGAAAACCTTCCCAAGCCGGTTATTGCTGTTGTTCAGGGCCACTGCTACACCGGTTCCCTGGAACTTGCGCTCGCCTGCGATCTGCTCATAGCGAGTGAATCGGCAAAATTTTCCGATACTCATGGTAAATGGTCCATGACGCCAACCTGGGGCATGACCCAGCGTCTTCCCCGGCGAATTGGTGTCATGCGAGCAAAAGAACTCATGTTTACAGGTCGCGTTGTCACTGGCGCCGAGAGCGTCGGTTTGGGTCTGGCTAATTATTGTGTTGCCGACGAGGAATTAGATGATCGTGCACTGCAGCTTGCGCAGGACATTGTGAAAAACTCCTGGCATACCCTCAAAGCAGATAAATCTCTCGTTAACGCCGGGCAAAATCACCATCTACAGGACGGTCTTAATTTTGAAAGGCACAACAGCCCCGGTCCTGGTCCTGATTTGGCAGATCGGCTGAAAAATTTTGGCAAGAAATAAACGACATCACGGCAACTAGGCATTAGACAACAAAGCAAATATCTGAGGAATTAACACGAATGATCACGAACAGCATTGAAGAACTGGTCGGTGAACTAGATTTTGTACCGGAAGAGTTAAAATCCAAATACCTGTTTGAGCGAGACAAGCGAATCAAACCAGAAGGTAATGAACAATACATAGAAGTCACGGCTGAATTCTCTCGTTACGTCGACGACCCTTATGTTGAATCAAAAATAGATCGTGAACCATTGACCGACGAAGTTGAAGTAGCGGTGATTGGCGGTGGTTTTGGTGGTCTGCTGGCCGGTGCAAGACTCAGGGAAGCCGGATTTGAAGATATCAGAGTGATTGAAAAAGCCAGTGACTTTGGTGGCACCTGGTACTGGAATCGCTATCCGGGTGCGATGTGCGATGTCGAAGCCTACTGTTACCTGCCGCTGCTCGAAGAACTGGGATATGTCCCAAAACACAAATACTCCTTTGCGCCGGAAATATTCGAACACAGCAAACGGATCGCAAGACATTTCAATCTCTACGACAACGCCTGTCTGCAAACCAGTGTTGAAGAGCTGCGCTGGGATGAACAATCGCGCCGATGGATTATCACAACTGATCGCGGCGACAGAATGAAAGCACGCTATGTTGCCATGGCCAATGGCCCTTTAAACAGACCCAAGTTACCTGGCATTCCCGGTATCAATGATTTCGAGGGTTACACTTTTCACACCAGCCGATGGGACTATGGTTATACCGGCGGCGATGCAGAAGGGAATCTCATAGGCCTGAAAGACAAGCGTGTGGGAATTATCGGCACCGGTGCAACCGCTATTCAGTGCATTCCTGCTCTGGGCGCGTCCGCAAAAGAACTGTTCGTCTTTCAGCGTACCCCTTCCTCCATTGACGTGCGCAACAACGCCCAGACCGATCAGCAATGGGCGGACTCTCTCGAACCTGGCTGGCAGAAACGACGCATGGATAACTTTAATATCCTCGTTAATGGCGGGCACCAGGATGAAGACATGGTCAGTGACGGCTGGACGGATATTTTTCGCAACCTGACCGGTATTGTAGCCAAACTGGCGGGGGAAAAACTCGGACGCAGATTAACAAAATCCGAACGCGGAGAGTTAATGGAGCTGTCTGACTACAAGAAAATGAACCAGGTCCGCGCCCGTGCAGAAGAAATTGTCAACGATCCGGACACGGCAGAAGCGCTGAAACCCTGGTATCGGCAATTCTGCAAGCGACCCTGTTTCCACGATGAGTACCTGCCGACTTATAACCGACCCAATGTGACGCTGGTAAACACCGACGGGAAAGGCGTCGAAGCGCTCACAAAATCAGGTGTCATTGCCAATGGAATGGAGTACGAGCTTGACTGCCTTATTTTCGCCACCGGCTTTGAAGTGGGTACTTCCTATACCCGTCGAGCTGGCTACGATATTATTGGTCGTGATGACCGTCGCTTGAGCGATCACTGGTCCGATGGCTTGCGGACCTTGCACGGACTGCAATCGAACGGGTTCCCCAATTGTTTCTTTATGGGATTCACCCAGACAGCGATTACCGTCAATGTTCCCCACGCCCTCAATGAACAGGCGAAGCAAATTGCCTACATTCTGGGTGAAGTGCGTAATCAGGGTAAAAACACCGTTGAGGTCACGCCTCAGGCAGAACAGGAATATGTAGACGAAATCGAAAGGCTATCAATCCTCGGTACCCGATTCTATTCGGAGTGCACCCCGGGGTATTACAATAGTGAAGGCAAACCCGGGAATAAGAATGGCTTCTTCTCGCAGATGTACGGGGCGGGTCCTATACAGTTCTATAAACTCCTTAAACAATGGCGAGACCAGGGTGATATGGAAGGTCTTGAGGTGAGTTAAGACACATTGCGAACAGCCTTTGATTTCAACGCAGGAAAATCAGCTGGTTGATATGTCAGCACCATGGCTCGACGCGGCTCGTCCGAGTTGTTCGGCAAGGAGCCATGAATCGCATGGGGGTCGAAAAAGATCATCGACCCTGCAGAGACTGACATTGCAACCTGGTCGGCTTCATCAAAACAATCAGGGTTAGTAAAAAAGCCACCCAATTGTGAGCCGTCGCTGGTACCTGCCAGGCACCCCCGTGTATGACTTGCCCTGATCACCCGCAAGCAACCGTTGTCTTCGGTAGCATCGTCGAAGGCGATCATTACATTGGGTAGCAGGTCAACATGATCACTGTCATGAACCCAGTAAGGTGAATCCTGGTGCCAGCCAAATCCGGAGCCCTCGCCGGGGCGCTTGAGGTTTAGTTTTGCGGTCCACAGTGCAATCCTTCGACAATCGAGAATATCCTGCATGGGCTCAATGATGCGATCTTCTTCGATCAGTCGATCGAAAACGGGATCCAGCTCGTGTACCGGTTCAATCACCCGAATCGTTTCGCTCCTGGTCGTATGTTCAAACTGGATCGTGGTGTAACCGGCATCCACAAATCGCTTGCCGTCCAGAATATAGGGCTGGCCACTACGAGTCAGAGACTTCGCTTCATTAACGGCGCGTTCTGCGGCTGCCTGAAGCTCTTCAATCTCGTCTGTAGAAAACACGGACTCGCGAATCAGGTAGCCATCTGTCCGATAGCGTTTCAATTCGTCGTCGGTCAATGCGTGTACTCGGGGGTATTCCTCTTTTTGTAGCATCGGTTCTCAATAATTAGGGTTTGTATTGACTGGATTGCTGCTAAGTGTGACTTCAGTAGTCTGATTAATGTCTGACATTTTGCAATTTTGCCACAAACAGCACCCAAACCGGTACAGGCTGTATCTTTGTTGATTGGCGATCAAATCACGATAATAACTTGTGTAAAAGTCACTAATCTGGTCATATAAACCCGATACCAATGTCAACAAGCCATTATTTTAGCTGGATGTTTCAGAATAATATGGGGAGGCACCAGTTGGGCATTGGAATTGAGCAAGTTTGATTTTACTCAAACTCAGAAGGGATGCGGATTATGAGAGCGATACCGTCGATGCTCCTATCACTGCGATATGCATTGCTGTTTGCGCTACTCGCATGCGTAAGTGCCGTTCGTGTTCAAGCTGACCAGGGCTTCGTCACTTCACTATCCTTTCCTGAAATCACCTCACCACAGGATGTACCGGATTCAGCCCCATCCTACAGCGGATTCCAGATTATTCTGATCGACGGGGTTTCCAGCCTGACACTTTCCAACTTAACAGCGGGCATACAACCCAGTGTTATTGTAGAAATCAACGATACCGAAAGCTTCGAGCTCACCGCATCACTGTCCTGGCACGAACAAATCTTCATCGACAACGGTCTTCCTTTTCTGGGCGGCATACAGCAACAGTGGCAACAGGCAGTGATCTTTCGAACCCGCTTTGATGATCACACGTTGGCGATAAGCAGTACCTACACAGCCGCTCAATATGAGCCAGACAATCTGTTTTTTATCCCTGATATGCTCTCAGCCCTTCTGCCTGACAATCTACAAGACAGCAGTTTTGGCTCGGTCGAAAGCAATTGGACAGAGTTCAGTTTATTTGCAGAGGATACCTGGAAACCAAACGACAGCCTGACATTTTCCATGGGGTTACGATATGACAGGTTCGGGCGCGATGATACATCGTTCATCTCACCTGGTCTTGACGCCGATCCGGTCGAGGAGATTTCACCTAGTTTCGCAGCCGCCTATCATAACAACGATGGGCATAACCTGAGTGTCTCGTACCAGCAGGGCTTTGATCGTGACTACTACAGGTTAGTCCGAAACAGTTCGCCGATGCTCACTTCTACTTATGGCTTTGATGTGGTCAAGCCGGAAACAGTAGACAGTTATGAATTGAACTATACCTGGGATATCACGGTTGGATTCTCCCTCGGAGTCAGCGTTTTTCACGATGAAATCGAAGATCAGTACGAGTTGGGCCAGCTGCCAGGCCAATGGGCTCAGGACACAACAGGTGCCGATGCGTTCAGCAGTATTGGTATGAATCAGTATCAGAATCTGGAAAAGAAAAGTAAAGCCGTTGGGAGTGAACTGATTGTCCGCTACCAGGTTCTACAGAATACCAGCACTAACATGAGTTACGGTTATATCGATACCAAGGAAACCACCCTGCAAACCCGGCCGGTGCACCAGGTCAGGATGGGTATCACCAGTTATTTCTTTAAAAATCGACTATCTGTCGGTGGTAATTATTTCCTCAATACCAGCCTTCACGACAAGTCAGCCGAACAACCTGTACCTTATTCTGAAGATCAACACTTTGTTGATATTTTTGCAACCTACCGGATTACTGAACGTTGGTCGGGTAAATTCATTGTCGAAAACCTGTTGCAGACCGATGCGGACAGACTGCAATTTACAACCTCTGTGCCATTTACCAGTGTGCCAAACCAGCGACGGGTTTATTTTTCCATTACACGCTACTAGTAGTCCTATACAAAACGCACATTAAGCAAGCCACTCCCAATGCTTGTGATACCATCCGCCGTGAATTGACCGGTTTTTCCCTATGCGGCAACAAGTAATGGTTTTGTATACGGCAACGTCGGCTCTGGATACCCGTGTCGTGGCCTGGGCTTTTTATGACGGCACGGGTGAAACCAGACATATGTCCGGAGACTGTGATGAAGCACCCTATAGAACCGGGCTGGATGCATTGAAAGACGGCTGGCGTTTGATTCAGGCCAGCCCGCTTGTGAGTCATGTCACCGGTGACGAATTTAGAACCGATTACCTGAAGTATGAGTTTTTCTTCGAGAAGATGGTGAACGTCAGTGGCTGAATCAAATCTGCTCAGTTCCAGGCAGATGATGGAGTTTGCTTCGCGAGGATTCCTAAAACTGGACAGCGTTGTTCCTGACGCCATTAATCAACAGTTTCTCAGTGATATTGGTCATGTTGATGGGCTCGATGTTGCGCATCCACGAGATCATTACCGTGATGTGATGGCAACCAGTACCATCCCCGTGGTAAATGCCGGGGTGCCATTGTCGGATGCCTACCCTGCCGACAGCGCGTTGGGCAAACTACTGGGTTTACCGCTGGTTACCGGTGCGATACAAAGCCTGGTAGGCAGACGACCTTTGTTTGATCATCACTTTCTGCATATTGCCTTCCCTCCCGGGTTCAATGGAGGCACCGCACAAGTATCCCAGCATACCCACCAGGATTCTACAATTGACCCCCGCAGATCATTTGATGTGCAGCTGATGTATTACCCACACGAGGTCACGAAAGACATGGGGGGTACCCGTTACATTCCTGGCTCCCATTTAAGAATTGTTAGTGAAGCCAGCATTGGTCGTTACCAGAATATTCTTGGGCAGCAACACTTAACCTGCAATGCGGGTACGTTGCTGTTCATGCATATGGGTATCTGGCATGGCGGCGGGTCGAACCGGTCTGAAAATATGCGTTACATGTTCAAGGTTCGCATCTGCCCGACGGAACGCCAGGTAAGATTATGGGATGACTCCGACTTGCCGGAGGATCACAACAGGCAACGTCCGATATTCTGGACCGGTGTACAGGACCCGCAACACCTGCATTCAACCCTGACCACACCTGAACCCTGGTTCGAAGCTGATACCGCCAGACTCGAGTACCTTAATCGTATCCGGTTCTGGCGCTACCTGCTGGGCGACAACTCCTTTGATGCAGATTACTGGCTTACCCGGGTGGAGAACGAAATCAACTAAAGGAATGGCTGGCTGACGATGTCGACCGTCAGTAGCAGATCGCTCGTCCTGACAACGACCTGCTACATGACTAATTTTTACTCGGCAATTGAAGCTTGTACCTAGAAAGCAGCTGATGCCCTCAGATACCAGAACGCACCGTTGAAACCGAAAGGCGACGTGATGGCGTGCCTCACACCAAGAAAATCCAGCACCCCATTCTTCTCTTTGTCGGGGTACTCATCGAAAATATTATCGCCGCCTACAGTGACAGTGTAATGATCTGCGAATGTATAGCTGGCTTCAATCCCCACCAGTGTAACACTACCGTAGTCGGTCGCATCAGAAGCATCACCGGGACCAAAAAGACCACCCGTTGTAGACCAATCACCAAAACGGTTAATGCGCAGTAAGCCGTCGAAATTACCGAGGTTGTAATTGAGGCTCAACACGGTGTTATGTTCAGGCACCTGATTTTCCAGGTCGTATACCCTGTCCACACCGACTGAACCCGACTCGACATCAGAGACCTCGTGCTGGTTGTAGCTGTGACGGAAATCCACTCCAAGAGAACCACGACCAAGCTCGTAGGCAGACGTCAGCGCAAAATCAATACCAGTAATATTTGACGTGTAGCCGTTCACAAAAAAGTTCGCATTGCTACCCTGTAGCAGGTTTGCGTTAGGAAAACCTGCTGCAACCAGGTCGGCAACGGTTGCTGCGTCGATGGTGTTGGACAATAACGCAATCCTGTCGTCGATCTCGATGTCATAATAATCCAGGGTTATTGACGTTCTTTGTGTTGGTGACCAGACGAGACCCAGTGTAAAACTCAGTGACTCTTCCGGATCGAGAGGTTTTGATCCCAGGGTCAAAGACACGGGATGGTCAACCGGGTAGGTACCATTTGGAATTAAATTACCTGACGAATCGGAAGTTGTGGTGACGTTCAGGGTATTAACCTGGCCCGGAGTCGGCGCCCTGAAACCTGTGTTCGCTGTTGCCCGCACGGCAAAGTTGTCAGTAAAGGCATAACGACCGGAAATCTTCCAGTTTACCGTAGAGCCAAACTCGTCGTAATCTTCAAAACGTACTGCAATGGCACCGGAGAGCTGATCTGTAAGGTCCGTTTCCACATCCACATATAAGGCATAGCTAGCACTGTCAAAGCTGCCTGCTGACTCCAGGGACGAGCCCTGGAAACCGTCAGAGCCCACACCAAACTGTGCGAAAGTAGGACCGACCTCGATTGATGCCGCGTCACCTGCTCCGATTTTGTATGTTTCCTCGCGCCATTCAAAACCAAAGCCCAGGTTCATCGGCGAGCTGCTGGATGCCATGACAAAATCACCGTTGATGCTGTTTTCTTCCTGGGTCAGGGTGCCTGGACCAAAGGATGTTGGTGACAATCGGCCTAAACTTGGATTGATGCTGCCGTTTAATACGTAATCGACCTCATTTTCTGCGCTACGGGCTCGAATGTCCCAGGTAAAGCCTATTGATGACTCACCCCTGGCACCAAAGAGTATGGTGTAGTCAGAGATGTCAGCACCGAACAATGGGGATGTCAGCACCGAACAATGGGCTGTAACCACCCGGAAACAGCGTGTGGATCGGATTTAACAAGACGTATCCGCTGGGACTGGCTGGATCTGCGGTCAGGTAGTCTGCCGGGTCCAGTCCGGTCGTCATGATGCTGCTGACCAGTGCAGCGTCGGCATTGTCTGCAATACCATCACCATCGGCATCAGTCTTGAGGGTTGTGCGCGCGGGAATGGCAATATTACCGGTACCGGGCAGTACTGGCGTTCGATAGAAAAACCCGGAAAGAGTTTCATTATCCATATAGCTGGCATGACCGTAGAGTTCTACACTGTCTGAGATTTCAAATCCCAGGTTGGCAAACAGCTTCAGGGATTCAATGTCAGGATCTCCCCAGCGTTGTCCCAGTCCATTGTAAGGCACATCACCAGCGCCAACGATACCAGCGACTGAGGCGGCATCAGGTCTAGCCTTGGAGCGGGTGGTAATATCAGATGTTGCGTGTTCCGCCGTGACGTTAAGAAAACCTGAACTGCCAAGCGCAAAACCGGCGTTGGCACTCACGGTAACGCGTTCCCCGTCATCCTCGGTATATTCACCGTACTGGGCAGAAACATCGAATCCGTGATCCGCATCTTTGAGGATAAGGTTAATTACACCGGCAATCGCATCAGAGCCATACTGTGCTGAGGCGCCGTCTCTCAAAATCTCAACTCGCTGGATTGCAGCCGCAGGAAAGGTTGAAAAATCGATAGCCTGCGCACCCTGGCTGGTGGTCCCGAGCGGCGCTAACTGGAGATTGACCAATGCTGAACGATGTCGCCGTGTGCCATTGACCAAAACCAGAGTCTGGTCCGGTGACAGGTTACGCATTCTAGTCTGATCAGATCTCCACCGTCCCAGTTAGAGCGATGGACAGGATTCAACGATGATTGTCAGAATTATTGTCTGTCACAGCCACGGAAGAATTGGCTTGCTGCCTGATATATATGTATTTAGCCCATTGAAATGAAAAGTGAAAATCAGTTGGAAATATTCAGTGTTGTGAGGCGGTCGAGCGGCTTGTATGAGCCTTGTAAACTATCGTTCCATCGACGCCAGCAGGGCTAGTTCTTTATTGATAGTCGCTTCATCCAGGCGCGCTGACAACAACTTTGCCAGGGGAACGAGCTGCTCTTTCTCGAGGTGCCCCATATCAAAACCAATGCAACCAGGGTCCATACGTATAAGGTTGGCATGAAATTGCAGCGGGTTGTCGGGTTCCAGGCACAGGTAGAAGTAGAACGGATGTGAGTAATCCGCCTCGATTTCGTCTGGCTCCGTGACCGCAAGACCGGTTAAGGAGAGATCGATGAGTTCCAGTTTCCATACAGAGTCTCCCTGGCGAACCTCCACCGGTGCCTTGATTGCGAGTCGGGTGAATGCCCGGCGCTCGTGCGCGACAATAAAATCTTCACCCATGTCAGCTCCGATGCTCCATTTTGAAAAGGGGGATATTATTTCAGTATTTCAGGTAAGAAGCCAAGCCGTGTTTTGGGGAATCTTCGACTAAGTGAATTTTCCCCGTTCACAGGGGGTTTAATTTCAAACAACCGACCCAATATAGACGGCAGAGAAATTTATCGAATAATCCTACAGGAATCAATATGTTTAAACTTATAGCGCTGGCAATGCACTTCAGCCCACATACACAGGGACCGCTGGATCCCACCGTTATCGAAATGCTGAGACGCGAGCTAAACCCCCAGACACGAACAACTGACGAGATCGATGAATCTCAACCTGTCATAGATGAGCCCAGGGTTCAGGAAGCTGCCTGACGCGAGTTCGGAACGGTGATCCAGGCAGGCTGCTAAAGACCCTGCGCCCGAATGAACCCTGGTCGCAGCATCAACCTCGCCAGATACTGTTTGCAGTTATCCTTGTAACGTTCATCAAGCCCCAGGGACCTGCCCAGAAAAAGCGCGTACCCGACCGCTATATCTGCGATGGTGAATCGATCTCCGCAAAGATACTCTTTACCTTCCAGTGTTTGCTCCACTGCCCTCAGGCGTGACAGGTACCATTTTGCGTAGTCTTCAGCGACCTGGGGAATTCGGCGCTCTTCCGGTTCCAGTTTGGTGTAACGTAACACCAGGGTTTGTGGGAATGTTAACGTAGCATCGCTGCGATGCAGCCAGTTTAGGTATTCAGGGTACTCCGGCTCATCTATGGTCATGCCAATTTCATGGGGCCCATATTTCTCAACCAGGTACTGGCAGATGCCAGCGGACTCAGTCAGAGTCGAATTACCATCCACGAATGTGGGCACGGTGCCCATCGGATTCAGGTCAAGGTAACCCTTGACTGTGAATCGGGGCGGAAACTCCATGTTCACCAGTTCATACTCGAGCCCCATCTCTTCAAGTGCCCACAAGGGGCGCAGTGAGCGCGCATCTTTACAATGATAAAGTTTCATACTGTTCCTTCATAATTACTTTTTCCTCACCGCGCAGGCTGCTAGTCCAGCAGTAATGATGCCAGGTGTTGTCGGTGATATTTTTCATCACCATACTGGTACTGACTCCATAGGGCTCGGCGCAGGTAGAGCTGCGCGTCACACTCGAACGTAAACCCAAAGCCACCATGGAACTGAATTGCCCGGTCACCGGCGAAAGCAAAGTGCTCGCTGGCTGCGGCTTTCGCCATTTTGAGCGAAATTTCCAGTTCCTTGCCATCACCTTCGTCATAAACGGTTGCCGCATGATAAACATGGGATCGGGTCGCTTCCAACCCCAGTAATATATCCACCGCTGGATGTTTAAGCGCCTGATAGCTGCCTATCAATCGATCAAATTGTTTACGGGTGTTGAGGTATTCAAGAATCGTATTCAGGACACCGGCAATCCCCCCTGCCATCTCGGCAGACAAAATAAGCAAGGCAGCGTTTTCGATCTCGCCAAAACACTGATGGGCGAACATTGCTGAAACGGGAACAGTAATTCCATCCAGGCTGACTTCATAACAACGGCGTGTTTCGTCAATGACCACTTCACGCACAATCTGGTTTTCAGGAATCATGCCGGATTCAATACAGACGAGCACCGCATTGCCGTCAAGGGAGACCGAGGCAATGATCAGGTCAGCAACCGTCGCGTCCATGACAAAGGTTTTTTTACCGCTCAATGTTACCTGGTCACCGTCTTGGGTTGCTGTGGCAGTAAGATTCCGCAGATCCCAGTCACCGCTCTCTTCCTGCAGTGCCAAGGTTACAATCGTGCCAGCCGCTATTCTGGGTAACCAGGTACTCTTCTGCGCTTCAGTACCACCGTGCACCAGTGCCTGGCCAGCCAGGGTCGATGCAAAAAAAGGTGAACCCATTAATTGTCTACCCATACACTCGACTATCGGAACAACATCAGCCATACCCAGACCAATACCGCCGTGGGATTCTGGAATGGCCACGCCTAACCAGCCTAAATCAACCATGGCTCGCCACTGGTCAGTATCAAAGCCATTCGCGACATCCAACTGGGCCCGAACTTTACTGATCGGCGATTGAGTCCTGCAAAAATCCATTGCCGTATCCAGTAACATGATTTGTTCTTCACTAAATTCTATCGTTTTTGTCATCGCTCTTTACCAACTTCTCTTATGGCTTCTTTTTCCGAAAGAATGCCCCTTAACTCTTCGGCAGACCGAGCACCCGCTCACCTACAATATTTTTCTGGATCTGGCTCGTGCCTCCGCCAATCGTGGCGGAGAAAGAATTAAAATAGGATCTTTGCCATTTACCACCATCCACAGCATTAGGACTGACAAAACGACCTCCGTTTGCCCCCTGCATTGACAGGGCAAATTGCGTGAAACGTCTCTTAAGTTCGGTACCACGTAGCTTACCTGACATGGCAATTGCGGTGGGACGTTCTGATACCAACGCAGGTATTCTCGCCCTGACATTCATCATGCGGTTACCTTGATCTTCTATTAACAGCTTGACCAGTTCATCCCTGATCATAGGGTCCCGGATCGCCGGTTTGCCATTTCTCCTGGCACGACGTGAGAGTTCCACGACGTCACCCATGTTTAAATCCATAAAGGACATGCCGCCAGCCTGGCCACCTGTAGCGCCCCGTTCAAACATTAATGTAGTCATAGCGACTTGCCAGCCTTCGCCTTCCTTGCCCATCAGGCAGTCAGCGGGAATACGCGCATCAACAAAGTGAGTCTGGCAGAAACCGTATTCACTCGTTAGTTTCTTGATCGGCTGGGGATCAATACCATCCACGTGCATCGGAGACAGGAAAAAACTCAGACCGGCATATTTGTTGTCATCACCGGTTGAAGTACGTGCCAGAAGGATCATGTATTTGGCGTAACTACCCAGGCTGGTCCAAATTTTGGAACCGTTAACAACGTATTCATCACCATCCCGAACCGCCCGGCACTGGGCGTTACCCAGATCTGAACCATGATCGGGTTCAGAAAACCCCTGACACCAGATGTCTTCGGCAGAAAGAATCCCTTTAATGTATTTTCTCTTCTCTTCTTCGGTGCCACTATGCAATATTAAGGGCCCAGCCCAGTTTAAGCCGATGGTGTTGGGAACAAAGGGCACACGCTGCCTGGCCATCTCAGCCGTGGCAATATCCTGGTAGATCTGGGGCATACCACCCCCGCCATATTCCTTTGGCCATGCCATCCCTAGATAACCAGCTTCGTAGATTTTTTGCTGCCAATTCCGCAAGAATTCGAACTGCTGATCGGTGCCCACTTCCATAAAGGACTCAGGTAACAAAAAATCAGGCTGTGCCGGTACATTCGTTTTTAACCAATGGGAAACTTCCTCCCTGAAAGTCTCCAGGTCCTTAGGATTTTCTGAATTGCTGTTCGTCATGCTTTTTCCTGTATGCCTTTTGCCAACACCGTCGGTACCTCAATTATTTTTGCCCGCAGATACTCCCCCATGGTCTTGGCTTGGCCATCCATCCTGACCGAAGAAGAAACACCTTCCCCGAGGATGCCGTGGATGTAAAAATTGAGTGCGTCCAGGTTTGGCAGATCATAACGGTCAATCTCAAACTCCGCCGTATCTGCCAATAACGCCTTGAACTTATCGACTGTCAGAAACTGATGCAGAAAACCGTAGGATGCAGCATCCTTTGCCCAGACACCTAAATTCGCACAGCCGCCCTTGTCGCCAGAGCGTGTACCGAAGAGCCTGCCAAATGGTATTTTCACAGTCTCGCCACGTGGCACATCAGGAATTTTTACCGGTGTTTGCTGATAATAAATCGGCTCCAAACCTAACTGGCTCGTTGGCGCAACCGCTGTCTCCTTGCCACCCAGATAAACCTTTTCTGTGATGAACCTGCTATCTACCAGGGCCGGCCAGTAGGAGATAAATGAGCCACCACCACCAGGGCCCCCTTTGGATGAAAAGCCGGGATAATTTGCCAGTGCCAGTTCGATCATCTTGGCTGAAAACAAACGTCCAACCAGCGCCTGGTTGTGAGACTTGACATTAATTCGCAGTGTCGCATAAGCCTCCTCGTTAGTTTTTGGGTCTTGCTTGTCACTACGAACCAACTGGATATCGACTGCATCAAACTGCTCTCGTCCGCCGACAGACCGGAACAGCGTGTCTGTGAACAGTTCGGCCTTTTCTTCAATATCAAGGCCCGTCAGAATCACATCCATGCCGTTGCGATAACCGCCCACGGTATTGATACAGACTTTATGGGTATCCGGTGGAGAGGAACCGCGACAACCGCTGACGTAGACCCTGTCATCTCCGCTTTGCTCGATGGCTAGCGTATCGAAATGGCCGATAACATCCGGGTTCAGATAAGCCGGTGATGATATCTCGTACAGAAGCTGTGCTTTTACCGTGCCAACAGAGACCAATCCTCCTGTGTTCGGATGTTTTGTAATCGTAAAACTGCCATCCTGTTCGATCTCGGCAATGGGGTATCCCATATTGTGAAAGCTTGGGACCTCCTGAAAGAACGAATAGTTGCCGCCGGTCGCCTGGGCGCCACACTCAATAATATGACCGGCTGCCAAAGCACCCGCGAGTGCATCATAGTCTGAGCGTTGCCAGTTAAATTTCCAGGCTGCAGGACCAATGACCACGGCTGCATCAGTTACTCTGGGGCAGACCACGATATCTGCACCCTGGTCCAGGGCTTCCTTGATTCCCCAGGCCCCCAGATAGGCGTTGGCGGTAACAGTTGGATTCTCTGTATCTTGCAGAGGAACGCCGGTATCCATATTGGTAAAGGTTTCGCCCTCACCTTGTAGTTCGTCGATTCTCGGCAATAAATCATCGCCATCGATATAAGCAACCCTGGCATCGACGCCCATTTCTGCGGCTATTTCCTTAATCGCGCTGGCCATACCCGATGGATTCAAGCCCCCCGCATTGGTGACAATCTTGATGTTCTTTTCCATACAATCGACCAGAACCTCCTTCACCTGCTTAAGGAATGTCCCGACATAGCCACCGGTTTTACGCTGTTGTTTCTGGTTGTACAAAATCGTCATGGTCAATTCGGCGAGATAGTCACCGGTTAACACATCAATGGGGCCCCCATCGACCATGCTTTTTGCGGCGGACAACTTATCTCCATAAAATCCGCTACAGTTCGCGATCTTAATTACCTCGGACATATTTCTCTCCGTTAACTATTGTTACTGTCGATTGCCAGTTTTGCTTCAATATGCCTTTATACAAATCGTTGCCATTTTAACACTGTCTTGAAGGCGCAGCGTTGAGGTATATCAAAGCCTGGTCACAGTTGCGCAGACTATCACAACAGCTGCAGGCTGAACGGATTCCGTTTTGTTTGTCGCGTCAAAATGCTAGATTGCAGTATCGAGAATTTGAATACGATGGCTGACAATGAATCGCTTTTATCAAGATACCAGGAGTAACCTTGGAACTACTGAACGAGATTGCTGATACAGCGCTAACGTCTGGTGACGCCACTGCCCTCCCGGAACCACTGGTTACAAAACTAAAACAGGAAAACTACTTTACCCGGCTGTTGCCCGAAGCCCTGAGTGGTCAACAAATGGACTATCCCGGGTATATTCGTTTTGTACAGTCAGTTGCCAGAGCTGATGGTTCCACTGGCTGGTGCGTGAATCAGGGCTCGGTGCTCGCCAGTCTGGCCCGGCTTGTTCCTGAGGACACAGCAAAAGAGATCTGGCACTCCCCGGGTGTGACACTTGCCAATGGACCACCGGTGAAAAGTGAGTCCCAAAAAACCAAAGATGGTTACCTCCTCACGGGGACATGGACATTCAGCAGTGGCATCAACCATGCCGACTGGCTGTTGGGAATGGCGCCAGTCAAGGAAGACGGCAAGACCCGGGCTTTTTTCTGGTACCTGTTTCCCAAACATTTAGCCGTGATTGAAAACAACTGGGATGTCAGCGGGCTAAGAGCCACCGGGAGTTACCAATTCTCCGTTGAGAGTCTCCCGATTCTACAAAGCCATGCGATTGCCATAGAAGTTCGCCCACAAGATCCACCCCTTTACCAGATTCCAATGAACCTGTTGTTCGCTGGTGGATTCGCCGCCGTGGCCCTGGGGGTTTCCCGTGCGGCACTCGACTTTACGGAAGAACGCCTGCGGAAGAAGATCAAACGCTTTGACAAACAGGCAATGAATCAGGATTGGATAACGCAAGACCAGGTGGCGAAAGCGGAAGCGCTTTGGCAAAGTGCCGAGGCATACCTGCACAATACCGTCGATAAGGTCTGGGGGTCAGTGAGTGAATTGGGACATTGCAAATTTGACGATAAGGTTGCCTTGAGACTGGCGGCAACACACGTCATTCGTCAGGCGAAAGAAGTCACTGACATCACTTATGATCTGTGTAGCACCGACAGCATCTTTAAAGGCCAGGATATTCAAAAACGATTCCAGGACATGCACGTCATTTCCCAGCATCTGCAAGCCCGGCCGGAAATCTACAGCCTCGTCGGGAAGCATTACCTGGGTCTGGACGCGGATTCACACCTTATCAGTTAGTGATCCTGTGCACGGTCACTGACAATTTCTGATGCTCATTCTCCGGAAAAAAATCGCCGGGGATTATCCACAAAAAGAGATCTGACGGTCGCTTCGTCAATACCCATTTCCAACAGTTCCGGGATGACCTGGCGCTTAATGTACAGGTACTGATCTTCATTGTGGCGGGCGAACTCATGCTCCATGGGCATGGTGCCGTCCGGGTTCTCCTTCAGAACCGCGAGGCAAATACAATCATGGGACGGGCAGAGTCGATCAGCGAACCCGGCATCAATCAGGTTTTTTAGTGTCACTGTTCGCATATGAGGACTGACGTAGCGGCCCGGATACCGGTCCAGGCCAAGATAGCAGCCCTGATCCAGTATCCACTTCAGGTATTCGATATCTGTGGTGTCATTGGAGTGATCGATCTTTACCCGAGTCAGGTCAACACCTTCCTCCTTGAATATTTTTATCTGTTGACGCGCAACATGGCCTGTCGGGTACGAGTGAACCATGATAGGCAAGCCGGTTGCATTATGTGCACGGGCAACACCTCTGGCCATGACTTCAAGTTGTTCGGTGACCCCTTCAAAGTCTGCCGCGCATTTTAATAGTCCTGCTTTAATATCAGTACCACGAAACCCCTCCTCAACATCCTTGATAAATTCCCGCGCCATCTGGTTAGCTGAGACACCATGAATAAATCGGGGTACGTCCAGCCACCAGCCGGTCACGTTAATGATATTGACGCCTGATTCCCGGGACGCTTTAACCAGCAACTCGGTATTACGACCCAGGTCAAATGTCGTGGCATCTACAATGGTGTCGATGCCTTCAGCCTTCGCATTCTTGAGGGTTTGAATCGCTCTTTCTTCCCGCTCCTGGCCGAGCAAATCCGGATAGCTCTCATACAGGCCACTGGCACTGACCATGACATGCTCGTGCATCAGGGTGAATCCTAACTCGTCTGTTTCTATTGGACCCAGTACGGTATTGACGTTAGACATATGAGACCTCGATGATTGGTTGGCTGATTAGTCCTAGTTCGGTTTTTCCGGCAAGGCAAAAGCAATTATGTGGTCTCCTGGCGGACTACCTCCGGACCAGTGCCCACCCGCTGCAACAACGACAAACTGCCTGCCCGATGCACTCACCTGATATGACAGTGGTTGTGCGTTCGCCGCAGTCGGTAGCTCAGCTTTCCACAATCCCTCACCCGACTTCAGGTCAAAAGCCCTGAACGCGTGGTCATTGGATATTCCGGAGAATACCAGACCTGTTGCTGTCATCATGGGGGCAGCAAACCCTGGCAGGCCATTTATCCACCAAAAAGGAAAAGGCGCCATATGACGCGTGGTACCCATGGGCACACTCCAGAGTAATTTGCCCGCCTGCAGATCAATTGCATCAAGTGTTCCCCAGGGAGGCTCAGTACAAGGTACACCCAGCGGCGACATCAGGAATCCGGTCTCAACACAATAAGGCGTTCCCTGCTGCAACTGCCCAAACTGACCGCATTCTTCACGGGGTATCAGACGCGTCTGCCCGGGAACCCGATTGGTGTACACCACCATAATCCGTGAAGTCGGGTTTATGGCTGGTGAGCCCCAATTATTACCCCCGCCATTACTCGGATAATTGACGGAACCTCTCAGGGATGGCGGTGTGTACCAGCCTTCATTTTGCCACTCGCTGATTTTGTCGGCGCACTTATTTTTATCCCAGATGACCATGCCCCAGGCATCTTCTTTGGTTAGCGGCGGGTTAATAAGATGCGGTATATGCGTCGGAAATGGCTGCGTCGGCGCAAGTGGTTCATCGGCTACCCCCGTTTGTGGCACTGCCCTTTCTTCAACCGGCCAGAGCGGTTGTCCGGTATCACGATGCAAGGCAAAGGTCATACCCATCTTGGTAACCTGTACAATTGCCGGAACCGTTTTGCCATTAACGTCCATGTCTACCAGTGTTGGCTGTGCCGGTGTGTCATAGTCCCAGACATCGTGATGCACCATCTGGTAGTGCCACGCGACTTCCCCGGTATCGCCGTGAAGTGCGACGACCGAGCTCGAGTAGTAATCGAGGTCACCCCGGTGTCCGCCATAGTAGTCTGGTGAGGTGTTGCCTGTCGGTACATAGACCATATCTCTTTCAGCGTCTACGCTGATGATCGACCAGACATTGGTAGTGCCGCTTAAGTAGGTTTCATCGGCGTTACGTTCTTCGCCGCCTGGCTTTACCGGATTCCACGCCCAGAGAAACTCTCCTGTTCTGATATCGTAGGATCTGACAACGCCACTTGGCACCCCTACCCTGGTATTGTCCAGTACCATCGCACCTGTGATCACCCTGTCTCCCAGGATCGCCGGTGGTGAGGTAATCGAGTACTCCCTCGGCGCGTGCTCGGACAATCCATGGCTCACATCAACTTCACCACCCTCACCAAAGCCCGTGCATCGCTTGCCGGTTTCTGCATCCAATGCAATCAGTCTGGCATCGAGGGTGCCGACCAGGATTCGATGTTCACAGAAGCCTTTCTCACCTGATTTCCAACTACTGACACCGCGACAGTTCGGCAGAATATCTGCGTAACGATCTACTTCGGGATCAAAAGCCCAGAGTTCTTCACCGGTTTCAGCATTAAGACCAAATACCTTATTGAAGGGCGAGCAGTAGTACATTCGATCGTCTACCACAATAGGCGTGACTTGCAGAGAACTCTGGGTAATGAATCTTTCTTCCGAAATTTCTGCCTGACGAATGTCCCCAGACCTGTGCTCCCAGGCGATTTCGAGATGAGCGACGTTCTGCGGCGTAATCTGGTCAGCCCGGGAAAAGTGAGTTCCCCCTGGTGTCGCCCCATAGGCAGGCCAGTCTGTCACGGTACCAGATGGGATCTCCCCAATGGGTTTTTTTGAACAGCCCGCTATCGTCAAAACAAGAACAAAGAACGGAACCAATAACATACTAACCAGTCGCGACATACTTAACTCCACAAATTCTGCAACCAAACTAACAAATCCATGGTGTCACTGTCGATTTAATCTACCGCAAGACCTGGCTTTTTTGAATTCTCCCGGCTAAGGGTCCTCAGCCGCTGTCATTAACGAGGCATTCCCACCCGCCGCCGTTGTATCGACTGTGACGGTCTTTTCGACGCACAATCGCAACAACATTGACTCGCTATCAGCATCGCCATCCTGCCATAACAAAAGTGGAATGATGGCACCCTGCCGATCTGCAAGAACTTTCTGCACCGGCTTAATCATATGGGAAAATGAACCGACAATCACACCATTCAAATCAGGATCATTCAGGATGCTCGTTAGCGACTCCATGGTTGCCACCGTAACCAGCTCATCGGCCAACACCTTCTTGCTGAACAAACCGACAATCGAATCCAGCTTCAACCCATTCTGCAATATAAGTACGGCGCCATTACCAGCTAACAAGAGCGCGAGAACCTGATGAATTAGTGTTCCCCGGCTGGTGTCACTGTCAACCAGCACGGCAATCAAACCGCGACCTTCCAGCAGTAACTGATTACTCTCGCCTGTTGGCCCTGAAAGCGCCAGGGGTTGCTTCAGGTATTTATCCGCCCGGGAAAATAGTTCGTCGATGCTTTTCGGCAGTAGATCAATATCGTCCGGCAGGTCTGAGGCAATTTCCCGCAGCGTGGCTACCCTCTCGCTGAAGGCAGTGTTGAACCAGGTTCTCTGTGCAATGCTGGTTCTAACCAGCGACCGGTATGCTTGCGCGGTCTGGCTACCGGCAGTGTTTCCGGGGATGCTTCCGACATCCCCTGCACCGACCCTGGCTTGTCTGTCTGCCATGGGCTGATCGTTAATCAGCGGGTTCACCAGTCGCGGCAGGTAATGGGGCCCACCTGCCTTCGGTCCTGTGCCGGACAAGCCCTGACCACCAAACGGCTGCACCCCTACGACTGCGCCAATCATGTTTCGATTGACGTAGACATTGCCAACCCTGGCGCGACGGGCAATTTTCGAAGTCGTAGTCTGGATTCGACTGTGTACCCCCAGGGTCAGACCATAACCAATGCCGTTCACCTGATCGATTACACTATCCAGCTCGTCCGCGGCATACCTGATGATATGGACAACGGGGCCAAACACCTCTTCTTTCAATATTGAAAGATCGCTAATTTCATACAGACAGGGCGCGAAGAAATGCCCGGCACCGGGGTTTTCCGGTAACACACATTCACACAACAGGGTTGCTCGATCCGTACAGTCAGCAAGGTATCTGCGATGATTCAGCAACCTGTTGAATGCATTGGTATCAATCACCGGGCCAATATCAGTACTGAGTACACCGGGATCACCCATGCTTAACTCTGTCATGGCACCCACCAGCATGTTGATTATTTTATCTGCAATATCCGCTTGCAAAAACAGCACACGCAGGGCCGAACATCGTTGCCCGGCACTCATGAAGCCTGATATCACAACATCATCGATGACCTGCTCTGGCAGTGCCGTAGAATCAACAATCATGGCATTCTGACCGCCTGTTTCGGCGACCAGGGGAATATCCACCTCGTCTCTCGCTGCCAGGGCTCGATTCAGCCAGTGCCCAATCCGGGTTGATCCAGTAAACAGAACCCCCTTAATGCGACTGTCCGGGACCAGTTTTTCCCCCGCAGGTTTACCGGGCGAAATAACAAGTTGAATAACATCTTGAGGAAAACCGCATTGAACCATCAACCCGATCACATGTAATGCAATCAGGCTGGTTTGCTCTGCTGGTTTGGCAATAACGGCATTGCCGGTGACCAGGGCGGATGTCACCTGACCAAGGAAGATCGCCAGAGGAAAATTCCATGGGCTGATACAGAGCCATACTCCGCGCGGGATCACCGGGCCAAGCTTCTCGGCCTCATCTGCGTAGTACCGGCAGAAGTCCACTGCTTCGCGCACTTCTGAAATACTGTCCGCAATGGTCTTGCCAGCTTCCTTGACGCATAGACCAATCAGTGTCGCCCGATCTGCTTCGAGTGCATCTGCTAAATTCTTGAGCAACCGCGCCCGCGACTCAACGGGCTTTTCAGACCAGGAAACCAGCGCATTGGATACCAGTGCCAATTTTCTATCCATCGAATCCGGGGTATCGTATTCAACATAACCGACAACTTCATCACTGCGGGCCGGGTTGTATACGGGCACCTGTCCAGTTTTACTACCCGCAGCTTCGGGGGCTGGTAATGTTGGCCGGGACCTGTCCCACCAGCTGTCAATGGCGCCCAACAGAGTCCTGGTCGCACCGGAATCGCTCAGATCCAGGCCGCGGGAATTGAGCCGTCGAGACAAATCATCAGTATCGTAAAGATCACGGGGCAACGGAATCCGCGGGTTATGCTTGTGGGCCAGGCTTGAAACAATGTCATGGGGGTTCTCCAGCAGTTGTTCGATGGGAACAGAATCGTCGAGAATATTGTTAACAAAAGAAGAGTTCGCGCCATTTTCCAATAGTCGACGAACCAGGTAAGCGAGCAGGTCTGCGTGTTCACCCACCGGTGCATAGATTCGACAGTTCACATTCTTGGCGGGCATGATCTTGTCGTACAGGCTTTCTCCCATGCCGTGTAAGCGTTGAAACTCATATCCCGTTCCGTTGGTCCCTGAACTCAGGTGATCCAACTCAAGGATCATGGCAACGGTGTAAGCATTGTGGGTGGCAAACTGAGGATAGATAGTGTCACGGCTTTGTAAGAGCAGCTTTACGCAAGCCTGGTAACAAAGATCTGTCGATGATTTGCGAGTAAATACCGGGTAATCATCGAGTCCATCGGTTTGACTCCACTTGATTTCAGAATCCCAGTACGCGCCCTTAACCAGACGCACCATCATTTTTCGCCCGACATTTTCTCCAATCTGCCTGCACCACTCAATAACATGGGGCGCACATTTCAGGTAGCCCTGTATCGCGATCCCAAATCCCTCCCAGCCATCGAGATCGCTGTCGGAGAAGACGGCCTCAATCACGTCCAGTGAAAGATCCAGGCGATCAGCTTCTTCTGCATCGACGGTAATGCCAATATCCTGCTGTTTAGCCGCCAGTACAAGGGTTTTTAACCTGGGTACCAGCTCATCCATCACCCGCTGGTGCTGTGAGATTGTGTAACGTGGATGGATCGCCGATAGTTTCACCGATAGCCCGGAGTTTTCAATCGGACCAGAGCCCGGGGCTGACCGGCCTATGTTTTCAATAGCGTCCAGATAGGAATGAAAATATCGATCAGCGTCCGTCATCGAGCGCGCACCTTCACCCAGCATATCGTAGGAGTACCGATAGCCCTGCTGTTCCAGCTCCTGAGCCCGTTCGATAGCAGCCCCGATGGTCTTACCCATGACGAACTGGGTGCCCATGATCTGCATGGCATAACGAACAGATGCCCGAATCACCGGTTCACCCAGCCGTGCTGTCGTTTGCTTCAACAGGCTAAATTGGACATTTGTTTCAACCTCGTCACCAAAGTTGACTATCTTGCCAGTGAGCAGCAGTCCCCAGGCTGAGGCGTTGACGAACAATGAATCACTTTGGCCCAGGTGAGACGACCAATCTGCGCCGCTCAACTTGTCCCTGATCAATCGGTCTGCGGTCAGTGGGTCCGGCACCCGTAACAATGCCTCGGCCAGGCACATCAGAACCACTCCCTCGGCTGTGGACAAAGAGAACTCTTTTAGCAGGGCATCGACACCCCCTTTTCCTTTCTGACTGGCTCGAATCGAAGTGACCAGGTCATGGGCTCGCCGCCGGGTTCTCTCATAGCAACCCGGCGGGAGCTCCGCTTGCGGCATCAGTTCATTGATAACCAGAGATTCATCGCGACGATGGTAACGCCGGATCGTCTCCCTGATGTTTTTATAGCTGCGCGTTGAAATCGTTTGCATAGCATCCATTCGAATGACGCACGACCCCTGCTTGCTAGGCCACTAGATCATGCACCGGCTTTCCAGTTCCAGCGAGCCGCTTCGGGTCCATATTCCGACACGAGTTGGTGAGGCGTATTCAAACCATCAAATATCATTCGGGTAGCTTCTGGAACTGTGATGCCATCCGGTAAATAGATCGGGGGCTGATAGTTGGCAGCTGCGGGGCCGGGGGAAATCTCCCGGGACCCTTTCGGTCTGAGTTTATTGAGCCCGGTGAGGTAACACGGCACTATCGGCACTTTTTTCTCAATCGCCAACAGTGCGACACCGTGTTTGAATCGGCTCATTTTCCGCGATGTGGAGCGAGTACCCTCAGGGAATATCGCCAGGTTTGAACCATGATCCAGAAGCCATTTGGAGTAATCCAGGGTTGCTGAGCCGCCACCTCGTCGAATGGGAAAGCTACCGCCAATCAACGAGTTGTACCAGGGTTGCAAGACGATCTCTTTGCGACCGCCACCCCCTTTTAAGAACCAACGATCAGCGGCAGCGCCAAAGTAGATATTCCACTTTATGCGTTGCGGTAAACCATGGAACAACGCCAGTGCATCGAAGTGGCTGGTATGGTTACCCACCACGATACAAGGGCCGTTTATCCCCTCGAAGTTTTCTTTACCCGTTGCGGTAAACGGCTTGCAATAGCGCCACATCCATCGTGAATATTGATACCAGCGGAAGCAAAGACGAGCAGACTTGGCCCACCATTTTATCTGCCATTTGTGGGGACCCTCGGTTCGGATCTCCATGCTGATCATTCGTTGGAACAGGGACAGATCGAAGCCCGGCAGCAACACCGTATCTGGAGAATTCGTTAAGACCTGGTGCAGAACAGCTTGCTGGGCTCTGAAATTATCGGAGACCTCAAAGATCGTACAGTGATCAAACTTACCCAGCAGGTGGTAGTCTCCGAGGATGTTGGCTTCAAACTCTTCCAGTGTTTGCCTGATGCCATACAATGTCTCAGGCTGATCCAGCACCTGACGCATGCTTTTGCCGCTAAGGCGGGACAGCAGCACATAGACCGGCATGTTTTATTCTCCGCCGGGTGCGTTACCCGCGAGCATATCGACAAAATCATCGACCCCGATGGCAGGCAGAGTCGTAATTTGGATCGTGCCGCGGGAGCCAAGCTCGACGGCAAGCCTGGCCATGACTTCGTTGGTGGGTGCCTCAATGATATTAACGAAATCATAGCCACCCATCACTGCAAACTGCGCTGTGACTCTCGCTCCCATCGATTCGACCTCTTTATTAACTTCTTTGAGTCGCTCTGGTCTCTCCTTCAGGGTCTTTCGCCCATCATCGGTCAATGTGCTTAACATGATATACGTGGCCATACTGGTACCCCTTATTGTTAATAGCCAGTGTTGGTCAGCCATGACCAACACTGGGATCTACGATGAATCATACAAAGTGTTTAGCTTTCAAGGACATATCTTCCCGGTGCGACACTCAAGGCCGGGTGGTTTTCGGACCCGGGTTCCTTCATGGCGTCGACCTCGTTACCGGAACGGGTCTTGAGCCAATCTATCCAATGCAGGCGCCATGACGATGGCACTTCTTTGGCGAGGGTAACCCAATCTTCAACATCTTCCGGCAGTTCATCGGCGATCCAGTACTTCATATGTTTATTGTTCGGGCGATTACTAATTGTCTGGGTGTGGTTCTGGTTGGTTAATATGAATTTCACGTTGCCGCCAAACAATGAGGTTGTTCGATAACAGCCACGCCAGGGGGTAATGTGATCGGTACTGCCGGCCATAATGTATACATCGTGGATAATCTTCGATAAATCAATCCGGTGACCAGCGATCATCATCTCTCTTTTGGCCAGTTTGTTCCCCCAGGCAAGGTCCAGGTAGTCACATTGCAGACCCGCAGATACCCTGGTGTAATCCATTGACCAGAACAGCAGGGGGTGTATGGGCGGATTCTTGCCGAGTAAATAGTTGTCCCGGTAGAAGGCCATCACACTCTCTTCCGGGGTTAGCCAGGCGAACATTTCGAACACATCCTTTTCACTGAATATACCCGCCGCCTGTACTTTCGCTTTTTGCATTTCGATCGAGCGTTCTGAAACGAACAAGCCAAAATCACTGTCCTCGGTGTGATTGTCAAGAATGTTGACGAACAATGAATGGCAATTGATGTAGTCGTTACCCCTGGCATTCAATAAACCAGCAGCCGTAGCCGTGGTAATACCTCCCGCGCAGAGGCCCATGAGATTTATCTTCTCATGGCCGGATATTTCCTGAAGCACCTCAATCGCCTGGATAACACCCTCGGCATAGGTTTGCAGTGACCAGTCCCGCTGTTCAGTGGTAGGGTTTCGCCAGCTGACGGCAAATACCTGTATGCCTTCCGCCAACATCTCCTGGAATAAACTACGGTCCGGTGTGAGATCACCCAGATAGAATCGATTGACCTGACTGAAGACATAAAGGAAGGGGCGCTCATGAACCTTCTCGGTAGTGGGCTCATATTGAATCAGTTCAAGCAGTTCGTTTCGGAAAATTACCGAACCTTCACTCGCGGCAACGTCCTTGCCGATCACGAAGCTATTTCTATCGGCCACGGCCGGATAGCCATAATTGTGACGGACATCATCCAGGTAATTTCTCAAACCATTGACCAGACTCTCTCCCTGGCTCTCGAACAGGGATTTGAGTGCCGTTGGATTGCTATACAGGTTATTAACGGGAGCTAGCAGGTCCTTCAGGATTCCCAGCAGAAAGCGCGCTCGCTTTTCATTCATCTCTTCCAGTTCACTGCCGTCCAACCACTTATCGAGGGCATTGCCCATTGCCAGGTGATACTGCCCCAGACGCTTGTAAAATGGATTCTCATGCCAGGCTGGATCTGAAAACCGTTTATCAGCAGAAGGGTCAAGCGTGCTGAACCCTAGCGTGATAGACGCCGCTTCAGTCATGAAATACCGCCAGACCTCAGTGAGAATCCTGGGATGCCGGGTAAGCTGATCGAGCAAGTCCTGCAGAGCCGCGAGGATTTCTTCGCGGTCCACACCAAGCGCCAGATTTAAGGCGACGCCTTGGGACTGGCAATCGCTGCGTTCATCAACTGCCTCTACCACACGCACTCCTTCGCCAAAATTTTTAGACTATGAATCCCTTGTACAGGAATCAATTGCAACTGGCAAATAGCTTTGGCGGCGAGAGGTTTTACAACCCAGGCTTATAGATGATCCGTATCATTGAATGAAGTAAGCGCCACGGAATCACCCCAAACCAACTGACTCACGCCGGTATTGGACATGTGAAAATCAAAAAACGGAAATGGTGATCCCTTGAGTAATTCTGACAGGGCAATTGCCATCGCTGCGCCGTGACTCACCAACGCGACCTTTTCACCCACATGCCGGTGACGTATGTCATCAAAAGCCGAAATCATTCGATCGCGGACACGATTGACAGACTCGCCTCCCGGCGGTGCGAAGTCCTGATTACGAGCAATTGAATCAAAAAAGTCATGATCCTTGAGCAGGGAGTCGTAGGACGTATCCTCCAATTCACCTATACCATATTCACGGAGGCCCTCGTGGCCTTCCGGTGTGGTGCCAAGGGCATCTGCCAGTGCCATCGCAGTCTTCATAGTTCTCTTTAAAGGGCTGCTATAAACCTTTGTAATATTTGGATATTGTTTGGATAAACATCTACCCATTTTACCCGCTTGCTCCATACCCCTGGTATTCAACTCACTGTCGGTGGCACCATGCCATCGCTTGTCTATATTGGCATCAATTTCGCCATGCCGAATCAATAAAAACGTCGTCATCTACCAGTCGCCCACATTGTCCATGGAAATCCACGGCTCACTGGGCGCAAGTGCTTCGCCTGTCTGCAGCAACTCAACGGAGATGTTGTCCGGTGACCGGACAAATGCCATTCGCCCATCCCGGGGCGGTCGATTGATAACTACCCCACCGGCTTGCAGTCGTTGACAGGTTTCATAGATATTGGGTACCGCATAGGCCAGATGACCAAAATTGCGACTACCCTCACCGAGCTCATCTCCATCCCAGTTATAGGTTAATTCGACCTGTGCCTCACTGTCACCGGGCGCCGCAAGAAATACCAGGGTAAACCGCCCCTGCTCACTGTCGATTCTTCTCAATTCTTCGAGGCCAAGACTGTCACAGTAGAACGCCAGTGATTTGTCAATATCATTGACCCTGACCATGGTATGCAGATATTTCATAGGATTGATCCTTGTACTTACGGTTATCGAAACCGCAAGAATAGTGATGTTGGCAATTCTTCACAACTCTGTACAGCCCAAAGAAATTGGGACGGGCCCCCAGTAACCCTAAGCCGTTAACAACATAATATTGGAGAGTGTTTTCGAGCAGGCGTTTGCGGCCTCCTTACCTTTTACCAGGAAATGTTCTCGGTAGAATGCTTCACGACCTTCAGAAAGAAAATCCTGCGCCGTGAGGATACCGTAGATAACCGGCACCTCCATTTCCATCTGCACCCCCATGGTCGAATCCATCACAGCCTGAGCGACAAATTCATGTCGGTAGACACCATGGTCAACGATCAGACCGCAAACCACAATCGCGTCAAAACACTGCTTTTTGGCACTCAGTTTTGCCAACAACGGAATTTCAACAACACCAGGTGCATCAAAGTAATCAATTTCGACCTGGTTTTGTAACAGTTCTTTAATGGTTTCTGTAAAAGAAAACTTGAATTGATCAACAATGTCCTTGTGCCAACAGGACTGAATAAATGCAATTTTACGCATGAGTTACTCCAAATGTTAAGGGTATGCGACAAGCGTGACCCGCTTCAGGTAAGAAAAGGTTGGATGTGAGTCACTGCGAACGCTTTGCCCCGGTGGGTAGCAGGCTAATGACGGTAACCTGGTAGTATTTTAGGAGATTTCACTCCTGTCATTCAAGCAGATCATTTTCGTGAATGTTGTAATTGCACGATACGGTGATCTTTACCCAACAACGCCAGTATTCCGTTGGGACCACCCATATGCAGTGCCCCGATAACGACAAAGTAACTTTGTTTGGTATTCAGGTAAGCGTTAATTTTTTCAGCCATGCGAGCATTGCGCTGGTCGAGTAATCGACTTAATTGCTCCACTAATTCTGGATAGTTCTGGCTTGAGCGAGTCGACAATTCATACATGTGATCCACCGCACCCTGCTGCCAGGCAGCCATCAGGTCCTTAATCTGAGAATCCATGTCATCGATTTCCTCCAGCAAGGCCCTAAGTGATATGTCCTGAGTATCCACCGGGTCACCGGCCAAAAGGTCTATTTGCTCTGCTAAGGTTTCCAGTTGCATTATAGGTTTACCGGACGCTCGGGCTTTTTTCTGGTAATACAGATCAATTCCCAGATCCGGGTCATAGCCCAACTTACCGAGTTCGTAAATCCCGATCTGAAGCGAAATAAGCCAGGGACGCATTCGTCTGAAATCAGAAATCTGTAGATTGTTAGATGAAAAGTACGCCTTCAATCTCTCCAGAGTCGCAGGGGAGATTTGTGAATCGATAGTTTGCGGGTGTGGGTAGGTGCCTTTTTGTTGCATTAATGCAGACACTTCGTAGCTGGACTCGAGCGACAAGTCTACCTCGAACACGGTCTTGTCAGATTCCTCGAAGGCTGCATCGATTTCAGCCGCCAGAGGATAAACATCTGGACGCAAGGCGTGAACACTGCCGAGAAGATAAACCCTCGCATCGTTATTGTCGATCCTCCATAAGCTGAGGGGTTGGGCCTGGACTGTCTGACATGCAGATCCGAGAAACAGCCAGTTTGAAATTCCGACAACGACACAGAACCTGATAAGTAAAAGTCTAGGGATGATCGCTTCCTCCAACAAAAATCGGGCTACTCCATGCCATCTGATCATCAAGCTGGGTAATTCGAATGTAATAGTAATCTCCCTGTCGTACTGCCGACTGATCAACGAACTCGAATTTCGCAGTGCGCTTTGCGCCACGATTTACCAGCTCAAACGTCACCATATCTTCATATCCGGCAACATTCATTGTTCGTACCACAGGATAATTCCGCAAATCAAACAGGCTTACCTGATACTTACTACTGGAAATGGAACTCGATGGTCGTGTTTCTGGCCTGACATCTACATCTTCGTGACCCTTCCGGAGATTCAATTCCAGTATCGCGTCCTCATTCGCAGTATCCACATCAACCAAAAAGCTGCTCGAATTACCCCGGGTCCACGTGATGAAATCGATACGATTGGCATTATTGGGATTTATCACCAGCGCCTGCCTGGCAGGAATCCTGAAACCAGGTGAATCCGCCCTGAGAATCGATGCATTGGTCAATTGAAGGAATCCAATCCACTCACGACCATTACGAGGCAAATCTCTCTGACCGGAGGCCGGTCGCGAATCAGAGTAGAAGGAAACTTTGACCGTGTTGCTCTGCAAATCCTCTGCCAGATTGAGCCGTTCGAGCACCTCACCATTTTTGATCAGCTCAATCAGGTGCAACGCTGACGAGGCCCTGACTTCACCTTTGATCACTCGCCTGGGATCGTTGGCGATGCGCTGACCTGGTTCGGTACCGTTCAATTCAACCTTGAGCCATGTCCGTTCGCCCGTGGTAACGTACGTTCGGCGCTGGCTCATGGCATCCTGCCAGGTCTCGTCACCTTTTAAGATGACGGCTGTCAAAGCTGCCCTGGGCGCTTGCTCTAAAGGGAGTAAATGGCTATGGCTGGATCCGGTAAACCCCAGCCTGTAACCACGGGACAGGAGCCGATTCGCGTACCATTCAAAATGCGAATCCCGGGACACAATTTCCACCAGTCGGGTTACCTGGTTGTCGAGGAAACGATCGTCAACCGGTGACTCCGGCAGGGCGACCAGGGTCGCTGAACCTGGTGTTAACCGCCGGACAAGCTCTCTTTGCCGCGGAGCATCGACGAAATACTGATTGGATATGACCAGTTGTTGACCGCCTGCTTTTAGATCCTTACCCCAGACCCAGGATTTTGGTTGTGCCAGGTCCGACCAGGTGCCCTCTGAAAGATATTCAATGTGGGTCGCTGAAATGGCGAAGTCCAAACCCTGGGATCTCGGTGCTTCGTTGATCTTCGAAACACCCTCACCCGCTGATGAATGCCGATGCGTCTCACCCCAGAGAATTTGCCAGTTAACCTCCTCGCCGACAACAAACGGGTTAGATTTTCCCACAATCCCGCCGCCACTGGATCGCACCTCGATCTCAGGCTCGCCCCCGGCATCGAAGCTCAAGCCGGGGATCAGATAAAAATTATTGGTTCCCGCGGGAACCCGGCTATGGAAAATTCCCTCCAGCAACACGTCAAACGAGGGATGCCGACCGCTGGCGAGGTTACCGTATTCATCCCGAAGGATAATTTCTGCATCAAACACTTGCCCAGGGGAAATCTGACCCGGCACAATGACGTCGAGATTCGCCACCTTACCGGCAGTTACCTGCAGAGGCGCTACAGGCGCCAGGAAATATCGACCCTGGTTTGTTAATTTGAAATAGATCGGCAACACAAACGACTCACTGGCATAAGTGGGTAATTGCAGATTCCTGTACTCAATAGTGATCTCATCCCCAGCCCTGAGTTCGCCTGACTCAACCGGGAAAAAGGGCATCGACTGGCCGGCATCCAGACCAGCATAAATACCAGACATCACCGTGCGGGCACTTCCAAACCGGACGCCAGATCGTTTTGTCGCAATTCGAACAAAGTTCTCACGAGATGGATCCTGGGTTTGAAACTCAATGGAATGTTGCCAATGGCTGGCCAGGACGATGCCACCGCCCGATTGGATGCCTACACCGACATGATATATCTGGCGTATGTGGTCGGTCATGCCCACGCTCAATGGCTCATTGACAAACGTGCTATAACCCAGTTTGGTCGGAGATCGGCTCAGCCATTCGATCCACTGCCGATAATGCGCAATCTCACCGGGTTCAGGATCTGTTCCCTCAACCTGTAGTCGATGAATGCTGGACAGCAGCACCGGCGGTAATGGAGTTGTTGAAGATTGTGACTGCTCTATCAGGCGCCGGAGTTCATTGCTCGCGGCCTGGCCGGATCCTGGGATAAGTAGCCCGGACATCAGTAACAGTGTCGCCAGGCATAATAAATGATGAACCTGAAGTTTCATCATTAACCCGCGGCGGTCGCCCTGTCAGGTGATTCGACCTGTGTCGACCACCATATCAGTGCGAGCAGAATCACTTGAACCACGAGTCTGATGGACAGTGCTGTCTCCGAGGCGTCCGGAAACAGCTCCGGGTGTAGCCACATATGAATGTTCGCGGGTGTCACCGCAATCGTTAAGGCGAATAATCCCCACCCTGCCAGGGGCCGTACTCCTGGCCAAAGGATCAGGAGTGCCAGGACAATTTCGAATACTCCACTGATATAGACAATCGGCAGATGAAAAGGAACATAGGGAGGCATTATTGATACAAAAAATTCGGTCATCGTGAAATGACCGACTCCTCCCAGGAAGAACCATAGAAAAACGATGGCTAACCCCAGATAACGGAGGATTTGAACTGGCTTCAAAATTTTATAATCTCCGGTTTCATATCTAACAAATCCAGTATGCCAATCGCGTTACTGCCTTGAATCATACCGGCACATTCACCTGGGTTAAATGTCAATCTCGTTCCTCGTTCAAAATACTCAAAATCTACTGTTTCCAGATGCGTATGCCCGTGCAGAATAACATCAGCACCCTGGGTATTTACCTGTTGTAGTTCCAATGGATCGTGAACCACGATAATTTGTCTGCCAGCCCAATTAAGGGTGAGCGGTGGGTGAACAAAGTGCAACCCGTAATGCCTGGTCCTGTGCTCAAGAAGCTGTAATTCGCCAAGGTCATTGTTGCCGTAGACCCCGTACAAAGGGGCATCCAGATTTTTCAACAAACCAATTGTCTTGATTTGTGTGATATCTCCAGTATGGACTACACGATCAACTTTCGCCCCATTGAATAACTCAACAATTCGCGTTACGTTTTTCAGGTTATTGTGAGTATCTGAGACGACGCCAATTCGCATGATGACCGTTATTGTTTAAAAAGCTGTTTCGGTTAAAGAGCGGGTGTTGTCAAAAAGAAGGCGGTATCGACTCACGTCGATACCGCCTCTTGCTTGTTGGCAGGTTACCCGATGGGGAAAGGTTCTAGGCTACTTTTTCCAGAATATGAATACCACAGGCACTGCCCAGGCCAATGACATGTGTCATACCAATACGCGCGCCTTCTACTTGTCGTTTGTCGGCCTCACCTCGCAAATGGGTACTGACTTCGTAGATATTGGCGATACCGGTAGCCCCTAGAGGGTGCCCCTTTGATAGCAAACCCCCGGATACGTTGACAGGGATTCGACCCCCGAGAGCAACTTCCCCGTCATCGATCATGCGACCGGCTTCACCATCGGCACATAACCCCAGGTTTTCATAATGGAGAATTTCAGCGGTTGCAAAACAATCATGTAATTCAACCAGATCAACATCTTCCGGTCCGATACCCGCCATTTCATAAGCTTGCTTTACTGCGATTCGCGTGACTGCATTCACATCCGGCATGACAAGATCACGATCAGTATAAGGGTCTGAAGCCAGTATAGACGCGCGCACCTTAATGGCACGATCCATACCCAACTCCCTGGCTTTCTTTTCTGAAACCAATACCGCTGCAGCAGAGCCATCTACATTGACTGAACACATCAGCTTGGTATTGGGGTATGAAATCATTTCAGCATTCATAACAACATCCAGTGGTGTTTCTATCTGGTACATTGCCTTTGGATTCAACGTGGAGTGATGATGATTTTTTACCGACACCTTGCAGAACTGCTCGAATGTAGTGCCATACTGGCGAGCATGTTCCATCCCCGCTTCGGCGAATACTGCGGGCATAGTACCTGAACCCAGCAACCCCTCTTTCGGGATACCAGTGCCACCACCACCACCGCCGAGAAGGCCGCGACCCATCTGCTCAACACCAACAGCCAGGACGACATCATTGACACCCGCCTTGATAGACATCCATGCCTCACGGAAAGCTGTCGCACCGGTTGCACAGGCATTGGCACAGTTCACGACACCAATACCGGTTTGGCCAATCTCCTGCAGTATTCGTTGTCCTACCATAGCATTCGCCTGGCCCAGGTTGCCGCAGTACAAGGCCTGCATATCCTGAATGGTAAGTCCGGCATCTTCCAGGGCCATTAAGGCAGCAGTCGCACCAAGTTGCGGTACGGTTTTTTCAGGAAATCGACCGAACTTGATCATGTCGACACCCATTACATATACATCACTCATGAGAAACTCCTCGTGTGAATTGTTCTAAATTTAACAATATTTGTTACTGGATTCTGTTGATAGGTCATGTTGGTAAATCAAGCCGCTGGTTTAAAGAAATAACTGATGTAACTATTTCCGTCGGAATCTTTTCTGCCGAGCGCATCCTGGTAAACAACATCGACTGCCATATCGAATTTGATTTTTTCCGGGTCTGGATCAATTCCAATCAGGTTGCCTTTTACTGTACCGCCCCCATCCAAATCAACAATGGCCGAAACATAGGGCACATCAATGCCGGGGAAACTCCGATAAACGATAGAATAAACATAGAGCTTACCCTTATTCGATAACTTGGTTGCCTTCAATTGTCCACGGGTTCCGCACTTTGCGCACACGTCCCTCTCGCCGAGAAAGATCGCATCACAGGACCCGCACTTTTGACCCTCCAGATAAGGATCACCCCCTTCAGGGAGTTTTAACCAATCGACCACGGGCAATGGCCCGGTTGCTGTTGCTTCTGCTTGTTCTGACATTGATTTACGCCTTCTTGCCCAAAAGACAGAGAGTAAACCCGAATAGCACTTCGGTTCAACCTCCATGACCAATACCGGCAGCTTTGGAGAGACCACTTTGATTAGAAAAGCCCCATTCACGGCACCGAGTCCTATATAGTGCTGATTTTCATGAGGGCCTGAACTGGCATGACCAGACTATCAGTTTTTAGCGGTAGCAGCCGTGCGGATTCGTACAATCAAAAATTCGCCAATCAACTGGCATCGGATGCCAGCTCCCATGGTGCCGAGCTGACATACGTTAATCTCAGTGAATTCGAACTGCCGATTTACAACGGTGACCTCGAATCGACTGATGGTTTGCCTGTTGCTGTAGCAGAGCTCAAGCAAATATTGCAGGACCAGTCCGGGATGATCATTGCCTGTCCTGAATACAATGGCTTTATGACCCCAATGCTGATCAATACCATTGACTGGTGTACCCGATCCGCCGAGGCTTCCGTTGATTTGTCCGCATTCGCGGGTAAAACCGTATTGATTGCCGGGGCATCTCCTGGTCCCGGCGGTGGTGGCCGAGCAGTAAGCCACTTGAGGACCCTGCTTTCCGGTCTTGGGGCAATTGTATTTCCGCAGTCCTTAACGATTCCCAGCGCATATATTGCTTTTGACGAACAAGGGCTGCTCAAGGATGAAAAAACGACCGACCGGGCGAAACGCATGGTTGGACAGTTTGTAGAGTTCACCCGGCGTTTCGAATAGGTATCTTTTTGAACGACCCGCATACCCACGAATGGCTCAATCAATCTGCCCGCGTAAACCTGGTTTTTACATTCAATGATTGGCAAGGTGTTGTTAACGGCATACTTCAATGCCGTCGCTGCAACGACTTTTGTGTCATCCGTCTGCTTGACTGGAGCAATAAAAACCTGCGAACCAGAATCTTTTCACTGGCCAGCCTGCCCGACGAGAGTGCGTCGGTTTTCTTACGAAATATGAACAGTGAATATTGCGACTTGTCGCGTAAACAACACGAGACCGAAGCGCTCTATCACAGCCTGGATCCAGTGACCCATATCATCGCCATCGGACTGCCAGACCTGATGATTCTGGGTGTCGTGCCTTTTGCGACACCAATGCCGATCAAGTATCCGGACTGGCATACCCTTGCACCAGACCCGGCTAACAGCTCCTGGTTCCAGCTTTTTGACCTGTCAGCTTATTCCCCGTGACTAGTGTAGTGTCCTGTGCCATCTATCCTCCCGGGAAGGGAATATTCTGCAACAAACCTGGGTCTTTTAGTCATGCAAGACAAACAAACGCGCTTTAACAATCTTGTAAACGCGTACAGCAGTTGGCTGTATCGCTACGCTTACTGGATATGTGGTGACAAATCGACATCCGAAGATCTGGTGCAGGAAACTTATCTCAGAGCCTGGCGGTTTCTCGATTCCCTCAAAGACGAGGGTTCAGCAAAGAGCTGGTTGACGACTATTCTGCGACGAGAGAACGCACGTCGTTTTGAGCGTAAGCAACTTGAGTACTCCAATGTTGAACTCGAAACGCTCCCCTCAGACAGGGAAGATTTTGATACGCGGCCGGAAATACTGGCCTTACGAAACGCGTTAAGGCTCCTTCCAGCCAAATATAGAGAGCCATTAATCCTGCAGGTGTTGGAAGGATTTAATCTCGAAGAGATTGCCGGGATTTTTGATCTGCCGAGAAACACCGTCGCTACCCGATTGCATCGGGCTCGACAAAAGTTACGTAAACACTTAAATGGCGAACAGGAACTGGTATCAACCAATGTACTGCCTTGAATTTAGACAAATCAAACTGAGTGATCCTTACACTCCTGACCCTGCTATGGACCAGCATCGTGATGGTTGTGATTTTTGTAGCCAGTTTGAGCAAGAAATCTCAACACTGGATGCCAATATTCATAAAGCGCTGTCTGTTGAGGTATCTGAGGGACTTGCGGCCAGGATTCTCCTTAACCAATCCTTACAAAAGGTCTCGCGTATGCCCACGCGTCGCTTATGGTTAAGTATGGCCGCTTCTTTTTTCCTGGTTACTTTTATGGTTTACCAATTTTTGCTGCCCGGTAGAGCCGTTGCAATTGAAGAGCAATTGCTCGCTCACATCAATCATCAGCCACATGATTTTTATGGTGAAGAACATACCCCGATTGAGAATGATCAATTGCAGAGAGTACTCAAAGCCATTAACGCTGAGGGAGAAATTGACAATGTGGTCTACGCGGCTGTTTGTCCCCTGGACGGGGAACAGGCAGCACATCTGGTGATCAAGAATGGAGAAGATCAATACACCGTGATGCTGATACCCGAGTACTCACCAGGTAATGTATTTGAAGTTAACAACGATATCTGGCGTGGCTATATCAGCCCTCATCCCGCAGGAGCGATTGCCGTACTGGCAGACGCGTCTCACTCAAATGCAGTGAGTAAACTCAGGACGATCAGTGAACGGTATCATGGTTCGTTTAATTTGACCGCAGGAATCTAGCGCGCTTAAGGATATTGTCCACACACTCAATTTTCCATACCATGCGATAAACCACAGGAAAATTGTTAATGCCAGAACCAGTTTCGCTGTCATTCGAAGCCACCCAGGAAAAGGGACAGGTCTCAGCAATCCATCTGCAAGTACCGGATTCGAAATCACTCTTTGTCTTCGCTCATGGTGCTGGCGCAGATATGTCCCATCAACATATGAGCCAATTGGCAGATGCCCTGGTCGAGCAGAGCATCTCGAGCCTTCGATTTAACTTCCCCTATATGCAAGCCGGTGGAAAGAGAACTGACAATTTGTCCGTTTGTGTCTCAACCATCACCAATGCATTCTTGTTAGCCAAAAGCCTGCAACCCGATGCTTCAATATTTCTTGGCGGCCATTCCTTCGGTGGCAGAATGGCGTCACATTTCGCCGCCCAGGCCGAGAATCAATTGGCTCATGAATTCACAGGTCTTGTCTATTTTTCCTTTCCCCTGCATGCCAGTAAAAAGCCGGATACGCGACGCGCCAGTCACCTGACACAAATAAAGAATCCGCAGCTCTTTATATCCGGAACGCGAGACACCCTCGCCTACCTTGATCTGTTGGAACCAATAGTGAATTCACTCCCTCAAGGTAGATTGCACTTGCTGGATACCGCGGACCATGGATTTAAAATTCTCAAGCGAACAAGAACTTCCACCGAGTCGGTATACGAAGAAAGTGGAAGAATTGTACGCCAGTGGATTGATGAAATTTGAATACTGTCATCACCGATGGCAGGCTGGGCCGTAAAAGGGAAATTCTGAACGACCTTTTCCCGGCCCGCCAAATTAAACCCGTAGCAGACCACAAATATTGTCATGGCAACCAGACTGATAGGGGTAGCAAACAAGCCCGTTGTTTTGGGTCGAAAGACGGATCAACCCAAAAAGCGGTCAGCAACGGATCATCTTAGAGCACCTCAGTAAATGATCAACTGGATACGGCGCGCGCGATGCGGCTGGTTGGGTTATTGTATTCGTGTACGGATAAGTAGTAGAAAAGTCAGGCAATGGATTGATGACATTTGAAAACACAGATATGGGGATACCGGGATGGCGGATCAAGACGAAGGACCAGGAGAGATAACCACGACCGAGGTGGGTAGTTATACCGTCGCAAAGACTGTCCTATTGGATGCAAGGCGCATTATGGCCTATGCCGCAGGGATCAACGACATCAACGAAGCGTATTTCGACGATACAAGATCAGGCGGCCTCAATGTACATCCCGGCATCTGTTTCTCACTACAATGGAACAGCCGATTTCGTATTGATCAGCCCACGAACTACAGGGCCGCGCCTTTTGGGGTCCATGCAGAAACCGATCTGCGTATCCACCAGCCATTTCGTCACGGTGAGGCTGTGACGACCCAGGGAAGAGTGGTTTCCCGCAGGCAAATTGGTCCCGGTGTATTTTCCGTCGAGCGTTATCGAATGACCAACAGCGAGGGTGACCTGCTGGCAGAACTTGATTACAACGGTATCACTCGCGGGGGTGTTTTAGTTGGTGGCGACATTGAAATTGAACCCAACCCGGCGCAACCGACCTCTGATAAATTTAGCAACGATCCACTGTGGTCTGACAATGTTTTTATTCCACTTCATGCCGGACAACAGTATACGGAATGTGCAGATATCTATAATCCCATCCATACTGAACCGAGTGTCGCGATTGCAGCAGGATTGCCGAATATTATCCTGCACGGCAGTGCCACCAAAGCCCTCGCCCTGACGTCTGTTATCAACCATTGTTTTGAGGGTGACTCGAACCGGATCACCCGTCTTTGTGGGCAACTGCGCGGCATGGTGCTGATGAATAGCACGATCCAGTTGCAGTGCCTGCACATTCATCAGACCGAAAGCCAGCAGCAGGTATTCTTCCGCGTGTTGAATGGAGAGGGTCAGCTGGCCATCGCGAACGGCGTTGTGGTCGGCAAAAGATAGTAAGATATAGCCATTTGCAGCCCGTAAGGTTTATATTGGCTGGTAGCCTGCTGGGGAATCACAGCGCTTCCCTGATAATAATGAAAAAGGAGATATTTCATGGCCTATGATCTCGTCATTAAGAACGGTACCGTTATCGACGGCTCAGGGATGCCCCGCTATCACGCCGATGTGGGCATCAGGGAAGGTCGTATTGAAAATATCGGGCGCATCAACGAAAAAAGTACAGAAACCATCGACGCAGAGGGACACATCGTTTCTCCGGGTTTCGTTGACGGACATACCCATATGGATGCCCAGGTAGCCTGGGATCCACTTGGCACCTGTTCCTGCTGGCATGGTGTCACCAGTGTCGTGATGGGGAATTGCGGATTTACCCTGGCACCTTGCCGTGAGTCTGAAAAAGATATGGTGATGCGCAACCTGGAGCGGGCAGAAGATATTTCTCCCGCAGCCATGGACGCTGGCATCGAATGGAGTTGGGAAACGTTTCCACAATATCTTGACGCGGTCGATAAGTTACCGAAAGGCATCAACTATGCCGGGTACATCGGTCATTCTGCGTTACGTACCTATGTCATGGGTGAGCGGGCATTTGAAGCACCGGCAACTGAGGATGATCTAAGGTTGATGGGCCACGAGTTGACCAACGCCATCAAGGCAGGAGCGATTGGCTTCTCCACCTCAAGGACACCCAATCACCAGACGCCTGATGATCGCCCCGTTGCGAGCCGTATCGCGGAATGGTCGGAAGTGGAATACCTGGTGAATAAAATGGGAGTCCTGAACGCCGGTATTTTTGAGATTGCCCACGAGCAGCCCGGTCGAAATCCGGAACGTGTCAGGGAGTATTTCGACCGAATGAAGAAACTGGCCATAGACTCGGGCCGACCCATGACCTGGGGTATGTTCAGCACGCGGGTTGCCCCCGAGTTGTGGCGACCATTTTTTGACCTTCTGGACGAGGTCGCCAATGAAGGTGGACGCATGTTCGCCCAGACACATTCACGGGCGCTCAATGTATTGCTCTCATTTAAGAGCAATTTACCTTTCGATAACTGGGATCACTGGAAGGAAATACGCAATTTGCCAATCGATCAGCAAATTAACGCGTTGCGGGATCCTGCCATAAAAGCCAGGCTAATCGAAGCTGCCAATAAACGCTATGAAGGCCCCCGCAAGATTGGCACCGAAGCCAGGCCACCAAAATGGGAATGGATATTCCCCCTGTTCGACATGAAAGGTCCCTATCAGTCCATTGCCGAGATAGCAAAATCGAGGGGCAAGGACAATGTCGAAACCATGATAGACCTGGCCCTTGAACGAGACCTGGATCTGTTCTTCATGCAGCCAATCGCCAACGAAGACCAGGATCACGTGATCGAAATGATGAAACACCCGAGGTCCGTCGTGACCTTCTCGGATTCCGGTGCCCATGTCTCACAGATCATGGACTCCAGCCTGCAAACTCATGTTTTCAGCCACTGGGTGCGTGAGAAACAGGCACTCACGCTGGAGGAAGCGGTTAGGATGGTGACATTCGAGCCAGCAACTCTGTGGGGGCTCAACAACCGGGGCTTAATCAGACAGGGATTTGCGGCAGATATCACGATTCTAGACCCGGAGACAATTTGTCCCCGACTACCGGAAGTTGTCTATGACTTGCCTGCCGGTGCCCGGCGTTTGAAGCAGAAAGCTGATGGGATTCTTGCCACCGTCGTCAACGGCAAGATTTTGATGAAAGATTGTGAGCACACGGGCGAATTACCCGGCCAATTAATCAGAGGTCCACTGGCTGCAGGTTGAAATAGACAGCGGCTCCAATGACAACGACGCATTCTGCATTCAGGCTTGGAGATATCAGGGGGGTCTACCCCGTTGATGTTGACGAAGAGTTTGCACGACAATTCGCTCATGCGTTCATCCAGCAGTTCAGGCTGAGCGGGAACATCGCCACCGGTCGTGATACGCGCGAATCGAGCGTCGTACTTCAACATGCGTTGAACGATGGCCTCGTTGAGGCTGGCATCAATGTTTTCGATCTGGGTTTGTGCCCGACTGAGCTTGGCTCTTTTGCCGCTGCCCAGAACAATATTGAAGCCGCCATTATTGTCACCGCAAGTCACAATGCACCCCGGTACAATGGTTTCAAGTGCATGTTGAAGCCTGGCAAAGAAGCCACCTTCCGCGCTGGTCTGGCGGATATTGAACAGCTCATGCATGCCAACACAGTAATAACAGGTTCTGCCCCAGGCCTGCAATCGAACTTATATCTGGATGATGATTACACTCGATTTATAAAATCAAGTCTTAAAATCGAACCGGGTATCACTGGTTCACTCGCCCTGAATGGGCTCAATGGAACCGCTACAATCCTGGCAACTCGACTGGTTGATGAATATGAGCTCAATTGCACCTGGTTCCGGCAGAACCCCGGGCCCATGCCATCCCAGGGTGCAGAACCGACCCATCCACAATTGGCCAACGAGATGAGAGATTTCATGTCAGGGAAACAATTTGAACTGGGTATCGCCTGGGATGGAGATTGCGATCGATGTGTATTCTTTGACCATGATGGTGAACTGATTCCAACCTACTACATCATCGGTTTGTTTGCAGAACACGCGCTCAAGTCCGATCCCGGCGCCGCAATCGTTTACGATACCAAGCTCTGCTGGAATACCCTGGATATCATCCGTCAAAATGAGGGTAAGCCAATTCGCTCGGAGACCGGCCATGCTTTTATGAAAGAGAAGATGCGTGCACATAACGCGGTTTATGGTGGGGAGCTGTCATCACATCACTATTTCAAGGACTTTTTTTCCTCAGACTCAGGCATGTACGCCTGGCTGAAAGCGCTGGAGATTACCCAGCAATCCGGTAAATCGGTCGCTGAACTGATACAACACAGTCGTGAAAAATACCTCTGCACGCCAGAGATCAGCCTCAACCTGGCGGATGTTGATAGTGCTTTTAACGAGATGCTAAAGTTCTACAATCCGCTGGCTACCCACGTCGATGATTTCGATGGTTTGAGTTTTGAAATGCCAGGAGATTGGCGATTCAGCCTCAGGCGATCAAAAACCGAGTCTCTTGTCAGGCTGAACCTTGAGTCGATCGCAACCGGCGAATCGATTCTTAACGAAGGTGCGACCCTGCTGTCTCGCCTGCTGCCCTTTCAAGCAGAAGACGCTGACTGGCACTCCCGCTTGTTACTGCAATAGTCTCCAGTTAAAAGATCGTTTATAGCGTAGACATGCGCATTAACTTTTCTATCGCATAGTCCGCCACCAGCTCAGAAGCATCAATGCCACTGCTGTCGAACAAACCTTTGTAGCCGCCAAAGGCTGAAACCTCAAAAACAATGGGACCCAGTTCTGCACTATCCGCGACATCGACACTACAGAAGTCCAGTCCAAAAGGTCGTTGAGCACGCTCAGCGATGTCGATAAACGCCTGTGGCGGGCTATATGGCTCGTATTTTCTGCCACTTTCTGTGGTGGTATGCCAGGTGGACCCGTCACCCACACGGGCGTAGGCACCGACATAGTTCCCACCAAGAAAGACGAGGCCATAATCGCTGTTTGCCAGGTCCAGTTTTTTCTGCAGATACATTATCTTCTCTCCGGATGCGACAAAATCAGATAGCGCGACCTGCGCCTCCTCTGCGGTGTGCAAAATTTTCATTCCCCGCGCCCTGCTGCTGTACAGCGGTTTTAGGATAGCGGGTCCATGCTTAACAACCCAGGCTACACCCTCATCAATGGATCGGGTAATGAAGGTCGGCGGCATGGGTATGTCGTTGTTGCGTAATAGGATGGTACAACCAAGACGACTTATCATCTTCCTGATATTGCGAGGCGACGGGAAGAAATTCAAGCCGCGACCCTCCAGCATTTCAAGGAGCTCCAACTCTTCCATAAGGTGCGAGGAGTAATCGCGGCCCATCTTTTTAATAAGAAATGCGTCAAACGCCAGTAAATCATGATCCGGATGGGAGACTAATTTATCGCCCCCGTCGTATGAGAAGTCATAAGAGAAATCGTGAGAGAGGTCGTAAGAGAGTTCCTGCATTTCGATGACGGCACCGCCGGACCCTTTGTTTCTTAACTGTTGGCTCAAGCTTTCAGTCGACCAGGCTCCCTTGATACCAATCACACCAATATTTACCGGTCTAACCATACTGAAAAAACTCTTTGCGCAGTTTGAATTTCTCCGGGTTATCTTTGTAGGTCAGCAGCTCTCGCAGAATCATGGTTGCACGTTGGAACATTTCTGCGGAAAATTTCTTATCGAATAAAAACCGGGTTGAAGTGATAAGGGAGCGAAACAATCCCAGGGCTAATCTTGCCTCGAAAGTCTCATCGTTATTTTTACGGGCAAAACGCAGCGCAGCGTCGTACAGATGAACATTCGCGTCATTAAGACGTTGCCTGATATCTGTGCTGAAGATCGGAATACGAAAATTCGACACGAGAAAAACCGACACATCCTGGGTGAAATCTCCATAACGCGACCGATGCACGTCGATGTAATACAAACCCTTGTTATCGTCAGGGAAGATAATATTATCCACATTGAAGTCACCATGAATCAATGTTGAAAAAGGCGCACTGATCTTGCGTTCCATTTTCCTGGCTTCAGACAGCATAAAGTCCAGGTCTTTATCTGCATCGAACAGATGATCGTGAACCCATTTGACATCCAATCTTCTGGTCACAAGCTGACTGATATAGGTGGATCTGACTGGTTTGTCTTTGATACTGGTTTGCCAGAGATCTTTTAACGAGGTGCATAACAGTTTAATGCAGGTCCCTGCTTTGGATCGCTGGTTAATGAGAATTTCCAACAGATCACTGCCTTCAATGTACTCAAGTAAAATGGTTGACCGTTCTCGACGACTCGCATGCCAAAGCACTGCCGGTGTCCTGCCTGGATAAAGTGACTGCCACAGTTTGAGCCCCGCCACTTCCTGGTCGATTTTTTCCTTGATGCCTTCTTTGTAGAAAACAATCTGACGCTCGCCATCGTCTTCTTCTTTGACTATCTTGGCGACACGACTACCCGAGCGGGTATTCATCACCGGCAGGTATGCAACATCTTCAGAGCTGATATCAATATTCTGCGATTCCAGGCCGCGACGCAGATAGCGGAACTGCTTGATACCCATTTTTTCACCCACATGAACATCCAGGATGGCCTCCCCAATATTCAGGAAAGAATCCCCCACCCTTTCAAGGTATCGAGTGATAAACAAAGAGCAGAGCATGTCATCGACCTGCTTCCCTTTGTGCAGATTGGTTCGAATGATTTCAAAGGACTCATCATAAAGATCATCCAGTATTTGTTCGTTGTCACATATTTCCTGGGCAAGGTCTAGATCATGATCCGTCAATGCCGGGAGAATAATATCGAGACTTCGATTAATCACCTTGTAATATTTTTTTAGATCGAACAGATGCAGACGCTTCGGGTTCTCTACATAGGTCATTTGTTCGGCGATACGTTCAAAAAAATCTGCACAACGTTCAAGGTTCGATGCAATGGTGATCAGGGCGCGAAAATAGTTAACCTGACGCTTCTCTTCTTCCTTGTGAAGATTGAAATAGCTTTTGTTCTCCAGGGTTTTTTTCAGATTGTCCACATAGTCTTCACGGCTCCTGATTTTTTTGAGCTTTTGTTTCGTTGGATTCTGAATAAAAGAAAGGGAAGCACCAGCCTGCTTTTTGACCTCGAGAATTAGGAACTGGAGATCTACGTTGACACCCTCGTCTATTGGCATATCAGCGGGCTCCGCCCGAATAACCAGGATTAAAGACTTTGATGTATGGATAATCACGGCTTATCCCCTGCACCGTACCGTCCGGTTCAAAAATAACCACGGCTGTACCAATCCCTGTCAGGCCTTCTTGAAGTCTGGTATTTCTGTCCAGTGTGGTATCACATTCGAAATTCATCATGCCACGTCGTAGTAAGACCCGTTGTCCATAGCCATTATTTCGGTGACCGTGCACCACGGCGTGAATACCCGCTTCATGCAAATCGTCCGCACCTGCGCTGGTGAAGTCGTCGTCCGGACCTCTGTACTTGGTCCGAAATGCGTTACCTATGATGCCATGGTAAAGTGAGAACGGATCGTCAATCAACGCCTGCCGAAACTCCCGGTTGACGCCCGCTATGCCTTTTGATATCTGATCCGCCAGCGCATCATCCAGCCCGGCGTGGAGGAACAGGTAAGAGCCCTCCCGATGTACCAGTTCCATACTGTCATAGAACCAGAAGTACTTGCCGCCAGGTTGAAGGAACAGTTGCTTGAATTTTTCAATGGCCAGGAAAGCCTGGCTGAAACTCAAGTCCAACTCATCGAGTTCCTGCTCAAACTGGATTGATTTTTCTTTTACCCTTCGAATTTCCTTTGCCAGCTTCGGCCGGTTCATCCAGTCTTTTGCGACTCCTGGGAACTTGGCAGCCCAGTTTTCATCAGGGTACAATATCGCTTTTGCAACGGCACTATTCGGGCCATTTACCTTGTTTGGAGCCTCCGCGGTACTGACGAATCGCTGGTAAATTTCCTTCAGCAGAGGCGCACTTTTTTTCCCCAATCGAACAAACAGGTGATCAAATAAAGGTTCTTTCGTCTCGGCATAAAAAACACCAAGGTAGGTACGCACATCGTGATTGCCTGCCAGCAAAATCAGCTTTGCACCTTTCTGTTTCAGTTGGTAAATGACATCCAACAATCGAAGCGTACTCGGCCCCTTGTCGAAACAGTCGCCGCCGACAATAAACAGTGCTTCTTTGGCCATCGTAGTCAATTTAAAATCACCGTCACCTTTACCGGTTCTTACGACGCCACCGGATGCAACGAGGGATAGTAGAAAAGCGTCCGCATCGGCATGAAGATCACAGAAGAAGAAAACCCTTTGACCCGACCATTGCCACTTTTGACTCTGTGTATATTTCGTGACCTGATCATGGGGAAAGTCGTCCTGGTCCGCGGGGATTTCTTTCAGGGAACCATCTTTTCTTGGCCAAACCTGGCGCTTGGTTGGCAGGAAGAATTCCTTCCCAGGTATGGCAGACTCACTATCAGACTCTGTCGACACAAAAAATCCTCTCTCTTATCGCTGCTTCCACTGCCTGCGTTGTTGAAATCCGCTACCAGATACGAGACTTGTAACGGCCCAAGGCTCCTGGTTATTTTAACCGATGTAACGGCAGATCAAGAACCGTAGGTATCTGATATTCCACTGGAACCCTGGCGTGTTTTCCAATCAGGTAGCAGTTAATACCTATTGCGGTCGCTCCCTTGTAATCTGCCTGGTAACTATCGCCCACATAAACCACATCCGCTGCCGAAATATCCATCCGCGTCAGTGCATCACTGAATATTGCAGGATGAGGTTTAGATTTACCATGATCAACCGAGGTAAAGACAATTTCAAACAGTTCTTCAATATCCATCTCACCCAGTAGTCGATAGATCATTGGTGTGTAGTGAGTGTTGGTAATCAGCCCCAGTCTAAACTGTTGGGACAAATTTGACAGGAATCGTTTCACACCGGGGATGGGTTCAACACTTTTTGCCCACTCGATGGTATAACTTTCTGACAGCAGATCGAGCTCACTTTGCTTGACAGGTACTTCAAGCAGGTCCATAAGCACCTGAAATACCTGCTGCATGGAAAACTCGGTTTGTGTTGCTTCTGACTCAGCCATAAAGCGATCAAACAGGTTGTCAGAGGTGGACAGGAAAAACTGATAATCCTGACGCACACCGAGTGATGTCAAGACCTCAAATGTCGCCTCGTAGGTCTGGGACGTGCGATCAGGATTGTAATTCACGAGCGTTCCGAAAAAATCAAACAGAACGCCCTTGACCACAGTTCTGTTACTCCAGCCCTGGTACGGGAAATTGTCGGCAGAACGCTTCGACTTCTGCCCGGGTATCCTTGAGCTTCTTCTCGTTTTCAGGATCCTGCAGGCAACTGACTATCCAGGTTGCCAACTGCTCCATATCGCTTTCGACCATGCCGCGGCTTGTTGCTGCCGGGGTGCCAATGCGGATGCCACTGGGCCGCAACGGCGGATTAGGATCGTCAGGAATAATCTGTTTATTGGTTGTGATAGCGGCCTTGTCCAACACTTCCTCCGCTACCTTACCATTGATGCCGTAGCTGATCGTTGTGTCAACGACCATCATATGATTGTCGGTGCCACCGGTGACCAGGGTGGCTTGTCGATCCATTAAAGCCTGGGCCAGTGTCTTCGCGTTTTTTAACACCTGCGCTGCATACTGTTTAAAGTCGTCTCCCTGGGCCAGTAAAAGAGTGGAGGCAATAGCGGCAATAACGTTCATATGCGGCCCGCCCTGCAAGCCTGGAAACACTGACTTGTCGATCTTAGAGGCAAACTCCTTCTTGCACAGCACCATGCCGCCTCTCGGACCCCTTAAGCTTTTATGAGTAGTGGTTGTCACAATGTCAAAGCCAAAGTCGAACGGGTTCTTCATCGCACCACCCGCCACCAGGCCGCCAAAGTGTGAGGCATCGGTCATGGTGATTGCACCGACTTCGTCTGCTATCTCCTTGAACTTAACGTAATCAATATCCCGAGGGTAGGACGTGTAACCGGCGAGAATCATTTTAGGTTGGGTCTTGATCGCGTCTTCCCGCACCTTGTCAAAGTCTATGGAGCCATCTACCGGATTGGTTACGTAACGAACGAAATTAAACAGTTTCCCCATATGGGAAACAGGGGCACCGTGGGTCAAATGTCCGCCGTGGGAAAGATCCATGGCCATAATGGTATCTCCGGGCTCCAGCAAACCCAGGTATACAGCCTGGTTCATGGCAGAACCGGAGAGGGGTTGGACGTTGGCATGCTCACATCGGAAAACGACCTTGGCGCGCTCCCTCGCCAGGTTTTCTATCTGGTCGGTAAATTCCTGACCACCATAGTAACGACGACCAGGGTAGCCTTCCGAATATTTATTGGTAAACACGCTACCCAGTGAGGCGAGTACCTCAGGGAAAGTGTAATTTTCCGACGGAATGAGCTCAATACCGGCACGCTGTCGTTCTTGTTCGCCTTCCAAGGCGCTATACACGGCAGGGTCATTCTTCTTTAAATAGTCGAGATTGGATGTCATGGGCATTCTCCCAAAGATTCTTAAGTGTGGGCGCCCAGGCGAACGGCATTTCTCTGTAGTCGAGGATTACCTCACACTTCCCGGTGGTTAATCCCACCTGATACCGGATTTACCGGTAAATCGCCAGTCATGTGAAGGAGCGAATTCTAACCGTGTGACCCGTGAATTAAAACCGCAATAACTCATAATGAACAAGAGTTTCATTCCAGTGTCACGATACTCCCTAGCCTGAATCGTCCCGCCCTCGATAGTCCCTGCCCGACTATGCAATAATCCCCTATACCACCATCAGGGGTAGATCCATGTCTGAAGCCGCAACCACTACAACAACTGAGATACAAAGCACAGCTTCCGGTACGGCGCCAAAAATGTCGGACTGGCAGCGGTTCAGGCAGGCAGGAAAGTACCACGGCATTGCCGCCCTGGCTTTGATTACGCTCTGGGCCGCTGCGGACACATGGTTCGTAACCACGGATCTGCTGATAGCCAATATTGTCAGCATCATCAATGCACTGGTCGCCGGATCATTTCTGGCTGTCATATTCCATGAATGGGGGCACTTCGCCGGAGCCAGAATCTCAAAATCCTACTCGCCCATGGTTCGAGAGATAAAAAATCAGTTTCTGTTTGGCTTTAACTTCGAGAAGAACAGCAGGCGTCAGTTTATCTCCATGAGTCTCGGGGGTCCCATTGGCAACTGGCTGCTGGTTTTCCTGGTATTTTTACTGGTACCTTTGGACAACGCTGGCCGGGTCACCCTGCTGGCGATCGTTGTTGCCAGGGCTATCAGCGTTTGTGTGTTCGAGATACCCGTCATTATGCGTACCCTGCAGGGTGGTGATCCGCAAACGGAACTTAACAATCAACTCAACAGCGGTGCCGGGGACCGGGGCCAGGTGTTTGGCTATTTAACCGGTGCGGCCCTGTGGCTGGTTGTGATTTAACACCGTCGAGGGTCGTTGTTTGATGAAAGAAATCACGGGAATCAATCATGTTGGCCTACGGGTGAGCCACCTTGGGATCACCCGGGAATTTTACGAAAAGCTCGGCTTCGAGTTTATTGTCGGACCCGTCGGACCTGAACCCGTTGCGATAATGGAACATCCCTCAGGTGTTAATATCAATTTCATCCTGAATGGCTCTGATAACATAAAGCTGAACCTGCCGACAACGTCATCGAGTTTCACAAACCCGCTACTGCTTCATCTACATCCTAACCAAACTGAGAGAGATCAACATGAATGTCGAGATACACTACTGCGCACAGTGAAATTACAAACCCAACGCGGCCAGTCTGGCGGCGGAACTGGAATCAGATTTTGGCGTGAAAGCAACACTGTCAGGTGAAGGCAACGGGATATTCGACGTTGTGGTCGACGGAGAATTGCTGTTTTCCAAGTACAGTCTGCACCGGTTTCCGGAGCCGGGAGAGATCCCTGATATCATCAGGAATCGCGGTTAAACAGTTTCCTGCAGAATCTGTCGCAATGTACCGAGCAGTCCATCGGGAATCGCCGCCAGACAGACATGCAGATTCTGTCGTCAAAAAGGCAGGTGATCCAGATCGACATTGCCTCCTGTGAGGATCAGGCCTACTTTTTTATTCCTGAAGGTGTCTGGATTTCTCAGCACAGCGGCAAGTGTGACGGCTGACGAGGGTTCAACCACCTGTTTCATTCGAGTCCAGATAAGTCGCATTGCACTGACAATTTCTGTCTCACTGACAAGCAGAATGTCATCCACCTTTTCCCGCACGATTTCAAAATTCAATGCCCCCAGCGTGGTTTGCAATCCATCGGCCATCGTCTCAGGCGTATGCTCGGTCACCCGGACGCCGCTTTTGAACGAACGATAGGCATCGTCCGCCTGTTCCGGTTCGGCGCCATAGACACCTGTTTCACCGAGGCCTTTTGCGGCCGTGGCTGACCCTGCTAACAGACCGCCACCACCGACGGGTGTTATCAACGAATCCAGATCAGGAACCGCATCAAGCAATTCGAGTGCGGCGGTGCCCTGGCCGCAAATAATCCCTGCATCATCATAAGGCGGAACAAACAGCGCATGGGTTTCAGCCACGACTTCGTTTAACGTTTTCTGGCGGGCTGCAAGCGTTGACTCGCACTCGATAATTTTACCGCCATAGGATCGTATCGCGTCTTTCTTGACCTGGTTTGCATTCGCCGGAACCACGATAAATGCGGGTATTCCTCGCAAACCGGCTGCACAGGATAAAGCGGCACCATGATTTCCCGAGGAATGGGTGGCAACACCATTTTCTGCCTCTGTCGGGTCGAGAGAAAAAACCACATTCACCGCGCCACGCATCTTGAAAGCACCGACTCGCTGCAGGTGTTCAGCCTTAAAAAAAAGCTGCGCCCCTGCAAGCTCGTTGAGGAGATTGCTGGTCAGCACAGGCGTTAGATGAACGTAGGGTCTGATCCTCTCGTGCGCTAACCTGATCGTCTCTATGTCTATGGTCAGGCTCACCGTCATAACACCTTCACATTGCTGATCATGCGCAGGTCAGGCAATGACATCGTCCGCAAGCTTGTTGATCCCAGCGACAGGATCTTCACCCAGTGCCATCAGGGGAACAACCAATCGGTGAACACCTGCATCTGCCAATCCCTGCACGGCTTCCTTGCCACCAAATCCTGGCCACATGCAGGTAATCTCAATCTCCGCGAAATCACGGTCAATGCTGTCACAGCAGGTTTTGATCTTGTCCATATGACCGGTGAGCTCGCTGATATCCGTCGTCGGTGCAAACCAGCCGTTGCCGTGTTTAGCAATACGCTCATGGATCTTCCCCTTGATACCACCCATGACTACGGGCATGGGATTCTGGACAGGAATCGGATAACTTTTGAAATTGGACCAGCTGACAAATTCACTCTGGTGCTCGACCACGTCCCCGGACCAGACTTTTCGGATCGCGGTAACATAGTCATCAAATCTCGCACCACGTTTTTCGTAAGGGACACCCAGGGCTTCAAACTCTTCCCGCAGCCAGCCAATGCCCACACCCAACATAAACCGGCCGTTCGAGATCATATCCAGACTCGCCGCCTGTTTTGCCATATAAAGGGGATTAACCTGGGAGAGAATATTGACCCCGGTACCCAGTCGCAGCGTCGTGGTCTGGCTGGCAATTGCCGCCAGTGCAATAAGCGGGTCGATAAGATTTGCCTCGGGATCCGCGCCCATCTTGCCAGATTCGTTGTAGGGATATTTTGACTGGTAATCCATCGGAATGATCACATGTTCGAAGGTCCAGACCGATTCAAAGTCACGACTCTCTGCAAGCTGCGCAAGGCCAATCATTTGTTCCGTTGACTGTACGCCGATATTGACGGGTATTAATCCAAACTTCATTGGTAACTCTCCTTCTTTAGTTAAGAGTATTTAAGAGGATGATTTTTCTATTTTCGCCCATGAATCACGCAGGCCGACGATTTGGTTGAAAACCAGTGCGTCAGTTTTTGAATGCTTGCGATCAATACAGAAGTACCCTTCCCGCTCGAATTGAAACCGCTGCTCGATAGTCGCCTCTTTCAGGCTTTGCTCAACGAAGGCTTGTTTAACGGTCAGGGATGTCGGATTTATCAGGTCATGATAGTCCTCATCAGACGCATCGGGAAAATCGACGGTAAACAAAGGTTCATACAATCTCACTTCGGCGGGCAACGCATGTTGCACAGACACCCAGTGGATGACCCCCCTGACCTTTCGCCCTTCCGGATTCTTACCCAGGGTGTCCGGATCATAACTGCAGCGCAGTTCGATGATGTTGCCCTGTTCATCCTTGATAACTTCATTGGCCTTAATCACGTAGCCATATCTCAACCGGACCTCACCACCTGCGACCAGTCGTTTGTACTTGCGATTGGCTGCTTCGCGAAAATCCTCCCTGTCGATGTAGATTTCACGGGAAAAACACAGCTTACGCGTCCCCATGGATTCATCTTTCGGGTGATTGGCAACGGTCAGTTCCTCTGTCTTGTCTTCAGGGTAATTTTCCAGTACCAGCTTTAGCGGGTTCAGTACGCCCATGACTCGCGGTGCTGTATCTCCCAGATCATCCCTGATGCAACTCTCCAGCAATGCCAGTTCTACATTATTGTCACTCTTGGTCACGCCTATGCGGCGGCAAAAGTCGCGAATGGACGCGGGTGTGTACCCCTTGCGCCTTAAACCTGCAATTGTCGGCAAGCGCGGGTCGTCCCAGTCATCCACCAGCTTCTCTTCGACGAGTTGTTTTAATTTACGCTTGCTCATCACGGTGTACTGCAAATTGAGTCGCGAGAATTCGATTTGCTGCGGATGACAGTTCATTTTCAATTCATCCAGTACCCAGTCATACAAAGGGCGATGGTCTTCAAAACTGAGATCGCACAACGAATGGGTGATGCCCTCCAATGAATCTGAAATGCAATGGGTGTAGTCATACAAGGGATAGATGCACCAGGTGTCACCGGTTTGATGATGCTCGGTATGAAGGATCCTGTAGATCGCAGGATCCCGCATATTAATGTTGGGTGATGCCATGTCGATTTTGAGTCGCAGGACCTGCGCTCCGTCTTCAAACTCTCCGGCACGCATACGGCGAAACAGATCAAGATTTTCGTCAATTGTCCGACTTCTGTCAGCGCTCTCTTTACCGGCAGAAGTCAACGTGCCCCTGTTTACCCGGATTTCTTCGGCACTGCTGGAATCGACATAAGCCTTACCTTGCTTAATCAGGTTTTCTGCAAACTGGTAAAGTTGCTCAAAGTAATCCGACGCATTACGGACTTCGCGCCACTCAAATCCAAGCCAGGAAATATCTTCCTTGATGGCATCAATATAGCGAGTGTCTTCTTTCACCGGGTTGGTGTCATCAAATCGCAGGTAGGTGACACCGCCAAACTCCCTGGCGACACCAAAACTCAGGCAGATCGCCTTCGCATGGCCGATGTGTAGATAACCATTGGGCTCCGGCGGAAAGCGGGTAACCACGTTACCGCTGTTCCTGTTGTCCGCGACATCCTTTTCGATGATGTTTCGGATGAAATTAGATGGATATTTTTCAGGATCTTCCGACATTTAGTTCACTTAAACTCAGTAAGTTATTACAAAAACAAGGCACCACCACAGGTAATACAAACCATAACAAAAAGTAACCATTTTAGAGTGGTCTGTGACACGTTGATCGCGAATCGAACACTAACCGACGCGCCCACCATTGTGCCCGCGGCTAAAATAAGCCCCGGTATCCAATATACCTGGTCCCGGGCGATAAAGATGAACAGGGCAACAACACTCAGTACCGCCGTGGCTACCATTTTTAATGCGTTTGCCCGAACCAGATCATAGCGTAAGCCACCTGCCAGCGCTGCCAGTAATATAAATCCAACCCCGGCCTGGACAAAACCACCATAGACGCCAGCAAAAAACAACCCAAAGGCTGCGGCTGGCTTCTCCCTGACACTCAATGCGGAGGTCCCATCGGCAGGCGCAACCATGTCCGGACGGATCAACATCACCAGTGCCATCGCTATCATGCTCCCCAACAAGGTGGGTTTTAAAAGCCAGACCGGCAGATACGATGCCATCAATGCACCCAACACGGCCCCAACCAGTGTTGGAGCAAGCATTGGAACAATCGCAGCTGAATCAAGACGATCGTACTTCCTGAATCCTTTCACTGCCACCAGCGACTGCAGCAACACGCCAACACGGTTGGTCGCATTGGCTATATCCGCAGGCATTCCCATCATCATTAAGGCAGGTAAGGTGAGCATTGAGCCGCCCCCCGCCAGGGTATTGATAAAACCGGCAATCAGGCCAGCTATTAACAGAGCGGCAATACCAGCTATGGAAAGATCCAGCTCCACCAGACAAGTTCCTTACATCATGCAGTTAAATTCCAAAACGCATGGTATGCAGCTGGGCGGTAATGTCAAACCATTGTTGTTAAAACTATTTTTGTCGAATCAGTTAAAAACGGCAACAGATCCAGGCTAGAAAAACTGACCTGGGGAACCAGCAAAAAGTTGATCTTGCGCAAATTGCTGCCCGGCGTGAGTCGAAATAGACATGATCAGTGTCAGCCGTGTTGAGGCACTGTCTGGTCTAACCGAAGGCCAAACTGTCATCGTTTCCAGCTTGCGTGACTTCAACGATGCGGATGTGGTTTATCTGACCAAATGAGAAAACACTTGCAAGGTGGAATTCTGACGTTATGATAACCGCGATGAATAAGAATATGACAAAGCGATTTACACACTCAGCCCCGGCTAGATCTGACACCATGCGTGCAGATTACTTTTGGCTGGGCTTTTACTATTTCGATAATAGTTAGATCGCTTTAACCAAAACAGGCGGTCGAACCGCCTACAGGAAACCCCGATAGGCGTCGTCTACCGGGGTTTTTTTTTGAATCAAGCAGACAGCGCAAAGCGGGGCTGGACAATGACCAAGATCAAAGTGGATGACTTAAACGTGTTAAGTGAAGAAAAGCTGATAACACCGGAGCGGTTAAAGCACAAAGTGCCTATTTCTGAAAATGCCCTGGCGACTGTCTCCAACGCTCGAATAACGATCAAGAATATTATTGATCGCAAGGATCCGCGCTTGTTTCTGGTTGTCGGACCCTGCTCAATTCACGACATAGATGCCGCGTTGGACTACGCCCGGCGGTTAAAAGCCCTGGCTGAGGAAGTGTCCGATACGCTTTTTCTGGTGATGCGGGTGTACTTCGAAAAACCCAGGACCACCATTGGCTGGAAAGGCTTCATCAATGACCCACACCTGAACGATTCCTTCAACATTTCAGAAGGCCTCTTTCTTGGGCGTAATTTGCTGGCAGACTTGTCTGAAATGGGAATGCCGACATCGACAGAAGCACTGGACCCCATCTCTCCCCAGTTTTTGCAGGATCTGATTGCCTGGAGCGCGATTGGAGCGCGAACCACAGAATCCCAGACCCACAGAGAAATGGCCAGTGGTTTATCCTCAGCAGTGGGTTTCAAAAATGGCACTGACGGCGGTCTTGAGGTTGCCATCAATGCACTACAATCTGTCTCGGCTCCCCATCGCTTCCTGGGTATCAACCACCAGGGAGAAGTGTCAGTAATACACACGAAAGGCAATGGTCATGCCCACATTGTCTTACGCGGCGGTGGCGGAACAACAAACTACGATGCAGAGAACGTCAGCCACTGTGAGCAACGGTTACTCAAAGCCGGTATTGCAGCCAACGTAATGGTTGACTGCAGCCATGCCAACTCGGAAAAGAACCATGAACGGCAAGCCAACGTCTTGAGTGATGTTGCCGAGCAAATCAAACAGGGAAACCGCTCCGTCATCGGCTTCATGATAGAAAGTAACATTCACGCCGGAAACCAGAAGATCCCTCAAGACAGATCCAAACTGGCGTATGGCGTGTCAGTAACCGATGCTTGTGTCGACTGGAAAAAGACCGAGGAAATGATCCGGGGTCTCAGGACCCAGGTCAAAGATGTGCTGGCAGATCGACAGCCCCTCACCCCGGCGGACTCGTTAGCGAAGACAGGCTGAGCCGAACAGTTCGTACACGAGTCCATGGAAGACAACGAAGGCTTGAGACTAGAACAGTATTTTGAGATAAGAAGGTAGTAGCGTTGAAAGGAAAGGAAGGTCTTTCCTTTCAACGCGGATTGATCAGAAAAATCTCAACTGAGCTGAGTTTTATCTGTTGCAGATTTCTTTCCTTCACCCACCCTCTTATTTATAAAAAGCATTCTCGGTAACCGTGTGATCCGTCACATCCCTCACCGCTTTCAATTGCGGCAATTGTTCCAGCAACGTCTTCTCAACACCGTCTTTCAATGTCATATCGACCATACCGCAACCCTGGCACCCACCACCAAATTGCAGCACCGCAATGTCCTCATCAACAATCTCAACCAGGTTAACCATACCACCATGTGAAGCCAGACCAGGATTAACCTGACTATGAAGTATGTAATTGATCCTGTCCTCCAGGGGACTGTCATCGGATACCTGCGGTACCTTCGAGTTGGGCGCCTTGATGGTTAACTGCCCACCCATTCTGTCTTCCGCAAAATCCACCAGGGCATCTTCCAGGAACGTCTGGCTGCGACTGTCAATCCAGCCGGTAAAGCCCTTGTACTCAACCGGGATATCATCGTCCTGCTCTTCGCCTGGTTTACAGTAGGCAATACAAGTCTCGGCCATTGGGGTACCAGGATCTGTGATAAAGATCCGGATGCCGATATCTGCCGCTTCCTGCTTGGACAGCAGTTCGACAAAATATTCCTGCGCTCTTTCTGTAACTTCAACCATGGGAGGCCTCGATGCACCTGCATAATTTTAATGTAAAAGAGAAGTTTACTGAATCAAGCGTGCCTGCGCCAACTTATCTATGTAAGCCCCTGCTTTTACAGGGGTTTTCCATTACCTGGAGACTTATCCTGACAGTGAGGAACTATGAAGATCATTCATGCTTATCCCATAAGATCTTCAAATCGGACTGTAAAGATAGCTGCTAAACTGCAGCGATATTAAAGCCCCGGGCACCCCGGCCCTGGACCCAAGAGTTAGTAAAAATGAAACAGTCATCGAAGTACCAGCTCTTCAAAGAACACCTCAGCCAACGCATTTTAGTCATGGACGGTGCCATGGGCACCATGATCCAGGACCTGAAACTGACAGAGTCCGATTTTCGCGGTTCGCGTTTTGTCGATCATCCTACTGATCTCAAAGGTAACAACGAACTTCTTGCCCTGACGATGCCGGTTGCGCTGAAAGACATCCACTTGAAATACCTCCGTAGTGGTTCGGATATTATCGAAACCAACACGTTTACAGCCAATCGCGTTTCCCAGGCAGACTACGATTTGGAGGACTACGCCCGCGAAATAAACTTTAAAGCCGCCAGACTCGCGCGGCAAGCAGCTGACGAGGTAGCAACTCCGGACAAACCCAGGTTTGTAGCCGGTGCCGTGGGACCTACTACCCGCGCTGCCAGCCTGTCCCCCGACGTCAATGATCCAGGCTACCGCAGTGTTACCTTCGATGACTTGGTGGAGGACTATTCAGAAGCAATCACAGCCCTCATCGAAGGCGGTGTCGACATCATATTAATCGAAACCGTGTTTGACGTGTTGAACTCAAAAGCAGCAATCTATGCGGCACTTTCTGTTTTTGAATCACTGGATACCGAGTATCCCATCATGATCTCCGGCACTATTACAGACGCCAGTGGTCGATTGCTATCCGGCCAGACTGTCGAGGCGTTCTGGGCTTCCATTCGGCATGCCAATCCAATATCAGTTGGTTTTAACTGCGCGCTCGGTGCGGACGAACTTAGAACCTATGTCGAAGACATTTCCAAAGTTGCCGACTGTTACGTCAGCGCATATCCAAACCGCGGTCTACCCAACGAATTCGGCGAGTACGACGAAACCATTCCCGAGATGGTGACTTCAATGGAAAGTTACCTATCCTCTGGTCTCGTAAATATTATCGGTGGCTGCTGTGGCACAACCCCGGAACATATCGAGGAGTTTACTCGTATTTCTGCAACTCATTCGCCCCGAAAATTTGCACAGACCACCACGGATTGTTTATTAAGCGGGCTGGAACCCTTCCGTATCAATCAGGATTCGCTGTTTGTTAATATAGGCGAACGAACCAACGTCACCGGTTCCGCAAAATTTGCTCGCCTGATCCGTGAAGAAAGTTATGAAGAGGCATTGGATGTTGCCTTACAACAAGTTAACAACGGCGCGCAGATTATTGACATCAATATGGACGAAGGCATGCTTGATTCAAAAGCAGCCATGGTTCATTTTCTCAACCTGATTGCCGCGGAGCCTGATATCAGCCGAGTACCTGTCATGGTAGATTCCTCGAAGTGGGAAATTATCGAGGCTGGATTAAAGTGCCTGCAGGGTAAGTCCATCGTCAATTCCATCAGCCTCAAAGCGGGCGAAGCTGAATTCAAGGAACAGGCATCTATCTGCCGTAAGCATGGCGCTGCAGTCATTGTTATGGCTTTTGATGAAGATGGACAGGCCGACAGCCTGCAGCGCAAGCAACAAATTTGTCAAAGGTCTTATGACATCCTGGTTAACGATGTGGGATTCGAGCCCCAGGATATTATATTCGACCCCAATGTCTTTGCGGTTGCAACCGGTATCGAGGAGCACAATCTGTATGGCAAAGACTTTATTGATGCTTGTGAATTCATTACCAGGAGCCTGCCGCTGGCAAAAATATCCGGCGGGATTAGCAACGTTTCCTTTTCGTTCCGGGGGAACAACCAGGTACGCGAGGCGATACATGCGGTGTTCCTATACCACGCCATCAAAGCCGGGTTGACCATGGGTATTGTCAATGCCGGACAGCTGGCCATCTATGAAGAAATACCGCTAGAATTACGTGACAAGATAGAAGACGTCATTCTGCATCGAAGTGACGACGCCACAGAAGCCTTGTTAGAAGTCGCGGAACGTTTTGCAGGCAGAGGATCAAGCGCAAAAATCGAAGACCTCACCTGGCGCGAGGCTGATCCAGCTGAACGATTGGCTCATGCGCTGGTGAAAGGCATCAATACTTACATCATTGAAGACACTGAAGCCGCCCGAACACAATTCGACCGCCCCCTGGAAGTCATAGAAGGACCTCTAATGGACGGAATGAACCGGGTTGGAGACCTGTTCGGTGCTGGAAAAATGTTTTTGCCACAGGTAGTTAAAAGCGCGCGGGTTATGAAACAGGCGGTGTCGTACCTTGAACCTTATATTGAAGATGAGAAGGACGCAAAAAACCGTACCAAGGGCAAGATCCTGATGGCGACTGTCAAGGGTGATGTACATGATATTGGCAAGAACATCGTGGGTGTTGTGCTGCAGTGTAATAACTATGAGGTCATTGATCTTGGGGTGATGGTCTCCAGCGACAAAATTCTCAAGGCAGCCCAGGAAGAAAACGTCGACATCATCGGCCTGAGCGGGCTGATCACCCCTTCGCTTGATGAAATGGTTCATGTCGCGTCCGAATTGGAACGCCTGCAAATTAAATTGCCGCTGTTGATTGGGGGTGCGACAACATCCAAGGCGCATACTTCTGTAAAAATAGAACCCTGCTACCAATCGGAATCAACGGTTTATGTCGCTGATGCCTCCAGGGCTGTGGGTGTTGCTACCAAGCTAATGAGTGACGAGCTGAAACCAGACTACTGCAAAAGCATCCGGGAAGAATACGAGAAGATTCGCATCAGAAATAAAAATCGACGACCGAAAGGAAACGTGTTGCGGTTTATAGATGCCGTTGACAACCGAAGCCCCGTACAATGGCAGAATTACTCGCCACCAAAACCGTCATTCCTGGGGACCAGAGTCTTCGAAGACTACCCGATCGAGGAATTAATCGACTACATCGATTGGACTCCATTTTTCATTACCTGGGAACTCGCGGGAAAGTTTCCGCGCATACTTGAAGATGAGCTGGTGGGAGAAACAGCAACATCGTTATTCAACGATGCACAGCAAATGCTTAAGGAAATTGTTAGTAAGAAACTGATTAAAGCAAATGCGGTGATCGGATTCTGGCCTGCCAACAGTACTCAGCATAACGATATTGTATTGTTTAAAGATGATGAACGTACTCGACCTGATCAATGTTTGCATCATCTTCGCCAGCAGACTGACAAACCCAATGAACAACCAAATTTTTGCCTGGCCGATTATGTCGCGCCTGTGGATACGGGTTTGAAAGATTATGTCGGTGGCTTTGTGGTCAGTACAGGTCATGGTGTTGGGGCACTGGCAGCAGAATATGAAGCGGATAACGATGATTACAATGCGATTTTACTCAAATCCATTGCTGACCGACTGGCGGAAGCTTTTGCAGAAAGAATGCACGAGAGAGTTCGAAGGGAATTCTGGGGTTATGCAGAAGATGAATCCAGGACCAACGAAGAGTTGATCAAGGAATCCTATCAGGGTATACGGCCTGCGCCAGGTTATCCCGCGTGCCCGGACCATACCGAAAAAGGTCCATTGTTTGAGCTTCTGGGTGCAACCCAAAATCTCGGCGTGGATTTAACCGAGCACTACGCAATGACCCCCGCTGCGTCTGTCAGTGGTTTCTATTTCTCTCACCCGGATTCACGCTATTTTGGGTTGGGAAAAATCGACAAGGACCAGGTCGAAGACTATGCAAAAAGGAAGAAGATGGAAGTCAGTGAAGTCGAACGCTGGTTATCGCCGGTGCTCGTTTACCAATAGCGGCATTTTGTTACACTATGGCGAACTATTTATTGATGTACAGGAAACCTCATGGCCGATTCTGAAGATCCCCGGGACTCAGATCGTGAGCTGGATCAGGCTCCCTACCCGGATTCCATACAGAGCAAGCCACCCACGTTCCTGCAAATAGCCCTCAGCGTGGTCGCTGCAGCCTTTGGTGTGCAGACACAGGCGAACCAGGAGCGGGATTTTGCCAATGGTAAGCCCATTGTATTTATTATCGGCGGGCTGGTTTTTACCCTGCTGTTTGTACTTAGTATCATTGGCGTGGTGAATCTGGTTTTGGCGTGAAAGAATCTCTTAGAAACCGTAAAACCTTACTGTTTATACTCGCCGCTGCCAGCCCGGTCGCATTTTCAGCTTGGCAGACGTTGCTCAACAATTTCACCGTAGAAGTTGCAGCATTCACGGGCAAGGATATTGGCATGCTGCAGAGCCTGCGGGAAATTCCCGGTTTCCTTGCATTTACTGTCATCTATGTTCTCTTATTCATCAAGCAACAAAACTTTGCCATACTGTCCCTGTTACTGCTTGGCCTGGGTACCGCATTAACCGGGTTCTTTCCCAGTATCATCGGTCTATATCTAACAACGGTGCTGATGTCGATAGGATTCCACTACCTCGAAACGATGCAGACGTCGCTCAGCCTGCAATGGCTGGACAAACACGAGGCGCCCAGGGTATTGGGTCAAATTATCGGTGTACGCTCCTTCGCCACATTGGCTTGTCTGGGTAGTCTTTATCTTGTTCTTCAAGTACTTGAACCCAATTATATCGTCATCTACCTGATCGCCGGTACTGCGACCATGGCCATCGCCTTTTTCTGCTGGTTTGCCATTCCACACTTTGAAGACAGTGTCGTCCAGCGCAACGAATTGTTTCTTCGCAAACGTTACTGGTTGTACTACGCACTCACTTTTCTTGCCGGTGCAAGGCGACAGATCTTCACGGTGTTTGCGGGCTTTCTGCTCGTACAGAAATTCGGCTTTCCGCTGGAAAACATGGTATTGCTGGTACTGGTTAATTCGGCGATCAATATCTGGTTCGCCCCAAAGATTGGTCAATTGATTAGCTTCATCGGCGAGCGACGAGCCCTGACGCTTGAATACATGGGGTTAATCGGGATCTTTCTGACCTATGCCATCGTCGACAATGCCACCCTGGCCGTGGTGCTATACATTCTCGATCATATATTTTTCTCAATGGCTATCGCTATCAAGACTTACTTCCAGAAAATCGCAGACCCGGCAGACATATCCGCCACCGCGGGTATCAGTTTTACGATCAACCATATTGCAGCGGTGATCCTACCTGCGCTACTGGGTCTGGTATGGGTCATTAATCATGGTGCAGTTTTTGTGATTGGTGCCTTAATCGCAGCCTGTTCACTGCTGCTGTCGCAGTTGATTCCGGATACACCCAAAGAGGGCAAAGAGGTGCGTTGGACCGCCGAACGTCAAACGGCCAGTTAGCGCTAAGATGGAGCGTCGCCTGGGAGCAAAGAGTACGATACGTCTTTATCAGGACTATATTGCGGGGGCGCCGAGGCAGGGACGCAAAATTTGAGTGCACATATACGTGCGGTACGAGTCCAGATAAAGACATACCGTATTCGTAGCGGATTCCAGTATTGGTTTTGGCAGATCAAGGCTAGCTCAGAGGATCACACTATATATATCAGTCCTACTGATTGGAAACCCAGTAAACAATTGCGCAAACGACGATAAGTATGAGGAACACGATACTTATGGCGTCGACGACACTGTCAGCATCATGTTCGCTGGTATTTTCATTTTCTGTCATTGAATAAAACCCGTCACATTGAGATGTGCCGGATTATACGGGGCTAATCGCAGACTCGCCAGTTCCAGTCTTCTCCAAACAAAAGATGATCCTGCTCAATCTGCTATTGGCCATATACACCATGAATCTATCGATATAGAAAAACAGTAGTTTTATAACCGCGCTCAAGCTGGTATTTTGACGCCCTGCGAACAGCAAATTCTTCCATCTCCTAAATTTTAAGCAAAACACATGTATATCTATGATGATTATGACCATGCGATGGTCAATGAGCGCGCTGAGCAATATCGAGAACAAACTGATCGTTTTCTCGCAGGTGAGCTGTCCGCAGAAGAATTTCAGCAATTAAGGCTGCGCAACGGTTTGTATATTCAAAGACTGGCACCCATGTTGCGAATCTCGGTACCTTACGGCATGTTATCCAGCACTCAGCTTCGCAAGCTGGCGCATATTATACGTCACTATGATAAGGGCTATGCTCATCTAAGTACCCGACAGAATATACAACTGAATTGGCCTAAGCTCGAAGAGGTACCAGACATATTGAAGGAACTGGCATCCGTCGAGATGCATGCCATCCAATCCAGTGGCAGCTGTATTCGAAATGTCACAGGCGACCAGTACGCTGGTGTCGCTGTCGATGAAATAGAGGATAGCCGACCCTGGGCAGAACTGATTCGACAGTGGTCGACCTTTCACCCCGAATTCAACTGGTTACCCAGAAAATTCAAAATCGCAGTCACCGGTGCCCGTGAAGACAGGGCGGCAGTACAGGTGCATGATATCGGCGTAAGAATGATCGAACGGGATTCCATAGTCGGGTTCCAGATCCTTGCAGGTGGCGGGTTAGGCAGAACACCCGTGATCGGTTCCGTGATCAAGGACTTTCTCGAAAAACGACACCTGCTTACCTATATTGAAGCGGTACTTCGGGTCTACAATCGCTACGGTCGCCGGGACAACAAGTACAAAGCCAGGATCAAAATTCTGGTTCGTGCCATGAAACCGGAAGTCTTTGCACAAAAGGTCGAAGAGGAATGGCAAACCATCAAAGATGGTCCTGGAACACTTAACGATACCGAGATCAATCGGGCGAAATCATCCTTTACCCGGCCTGACTATCTGGAATTGACGGATGAAAGTGATGAGTTTGATTATCGGATCCAGGAGAACCTTGCATTTAGCACCTGGGTCGAACGAAACGTTAAAGCACACCAGCAGTCTGGCTACACGATTGTCAATCTTGCCATAAAGAAAACAGGTGTCGCGCCTGGCGATCTCACCGACGAGCAATTTGATACCATCGCTGACCTTGCCGATAAGTATAGCTTTGGTGAGGTCCGAGTTACCCACGAACAAAATGTCACCCTGGCTGATGTGTGCAGGCAAGACCTGTTTGCCTTGTGGAAAGAACTCTGTGCCGCCGATCTTGCTACCCCTAACCTGGGATTGTTAACGGATATGATATGTTGCCCTGGCGGGGACTATTGTTCTCTCGCTAACGCTAAATCCATACCGGTTGCAGAAGCGATTCAGCGGAAGTTTGATGACCTGGACTATCTGCATGATCTCGGCGACCTGGATCTCAATATTTCAGGCTGCATGAATGCCTGCGGACATCACCACGTGGGTAACATCGGAATCCTCGGAGTTGACAAGAGGGGGCAGGAATTCTTCCAGGTGTCAATCGGTGGATCTTCCCTTTCCAATACAGCTTTGGCGAAAATCCTGGGGCCTTCGTTTTCTCAGGAAGCGATCCCGGAAATTATACAAAAACTGGTTAACCTCTATGTTGAACAGCGTGAGGATGGTGAACAATTCGTTGAGACCTACAACCGAATCGGCATCCAACCGTTCAAAGATGCTGTTTACCCGGTTTAAAAAGCCAGCTTACTGAAACTGATAGAAGTATAAACAAGACTATAAATCATGCCCACCATCATAAAAGACAAGACCATTACAGAGAGTCCATTTGAACTGGTCGATGCAGAAAACGTGGACATCAGGGCAAATAATGTTTTATTGCCGTTGGCGTTTTTTTTGGAAAACAGCGCAGTAATCAAAGGCCGCAATGACATTGGGGTCTGGATTGACGCTGGTGAAGATGTAGAGGATATCGAAGCCGTGGTAAATCAGTTGCCCATCATTGCGCTGAACTTTCCTGCCTTTGGGGACGGCAGAGCATACTCAAGTGCCAACATTCTGAGGCGCAAGTTTGGCTACAAGGGCGAAATCAGGGCGGTAGGAGACGTGCGCCGTGATCAATTGGAACAAATGCTGAGCTGTGGCATCAATGCCTTTGATATGGCAGAGGGGCAAGACCTCGAACAGTCCCTGAGCGGGTTAAAACACTTCAGTCACAACTACCAGGGAACAATTGATCGGCCCGAGCCCTTATTCAGGCACCGTAAATAGATAAGGCTAACAAGCTGCAAGCTAATAAATCGGCCAAGGCTACAGTTTGAAGCGCTAATCGCATAGTATCGACGTATGGAAAGCGATCCTCTTTTATATTCTTTTTTTCTGATTTTTACCTCTGCGGCGGTTCTTGCCACAATCGCTCTTTTTACCCGTCAGCCGTTGATCGTTGCTTACATTGCCATTGGAATCCTGCTTGGCCCCTCTGCGACATCGTTAATTTCAGATCCGACATTGATTAGCAGCATCGCGAAGATAGGCATCATTTTCCTGCTATTCTTGCTGGGTCTTGATATGCAACCGTCGAAGCTGGGCAATATGCTCAAAGATGCCTTGTTTGTTGGCCTACTTAGCTCCGCATCGTTTTTTGGTCTTGGTTTTCTGGTGGGTACTCTCTTCGGCTACACCACTATCGAATGCCTTATTATTGGCATCGCACTGATGTTTTCCAGCACGATTATCGGCATCAAGCTCTTGCCAACAACTGTCCTGCATCATCGTCACACGGGCGAGCTCGTGGTGAGTCTGTTACTGATCCAGGACCTCATCGCCATTATTGCCTTGCTGGTGATTACCGGCGATCTCTTTGGTTCATCCGGTGCATCTAAACTTGCCACCATCGTCATCGCCTTCCCCGCTCTAATCCTGGTAGCATTTCTGTTTGTGAAATTCGTGTTACTAAAACTGCTAACCAGGTTCGATGCTTTTCACGAATACATCTTCCTGATCGCTATCGGCTGGTGCCTGGGCTTATCGGAGATGGCGGAAATGGTCGGTTTGTCCCATGAGATTGGCGCTTTTGTGGCCGGAGTTACCATCGCCACGAGTCCCATCGCGTTGTATATTGCCAACCACCTGAAACCCCTGAGAGACTTTTTCCTGGTGCTGTTTTTCTTCTCTCTTGGCGCAGGATTTCAGTTGCATCTGTTAGGGGAGGTGATTGTTCCCGCTATATTACTCGCGGTGGTGGTGTTACTGATTAAGCCATTGATTTTCAGAGTGTTGTTGATCCGTATCAGTGAGACGGCAAACATGAGCTGGGAAGTTGGGTTTCGACTGGGTCAGATAAGCGAGTTCTCATTACTCATCGCGTTTATGTCTACGAGTCATGCGCTGATCAGTCAAAGTGTGTCACACGTCATTCAGGCGACGGCAATCATTACCTTCTTGATCTCCTCATACATCGTGGTGCTGCGCTTTCCCACACCGATTGCAGTGTCTGACGAACTCAGGCGAGACTAGTCGGGGTATAAACTATCATGCATGGCTTAGCAGTGTTCGGCCGCTGACATGACCGCTGATAATCTCATCCATCACCGAAGACAGTCCAGACAATCCAATTTCAGTCGTCACGGCCTCCAGGCCATTGAGTTTCCAGTCCGAAGCCAGCCGATCCCAGATCCGGTTTTTGTTATCAATCGGTATTTCCACGGAGTCAACGCCAAGAATATTAATGCCGCGGAGAATAAATGGCAGCACGCTGGCAGAAAATGATGGTGATGCAACGAGGCCACAGATCGCAACACTGCCCTGCGGATGTAGCGTCTTGATAACATTGGAGAGAATTTCACCACCCACGCAATCAATGGCGTGAGCCCATTGTGGCGCCAGCATGGGACGTTTATTCTTTTCACTAAGATCATCTCGACCAATGACGGATGTCGCCCCCAACGATTTCAGGTAGGCTGATTTATCCGCCTTGCCTGAACTGGCGACAACTTCAAAGCCGAGATTTGCCAACAGCATCACCGCGATGGAACCGACACCACCGGTTGCTCCCGTGACCAGCACGGGGCCATCATCGGGACTTGCGCCCATCATTTGAATTTTTTCGAGGCAGAGCGCTGCGGTGAACCCGGCGGTACCGATTACCATGCTTTCTTTCGCCGAGAGACCATCAGGCATCGGTGTTACCCAGCTGGCGGGCACACGAATGTATTCACCGTAGCCACCTGGAGTATTCATACCGAGATCAAATCCTATGCAGATCACCGCGTCTCCTTGCTTGAAATCCGGGTTTGAGGAAGCAGCAACGACACCAGCGGCGTCGATACCGGGCGTATGAGGGTAAACGCGGGTTACTCCTGGCATACCTTTTGAGGACATTGCGTCTTTGTAGTTGACCGAGGAATATGCAACTTTGATCAGTACCTCACCGTCAGGTAAATCATCAACAGAACGCTCGATCACAGCATGGGTGACATCGGTTTCGGTTTTCTCGACCCAAAATGCGTCAAATGTAGTCATTGGCGTTCTCGATTAGTTAGTGCCCAATCATAAGTGATTATGTGTACTTTTATGTGTACTTTTCCAGTCACGTTTTGCGCTATCAAAATAGACTCAATATACGC
>JAPYTQ010000027.1:0-71599 GCA_029941905.1 Pseudomonadales bacterium | reverse complement strand
CAAGGTACCCGATACGCTTTGGGACGCTCCTCGTCAAGGACTGTATCTGGGAGTTCCCTTCAAATTCCCTGCACCTGACGTAATCCGGCAGGTTTGGAACCCACCGTATGAGCCGGGCTGGCTGTCTGTGCACCCGCCGGAAAAGCAACCCTATATTCACTGGGTCACGCGTTTGGCATGCTATGCCTCACTGCAAGGTAAAGCCCTCGATTACGTTAACGAGGTTTCTCATATGATCTGGAGTGGCGAGGTTGATCACTGGCCAGCGCATGTGAAGGAGCGCTTCAACCGCATCGAGGGTCTCGATTACGACAGGGCGATCCGATACATTCGGAAAAATGTTGAAGAGATAGACCAGTGCTGGCTGGATAACGCCGATGGTATGGCTGGGAGGTCATGGCGGCGTACCGCTGATGGTCTACCAGAACGAACCATTCTTTGGTGGCGACCGCTTCGATCAGTTCGTCTGGCGGTTGCAACAGAGCGGTCTGACCAGGCGCACGGTACCGCGCGCACCAATTGTTACCCCGCCTCTGCGCTGGCCGGCTGGTCTGTAGCAAAAAACGGGCATGCAAATGCCCGTTTAAGATTGATCATCTGTTTCAATCTCGCGCTTTAACCGGGCAAGACTCTCGTTAACATCTTTCGATAATTGCCCTTTTGCCTCTTTTGATATGCCTCTGGGGTCGAACCGCAATTGGTTGTGAACCGGTATCAAGAACGTCAGACGCGGCATCCCGATTCTCACCAACCAGGGAGCCAACAGTTCCCCTGGGCCGCGGGTATATCCGTGTTGTTCCAGGAACAATTCCAGTTGCAGAAAAGGAGAATCTGAACCAACAGACTCCGGACCGGTGACCTGGTTTTCTTCTTTCCGCTTGTTAATAGTGACCTGCTCGCTGGTGTAAATGCGCCAGGCCAGGATTAGGCTGAGGATGATTCCGACAGCGTAGAGGTGTGTCTGGTAGTCTTCAATCTTCTGCTCGTTCCACCAGACCTGGAACAGAAAGTTTACGTTTGCGGCAATATCAAACAGGGGTTGCATGAAGATAGCTTCATCGGCTTCCGCTTCGGCCCAGATTGCTGGGGTGGTATCGATGACCTGCCATTCACCATTGATAAATGCAATCGCCCAGGCATGGGCATGTCGTTGGCGAACCACGTACATATCAATCATATTGTCGTACTCCTGGAGTGAGTAGCCGACGACGTATCGTGCTGGGATACCCAATTGCCTGAGGAGCAATACGGTGGTCGTGGCATAGTATTCACAGTGGCCTTTTTTACTCCGGAGTAAAAAATGTTCGATAGGTTCGTCAGTCATTTCGGAACCCTGGTACAGGCTGTACCGGAAGTCTGCGAAAAACCGCCGGATGCTCTCGATAGGGTGGTCCGGATCCAGGTTGTTGTTAGTCGTGACCTCCTCAAGGAGGTCCTGGTAGGTTTGGTGTACAAGTGTATCTGTTGCCAGCGGGGGGCCGTTCAGGTTCCTGCCGGGCAGAAACTTCACCTGGTATCTTGGACTCGGAACGAGGCCTACCGCCTGTACCGCACCATAATCGTTTTTTCGCACCTCGATCGCTGGCAGGTCATTGATCTCGGTGATCCCGGGCGGAAGGGGAATGATCGCCTGATCGTATTTAAACTCAAGGTAAATATCCATCGGGGTAGGCTGAATCCCCGGCAACGTCAGTTCTGGGGATACGTTCTCTGAATTCAGCTCCCAGCGAAAATCATCCGCATGTTCTACCAGGTCGAAGGAAAGCGACATGACTTGCCAACTGTTACCTGCTAGCAGGTCATAACTGGCTTCCTGCAAGAGCCCAGGAGGAATTTCACCAGCGGGAATTTGCACCCTGAATAGAATTTCATCAGAGATTTTGAGTTGCCCCACCGAGCCAATAGCGGTTTGGGTTTTCAGTGGGTTGCTGCGTCTCTGGATCCAGTTTGCGATCCAGACCTGTGCGCGTTGTTTCAACTCGACGTGGGCGCCACGGATACCTTGATGGGTCATAAATGCAAACAGGAATACGAATGCTGCGAACAGGCCCCACATCTTGAATGAGTATCGGCTTGAGCGGTGTGGCAGCAGCGCGAGACAAATCAACGCAGACACCAGCGGGAAGTAAAAACTCGAGCCACTTATGTTGGTACCCGAGGCGACGGTACACATTGCGAACAGCAGGTAATCCAGATCCCAGGATTGATTAATGGGTTGCCGCTGGCGACGCAATGATGGAAAGAGGACATCCAGGTCCATTCGTTCGGACAGGCTGTACGAAAAAACTATCACCAGGGGGAAAAAGAGAATGGGCAGCCATTGAAGTAGCTTTGTAATGAAATGATACTCGGCTCGGTTCAGAAACAGGAATACGAGCATCAAAACCAGACCAACCAGTGTCACGTCAGCAATGCGGTATAAATCCTGTTGGGTGAGTGCCCAACGGCGATTGATAAAAAATTGGGCTTCCCAGATGATACCCATGGGGAGAGCGAACCAGACAAGATCTGCCTGAATCCCCCAGATGAGTATCGCAACAAACTGAATGAAGCGTAATTTCATCGAAGTCACACCAGTGAGAGTTGAAGTAGTTTTTGCTGGATCTGGTCGACCGGTAGCACGTGAATACGTGCAGGCAGGTCCACCAGGGATGGTTCATCCTCAGTCACGATAAATACCTGCTGCGGTATTTTTGCGCTGTCGAGTGAACGAATCATCCCCTGATGTTCTTCTGTCCAGTCCGACAGAACCAGGATGCAACCACTGATCAGTTTCATGTGGCTTAGGACGGCATCAGATAGTTTCTCGAATCCCAGTTTGCTGTGGGTCAGTGTTGCGAGAGATTCAAGTTGTTCATTGACGCTGCTTGTTCCGCGACCGGATGTGAGAATTTCAGCTTTTTCAGACAGGTAGATCAGATCGAGCATTGAATCGTTGTTGTTCATAGCCAGCAGAAAGCTGGCAGCGACCGAGACAGATTCTTCCAGCACTCTGGTTCGGGGGTTGCTGGTGTCGAGTACTAACGCCTGGCGAACAAAATATTCGTCCTGAAATTCCATTACCACTGGTTTGTTTCTTTTTGCAGAACTGGCCCAATGGATTTTTCTCATTGAATCTCCATCGCGGTAATCCCGCAGAGAAACAAATTCGTCCGACTCGCCAATGGACCACGACGCGTTAATTCCACCGGGTTGGAAGTGCCGTCCGGCGCCCGGGTCAAACGATCTGCTAATGTCATATCGCCTCGGCAACACCATAATTGAGTCGGGACGCTCAAACAGCGTCACCCCCTGGTTTAAACCCAACGGATCTGGGTGCAGCACCTGGGTGGAAGTAAACTGGACGATTCCCCGACGCAGTGGCTCGGCTTTCATGGTGACATTAACGGTGGCTTTGAGCGGTATATCAGCCGCTTTGGCGGGCTTTATCGTGATGCCCGTATTGAGTTTCTGTAAATGAACAAAGCGATGAAAACCGATAAAGCGATCGTATGCGTTTCTTGTTTCTTCAAAGGGCTCTTTTTCGCGTCGGTATTGCTCCCGGTCCGGGGCGCGGATTTTTGGATTGTCGACAATGGTCAAATCAGATTCAATTCTGCTGCCGGTGTTTTTGACGGATAGCTGGTATTCAAAAGGTTTACCCGCTGTTGCGTATCTTGGTAGGATTCTACTCACCGTTACGCTGGGTTTCTGGATTCTCAAACCGATGCGGGAAATAATCACCAGGCAGAGCAGGAAGGCGAATAATTGATAAACCAGGGTGACGTCGGTATTCAGACCCAGAAAGGCACAGATAAATGCACCTGAAGCGATCAGTTGGCCGTGATCTGTGGGCGATCTTTTCCGCTTCAGTTTTGGCCTGACAACCCTGACATAGCCAGGAAACATCCAATCTCGAAACATGGTTAGTAGTCCTTCAAGGTGAAAGCTTATACCGGCGCGTTGGTTTCCTGGATGATTTGCTGCACGACCAGTTCAGCAGTGTCCCCGGAAAACTGCGCGTCAGAGTTCAGCGCAAGTCGGTGCGCGATCACAGGGGTCGCTAATTCCTGGACAGTCTCCGGTGAAACAAACTCGCGGCCATTAATGAGCGAAAGAGCCTGGGAACACTTCATCAAGGTGATGCTGGCACGGGGACTGGCGCCCATCTGGATGCTCGGGTGGTTTCTCGTTGCTGCCACCAGTTCAATAATATAGCGCTTTAACTCATCGGTTATCCTGATGTTGCTTGCTGCCTGTCGAATGGAACGGATGTCTTCAATTGACAGGCAGGCGCTAAGGGATTCAATCGGATGGGTATGTTGCTGGCTATTGAGTATCTCCATCTCATCATCTATCGAGACGTAACCCAATTTGAAACGCATGGCGAAACGATCCATTTGTGCTTCAGGTAGGGGGTAGGTGCCGTGAAATTCAACCGGGTTCTGGGTAGCAATCACAAAAAATAATTCGTCCATGGCGAACCGCTCTCCCTCCACACTTACTTGATTTTCACCCATTGCCTCTAACAGTGCGGATTGGGTCCGTGGAGAGGCGCGATTTATCTCGTCGGCCAGAAGTATCTGGGTGAAAATGGGCCCTTGCCGGAACTTAAAGTCCTGGGAGTTCTGGTCGAATATAGAAACTCCGAGAATGTCCGTTGGAAGTAAGTCCGGCGTAAATTGAATTCGTTTAAATTCTGCGCTGACTGAACTCGCCAGCGATTTCGCCAGGGTGGTCTTGCCAGTACCTGGCACATCCTCAAGAAGCACATGACCGCCGCAAAAAAATGCAGCTAAGAGCCAATCAATGGCGCTGTTGTTGCACCGGATAACCATTTCGATATTGGCCCGGAGTCTGTTAATTAGTGCATGAGCTGCGCTGGTAATGACTACGGGTTGGGTGGCTGGCATTTGTTGATCTCTTTGGTAAACACAGGTAATTGGTTTGAAAGCCCCAGACAGGTATGATCACAGGCAATCCGAAGTCCGTCAATAAAGTGATAGCCCTAAGGCGCCGGATCAAGACGAATGGGGTCATTTTTAGTGTAAAGGGTTCGTATAAAGGGTTCGTATAAAAGGTTTCGTGTAAAGAGTACCGTGAGAGGGTTAAGGACCGACAGGGTCTTCCAGCAGGTGACAAGATGCGGCATGACCGTCCCTGACTGTTATCAGCTGTGGTGCGTCATGCTTGCAACGGTCCATCACCCGGGGACAGCGGGGATGGAATGTACATCCGGCAGGTGGGTTGATTGGCGAAGGCACGTCGCCTGCCAGCACCTGTCGAAGTGTTTTTCGGTGCGGGTCTGGAACCGGAATAGCAGACATCAATGAACGCGTATAAGGGTGCTTTGGATTGTGATAGATTTCCTGGCCCTCACCGGTTTCGACTATTTTCCCCAGGTACATAATCGCGATTCTGTCCGATATGTGTTTAACGACCGCCAGGTCATGGGCGATGAACAAATATGATAAGCCAAATTCCTTCTGCAGGTCGTTGAGTAGATTGAGGATCTGGCTTTGAATCGAAACGTCCAGGGCAGAAACCGGTTCGTCACAAATCACCAGTTTTGGGTTCAGGGCGATGGACCTGGCGACACAGATTCGCTGCCTTTGTCCACCGGAGAATTCAAAAGGATATCGACTTACAGAGCGTGCGGGTAAGCCGACAATTTCCAGTAGTTCCTTAACGCGTTTTTTTCGGGAAACCTTGTCGCCGATTTTTTGCACGATAAACGGTTCTTCCAAAGCATCACCAACGGTATGCCTTGAGTTGAGAGACTCCATCGGATCCTGGAAGATCATCTGGATATTCTTCCGGTGGGGCAACAGTGCTTTGCCTTTTAGCCGACTGATGTCGTGGCCTTCGAACTTTATTTGCCCGGATGTCGGCTCGTAAAGGCGGGCAATACATCTGCCCAGAGTTGATTTACCACAACCGGATTCGCCAACTAACCCGAGTGTCTCGCCAGGATTGATAGTCAGCGACACATCGTCAACGGCCTTGTTAAACCTGCTGGCGCGAAGCAGCAGGCCTTCTTTTACCGGGAAGTGCATCTTTAGTCCATTCACCTCAAGGAGTGGCATCTGGGTTGCATCCCTGCTGTTGTCAGTGGCATCGAGGTTCATATTTCCCTCCACCTGAAACAACTGACCTGGTGGTTGCTATTGTCAGGGGTCTTCTCCATCGATGGTGAGTTATCAACACAGGTTTCCTGGCTAAAAGAACAGCGATTTTGAAAACGACAGCCCGGTGGAAGGTCGAGTAGCCCGGGTACCATGCCATCAATCACGCTCAATTTTGATTTTGGTTCAGTTTCCAACGTGGGTATCGATGCCAGCAAACCCCGGGTGTAAGGGTGTTTTGGTTCATCGAATAGATCAAATACTGATCCTGATTCAGCAATTTTACCGGCATACATCACCACAACCTGGTCACAGGTTTCTGCGATAACACCCAGGTCGTGGGTGATCAGGATGACGGACATGCCCATATCAGATTGAAGCTCCTTGATAAGCTCCAGGATCTGCGCCTGGATCGTAACGTCCAGCGCCGTCGTTGGCTCGTCAGCAATCAGAAGTTTCGGTTTGCAGGCAAGTGCAATAGCAATAACGACTCGCTGCCGCATCCCGCCTGACAACTGGTGAGGGTACTCAGTCATGCGGACATCAGGCGAGGGAATACCCACTCGATCCAGTATCTCGACGGCTTCCCTGATTGCCTGCTGATTGGTGATGTCCTTGTGCAGAAGTAAAACCTCGGTCAGTTGTTTGCCGATTGTATGAACGGGGTTTAACGCCGTCATGGGCTCCTGGAACACCATGCTGATACGGGAACCGCGAATCTGTTCCATTGTTTGCAGCGGGACCTTGGTAAGATCCAATTCGTCAAAATGAATTTCTCCAGCGACAATTTGCCCCATGGGCTGTGGCAGCAACCGCATGATGGACAGTGCGGTGACACTTTTACCACAGCCGGATTCGCCAACAATGCCCAGGGTTTCCCCTGCGTTGGCAATGAAACTGATCTGATCGACCGCACGAACCTGACCTTCATCTGTGTCGAATTCCGTTACGAGATTGTCGACCTGCAGTAGCGCGTCGCTCATCAGATGGATCTCCTGACGTTACTTGAACTGGTCATAAATGTTGATTTCAGGCAGAAATGCCTGGCCTGAATTTCGCGCGGCCAAAGTCTCTTCCCTGATTTTGTTGTCTATCCAATGGACATAATACTGGGAGGCGCGGCTGGAATGTTTGTTGTTAAATCCTTCAGGATAACGGATCCAACGCCAGTGACCGATGCGATAGAAGGCCGGGTAATACGCTGGTACAAATGAAGCGTAGTCATGATGTAACTGCGTCATCTCATGGGCCAGCTCGATCCGCTCCTGTCTGTCTCCCGAGGTGCGGTAGGTACTGATCATGTCGTCCATTTCGATCAAGGCCAGCATCTCCAGATTGTTAGTTTGGGTTTTGACGGTTCGGTCAGGGTTAACAGATCCGTCTTCGAGAAAAGCATTGTCGTAGGCATTGTCTGAATGATAGGTTTCCCAGAAACGAGGATACATTTCCAACCCGACGTTAAATGCCACGAAATGAATTTCGTGTTTTTTCTCCTGGGCCTTTTTGAAACCAGCTGTGCTGTCGAGCACCTCAATCCTGAATTCCAGGCCTGCCTTGGCTGCTTCTTCTTTAAGAATTGTGAATATGTCTCTCAGGCTTTCGTAACCTGTCGATAATGTGAAAGCCAGTCTCTGGCCCTGCTCGTTTACTAAGATGCCGTCAGGCCCACGCCTGTTGAAACCGACCTTCGCGAAATGCTCAAGTGCCTTGTCAATATCGTAGGTCCGACTCCGCAGTGTTGGGTGGGTCAACTCGCCAAAGCCGTCAGAAGAGGTTTGCATTCTTGCGTAGTCACCGCGAAAAAACTTATCAATCACGATCTTCCAGTTGGTCGCATGATGAATGCCGATGCGGATATCATTATTGTCCAGCAGAGGTCTGGAGGAATTTATCCACAAGCCATAGGTAGGCCGTGGGCGTTGGTTATAGAAAACCGATTTCTGGATGTAGCCGTTGGCCACTTCCTTGTCATCGTTGGGCAGTTTGTCGTACCAGTATTCCGCAAGATTCAATCCAAACTGGTCAACGTCGCCGCGCATAAAAGTTTCAAAAACCTTTGGGGTATCACGGATCACAGACAGATGAACCCGGTCCATGTTGAACCTGTTTCGGAAATATTTTTTGTCTTTCGCCCACCAGTCTTTCAGGCGTGTCAGGGCGATTGAGATACCCTTATTGATGTCTTTTTCCTGGACTACATAGGCGCCTGTGGTTGGTTGGAATTTCCATTGATATCTTTCAACGAAATCGTCACCGAGTTGTTTGTAGAAGTGCCTGGGGACAGGCAGGACATTCTCCAGGATCACAAAATCCATATCAGGTTTAGCTTCAGGTATGGCGACCGAAAAGGTGTGGTCGTCGTACCTGGTGATATTGGAGTACTGTGTGCCAAACCAGTTGTTGTACCAGGGCGCAATGATATAAGTAGACTGCATGTGGAAAAACATATACATGAAATCGTCAGTCGTTAGTGGTTTTCCATCGGACCAGCGTGCCAGTGGATCGAGCTTGATGTAGACGGTCTTGGCCTCGGTGTCAATAGCCCAACTTTCGGCTAGCCCGGGGTACCAGTCAAACTTGTCCGGATGGCGATGGGCGAGTTGGATAACGGTATTGTCCTGTATATAAGGCCGAAATGAGCCGTTCGCATCGGGGCCAACAAGACGCAGCGTGCGTGGAAAGTCCTGCAGATACCCGTACTCAGTACCGCCCTTGATCGCCTCGTCGGACCCGATGTCCGGCAGGTACAGACCATCTTCCCATGGAAGATTCGGAGGCAGGTCGGCGAGTGTTTTAAACGTAAAGAAATCAGGTTTTGAGGCGAAGTAGTCCTGCACTTCCTGGGTGTTATCCCGAACTTCAATCGGATCCCCGAGTTCACTGTTATTTGAGCCTTCGCATGCAGTCAGCAGAATTGACAGACAGGCAACAGTTAATAGGGCACCCTGGGATTTAGTTTTCATAAAAGTCTCTTTGGTGGTATTTAACAGACGAAAAGTATGTTTTTGGTGATGCATTTTTGCTACTTGTAGACAGTAAATTTTCGTGGATCGAATGATTCCCGCACAGCCTCGCCAATAAAGGTAACCAGTGTCAGCAACAACACAAGGGTGGCGAATGCGGAAGTAACGATCCATTCAGCGGTTCTAAGGTTGGCGGTTCCCTGTTTCAGAAGTTCGCCCAGACTTGGGGTCGGTGCTGGTAATCCGAAGCCAAGAAAGTCCAGTGCGGTGATTGCTGAAATGGCCGAGACGATCGTAAAGGGCATAAATGTGACCAGGGTGGAGATGACATTGGGCAAGATATGCAGAAAGATGATGCGTGTATCGGATGCGCCGATGATTCGTGCGGCAGCCGTATAATCCCGTGCCTTTTCCTTATAGGTTTCTGTTCTCATATAGTAGGTCATGCTCGTCCAGGAAAAGAGCACCATGACAGTTAGTAAAATAGTGATGCGGGTGGGAATACTGAAAGTGGTCGGGACAACAGAGAAAACGATAATCACCATGTAAAGAAAAGGGATGTTCGACCAGATCTCTATTATACGTTGAAATACCAGGTCAAAAGTGCCGCCATAAAAACCCATGGCGCAGCCAGTGGCGATGCCAATCAGGTAAACTGCCATCATGAATGCAATGGAGAACAACAGGGCGATACGGGTTGCATAGACCAGTCTGGCAAGAATATCCCGACTGGTTGTGTCGGTACCGAGATAGTGCTTCAGTGCAAAGTTGGGTGCCTCCGGTTTGTAATAGGCTGTGGAGGAATGATTTTCGAAGGGGTTATAAGGAACCAGTGGCATTAACACCCAGTTGTCACTGTCCTCGTTGATAAATTTTTGTTGCAGGTCCCGGTAGTTGGTTTCATAACCGTAACCTAGGCCGAAGTCGGTACCAGGATGAAAGTCAGCATAGGTTGGAAAGTACAGTTCTCCTTCGTAGCTGACGATCAGCGCCCGGCTGTTAACCCATACCTCAGCAATCAGTACAGCGATTAACAATCCACAGAGGATGAGAAAACTGTAATAGCCCCGTTTGATTTCCTTGAAGCGGCGTATCTTCTTTATGGTTTGCGGGTTGAGGTTTGGCATCTACTGAAAACGGATCCTCGGGTCAACCAGGGCAACCAGGAAGTCGGAGATGATATTGCCGATCAACAGCAGAAGGCTGGCAAGGAGCACCACACCCATCACGATGGGGTAGTCGCGGTCGAGAATTGCCGTAAGACCCAGCAAACCGAAACCATTGATATCGAAAACCGTTTCGATAAGGAATGACCCGGATACGAGTAACACGATGTTCTGGCCAAAGGTGGTGGCAATAGGGATCAATGAGTTTCGCATTGCATGTCGTGTTACGGCTTTTCTAAATGACACGCCCTTGGCGATGGCGGTACGAATATAGTCCGATGCCAGGTTATCCATCAGATGATTTTTTAACAGCAGTGTAACGAAAGCAAAACTACCGACCAGGTAACAAATCAAAGGCAGCACAGAGTGGTTGACCAGGTCCATTGCCTTGCCGGTGAGGGTCAGGTCATCAAACCTGAGGCTCATAAAGCCGCCCATTGGAAACCATTCCAGTCGAACTGAAAAATACAAAAGCAGTAATGCGCCGAGTACATATCCTGGTACGGCGTAGCCGATAAAAATGAGCAGTGATGTAATATTGTCAACGGCGGTTTTGTGGCGAATAGCCTTCAATACTCCCAACGGAATGCACACCGAGTAGGTGATTATCAGGGTGACCAGTCCATAGTAGAGGGAAACCGGGAATCGGCTCTGGATAACATCCCAGACCGGTTCGTTGTATCGATACGAAGAACCTAAATCACCCCGGGCTACCTTGGATACCCAATCGACATAGCTCTCCAGAATGGGTTTGTCGAAGCCATAATATTCTTTGAGTTTCAGCAACTGGGCGTCTGACAGTGCCATCCCCTGACCCGCAACCTGGGTTCCGACACCCGTGGCGGCATTAAACTGCTGCGCTTCCATAATGGCGCGTTCCAGTGGACCGCCGGGCACCAGTCGAGTAATAGCAAACACGATGATTGTGACGCCGAGTAACGTCGGAGGGATAAGGAGTAGCCTTCTGAAGAAATAGTCGCGCATGTAACATGGTTTGCTAAAAGAGGAAAGCCGCCTTTCGTGAGACGGCCATGGGGATACACGTAGTTTCGGCCGAGATGTTGCCACAAAGGTCGAAGCGGTAACAGGTGAATTGTCCCTTTTTCCAATCAAATAACGCCGGGACTGGGCTATTGTGAGTCAGCGGTAGATCAACCCGTGCTGCCTGTTCGTGTGGTCGGGTCGGCAGTTTCAGGATAAATAGTGCTTTTGTATCAGGAAAATCTTAACAAATGGGGGTAGTAAACCCACATACTGGCTAAATAGTGGATAAAAACGATAACATGTAGAAATATTTCTCATTTTACACAGATCATGTAAACAGCAGTTAAAGAAAGGTTATTGTGGGTTTTTTATGAGGGTACAGACCCGTATCATATGAAATATGGCGATTTTTTGTGATTCATGCTCTAAATACAGCCATATACCGCGTCGGTTAGCTGTTTTGACCGTGGCGTTATAGCAGCATCCGCCTGCATCTGGTTCATCGTGTAGGCAAAGGCGATTCCAGCGTCCTGGTCAGCAAACCCCAGCGAGCCACCAGCGCCCGCATGACCGAAGGAGTTTTGATTAGGGCCGTAGGCGTTGTCGGTATTCAGGATAAACCCCCGGGAACGGCGTATTGCCTGGCCGAGAACGAGATCGATTTCGTCCTCTACCTCTATCTGGAGGGCGGCTTCGAGGGCTTGCTGACTGATAATTCTCTTGCCATTTAATGTCCCCTGCATGGCCATGGCCGCATAAATGGTAGCCATTCCCCTGGCGCTGGCATGGCCATTGGATGCAGCTATCTCTGCTTTTCGCCAGGGTGTGCTGCAAGCATGCTTGAATGGACTGATGGAAGGGTTAAGTAAGGCAACAGGATAAAGTGCAGGCATCGTGATATTTTTTGCGGAAACTGTTGGTTTTTTCCGGGCCCGATTCGGGCCACTCAGGGTCGCGCATCGAGCAAATTCCGATTCCGGCAATCCAAGGTAGAAATCTGCCCCAAGTGGCTGTCTGACTTTTTCGTTGAAGTATTGCCCCAGCGTTTTACCGGTAATCCTTTTTACCAGTTCACCGGGAAAGTAGCCCCAGGTAACCGCATGATATCCAACGCCCTGGCCGAGCGGCCACATAGGTTTCTGCGCAGCCAGGAGATTCACCATCTTCTCCCAATCGTAAAGATCTTCGACTTCCAGTTTGCTGTCGACCCCACACAGGCCAGCCTGATGGGACAGGAGCTGGGCGATGGTAACATCCTGTTTTCCCTCGGCGCCAAACTCCGGCCAGTAATCAATAACCCTGTCATCAAAAGACAGCTTTCCCTCGTCTACCAGGATGGCAAACGCGAGACTGGCAATTCCCTTGGTGGCGGAATAAACGTTGACCAGCGTGTCAGCTTGCCACGGTCTGGTCATTGCCGGGTCTGTATACCCGGCCCAGAGATCTACGACTTTTTCCCCCTGGTGGTACACGCATACGCTGGCGCCAATCTCGATGTCCTCCCAAAGCGATGTGAACACGGCTTTCACATCTTCAAAACCTGCTTTGGTTTCGCCATGGATCGTGACCTGCATACATTCTTCCTCACCTGTTCAATTTTTTTCGATAGTAGCACAGCATCTACGAAGCGAGCGTCTGTGCAATAATGGCGTATACCAGGTACCTTGGATATCCATAGTTAAAAAGGCCAATGTAAAAGGCAGTTGAGTGACTGAATATTTTGACGTAAAACTTGAACGAATAAGAACACTAAGTGACAGCACCCGTGATTTTCGATTCGCTCGTATCGATGGGGGTGTCGTTGATTACAAACCTGGCCAGTTCTTTCGTTTTGTTTTCACGGATGGGACCGGTGAGTTCGAACGCAGCTATAGTTTGTGTAACTTCGACAAGGGCGATTCCGCAACGCTGGACCTGCTCGTCTCTACCGTTGAGGGTGGTCGGGCCAGTGAATTGTTGTTCAATTGCAAAGCAGGTATTCGAGCCCGGGTTTCTGGTCCTTTTGGCAGGTTGCTGGTGCCTGAAAAACTACCGCGTCGACTTTTTCTGGTCGCAACCAGTGTCGGGATTGCACCTTATATGCCCATGCTAGGCCAGCTTTCCCCGACGCTCATGGGGAGCGAGCTTGACGTGTACTTTCTTTATGGTACCCGGGACCACAGTGAATTTATCTACGGCGAGAAACTTCGGCAATATTCAGATGATCATCAGGGGTTCCACCTGAATGTTTGCTATAGCCGGGAACTGATTAACGGTGCTGGCGATGATGAGTTCGGGAACGATGAGTTTGGCGGTTATGTGCAGGAACGACTCAAACAACTCTCCATGTCGCCAGCAACAGACCATATATTGCTATGTGGGAATCCCATGATGATCGATGAAACTTATGCATGGCTGAAGTCAGAAGGTTTTGGCGTTCGACAGGTAATACGCGAGAAGTATGTCTTTGCCAAACAGCCCCAACTGAAGAAGAAGATTGAGCTCACCGAGGAGCAGAAGAAATTAATCGCAGAGAAAACGAAGAAGTATCAAGGCTGATAAGCCCAATGCCAGGGTTCATAGGCAATACTCATGATATTGTCGCGAGGATAGGAGAGATGAAAGTTAAATCGTTGCGCGTTGCTGGTGAGCCAGGTGAACGCAGCTGAAAATTCGAACTCTTCTTCAAGAGGTTTGCAGTCTATTGTCGTCAGGTCCAGCGCCCGGCCAGTGTGGTGCTCGCTGTAACCCGGGATTGCGTTGACCTTGAGTATTTCACTGATTTTACGCCCCTCATCCAGCTTGGTTTGAATTAGCTGACACTGGTAGTCAATCGACCGGTAGCCAGATACAAGTTGCAGCACGATCTTCTCGTTGGCGGCTGCTTTCTTCATCGCCACCCAGGACTGATGGGTTTCAGCCGTCATGCGCAGAGGGCGATCAAAAATGTCTTTTTCCGCTGAAACTAATTGTTCGGCCTCGATACAGCGAGAGAGTCTGGAATCACTGCAATGCCGAGCGGTGATGCCGAGTTTTGCCAGCTGTGATTCAAAAGTCGTCACAGCGTCATTAATCCCACCAGCCCGATGATCAGAGCGGCAATACAAAAAAAGAAGCTGTAGCTGATTCCGATAAGCAGATACTTAAGGGTATTGATAATCCAGCTCCCTCCATAGGTGGTCATAAGACTGATGAGCAGGTAAATGGGCAGCCATAAGCCAACTATGGCTTTGAACGATTGCCAGATGATATTCCCCTCGGGAAAATAGTCAAAAAAGCCACTGATCAACATGGCGATGTATATAAAGCAATGATTGTGTACTGCCAGAACCAGGTGCTCCGTATAAAATCGGCCGCTGGTGAAGTAAAATATTTTAAACAGCAATGCGAGAATGGGGAGCAGGCAGAACATCAATGGCGGGGCAATATCTATCACCCAGTCAACAATTCTGGCGGGTTCGTTTTTTGCGATGTTCCTGATTTTTTTAAGCTGTGTAGAGAGTAAACTAGCGAATTCTGAATTCTCCTCCTCGGTCAGGAAACCTAATTCAACCTTATCTATGAATTCGTAGTCTTCTTCTGATTCATCAATTTCGACGGGGTTGCCATCCTGATCAATGATGAGTTGCGTATCGGTGAACGTGCTCTCGATTGACATGACAAGGAAGAACAGCAGACTGGTAATAAAATAAAGCCGAAGTGGTTGCACATACCGGGCACGTCGACCAGCGAAGTACTCTTTGGTCAGAAACCCCGGACGCAGCAGCAGGGCGACGATTGTCTTCCAGGCTCGGGAATCAGTTGCAAATATATCTTCAAACGCTTCTGACACCAGGGAAAAAAAGAATCGATCAAAACCTTTCTGGTTCTGACCACAGGTTCCACAGAACTGTCCTTTCAGTGGAGAGTGACAGTTGGGGCAGGACTCCGTGAGAACGAGTTGTGGGTGTGTTTCAGTCACCTTATATTAAAACAGCCAAAAACTGGTTCGCAGGATTATATCACGGTCGTCGGGACTAAACGGGAAGCAACCCTCGCCGGGATGACTGGCATCCTGGACTATTGAGCCGTCAGGCGACGAACTGGGTCAGGTGATGATCGGTATTGCCAAATTGTGAGTCGATCACGGTCAATCGCTTAAAGTAATGCGCGACCCGCAATTCTTCGGTCATGCCCATACCACCATGCAACTGAACTGCATTCTGGCCAACAAACCTGGATGCCTTACCAATTAGGTATTTCAATGCGTGAATGGTGCGCTGGGTTTCGCTTGAACCCTGGGTCTCCAGCATGGTTGCCTTCATACAAAGTGATTTGGCAAGAGAATACTCCATGAACATTTCTGTCATGCGATGCTTTAACACCTGGAATTCACTCAGGGGATGATCGAATTGATCCCGTTGTTTGGTGTAGGCAATCGTGTCCTGGTATAAAACTTCCATGGCGCCCACTGCTTCAGCAGACAAGGCAAGGATGGCGCGGTTGGCGATTTTCTGTACCAGTGGCAATCCGTTGTCGACTTCACCGAGCATATTGTCTACGGGTACTTTCACGTCCTTGAAGGTGACTTCTGAAGCGCGTAAACCGTCGACAGTCGGATAGTCTACCCGGGAAACACCTTCTGCATCAGCATCAACAATAAAATTCGTAATGCCTTTGTTGTCTTGTTCGTTGCCGCTTGTTCGGGTAGTCACGACTAGCTTGTTGGCAGACGCTGCATTCATAACAACAGACTTGGTGCCGTTGATCAGGTAGAAATCGCCGTCTTTCTGTGCTGTTGTTGCCACATTGTTAAGGTCATGGTGAGCTTGTTGCTCTGCATAGGCAAACGACGCTATCGTGCTGCCGTCAATGATTCCCGGCAGTAGATTAGCTTTCTGTGCTTCGCTGCCTGCTTCGCTGATTGCAGTACCCGCCATTACAATGGTGCTTAAAAACGGTTCTACCACTAGTCCTTTGCCAAACTCTTCCATCATTACCATCGTGTCAACCGGTGTGCCGCCAAAGCCACCGTCTTCTTCAGAAAACGGCATGCCGAGCCAGCCCAGTTCAGCGTACAGCTTCCAGTTATCCCGAGAGAATCCTTCATCGGTTGCCGTGAGTTTGTTGCGATGGGAAATATCGTAATTATCAGTAATGAATTTTTGCACGCTATCGCGCAGTAACACCTGTTCTTGCGTATATGAGAGATCCATTTTTTAACCTAAACCTAGTACGTTCTTGGAGATGACGTCTTTCTGCACTTCACTGGCACCACCGTAAATTGTTGTTGCCCGGGCACCGAGATACCCACTGATTGCGCCCTTTGCAAAATCGTGCCCGACTGGGTTACCCCAGGCCGCAGCATAAATGCCGGAAGCTTCGAGATTGAGTTCCGATATACGCTGCTGGATTTCGGTGCCTTTTAATTTCATGATTGATGATTCCGGGCCAGGATCAGCGCCAGCGGCCACCTGGGCTAGGGAACGTAATTCAGTAAATTCCAGGGCCAGCAGTTCTGCCTCGAGCGCACCGATCTTGTTCTTAAACACCGGCATGTCCAGGAGTGTGCCGTCACCGACCTGAACCTTGGCTGCATTGATCTTTGCTTTTTCCAGGCCCAGAACTGAGCTTTGAATACCTGCAAGGCCTGTTCGTTCGTGAATCAGCAGTCCTTTGGCGTAAGTCCAGCCTTTGCCTTCTTCGCCAATTCTGTTTTCCACCGGAACCTTGACGTCTGTGAGATACACCTCGTTGACCGTATGACTGCCGCCCAGGGTAATAATCGGCTTCACTTCGATGCCGGGATCATCCATTGGGATCAACAGGAACGTAATGCCTTCCTGCTTGACGCCGTCAGAAGAAGTTCGAACCAGGCAAAACATCCAGTGGGCAATATGCGCAAGGGTGGTCCAGATTTTTTGTCCGTTGACCAGATAATGCTCCCCGTCGTCGCTAAGTTCCGCTTTTGTTTTCAGGTTGGCCAGGTCTGAACCGGCGCCGGGCTCTGAGTATCCCTGGCACCAGTTAACTGAATGATCCCGGATGCTGGGCAGATACTTGTCCTGTTGTTCTTTGCTGCCATAGTTAATCAATATGGGTGCGAGCATGCCGACCCCAAAAGGCATAACCGGGGGCGTTGATTTTTTACCCATCTCGTTATCAAAAATGTATCGCTGCGTGGGGGTAAAGCCGGGACCACCAAACTCTACCGGCCACTTGGGGACATCCCAGCCGCCTTTTGCCCGGAGCGAGTCGAACCACTCACTGCGTTTGGTCCACACGTCCATACCGGTGGGTAGATTGTCTTTGATAAATTCCTGAACTTCTTTTTGAAATTCCAGATCCTCTGAACTGAATTCAATATCCATGAGGGTTCCTTATGTTGAAAATTGAGTGAATAAACAGTCGCAAAGCTAAGTGAAATGTTGGCCGATTACCTGGTTGAACGCTTTGCTGGTAAGTAATCGTCGTGTCTTTGCGGCGACTCGATAGCCAACTTGAATATGTAAACCGTGCTTGCCTATGAGTGTTATCTATTTAGTGCTAGCCGCAATGATAAGTAGAAATTGACCCGCTGACAATGTTGGCCCCGATAGAGAGTACGCGAGAATAAGCAAGAATAAGCAGGATGAATGCTGTTATCGAGCATTGACTAGGGTGATATCCACTTTGTTCGTTCCACTTGCATGTCTAGACATTGCTGCAGGAACCCGCATGGTTACTGGACCCTGACCGGCAGACATCCAGCCTGGACAGAATGGAGTAACAATCGTTCACAAAATTCTGAAACGACCCCATAATTAGCAAACGGGCCCGCCTGAACCCGGTAAACGCGACGCTTTGAACTTTCAGAGGCCACAAAGTAAGGCTGGAGTCCATCGAACAGGTCGGTGTGGGTCTGCAATAACAGCTCCCAGAGTTGATTCGCCGAGGTGCGTGTTCCCATCGCTCCAATCTGGGCGCGATAGGTGTCCTCGGGTGAAGCAACAGCGAGTTCTGGCACAGCGAAGCGGATGCGATTTGGCAGTCGAAAGTTCCAGTCTCGGACACCGGATGTCAATTCAGGATCCACTGACGATGGCTTTCGACCACCTTCGATTTCTTCAAGTTTTTCCTTTGCCTTGTTAAATCCCTGGTTCGCTGATTCGGTCAGCCAATAGAACGCCTGTTTCTGATCCTCAGTGGTTCCAATGCCGTTTGAGTACATAATGCCTGTGTTGAACTGTGCAGGTGGATACCCAGCTCTCGCAGCGCTGTGATACCAGTGGAAAGCCTTCTCGTTGTCGAGGCTGGTGCCTTCGCCATACATATGCATGAGTGCCAGAATAGTCTGTGCACGTGGGTTTCCCTGTTCGGCCAGTCTGGTAAAGGCATCGAAAGCTGCTGCATAATTCTTCTGTTGGTAGAGTTCTGCAGCAATATCAAAATCTGCGCTGCTATTGGGAACTGTCAGTGTCATTATTACTAACAAAAACAATTGTTTAAAATGAACGTTCGTTGTCATTTTTACTTGATTTACCCTGTCTATCTTTGGGAACACTATATACTTTGAGCCGATTGTGGTGATTAGCTGACAAAACAATATAATGATTTTTACGGACTCTAAAAGAGACATTTCTTGAATAAATCCATACAGGATTTGACAACCCGTCGTGGCGAGCAGGACGCAGTAGACCTGCAACTTCTGCAACGCGTCGCCAACAAAGATCGAAAGGCGTTCGAACAGCTATATTCGCGACAATACCCACCCATTAAACAGGTATCTTAACAGACTGCTGCGTCGTCCTGAGATGGTGGAGGAGGTGCTCAATGATGCGATGTTCGTAGTCTGGGAAAAAGCTGCCAGGTTTGAGGGGCGGTCTAAAGTTTCGACCTGGATTACTGGAATTGCCTATCTAAAGGGTATCAAAGCGCTGGATCGTGTTAAGAACATGCCTGAGCAGAGCGCTGAGAATCTTGCTGATGCCGAGGATATTGAGGAAAACATCGACCTGATTAGTAGATTAGGGTTGCAGGATTGGCTTAGAGCTGGTTTGGAACAAATCTCGGCGGACCAGCGATCTGTCGTCGAGCTGACTTATTTTTCGGGTTATTCCTATCAGGAGATCGCAATCCTGATGGACTGCCCGGTAAATACAGTGAAAACGAGAATGTTTCATGCAAAGCGACGATTGGCAAAACTATTACCGCAGTTGCGGGAACAAACAGGTGATGAAGAGAAATATGAAGAGGTTTTTGAAGGTTAGTCACAATCAATTTTTCGACGAGGTTAAAAGTGAAAATTGGCGACAAAGTGGACCATGAGGAAATTCTTGAGCTACTTCCCTGGTTTGTAAATGGCAGTCTTAGTGAGCAGGAGCGGGAGCGGGTCACGGGGCATCTGGAGGTGTGTGCGATCTGTGTTGCTGAAAAAGATCAACTTCAGCGACTGCAGGACCTGGTGACCAGCGAAGAGTTTAAATCACCTCAGTACCAACCTTCGTATGAAAAACTTATGTCGCGGATTGATGCAGCTGAACAAACGACCGAAGAGGCCGATGATGCGCGTGTTAAGAAATTCGGCAATGCCCAGTGGTCAATGTTTGCACTGGCGGCGAGTCTTTTGTTGGCTGTATTTTTGATTCCGGCGGTCTGGCAGACATCATCCGAAAGTGTTGAACGAACTGACAGGTTCCGCACGCTCACTTCAGAAGCGGCAATAAAAACGCCGACAGGCATTACCCAACGTGTTGAATTAGTTTTTAACCAGCCCATCGAGGTTGATGCCCGTCGAGCGGTCTTAATCGAAACAGACTCCTATATCGTCTCAGGACCGGATGAGAAAAATCGCTATATCGTTGAAATTGTCGTCCCGGGAAACATGACCGAAGCCGAATTTATCACTTCTCTTAATGCCATCGACGGAGTTAAGTATGCCGCTTTTTTGCAAGCAGGCACTGTTCAGCCTCATTAGCCTGGTAATTCTTGGCGGATGTGCAAATCAGCAGTACCACAAATTCGATGATCCGTATCGGCACCAGGTGCTGTTCACTATTTCAGAAGAGCAGGTACAACCCAGAGTTAAACCGAGCCAGTATGACTATGCTTTTACAAGTCGCCTGTCTCGCGGATCAAAACAGGAATTGCAGATTGTTGTCAACGAAGTTATCAATGGGCACAACTTAAAAAAGATCGCCCAATGGACCATCAAGTCCCTGGGGCTTGAGGCGATCAGGGCAGAATTCAGGGGCAACCGAACCGTTGATGAAGTTGTCCATGCACTGAGTCAGGATATGCGGGTAGAGTCTGCTCAGTCCATCAAGACATACAAGCTACTCAACTATAATGATCCTTATTTCAGCCTGCAGAATACGGTTGACGGAGATGACCTGGAAAAAGTTCATAGATATACGACGGGTAAGGATGTATACGTCGGCGTCGTTGATACCGGGGTTGATAGAACCCATCCGGAACTAGCCGCTCGGATTATCTACTCTGCCAACTTTGTTGAACATGATCAGTTGAGTTTTGACAACGACGAACATGGAACTGCGGTGGCTGGTGTGATTGGCTCGACGGCAAATAACGATCTGGGAATTGTTGGGGTCGCGCCTGATGTAAAGCTTATGATTTTCAAATCCTGCGCTCAAAATGCCCAGACCAGGCGCGCTTCCTGCGACAGTGTTTCCCTGATGAAAGCATTGATAGAAGTCATCGCAGAGAAACCCGATATTGTGAATATGAGCCTGTCCGGGCCAGAAGATAAATTGCTGATGCGCCTGATCAATGTTGCCCTGGCCGAAGGGATCATCGTCGTCGCGGCTGTTGATGGAAAAGATGCAGGGAATACTTTCCCGGCATCGATTCCAGGGGTAGTGGCTGTTAATTCGATTCGCCAGTTTGATGGTGCTTTAATGCCAAAAAATGCGGTAATTGCACCTGGGCTGGAGATGCTAACGACCACACCGGGTGCAACCTATGCTTTTCGTTCCGGGAGTTCCATGTCGGCGGCTTATGTATCAGGTATTGCCGCGTTGTTAAAAGAACGGGAACCGGGGTTGTCGGCACAACAGCTGATACTGCAACTGCATGAAACATCGAACGGGTCGTTAAATGCAGTGCCGATGGTCGATGTTTGTCATGCTGTTATATGGGTTGAAGACGGTGAAGTCTGTACCCTTGAATCCATTGGGTTGCTCCACTAGCCAGAGGTTCTGGAGGTTAGCTGTACTGGGACGAAAGCTGGCTGATAGTCTCAAAAAAGCCATCCCTGGTCTCGCTGAGGATTTCTGCAACGGGCTTGATTGACTCGATGCGACCGCTTACCTGACCTGAGAGTGGGATTGCAGCCTCCATATCACCACCAAAATATAAATCCTGTGCATTGCCGAACTCCGGCATAATGTTGTCATCGATACGCTTCTCAAGTTCAGCCGTTTTTTTGGTTCTCAAGGCACGCAGGGCGGGTGAGTGAAATTTGTTGAGAAAAACAGTACCTGTTTCTTCTGCTTCAACAATAGAATTTTTCCAGTTGTTATGCACTGGCGATTCGAGTGCAGAAACCATTCGAGTACCCATTTGAACGCCTTCGGCTCCAAGAGCGAATGCCGCTGCCATGGTTTGCCCGTCAATAAATCCTCCTGCGGCAATGATGGGTACGTTGACTTTCGATCTTACCAGGGGCAACAGGACCATCGAGGCAACCTCGTTCGGACTCTTGAAGCCGCCACCTTCGCCGCCTTCCACGATCAGGCCATCGACACCGGCTTCGACCGCCTTGAGGGCCGCCTTGAGGGTTGGTATCACATGGAATACCGTCAGTCCCGCTTCCTTCAGTTGGGCGGTGTATTTGGTTGGGCTACCGGCTGAGGTAGTGACAAATGTCACCCCCTGGTCGATGACAAACTGGGCAATATTAGGGTCCCGGACGAATGCCTGTGCAATGTTGACGCCGAAGGGTTTGTCCGTCAGGTCTTTCATTTTACGAATTTCATCCTTGATGACATCCAACTCACCAGAGGACGTTTCAATGATCCCCATGCCACCTGCGTTTGAGACTGCAGACGCAAGCTGCGAACGGGCGATCCATCCCATCGGTGCCTGAATAATGGGGAGTTCCACACCCAGCATGTCGGTAACGCGATTCTTGAATATCATATCTGTCCTTTAGTTGGTTTGTTGGATAACTGCCCTGAATCAGCAGATCGTTTTCGCTGAAATTTCTGGTAGGTATAGTCGATGTTTGATTCGAATGACTGTTCCTCGACGAGTTCGAAATCCGGGTTTGGAAACGCGGGAAAGAAAACGTCACCCTCGACAGTCGTATCGATGGTGGTGAGGTGAACTATTTCTGTCAGCGCCAGGGATTGTTTGTAGATCTCCCCGCCGCCAGCAATAAAGATCGGCTTGCCCAGGTCTGTGGCCAGTTGCATCGCCATATCAAGGTTGTTGGCTATAAGGCATCCTTGCTGCTGATAGTCTGTGCGGTGTGTGACGATAATGGTGGTTCGGCCGGGAAGTGGCCTGCCGATACTGTCAAAAGTAACCCTGCCCATGATGAGCGTGCCACCCATGGTGACTTTCTTAAATATTTTTTGTTCTCCCTTCACATGCCAGGGTATCTCGGTTCCTTTACCAATAACGTTGTTTAGTGATCTGGCGGCTACCATCTGTACTGTCATTACATTTGCTCAACAGTATCAATGCCGAGTAACTCCAAACCCTGTTTGAGGGTTCGGGCCGTGGTATCGGCAATAATAAGTCTGCTTTGGCGGGTCGGTTCATCGGCGTTCAGGATCGGACAGGATTCGTAAAAAGACATGAATATGCCTGCTAGCTCGAACAGGTAATTGCACAGAATATTGGCTTGATAGTCCTCGATAACCGCGTCGATTGCTTCTACAAATTGCAGCAGTTTTGTTGCTAATGTGAGCTCGATGGTCTCGGTTAGCGTAACGGTGCCGGTCAGTTGACTGGACGTTAAATCTGCTCGCCTGAAAATACTGCGGATTCGGGTGTAGGCATATTGTAAATAAGGTGCGGTGTTACCTTCAAAGGACAACATTGTGTCCCAGTCGAAAATGTAATCAGTTGTTCTGTTTTTCAGCAGCTCTGCATATTTTATCGCGCCGACACCCACCACCTCACCAACGCGGGCTTTTGCTTCCTCTGAGAGGTCGGGGTTCTTCGCTGTGACCAACTTCCTGGCTCTGGTGACGGCTTCTTCGATTACATCCGCAAGTTTCACATCTGCGCCATCCCTGGTCTTAAACGGTGTCCCGTCGTCCTTGAGAATCATGCCAAACGGCAGATGGCGGAATATTCTGGAATCGTCGAGATAACCAGCGGCTTTGGAAACACTAAAGAGCAGGGCAATGTGGAGCTTTTGTCGCGCGTCAATGAAATACAGGGCTTCATCAGCGTTGATCTTCTGTGCACGGTATCTTACAGCCGCCAGATCAGTCGCCATATAGGGGAATCCACCATCAGATTTCTGCACCATGGCCGGTAGTATCTTGCCATCCTTGCCTTTGAATTCGTCGAGGAAAACGCATCGGGCACCATCGGATACTTCCAGCAGGCCGAGCTGGTCCAGTTCGTTGACCACGACATTAAGGTCATCGTTGTAACTGCTTTCTGCCTTGATGTCATTAGTGGTTAAAGTGATATTAAGCCGATCATAGACTGCCTGGCAATGTTTGACTGATTCTGTAATAAATTGCTGCCACAATTGCAGGCATTTCGGATCACCTCCTTGTAACCGGACTACATACTGCCTGGCCCGTTTTGCAAATTCCTGGTCAGATTTAAACAGTGCATTGGCGCTGCGATAGAAAATCTCCAGATCTTTCAGCTCCGTCGACAGCTCTCCGCCTGCCTGTTCCAATTGATCCATGTACGCCAGCAGGCTGCCAAATTGTGCACCCCAGTCGCCGACGTGGTTGGCACGAATAACCTTGTGCCCCAGGTACTCGAGAATTCTCGCAGCAGTGTCGCCGATGGTGGTACTGCGCAGGTGGCCAATATGCATTTCCTTGGCAAGGTTTGGCGCCGAGTAGTCAATGACGATCTTTTTTTGAGGCGGCTGGCTAACTCCGAGTCGATCATCCTTCCACAGCGCCATCAAACTGCTTGCGATGAATTCCCTGGCCAGGTGGATATTGACAAACCCCGGGCCAGCCACTTCTACCTTATCTGCCTGGGGCAGGTTGAGCGTGTCAACCAGTTGAGATGCCAGTTCACGAGGATTTTTACCAAGCTTTTTAGCAGCAGCCATGACACCGTTGGCCTGGTATTGCCCGAACCCGGCTTTCTGTGACTGTTTTACGATGGCTGGGCTACCTGCCGCACCCACAGATTCAAGTGCCTGACTAATGGTGGTTTCGAGTTCTCGTTTGATGTTCATGGTTATGCAGATCTTTTAGTAAATTCATCTGTAATGTATTTGCAGATATCGGGCCATTGCGACGGTTTGCGGTTGCGCCGGAAAAAGCCCGCTATATTAGCCCAGGTGGCCGCAGGAAAACAGCAGTGTGCTGGGACAGCCACTGTAAATTAGCTGCGACCTCAGTACCGGGTTACCGGTTCAATTTCCTGACGTAGTTTGAGAACAGTATCGTCCACGTAATATCCCTTCGCCAATGATGTATTGGCATAGACCAGATTGTTTTTACCAATCAGGCAGCCCGGATTGGTGACAGAGTTGCATCCTGTTTGGGATTGATCACCAATAATGGCACCCAACTTACTTAGACCAGTATCAATGATTTCGTCATTGATCGAAATCTTGATAGTCGGTCTTGAACCATCAGCATCCTTCTCACTAGAGACCGCCAGGTTCGATAGTTTTGTACCGGCGCCCAGATTCACATGATTGCCGATAATGCTGTCTCCCAGGTAGGCAAAGTGTGGCGCTTTGGCATGATCGAGCATGATGGAATGTTTGAGTTCGCTTGCGTGACCCAGGATCGCGTTGTCACCAAGAATTGCCTGACCGCGAATATAAGCGCTGTGCCTGATTTCGCAATCTTTGCCAATAATGGCAGGGCCGTAAACAACAACCCCATCTTCGACAACCGTACCCTCGCCGACCGAGACATCACCGTAGAAACGAGCAGTAGCGGCGATTTTACCGGATTGCTGCGGCTTGTTATTCTCGAACCATTCATGCAGGTACTGCTCGAGCCTATTCAGCATATTCCATACCCAGGCATCGTTGTCGACCAGTGAATTGTGCTGGAAGGTCGCAAGATCAAAAAAGTGGGCTGGGGTGAGCATATTGGGTGGCCGGTGGAATATGGAAGAGAAGCTATGGTATCAGTTTGTGGGCTCAGGTAGCATTGGGTGGATCTGCTTTGTGACATAGGAGGGTATATGCGAAATACTGGTTTTCATCATGTTGCGTTTGCATGCAAAGATCTCGATGCAACGGTCCGTTTTTACGACGAGCTACTCGGCTTTCCCCTGGTACATACCGAGGTACAGGGCGATGCGGAGCACTTTATGCGGCACATTTTCTTTGATCTGGGTGATGGTAGCTCCCTTGCGTTTTTCTATCTTAACAACATGGGTGAGCCGAAAGATTACAAGACAGATATCTCAACCGGAATGGATCTGCCCATATGGGTAAATCACGTCGCTTTCAGTGCCGATCAGGCACGATATGATCAGATCAAGAAGAGAATGACAGGTGAAAACATTGAGCCGGTGATGGAACTTGATCACGACTGGTGTCACTCGGTTTATTATGCGGACCCGAATGGCATCCTGGTGGAATTTTGCAGGGATACGCCAGGCTTTGAGGCTAACCCAAAACTGGCTAATGAATTGCTTACAGCAGTTCCGGAGTAGTTGGTTACTATGCGACTTCTTCGTCCCCGTAGCCGTCCAGAATCTGCCTGACCTTCTTCAACAGGAGGGCGGAATGATAGGGTTTCTGCACGAACTCCAATCCTTGTTCGAGTATAAAATCCGTGTGGATCCCGCCTTCTGAATAACCGCTGGCGAAAATAACCTTGATGCCTGGCTTGATGAGGCGCATTTTCTCCAGCACTTCTCTGCCTCCCATGTTCGGCATCACAACATCCAGCAATACCAGGTCAATTTTACTGGCAAGATCGCGAAATTTCTTGATGGCGTCTGTGCCATCAACCGCGGAGAACACCTGGTAACCTGAGTCTTGCAAGGTAACACAGGCCAGGTCGCGAACCTGCTTGTTGTCTTCGACCACCAGGATATTTTCTGTGCCGCCAATAACTTTTGGCGTTGATGGCGTTTTTGTTTTGACGACCTGATCCTGCGTTATCGGCAAGAAAACACTGAAGGTAGAGCCAACGCCCTTTTTGCTTTTAACGTTGATAAATCCTTTATGTTGGCTGATGATACCGAAAACGACGGACATGCCGAGGCCAGTACCCAAACCTTCCGGTTTTGTGGTGAAAAACGGCTCAAAGATTCTCTTTTGCGTTTCATTCGACATGCCGAAGCCGGTGTCTGAGACAACGATGACTGCATACTTGCCAGTCTGGGCGTAGGCATGCAGCCTGACGTAGTCCTCGTCGATGATCTTTCTCGAGCTCGAGATGCATAGTTCACCACCTTCTGGCATGGCGTCCCGTGCATTAATCGCAAGGTTGACGAGAATTTGCTCGATCTGACCGCCGTCGGCCAATATGTTCATGGCGTCATCCTGGTGCCGAAACTCGATATGAATATTTTCCGGCAGCAAGCGTTGGATCATGAGCCTGACACCTTCCACCAGCTCGTGCAGATTTGTCACTGATGGTTCGATGACCTGGCGTCGGCTGAATGTGAGTAGTTTCTGGGTCATGTCTGCGGCTCGATCACCCGCCAGTTTTATCTCTGAAAGATAATGTGCAATGGCCTGGGCGTCCGTCTGTTGTTTGAGTCCGAGTTCTGCGTATCCGTTAATAGCGACGAGCAGATTGTTGAAGTCGTGGGCAATACCGCCGGTCAGCTGGCCGATGGATTCAATCTTCTGGGATGCAACGAGCTGGCTTTGAAGCTTGTTGCGTTCAAGCTCGTCATTCTTGTGTTCAGTCACATCCCGCGCGATTGCCGTGACGTAAAATTTACCTTGTTTTTTATGGGTGGCGAAAGATATTTCAAGAAAGATATTCTGGTTGCTGCGGGTAACACCGGTCTGCTCGATAATAGTGTTCGAGAGTTGTTCAAGTTCGTTGGGCGAGCTGTTAAAAGCGGCGGGAATAATTGCTTTTACCGACAAACCCAGTATCTCGGCTTTCGGATGTCCGAATATTCGCAGGGTAGCCGGGTTTGCAAATGTGATGATGCCTTCTTCGTCAAAGGTAAAAATCGCATCTTGCGCAGAATCTGTAATGATCTTGTACTCTTCCTCGCTTCGGTTGAGTTCGGCCTCCATGCCTTCTTTATTTGAGATATCCCGGATGATTCCCACCAGTCTGGTTGGTCGCCCAAAGCTGTCAAAAGCAAAGTTGGACTTAACTTCAACCCGTACGGTTTTGCCATCTTTTCGATAGAGATTGGTTTCGAAGGTTATTGTATTGTCAAGGTCGTGGGCGCTGTCCAGGGATTGAGTGACAAAGGTTTCTATGTTTTTTACCGTGTCCTTATGGAGAAAATCGCTCATCTGCAGCTTCGCGACTTCGTCTTCCGTATACCCCAGCAGATCACCCATTGAAGGGCTCAGGTATTCCCAGTTGAATTTCAGGTCCATGGTCCAGATTACATCAGAGACGTTTTCGGCAAGGAGCTTGTATCGGCGCTCGATTTCCGATGCGCGTTTCTCTGAGCGTTTTAGTTTACCGGCTTCCGTTTGAAGCTCGCGGTACTTTTCAAGCAGGGATTCAAAGGTAAGATTCAGTTCAACGGCGGAATCCCGAATGGTAAATGGGCGGGAAAGGAACCGGCGAAAGGGTGCCAAAAGCCCACCGTGGGGCTGGTAGTAAACGTCAAAATTCGCGCCCTGATCGTGATGATGTAGTTGTACATTGGCGTCGTTGAACCCCAGTGATTCAGGCAGACCACCCATTTGACCCGCCAGCGCAAGGTGAAAGGATCGGCAAGGTGCCAAGCCCGATTTCATTCTGAGTTTGATCTTTAAGTGACCGGGATACAGTTCCGTCAGGGACAGCTCGCAAGGATAAAGTTTTGCGACGAATCCCAGGGGGCCATAGGCGGAGGTAAATTGTTCCCTGACGCTATACAGGAGGTTACCGATAACGCGATATATCCGCATGGAACTGCTTTTCCAGGAATACCGGCCAGCTTCCCGAAACTCCGATTCGGAGAAATAAAGCAGAAAATTGTTATTAAATGTACAGAAGCTCTGCCAGTCAATAAAACATGCCGGGTTCTGCATATGCTGCCGGGTATAGGGGACATTGCGCAGGACTCGATTCGTGTCCAGGTTGCGTTCGGCGCAAAGGTCAAAGCACCAACCAATATTCCTGCACGATACTTCTGCTTTTCGCACAGAGGACACGGAATCGTCCATTGGTTGCCTGCTCAAATTTGGTTGGGCCAACCATAGTATGCATGGCTCAATGTCTGGTCAAGAATTCTGTTGGTCGCTGATGAAAGTTTCGGCACGTTGGTAAATTTCCTCGAAATCAGCAGCCTCCCTGGCACCGGAATCCGTCAGTTTGTATACACCTCGATCGACTCTCTGAAACCAGCCATAGTGGTTTTGGGACAGAATACGGGTCGTTTTTTCACCGGTGCCGAGCGCTCGAAGCGCCCTGGTTGATGTGGGTCCGAGTTGCTCGAGACAGCAGGCGATCAGGATAGCGTTCTCCCGGTAGGCAGTGACCAGCTTCTTGCGACTCACGCCGCCCGTGTTGTAATCACCGGATCGTTCAGCAATTTCCTGGATTATTGCCTTGCGTCTTTTTGTGTTTTTTCTTCTTTGTGTCGGGATCGGATCGAAGTGTTTTACCACGGTGAAGCCTATGGGGCCTTGATTAACGACCAACAAACCAAGTTCCAGTCGTTTCAATACCCTTTTCACCCCCAGCCATTGACGATGGGACTTTTTCGGTTTTGGGATTGCGACATAAACGCTGTCGGAAATACTCTGGCGTTCTGTGGCCTGGACTAACAAGGTCATATTGGCGCCGGTCTTCAACTCAACGACGACCAGGTCATCATCTTTTGTTGCGACCATATCACAGTGTTTTACTTCTCCGCGCACCGTATAGCCATGCTTTTCCAGATAGTCCTTAACGGGTTGGTAGAGATCTGATTCTAACATCCGCTTTTTTTTGGTATTGGATCTGGCATTGGCTGGCGTCATTTCCTTTCCAGTTCATCAACAATTCTTTTATGGATTCCCCCGAATCCACCGTTGCTCATGATGACGATATGCTGATTTTTGGGATTCGTTTCAATTCTCTGCAACACGGCGTCGAATAGCTCATCCAGGCTATCAAAGACGTGATTCCTGTGATCGGCTACCCTGGTTTGCATATCCCAGCTAAGGTTGGGTGGCCGAAACCACAGGACTTCGCTGGCACGCGTTGCAGACTGTTTCAAAGAAGTGGCGTGCGTACCTTTGCGCATGGTATGTGAGCCGGGTTCGATCACAGCGAGGATATCCTCACTGCCAACTTTGTGGCGCAAGCCGTCCAGCGTTGTCGCAATAGCAGTTGGATGGTGAGCGAAGTCATCGTAAATCGTTAGCGTGACAGAAGAGTAGATTTGTTCCATACGGCGTTTCACGCCTTTAAATTCAGACAGGGCTTCACATGCGGTTGCCGGGGCAACGCCGACATGCCGGGCCGCGGCGACTGCGGCCAGGGCGTTGTTGATATTGTGCTCCCCGGTCATGGCCCATTTAACCCGGCCTGTTTTCTTACCCGCGAGAGTCACCTCGAATTCAGATGAATCGGCGGATATGGCAACGGCTTCGAACTCACCTCCTGGTCCGGTCGTTATCTGATCGGACCAGCAACCTTTTTTGATGACACTCGCGATGTTTGCATCGTTCTCGGGATAAATCAGCAATCCAGTTTGAGGCACGGTTCTGATTAACAGGTGAAACTGGTTTTGAATGGCTGCCAGGTCCGGGAAAATGTCTGCATGATCATATTCCAGGTTGTTTAATATCGCGGTTCTGGGCCGGTAATGCAGGAACTTGGAGCGCCGGTCAAAATACGATGTATCATATTCGTCTGCCTCGATAACAAAAAAGGGTGTTTCTCCTATTCGTGCGGATTCACTAAAGTTTCCCGGTACACCACCTACCAGGAATCCCGGCTTCATTCCCGCGTAATCTAATATCCAGGCAACCATGCTGGTTGTTGTCGTTTTGCCATGGGTACCGGCGACGGCGATTACCCACTTATCATTAAGCAGATAACGACCAAGCCATTCTGCGCCGGAGGTATAGGCGATATTCTTCTCCAGAACATACTCCACCGCTGGATTGCCCCTGGGCAAGTTGGCATTGCCAATCATGACAAGGTCAGTACTATCAGGGATATTCTCGGCAGTGTAAGGCGAATTGACCTTGATACCTGCCTGTTTGAGTTGATCGCTCATGGGCGGGTAGACGTTTTCATCAGTGCCGGTGACGACGTGTCCTTGTGCTCTCGCCAGTAGCGCAATGCTTCCCATCAGCGTGCCGCAGATACCCAGAATATGTACGTGCAAAAAAATCCCCTAGCTCAACTAACAGGAACTAACTATCTAACTTGCCGGTGGAAAGATTGATCTTGTTGAGAAGACAACCACCAACTCAATGATGAATGCCAGCACGGTCCCCTGGAGCATGCTGATACCGGCAGATCGACTCAGGATAAACCCGAAAACCGCCAGCCACCAGAAAAAACAAATCAGGGCCAGGATATTAAGAAAATCAGCAATCCAGCCTGGTTCCAGATCGACCGTTAACAGGTGAATAGCGAGCAGCATACAGATGAATATTGCGTTGCTGCCCAGCACAGCGCTCAAGGCACTGAGAAATCGATAGGCAACATTCTTGAATCTCAACAACCCGTAGATTATCGAAGCTTCCATAATGAACTCAATAACGACGAGGATCAGGACCTGAAAAACCTGGATATCAGAATAGGTAACCAGAACAGAGATGGTTTGTATCAACAAAAAGACGACAACCAGCGAGCTGGTGATCGTAATACTTCGTGGGATTTTCTCGGGTCCGGTACGGAGCAGACACATCTGCCAGAAGTAGCTCAATATTGACAGCATTTAGTAGTCCTTCAAGGCGCAATTACCATGTTCAGCGAGTCGGGAAGCGTTTGGCCGCAAGGCGTGCCTCGAAAGGGAATGGCGGGCACGCCGAGTGGAGTCCTTGCCAAGAGGTGCAACATCGCGGACGAACGCTTCCCGGCTCGCCTCGGCGGCCCCGCCATTCCCCGCGACTGCGCCTTGTCTTGAATCATTTGGGTCGCTCTGAACATGGTAATTGCGCCTTGAAGGACTACTAGATCTTATAGCCGGTGTTAATCGCACGGATTTTAGGCATAAAGAACCCGGATATAACAGTGACGAGAAACAGCATGATACCGCTCGTTACGAGACCAGCCTGGATGCTGACATGATCCACAATGTACCCGATGGGAACCACGCCGAGGGGCATTAGGCCATGGGACATCAGGTCAATGCTCATAATCCGGCCCCGCATACTTTGCTCGACTTGAAGCTGCACCAGGCTCCGGTTCATGGACATGTTAATGGCCGAAATAAAACCGACTATTCCAATAGTAATGAAGGCGAAGCTGAATTCCGTTGTCAGCGCGAAACTGGCGACACCCACACCCCAGAGTGCGTTTGTAACAAGTACCCAATTGCCTTTATTACCGATGCCCGAGAGCTTGGCCAACAACAGCGAGCCGCCGATGGCACCGACGCCCATTGACGTCATTAAAAACCCGAGGTCGTCGGGTCCCCCCGATAGTACATCGCGGCTAAATGCGGGTAAAAATGTGTTGATAGACAGGCCAAAGAGAAAGGGAAAGATCGACAGCAATATGAGTCCCCCGACAATGGGAGAATGAAAGACATAGTGCATACCTTCGGCGAGATCGTGCATTGGCGTTTTCCTGTGTCCCTTTATTGGCTCGCCCTTATGTCTTATCAGTAAAACCGTGACCGCGGATATCAGGTAAAGTACAGACAAGACAATATAGACCAGCCCGACGCCGTATACAGAAGTCGTATCACCATCGGCAAATACCGCAATCATGAAACCTGCCAGCGCCGGCCCGAGTATTCGTGACAGATTCCAGGCGGCGGTGTTAAATGCCATGGCATTGAACATCAGTCTTTCGCCAACAATTTCAGGGATAAAGGCTGTTCTGGCGGGCAGGGAAAGTGCCATGACGGTGCCGTTAAAGAGACCGACGAGAATAAAATCTTCAAACGTAACGTTGCCACTCATCACAACATAAGCCATAGCCAGGGTGGCCACACCATTAGCTAACGGTGACCAGCCAATGACCGGTTTTTTTTTGACTCGATCTGCAAGGACACCCCCGATAGGCGAAAACACGACCTGGGGCAGCATGAAAGCGAGGGTCACGTAGGTAAGATTCATGGCGGAGGATGTCATCTCATAGACAAGCCAGCCCTGGGCCACCAATTGCATATTCATGGCAAAGGCCGAGGCCAACATCCCTATCCAGAGGTAAAAGTAATCTGCAACTTTAAGAGAGGCAAATAAGGACTTGTCGTGGTGGACGGAGTCTTTGGCCACTATTACGGTGGGCGATCCTGTTTCGGACGAATGTGTTTCGGGCGAATCTGCGGTGGGCGAATTCAAGACTGGTTTCCTGCGGTAAAGCGGGAGTATAGCGGAATTAAGGCGGCGGGAATAATCGGCATCCCGGCGTGGCAACCTGCTACGCGTCACCAGGCCAGAGTGCGGGGCGAAATTCTAATCGTTTTCCATCATCTCTTTGTAAGCTTCCCGGGTAGCCTGAAAACGTTCGAAGGGGAATTTTATGGGAACGCCCTCAAGTGCTGCCAGCATCATCATCAGGTGTGCTTCCCAACCTGCACAAGAGCGCGCAACCTCTTCATCTTCTGGGATGCCAAGTGTTAAAGAAAGTCGGGTGCGCTGATCTATGGGTTCTAACTCCCACCTGATCGGGCGCTGGGGTTCGTCACCGCTGCTCCAGGAGTATTCGAGCAGTGAAGGGGCCTGACACTTTGTCACTTCACTGTCGATGACGATTCCGCTGTCAGTGAAATTCAATGTTGCCCGCCCGCCCTGTGCAAGTTCTATTTCACCGGGTGCGAGCCAGTTCACAAAATGGCTGGGCTTGGTGAGCATGCTCCAGACTGTTGCCTGATCTTGATCGATATCACGGGTGAGGGTTGCGTTGTAGTAACCGTCTGCTTTTTCGATAGATCCTAGTTCTTCGTTCTCGTTTGCCATATTATGCTTTCCGCTGTGATGCAGCACAGGATAGACTAACAGCGCCTTTTGTCATATGACATGGATCAAGGTGAATCGAACCTGACTGATCATACCGTGTACTATAGCGTGGATTGTTTTCTGGGGCTGGCAACTGCTCATCGTTTCAGCTGTTGTCATGTGTGGATTAATGTTCAAACCTTCTGCCAGTGGGAGAAGACCACGATCGCTAACCAGATTCCCAAGGAGCGCGGGTTTCTGTTTTTTCAATTGAAGAGAATGAATTGGAGAGAATGTCCTGATCTGATCAAGTTTTAACTGCAAAAATCGGAAAATGGATTGATCCAGGTCACGAACCTGGATGAGTTTCGTTGATAGCATGTTGTAGGAAACGTGGCTGGGGATTGTTAAGTGGAGAACAACCGGTTGGGACTGGGATTTTAGCACCATGGACCTGGAGAGAATGTTTGATGAGAGCTACGAGCGGGTCATTGGGCACGGTATCGGGATCTCAGAAAGTGGGACTCGATTCTTTACGCGATTCTATGAGATATTTTTTGCGAAATCTGAGCTTGTCCGGGAGAAATTCAGGCTAACTGATATGTCTCAGCAATTGAAGGTGCTGCAGAAAGGGATGTATCAGCTGATGAGTTTTTATCTGATGAGAACAGACAACGACTACCTGCAGTCAATCGCGTTAACACATAATCGCGATCACTACGATATTCATCCGGAACTTTATGAGCTTTGGCTGGAGTCACTTCTACAGACCGTGGCTGAACTCGACCCTGATTACCATGAGGAAATCAGGCTGGCCTGGCAGATAGTGATGACGCCGGGGATACTCTACTTAAAATACTACCATGACCATACCCCGGCTGCGCCTTAGCAGCCTTCTAGGCTGCTTTTACCGGTGATTCGAACTCTGCTAACTTGACAACGAATACGTCGCTGCGTGTTTTTTCCATCACCGATTCCGCAGTGTTACCTATAAACAAACCAGAAGTCCCTGATCTGGCGACGGTACCCATGACGATGACACCAGCCTCTATTTGAGATGCGTACCTGTTCACAACAAGGTCTGCTGCGCCTTCTCCAAGATGGACATTTTCCCGCGGAATATCCTGAGTCTCTGCCAGCTGGTAAGCCCTGGTAAATTGCTCGTCTCGCCTGCCTTTGGTTATCTGGTATGCCAGTGGGTCTGAGACAGCATTGCCACTGGGAACCGTACCGATATTGTAAGCATGTACGATATGCACATCCGCACTCAGAACGTTCGCTAGAATCCCGGATTGCTCAAGAACAACCTTGTTGAGTTGATGGTGCGCGTAATCCTGGCTCGCCAGATCAACAGCGGCGACAACGGCGTTCCCCTTGATCGGATTGGCATGATTTACCAGGAGAAGAGGACAGGGACAAAATCGAATCAGATTCCAGTCCGTTGAAGTGAACAGGGCTCTTTTTATTACACCGTGTTGTCGAAGTGGCTTAAACACAAAATCGGCACCGTACCTGAGAGCGCTTTGAATAATGGTTTCGTACAACCGGTAAAATAGCTGGATTTCTGTTTCAATATCGTAGCCTTCGTCCCGTAAGGGCTGCACAAGTGTTTCAAGCCACGCTTTCTTCTCTTTAACCTTATCCCGGTAATCACAGGCTTCCTCAGCGCTGTGTGGAGACTGCAGGTAGTACTCCACTTTGAACTCAATACTACCGACAGGAATTTCTTTGATTCGGCTCAAAGCAGAATGACGTGATTCTTCAGGGTCAACAACAATTAGAATTTTTCGCATTTAATTGATCCTCAGTTTTTAGACATGGTTTGCGGAACATTGTCTACTACGGTTCAGCGTATACTTCCTAAACGAGTAATTTAACCGTCTCACCGCTATCGTGCATTGATGTAAATCAATCAATTGAGAGTTAAAAAGGGAGTGCAGGAGGCATGGTTCGCAGGCCGGTTACCTCTTTTGGCCCCTTAATTTTGCGATCGTCGTGCTGGGGCTGATCGCTTCAGGGTCGATCTTAATATGGAGCAGGGCGGAGGTATGACAGGCGAGCGCTTCATTCAACAGGGGTTCGAAATCCTCAGTCTTTTCAACCGTACCCGCGAACAGGCCATAACTGCGTGCCAGAGCCGCAAAATCAGGATTTTCAATGTCTGTACCGGAGATCCTGCGAGGGTACTCCCGCTCCTGATGCATGCGTATGGTGCCGTAAATGCCATTATCTATAACCAGTATGATCACGTGGGCACCAGACTGGGCAGCCGTACCGAGTTCCTGACTGGTCATCTGAAAACATCCGTCTCCAGCTAAACACACCACGGTTCGTTCGGGACAGCGTAGTTTCGCTGCAATGGCAGCGGGTAATCCGTATCCCATTGAACCGGAGGTTGGAGCGACCTGGGTTCCATAAGCCCGGTAGCGGTAGAATCGGTGAATCCAGGCGGAGTAGTTGCCCGCGCCGTTGGTAATAATATCCTGCGCCGACAACTTCTCCTGCAGAACACGAACGACTTCACCGAGTTGCACCGGTCCCGGGATAGTGGGGATATCATTGTTCCATTTCTCGTAGGCGGAATGTGCTTCAGTCACGCGGTCAACGGTTCCGGGTCGACACTCTATCTTTCCCAGTGATTCGACAAAGCTGAGTGGCGTTGCGTTGATCGCAAGGGTTGGTGTATAAATTCTCCCCAGTTCTTCGGTACCAGGATGTACGTGGATCAAATTCTGTTGTGGTACAGGGATGTCCAGTAGACTGAAGTTCTGGCTGGCGATCTCAGAAAGCCTCGCCCCCAACAATATAACCAGGTCGCTATCTTTGATTAACCGTACAAGCGCAGGATTTGCACCGATGCCAAGATCACCGGCGTAGTTTGGATGAGTTGCATCAAAAAGTTGCTGTCGCCTGAACGACACCGCAGCTGGCAACCCGACCGAGGTGACCCATTCCTGGGTTTTCGCGACTGCGGTTGCGTCCCATCTTGAACCTCCGAGTATCAGAACCGGCCGCTCCGAATTCATTATCAGTAATTCCGCCTGTTTAATTTGAGATACAGAAGGTGCAGGTTCAGTCGCCTCAATCCTCGGCGTGGCATGAGCACTTGCAGTTTTTACTGACTGCCGCAGCATGTCTTCGGGCAAGGCGATGATTACAGGACCGGGACGACCGTTTAGTGCAACATGGAAGGCTCTGCTTAAGAGCTCGGGAATCCGTCCGGGATCGTCAATTTGCAAGGTCAGTTTTGCCAGTCCGCCGTACATCTGATTAAAGTCGACTTCCTGAAATGCATCCCTGCCAGTCAGACCACGGCCGATCTGGCCAATAAATAGAATCATGGGCGTTGAATCCTGCTGTGCCACATGCACGCCCGCGGCGGCATTTGTAGCACCGGGTCCGCGGGTGACGAAGCAGATACCCGGACGCCGGGTCAGCTTTCCATCGGCTTCAGCCATCATGGCTGCACCGCCTTCATGCTTCGCAACAACGACCTGTATCGAACTGTCGAACAGCGCATCCAGTATCGCGAGGTAACTTTCCCCCGGTACACAAAAAATCCGGTCTGTGCCTTGCTCTTCCAGGCACTGTATTAAGAGCTGTGCAGCCGTAGTCAAGATGTACCTCCAAAAAAATAGGATAATGTCGGTGCCGACAAGTGACCTACTTGATTTCGAACGGCAATGTGTAGTTACAATCTACAAAACAGTGCTTCCAGTCAAGACCGGAATCTGTACATACCAGCAGAAACCCAGGCAGGAGAATCCTTTGAGTTTTTACGATGAAGAAACAGCCGTCAAGAAAATTTCTGACAATCAGTATCTGGGGTACGTAACTTCTCATTGGGGAATTGGTGACAACCCCAACGGCGGCTACCTGGTATCAATCGCGTTGGCTGCACTCGCAGATTCCCTACCTCATCCCGACCCGATTACCGTAACAACACATTACCTGAGACCCGGCATACCGGATGCTGAGTGCTCTGTACGAGTTGAGATTATCCGCACGGGGCGTACCCTGAGTACTGCCCGAGCTTCATTGTATCAGGATGATAAAGCGAGAATCGAAGTGCTGGCGGCATTTGGAGATTTGACACAATCTGTCGGGGTTGACACAGAGATTCGTATTCCGGCGCCAGTAGTCTCTCCTCCAGAAGACTGTGTTCAACGATCCGGAGCGAGGCAGGGGATTCACCTTCCGATCCTGGGTCGTGTTGATATCAGACTACTACCAGAATCAACCAAACAGGTCAAACGCGCAGAACTTTCAGGCTGGAATCGATTCGTTGATGATCGGGAACCGGATACCCGATCGTTGCTGTTGTTTGTAGATACCTTTCCTCCTTCTCCATTTCCGCTGCTTGGTGAGATTGGTTGGGTACCCACCCTGGAACTTACCGTTCATATTCGACGCCGACCGGCACCGGGCTGGATCCAGACTCATGTGAAAACAGAAGACCTTTATCTGGGTCGTATGATAGAGAATGGAAAACTCTGGGACAGTGAAGGAAACCTGGTAGCCCAGAGTCGACAGATTGGATTGGTCATGAAGCAGGATTAGACTGAGCCCCTACTCCTATCGGCGTGCTAAAGTGTCCAGAAGTGGAAAAGGACTCAGTACGCTGGGATGACCCAATGCAGAGGTTCGCTCCATCAAATTGGGATTGAGATCGGCGATGTCGGCAACCCCCAGAAGCCCCATTGAAAGCCGCAGTTCCACTTCGATCAACTCAAGTGCTTTAACCAGTCCCGGCTGTCCCGCTGCTGCCATCGCCAACCCTTGCAATCGGCCCATGGCGATGATGTCAGCACCAAGACAAAGCCCCTTCACGATATCGGCACCCCGCATAAATCCACCATCGACAATGACGGGTACGCGACCATCGACAGCCGCTGCCACTTCAGGTAAAGCGTCAATACAGGCCCGGGTGTGATCCAGCTGGCGCCCGCCGTGATTGGAAACCCATACCACGTCGACCCCGGCAGCAACACAACGTTCGGCATCTTCCGCCACGTTAACCCCTTTGATAAAAAGAGATATATCAAATTTTTGTTTAATATGAGCGATCGTTTCCGTGGTGATCCTGGCCTGGTAGTTCGCTCCCGTCCAGCCTGATCGGCTGCCCCCAGGGGGTTTAAAACCGTTGTGGATGTCTCTTTCACGCCTTGAGTAAGTCTGGGTATCAACCGTCAGGCAGAAGCCGATGTACCCCGCCTCAACAGCTCTTTCGATAATGTCATCCATCCATATCTGATCGCCCATTAAATATAGCTGATAGACTCTGGGGCCCGGTACATCTTTTGCTACCTGTTCAAAATCCGGCAGGCAGGATGAACTCAGTACTTGCAGAGTGCCATACTCCTGAGCCGCAGCCGCCACTGATGTGCCGCCACCTGATTCAAATACCTGTACTGACCCGATAGGCGGGAGAATAACCGGTATTTTTAGTTCTTGCCCCAGCAGTTCAGACGCGTAACTCAGCTGGCTAACATCATTTAGCACTCTTGGGAGGAAGACCCAGGAATCCAGTCCGTGTCGATTTCGGTTTAATGCGGATTCTGTATCGGCGGCACCCATCAGGTAGTCCCAGCAATTTCTGTCGAGGTTGTTTCGGGCCATCTGGGCCATTTCGGTGAGGGTTGCAAAAGGCATGCGATATCCTGTTAATGTAGTGTGTAGAGTAGTGCTGGTGACGGATTGTATAGTTTTTCGTCTTCAAATCCTTTCTTAAAAATTGAGTGATATCTAAACAAGGATTCATGTCATGACTCAAACCACATTCGACACAGCGATAGAAGAGAACGACGGGGTCATCAACGGGCCGTTCCGCTTCCCGGTACAGATGCTCGCGGCACAGGAATATGGGGGACATTTGTCGATTCATGATGACGATCAAGCCCAGGAACTTGGCTTCAGTGGTGCGCCCATCGAAGGTCCAACACACTTTTCACAGTTCGATCCACTGATGCATCATATCTGGGGCGATCGCTGGTACGAATCCGGATGTATTAGTTCCCACTTCAAAAACGTCGTTGTGGAAGGTGACGAGGTGCAGGTATTTGTTGAGCGGCCAGGCGAGGCAGCGACCATTACAAAGGTCTGGGCAGTGAAAAAAAACGGTGATCTGGTGCTGGAAGGAACAGCGTCATTGGGCCCTGATCATCCTGAGACGCGACTCGATAACTTAATAGCCTCTCGACCAACTCCAGAAAAACTGGTCCTGTTGGAGCATGTGAGTATCGGCGACAGGTCCACAGGCGACTCGGTTCATATGGACTTCGATCAGCATCTGGGTAACAGCTATCCATTTACACTGCAGAACAAGCTTACCAAAATCACGGAGCTTTGCCGCTGGTACCAGCCGGATCAGGCGGAAGCATCACCCTGGGGTAAAGCAATTATCCCAACAGAAATGGTCAGCCCGCTCGTAGGGTATACATCCTCGGGGCTAAAGGGAGCAAAAGGACCTTCCATTGGTTTATTTGCAGACCTGGAGGTTCGAATGATCAAAGGCCCGTTGTTTGTCGGCCAGCACTACATGCTTGAGCGTGAAGTCGTTGGCCTGGGTGAAAGCAAGCGCACAGAATCCATGTGGATTAAGACATCCATCAAGGATCCTGAGTCAGGTGAGGTACTGGCGACCGTACTGCTAAACTCCGCGACCTTAAAGCAGTCTTACGAAAAGTATGATGAAGAAGCGGAGCGGATTGGTAAACAACGCTAGAATTTTGCCGTGAACATAATCCAGCCTTTCTTTGTATCGGTAAACAATTCGTCAGCATCATAGCTTGCGTACTTAAACAACAGGCTATAGTTTTTGTTGATTTTGAAGTTTACCGACGCATTCCATTCTGTGCCGTAGTTGCTTGAAGTGGTGTCGGAACTCAGGTCATGAAACGTCAGCATGAATGCGGCTTTTTTCCAGTTTGTACCGATTGTCAGGTAGCGATCATCGATGCCCGTTGCAGGTGTGGAGAGAAACTTATCTGCCCAGCCCTGGAACTTGTGCAGGGTTGCCAGGGGTGTCTGGAATCCTGTGCCCGCTTTGTCGTCTCCTTTCAGGATCTCGTTACCGAGAAGAATTCTGAATTTGTCAAACGTGAGTCCGACTTCGCCAAGAATGTAATCAGCCCGGTAACTTAGAGGGTTGTCTGCATAATCGTCCTGCCGTGCGTATTCGATGTTCAGTGGTACCTTGAAGCTGGCGAAATCGAAATTGTTTGTATATCGAAACCCCAGTGTTCGGTTGGATGCGCAGTTTCCAGGAACACAGGAAGAGGTTGGTGCTGATTCCAGATCCATAAGGTATCCGTAGAGAACGACGGAACCCAGGGTGTCAAAATTTATTTTTGCATTCAGCAGATGAGTATCCGAATCGAATTCTTTTTGTGGGCTGCCATCATCCGGCCCAAATATCCTTTGAACTTTACTCACATAGTTGTATTTGAGTGTCGTATTCCTGATCGTGCTATTTTGAATTGTAAATGCATCATAGGTCTGTTCATTTTGACGCCACGCGACCCCACCGATGAATCGTTGATTGTCAAGATTGAGCCGCTGACGACCTAAATACAGTGAGGTATCGTGACCCGTGTATTCAATCAGTACCTGGTTGATGTCTGTTCCGTCCGGATCGGCAATGACAGGGTAGGATGTTTGGCCGTTTCGGGAACTGTTGAATTTGTCATTACCGAGATAGGTGACATCATCGAATTCAATGAACAGTTTGAACCCATTGAGCGAATCAGTTTTATAGTTGAGCCTGGTTCTTAAGGTTGATGCCAGCGCGTCTTTGGAAAAATCCTTCTGATCGACTTGTTCCAGCCGGTAACGGAAGTTTAAATGTGCATCGCCTCCGGTTATGGCTTCAGTTAACGTCGTCGCCTCTGCCATGACAGGGATAGAAAAAGAAAACAGGAAGCTTACAAAAAGTACTTTCTTCAGCATGTTCATTTTTTCGACTCACCACGAATTACTACGAGTTAATTGAGTATAGGTCCCCTAAGTTCTCACTACATTGACTTTAATCAAATTCGATTTAAGGGAGGATCTTAGACTATCTCGTCCTGGTTCGGGTAGAGACAGATGCCTTAGGTGAACGCAGTGTTATTGATCCAGGTCAAATTTTAGGCCTTGTCTGCAAGTTATGATCGATTGGATATTGTGACAAGGTCCTTCTTATTAATAGAAAGTTACCAATAGAAAGTTGCCAATGGAAAACGAAAAACAATCCGGGAAAGAGCAGATTGAGCCACTGAAGGCACACGGCAATCGTCATCGGGAGAGGCTGACCTTGCCGGATTCATGTCAGTTGAGTGAATCCGAGATTCAGCTGCGAAAGAAAAGAAGCCGAGCGATGAGTATTCGTCGATATCGGTCCCTTCGCAGGACAATAATAAAACCAGCATCCGATTGATAATTTCTATAATCTGAATCAGCTGCAAAGCAGAGGCAGCTGAGGCTTCAGCAGGCATGAACACAAATTCCGGAACCTATGTACTGATACTTGGCTGTGATCGAAGAAAGCGCGTGCAGGTCGGTCGCTGGGATACTGTCCAGCTCGAACGGGGATTCTACATCTACGTTGGCAGTGCATTTGGTCCCGGTGGTGTTAAAGCGCGGGTCTCCCGGCATTGCCGCAAAAACAAAAAGCACCATTGGCATATTGACTATATCAGGGAGTTTCTCCTGCCACTTGGCGCATGGTACCTCCATGGTTCAGAGTATCTGGAGCATTCATGGGCTGATAGTCTGGCATCTCTCGACGGATATTGTTCCATCCCGGGATTTGGCTGCAGTGATTGTAAGTGTGATTCCCATTTGTTCCACAGCATCAATAAACCAGATGTTAAAGAATTTTCAAAAGCCGCTGGCTGTTCCGTTGAATACTGGTGTTGCTAGCGGAATGTTAAGGGAATTCGCGTTCTCAGTATCAGAAATAAGAGGAATGCAAGAATGGAAAATCTGAATTTCGATAAGCTATGTGGGCTGCTGGCACGGATACCGGCGATTGAGCAGGTCATCTGGAGTACAGAACTGCATAACCCCTGGCAGGTCATGTTCAGGATCGACCTGTCACATCCAATAGCATGGAACATTATTCAGGAGTTGGGCAGCATCCTGAATTACGCCTCTTATGATGAAGAGCTGAAATCTGTCTTCAAACCTGTGTCCCAGCCTCCTTTCAAAGTGGGTGGGCCAGATGGAAATCTCATGTGGCTGATCGAGTCGAACTCAACGGAGTGGGGCCCGGATATTTGTGCCACCTGGTTGACGAACAAGTTACCGGAACCCGTTGATGATCCCGACGCCTGGTTGATGGCATAAACAGAAAGCTGCCTCTTGGTCCTTAAATATTGAGGCTGCGAATATCTACGGCTCTTGGGTCGGCAATACAGGCCTCTCTGCATAATCCGCAGCCAACGCACAGGTCCGCGTTTATTGTCGGTTTTTCGTCACTGAAAATCAGCGCATCAGGTACAGGGCAGGATTCGCGACACGCACCACATTCCGGGCCGAGGTATGGCAGGCACTGATTTGTGTTGATTTCGGCGATCGCAAGGAGCGGAGGGGATACCGGCAACTGGTTTTCGGTATCGGCTTCGGGCGCCGCGTCAATTGAGGCAGGCGAAAAAACCAGTGCGTCCGGTTCGCATGCAAGCACACATGGCCAGCCTTCACAAAGATGACATCCATGATTTATAAGATCCAGGGCTGGTGTCTGTGCAAACTCCACTCCACGAGACAGTGGCAGTGGAAATATTATATTGTGCGGACAGGCTTCCATGCAGGCATCACAGCGCGTACACGTTAAAAGGAAATCAAGTTCTTCTCGTGCAAAAGGTGGTCGAATCCAATGTTTCGCTTTTTTTCGTGCAGCTGTTTCGGCGGAATTAATGACACCACCGACAACCTTACCGAAACTACCTTTAAAAAAATTTCGTCTATCCATCATTCACATCCTCATCAGCATGGGTTGTGTCAGCAGCCAAAGGTTGGCCATCGTCATCAATGCAATGAACGCAATAATTGATAGTGAGTTTGTAGTTTTGACGCCGAAGAGTTTTGATCCCCGATGCTGGACAACCTGCATGGCGAGCCAGAACCCGAAAACCAGCAGGCAAGCCTGAATCAGTGAGACGATATCGGCGGGAATCAGGAGTTGCATCGCCCGTTCGTGCTTCTCGAGCATTGAAAGGGGCTGTGTATTGGTGCCCAGGGGATTGAGAATCACAGCCTGCAAACTGCCGCTTTCCCGCAGAAGATGACCGATGTTGTGAGCGACGTGGTAAGAAAACGCGATCGGCAGGGTGACAAATGCAAATCCGGAAAAGACCTGGCTGAACCTGAACCGTCTGTTTACCAGGATGAATAAATAAGTCGCAAGACCAAAGGCGGCAAAGATGATTGCGAGCTGCAGCATGAGTAACAGCGTAAAGGTAATGATCAACTGACCACTGTCACCAATCCAGCGAGCGAGCTGGCTGACGATTTCTTGCCATTCGGGCAACATGGTAAGGCCATGAAAGCTCGTTAAACCCAATAACCCGATCATAAAACAGGCTTCATCCATATGTGGTCTTGCGTCCTGAACGGCTTCAACATTAGGTGTACGTAATTGCCAATTGATATTATTGTCAGGGCAACTCTGGGTACAGTTCCCGCATGAGATGCAATAGGTGCTTTCCTTCAGCCGCCCCATAACCAACCTGGTTGGGCAGGGGGAGATTGTCTCGTTGCCATGGTAGCAATCAAGGGTTGAGCAGGATGTACAAATTTCGGGATCAATTGGCCGCAGGGCAACGGGCGAGAGTTGCGAGTAGACACCTATCGTTCTGCCAACCGGACAAAAATATCGACAAAATGCCTTATCCTCGTAGATAGCCAGCGATAACGTTGCCAGCACCACCATCATTAACGCCAGGGATGCGGTGGCATAGGGACTTTCGGTAACACCAATGCCCAGTTCAAGCCAGGTGAGCAGCGTCAGCAGTGCAAGTGCTGACCAGAGACTGCGGAAGATCAGCGGGACTTTCAGGTTGAGCCCGGTTGGGTGAGGTTCCCTGCGCCACAATCGGCGCCTCGCTAACCAGTTCGCGATCATGTCCCAGGGACAGACGGCACACCAGCTTGAACCAAAGAACCATACAGAAATGATAATTCCCGTCCACCAGAGGTTCCAGGTAAGGACAGTTGCGATATTTCGCTCAGCAATTGGCGAACCCCAGAGTCCGGCTACGATGATGAGTGAAAAGAGCGCCAGGAAAACGAGTTTCAAACCGAGCAATATTTTTGTTTGAGACGCAAGGTAGAGGAAAAATTTCCCAATAATCGGTAAGTGGCTAAAACTGATGGTGCCATGTGATTGTTGTATGGATGGATTCAGAAACAGGTGCCTGACGGTGATGCCAATCACCGCCAAAATGACAAAGAGACTCCAGAAAACAGACAGTCCAGCGTGGGTCATGCTCACGATGTTGAGTCTTTTTTATCGGGCGAGTTCTGCATTCTGAATTTCGAGATTTGAGACTTACGCCTGGCAACAATGTTAATGCCTATTAACGCCAGCACCAGGATCACTACGGAAATCAACAAAGGTCCCCAGGGAGAGGGTTCTCCTACCTGTAATGGGAAGTCTATGTCGTAGGGTGCATCATTGGTATAAAAGTGCGCGCGTATGAAGTACTCCCCTTCTTCGCTGAAAACAAAACCCTGACGGTAAACGCCATCATCAATGGGCTGGGTTCCGATTGGTTCCTCACGGTCGGAAAAAAATGAGTCATCCAATACCGAGAAAGTCACTTCTCCCGTGTAACTATCTCGCTCATCAATACCTTGAATATACAGGTTGATACGCCCTGGTTCATTGGGTTTTGGGAATGCAGGGAAAACCATATAGGTAACAAAAAAATCCCCAATCTGGGTTTCGACCGCCATACTGGGTGGTGTATTTGAATCTTCGTTTAGACTGTAAGCTGGTCTGCCCAGAACGTGATGAGCAGGTGCTTGCGGGGCAAGTGTCAGCAGTAAGCAGGCGACTATGCAAGGGGCTAGACAAGGGACTATGGACAGTAGCTTATTTGACATTGGCATCAGACACGATGATGTTGGCCGTGGAATCCGCGGGCGAGTAGTTGCGGCCCATATGACCAGGACCCTGATAGGGTTGATCCTGGAATCGGGTTTTAAAACTAAGTGCATCAGTCGGGCATATGGCGATACAGGCGGTACAATTATTACATTCCTGACCGAACTGATCCTGCATGGGTTGAAGACCGAACTCACAAATACTGTTACAACGATTGCAGTCGTTGCACTGGCTGACACTGCGCTGGATACGCAGTACACGATAGCGGCCAAGGAGTGAATACAGTGCACCACCAGGGCACAGATAACGACAAAATCCCCGACGGGAAACCAGAATGTCAAAAACCATGGTTAGCAGAAAAAAAATCGCACTGGCACTCAGCCCATCCATGGCTATCGCGTAGTAAATTTCTCGACCCAGGATTGCCGGTGGGTAAATTGCAGCCAGGATCATCAGGCCCGAGAAAAATGTGATAAGCGTACCGACGAGCAGAACCGCGTATTTTATTCGTTTATCCAGTTGCCAGTAATTTAACGGTAAACCGAGTCGATTCAGAAGCAGGGCGAAATTTGTATTAAGTTCGTACAAAAATGTTGCCGGACAAATCCAGCCACAAAAAAAGCGTCCTACGAACAGCGTAAGGACTAAGGGAATCAGAGCCGTTATAATGAAGGCGGGGTTCAATGATCGCATCGCTGCGGATTGACTGACAACTGCCAGTGGATCCGTGATTTTCCACCCCAGGATATTAGCAGACCACGTGGTTCCCTTAACCGCGTCAAGTTCAATCGGGTCGGAGATGAATGATGCCGTGATTGCATCCATTGAGTCGTAAAGAAATTTTTCTTGCGTGTTCAGGAAGTCGTAGGCATGTGCAGCATGATAGTTCTGGTAGACAGTGCCAAATGGGATAAAGATGAGGATCAGGAAAACACTCCCAAGACAAATCCACCTCAGTTTGTTTAGTTGTTTCATATAAAAAACGTGGTTAGGCATGGCTGTTCTTGTTAACCCTGGACAATATGTGAGGGTATTATTTTGATTGCCTGGGGCAACTGAATGCAGGATCGCTCGCACAACCCGCAGCCAACACATTTGTCTGTTACATGGGGTTGTTCCAACAGACCAGCTGTTATTGCAATATCAGGCAGGGGGCAAGCACGATAGCAAACACCACATGTTTTACCCTGGAAGGACAGGCATAAATTTTCGTCTACCCGGGCTTTTCCCATGTGGACTTGTTCAACTATCTTTTCAGCAGAGCGAACTATTGGAGTGATTGCACCGGTTGGGCAGACTTCACCGCATTTCATGCACAAAATGCAGGCTTTCTCTCTGGGAATAATAAACGGGGTGTCTTTGAGTTTGACCCCATCAGTGATATCGAAGTACTTGATGCATCGATTTGGGCAAATCTGCCCGCACTGACCACATCTGATGCACTGGTTCAGAAACTGGTCTTCTGCAACTGCCCCGGGTGGTCTTAAGTACCGCCGACGAACGATTTGGACGGCTTTCTTCGCTACCGCCTGAATTGGGGACCATAGTGCTAGTAAAAAGGCGCTTGCAAGTGTGCCGGTGACAATCTGGCGTCTCTTCATGTGTCAGCCTCTGCTGCCGAAGAAACTACACTTTCTCTATCCGACAGGCCAGTTTCTTAAAATCAACCTGACCGGATACGGGGTCCCAGACGCGACTTGATATGCCGTTAGCCAGCCACTTGTTCTTTTTTGGGTCCGCGCTGTCAGCAACAGAAAGATTCCACGGGCCGAACATATAACCTCTGGGTACGTTGTTACGTGCTGGTTTTACCAGACTGTTTGTACCGACTTGTGCCCGGGCTTCTAAGGAACCGCGCCGGGTAATAACCTTAACCTTGTCCCCGTCTTTAATCCCGAGATCACTGGCGTCCGCTTCGTGCATTTCCACATACATTTCCGGGACGAGTCGTCGGGTTGTGGGACTGCGGTTGGATTTTGCAGTATGAAAGTGTTCGTAAACAACCCCAAGGCCCATCCAATAAGGATACTTGTCTTGAGGGATGTCCTGCCATTTCTTGCTCCGATATTCCTCGTCTGGAAGATCTGGTGTCAGGCCTTTGTCTCGCGCTTCGACCATCAGGTCAATATTGTCAATAGTATAGAGGCCTTCGCGTTCCCCAAATGCCATCAGCTTGCGGGTGATTTCCTTGCGATCAGAATAGTCCTGGCGACACAGTTTCATATGTACATTGCCGTCTTTGGTTCGAAAATAACCGTATGGCCTGTTTTTCCAGCCCCCTTCCTGGGCCATATAACGTCGTTTTGTGCCACCTTCCTTAGCAATTGCATAGGTAGGTGCTGGCCACTGGATGCCGCGCAGGTTCGCCAGCTGTTGGTAGGGAGAAACGCCATCCAGTTTTTCGACTTCTAAAATCCCAGTGAGATCTGTGTCTGTCCCTGCAGACGCGCGAATGACATCACGCAGAACCTCTTCAGCGTCGTAGGTACCATCTTCTTTTTTCTGATACGGAAAAATTGCCTCTGCATCCAGCCCTAACAGATGGGCAATTTCTTTGCCCTTGTCGATGACCATATCCATATCAGGCCGACAGCCCGGCGGTGGTTCAGCGGCCTTTTGGTTGATATTGATTCTGCGTTCTGAGCTGATATAGATACCTTCGACCTCGCCCCAGGTTGCGGCGGGAAAAATCACGTCCGCATATAGATTGTTGGGTGCATGGCGATAAATTTCCTGGACAACGTTAAATGTTTTCAACAACGCAGGGCGAACAAGATTGTAGACGTCGGGGAGATCTATATGGGTGGCGTATACCCAGAACATGGCTTTTACTTCACCCTTAAGTGCGCGTTCATGCATCCCAACCGCAAAACCAGGATTTTTTGAATTCATGGCGTTTACCAGGTTTTGCTCCGGTACCCGCCAGAATTCGGCCATTCGTTTACGGTGTCTGGCGTTCGTCAGCGGTTCGTTAAAGGGTAATCGATCGGTTAAGCCGCCGGTGAATCGCTCGCCCATTGCATTAGGTTGGCCCGTCATTGAGAAGGGTCCACAGCCTGGTTTGGCGAGGTTACCCGTGAGTGCGAGAAGATTAACAATTGAGATGACATTGTGCTGGCCGTGGATATGTTGGTTGTAACCGATGCCCCACATAATGATCACCCCACCATAGCCATCTCCCGATTGATCGCCTTTACTTCGAGCCAGTCTTTTACGGGTTGCATCAGCAAACATGCTGGCGACGCTTCGAATTAGCTCAGGTGGTACGTCTCCACCCATTCGATCCTGCACCTGTTCAGGGCTGTAGTCTTTTAAAACACCGTCAACATATTCCTGCCAACCCGTGACATGTGCTTTCATAAATTCCCAGTCTATGACATCGTCATGGTCCTTGAGCAGAACATGGGCGAGGGCATTTAAAAAGCTGATATCTCCATTCAATATTGGAACATGAATATGATTATTAGAGTTGATGTCTTCATACCCCATGGTGGTGCCGGTATGTCTTGGGTCAACCACGACGGTGGGAATGTTGTTCTTTTTCTTGTGATCAGCACAGCGCCAGTAAATAATTGGATGTGACTCCCGCGCATTGTGACCAAAATGCATAATCATGTCTGATATTTCTATGTCCTCATAGGCGAGGGGAGGCGTGTCAGAGCCAAGGGTTGCAAAATACCCGGTGACAGCTGAGGTCATACACATTCGTGCATTGGCTTCGATGGTGTTCGAGCCGAGCACGCCTTTCATGAAAAGATTTTCGAGGTACTGCCCTTCCATGGTAAGTTGGCCAGAACCATACAGGGCGACTGAGTTCCCGCCATGCTCCCTGGCGAAATGAGCGATTTTGTAAGAAACCATTTCAGAGGCAGCGTCGTAAGGAACTCTTACAAAATGTTCTTCATCGAATGAGCCTTTGGTTGTACTGATATATTCGAGGTTGCCGTGATCCGGTTTGTTCCATTCATCCCAGACATCTTTACGGACATAGCTGTCGCCTTCCATTCGATCGACGTACATCGGCTCTGCGGCGGTAAGCCCTTTGATGCACTGCAATCCATAGTTGGTCGGGTGATCCTTGTCAGGACGCATAGAGACAATCTTGCCGTTCTCCACCTGGATCACCGTGCCGCAACCGACCCCACAATAGGGGCATTGAGCCAGGGCAGTGGATCTGGATTGTTTCGGTACCAGGGGTGCAGCCTCCAACTCGGGATTGTTAGCAACAAACAAGCCAGCACCGGCGGCGGTAGAAGCAATAAAAGAACTCCCTTTAAGGAAGTTTCGCCTGGATGTCTTTATTCTTTTCATATGGGTTTTCCCTGCTCCGCTGAATTCGGTTTGCTGTACTTTTACTGTGCGAGAGTCCGCATGTAAGTAATGATGTCGTCAATTTCTTCGTCAGAAAGATTCGCCAAACCTTCAGGACCCTGGAAAGGCAACATTCTGGTGTTGGATCTGCCTACCTTGACAGTTTCTCGAATAAATCCGTCACTCACCTTGGATAGAAATCCTGCCTTGCCAATCGCAGTACCTGAGCCACCTGCAAGGTATCCATCTCCCCTGGGGCCATGACATGTCTCGCAGATCTGTTCGAACCATAGCTGGCCTAATCTTGGGTCCCCCCTGGCTTCGCTTTGTGCGTCTACCGCTGCTGCCCGATTCGGCAGGGTTTCATGGCTGCGGAGAAAAGCGACGATTGCCTGAACCCCCTCACGACCCAAATGTGGATATGGCGGCATGGATGTGCCGGTTCGACCATCCCGAATAGTTGCCATAAGGTATTTGTCGGTTGTAATTTCCAACAGTTCCGGATTTGTCAGGGAAGGCGCAAGCCCCGGCTTGCCTATTGCGTCAGGCTGGTGGCAAAAAACACAATTTTGATTAAAAAGAGTTTCCCCTTGGTTGATCAGGTCTGTCTGATCTGCCTGAAGGTGCCCGGTAAAAAACAGGTACAGCAGGATCGTTAACTTTTTCATCTAAAGACCTTCAGTGCTTGCTGGTGTTGATTGAATTACTGTTTCGTTTGGTTGTTAGTCGGCACGATAACAGGGTTGTGCTAACGAAATAACAAGAAGTGTCTATTGTATTTCAGATTGGCTCATAAGTGCATTGATCTGTATCTACAAAATCAGAGGTTCTCTCGATTATCAATCCCAGATCACCAATCTTCCTGCAGGTGGGCGAGACCGGCGTGGCAGTTACCGCAGTGGGTATTTTCACGTTCATAACGACTGTGTTCGCTCTCGATAAATTCTGCGGGTAACTCGTGCGCAATGCCCTTGTGGCAGTCGATACAGGTCATTGAAGTTTCAACGGCACGCGTATGTGCTTTGTTGTTCGTCCGCATATAAGTCAATTCGTGACAGTTTCGACATTCAAGGGAATCATTGGATTCCATGGCCTCCCAAACATAACCCGCTAATGTGAGGCGTTTTTCGATAAACTTTTCCCGCGTGTTGATTGACCCGATCACTTTGTGCATCAGCTCGTTGGTTGCCCCGACTTTGCGTACGACCTTGTCGAACCAGTTTTTTGGAACATGGCAGTCCGGACATGTTGCCCTGACGCCGCTGGCATTCAGAAAATGTACGGACTTCTTGTATTCCGGAAGAATATTGTCCCGCATCTCATGACAGGATACGCAGAAAGTTTCAGTGTTAGTAAGTTCTAGAGACCAGTTAAATGCACCCCAGAAAAGTATGCCGCAACTAAATATGACGACAAAAACGGAGATCGGGTTTTGTGTGGTCTTGAGGACGATATTCTTTCGGATAAAGGAAATCAATTGTGTAACTCTTTTGTCCATAGCCATCCGGTGGTTGGTTTTTCAACGCAGTGTCGCCAGTATATAGTACACGCTGCTGCGACATATCAGTCACCATGAACAACACCAGCATTGCGATGGTCAACATGTCGAAAACTACCATGATTGAAAAAAGCCGCAATCAAAAGCGGGATAGCGAGTTTTAACAAGCTGAACGGGGCTATTTCGAGGGGCTGGACAATAACGCCCTGAGCCAGCAGGGAACAGAAATAACCGCCAGAGCAGCGACGGCGGGACCGAGAATTGCGCCAAGATTATTTGCCGCACCTGCCGCGCCCATGCCCTTGGTTCGGGTAGCAACATCTGTGATATCGGCCATGTAAGCAGTGGAAGCAGGCATGGTTGCGGACATCGTCCCGGCATGCAAGGCGGGCGACAATCAGGCTCAGGTACAGGGGAAGTCCAACCAGCACAGCACTGAGTCGCAGTAAGTACCGAATTAAAAATAACTGTGCCCAGCGTAAACCCGAAGAGGTCAATCAGCATGACACGTTTTCGACTCCATAGATCACTCATGCGTCCCCAGATTGGGGCACTGAGAAACACTGTGAGTGGAGAGGCGGAGATAGTGCTCGTAATCTGGAATTCAGAAAGCCCCATTTCCCGGCCCAACGGAGATAGTATGGGGAAGAGCACTGAGAAGCTACCATTTACGGTAACTGCTCTCAGGCTCTCCCGTGTTATATTAAGTTCATGCTTCTTGATCTGAACCATTGATAGCGTGCCAGAAGACGTTTCTCCGTTTCGCAATACTGAATTCCGGAAACTTTTCGTGGCCCAGGTCGTTGCGCTTTTAGGAACGGGCTTTGCGACCGTGGCACTGACCCTGTTGGCCTATGATCTGGCCGGTGGCCACGCCGGGGTCGTGTTGGGTACAGCGCTGGCGATAAAAATGGTTGCCTATGTTGTTTTTGCGCCATTGGTTGGTGGTTTAGCACATCGGTTTAATCGTAAGCGCTTGCTAATTTCCCTCGACATAATGCGCGCAGTGATCGTGTTGGCGATGCCCATCGTGACGGAAGTCTGGCAGATCTATTTGCTTATCTTTCTGCTGAATATATTTTCGGCGGGTTTCAAGCCCGTTTTTCAGTCAACAATCCCCGAACTGATTGTGAACGAAAGAGCGTATACCCGTGCACTCTCATACTCTCGCCTGGCCTTCGACCTGGAAACGCTGCTGAGCCCAATGCTGGCGGGAATTGCGTTACTGTATTTTGGTTATAGCGTGTTATTCGTCGCCAACTCCGCCGCATTTCTTGTTTCAGCGTTCATGGTCCTGTTAACGGTATTGCCAAAGGCAGAGTGGGTTGACCGGTCGGGTGGCATGTGGGATGAAGTTACTTTTGGCATTCGGTCTTATCTGAAGACCCCCAGGCTTAGAGGCATGCTGTTCTTCTACTCAGCCGTCGCCTGCGCCAGTGCGATGATTCTTGTCAACACGGTGGTGTACATTAAAGGTCAACTGGGTGGTTCAGAATTTGATGTTGCGCTGGCGTTTGCTGCTTCAGGTGCAGGGTCTATGTTGATTGCCATGGTGTTACCCAGACTCCTGGATCGACTCTCTGACCGGATCGTCATGATCTGGGGGTCCGTTGCAATGTGCGTTGGTTTGATGCTGATTTACCTTGAACCGGGCCTCCTCGAGGTTCTGCTTATCTGGTTTATCATTGGTATGGGCTGGTCTGCTATTCAAACTCCTGCAGGACGTGTCGTTAACCGATCATCTGCCAAAGCGGACAGGCCTTCGTACTTCTCCGCCCAGTTCGCCCTCAGCCATGCCTGCTGGATGATCGCATATCCGGTTGCAGGCCAACTGGGTGTTCTTGTGGGAATCGAAACAACCGCATTGCTGTTGGGTATTGCAGTGGCGTTGTTTGCGCTAATCGGTGCCAGAATGTGGCCGGACTTTGATCCGCTGGTGCTTGAGCACAGTCACGACCAGGTTAGTCATCGACACGCGCATTCCCATAGTGAACACCACCATGACCATCAACATGTGGAGGAAGATGAGTCAGCGTCCGATGATCACGAGCATTTGCACCAGCATGTACATAAAAGTATCACTCATTCACATGTTTTTGCGATTGACGATCATCATCCTGAGTGGCCCCGATGACCATGGGAGGTCAGTCGTTTACTAAGGACCTGCGTTGAACGGGATCGGTTTCCGGTTCAGCGGAGGAGCGAATGCGATTAACAAGGTCCTCACGTGACAGACCAGCGAGAAGCTCGATCCCGAGTTCATTGTAGCTCATGTAATCAGCGAGTTTGTCTGACTCACCTACCAGTATAATTCGAGTAGAAATGAGCGTTAACCCTATGAGAGTTTCGAGGGATTGATAGCTGATTGATTGGGGCGAAATGCAACATACCACTATGTCAAAGTCTTCGTTTTGAAGTTGGTCGAATGCTTCGCTAAGGTGATTGGTGCGGCAGACAATCTCTCCCAGCTCACAGGTGATCGCATCGCTCAGGCTCGTTGGCAGGTTTATTGTCAATATTTGCATAGCATCTTATGCTGTACCCAAAATTCTGTTGAGTCATTGACGCAGATCAATGATTTGTCTTCCGCCATGTCCCAAGCTGCCCTGCATAAGCTAAACGACAAAAGGGATTACCATGGGGTTGAGTACAGCAGATATTGCGACGTTAAAAGGTATTGGAATCAATATGCTAGTACTGATGGGAGTAATGCTGGGGTTAATTGCGATATCAAAGGTCATTGGAGTATGAGCCAAGAGGCCTGGAGAGATCCAGTTGGAGTGAATCAGTAGTACACTTGAGTTGATCCAGGCCTCACTTTTATTGTTAATGGCCTAATCAGAGGTTCCCTAGATGTTAGGGCACTCGTTGAATGCCACGACACAGAGTTGTTGGTGGTCTAAAATTTCAACTTCCTTGCCGTCCACTTTAAGCACCTGTTGAGCTTGTAGTCGAGTCAGTACACGGCTAACGGTTTCTACTGCGAGACCTAGAAAATTGGCTATGTCGGTTCTTGCCATGGGCAGTCGAAACAGGGTCGCAGAGAGTTGTCGATCCTGGTATCGACCGGACAGGTTGAGTAAAAATGTACCGATCTTCTCTTCGGCAGTTTTCTTGCTGAGTAACAGGTGCAGCTGCTGATCTTGCCGAATTTCTTTGCTCAGCAATCGATACATGTAGGATTGCAGGTTATGAATTTTTGTTGAAAGTGCTTCTATCTGCTTGAAGGGTATTTCACATAACGTCGAAGATTCGAGCGCCTTTGCCGAGGTTGGGTGACTGCCACCATCGATTGCATCAAGACCGATTAGCTCTCCTGGAAGAAAAAATCCAACAACATGCTCCTCTCCCGCTGCATCAATGTTGAATGCCTTAAACGCACCGGAACGAACGGCGTAAAGAGAGGTGAACTTATCGCCGGTTTCAAAAAGTTTGCCGTTTTTCTGCAGGGGCCTGGAGCGTTTGATTTCTGCATCAACGATGTCCATTTCCTCCCTGGTCAGGGAATTTGGTATACAGAGTGCACTAAGACTGCAGTGCTGGCAGGAAACCGTGAATTTTTGATTGTTACTCATAGGCGCGGCGCTGTTGACAAGATACTAATAGCATGATTCGTATGATTGCACATCGAATGGGTTCAAGTTCCGATATGGTGCCGATTTTCCTATCCTTGTACAATCAGCATTTCGAAAACTTAGTACAAGGTATGGATGAACTAGATGCCAGACTCGAACAGAGCAACCATTATATGGCTTATGGCCGTTTGCTTCACTGTATTTGCCATGGTTGTGGTGGGTGGGGTCACTCGATTAACTGAAAGTGGCCTGTCGATGGTGGAATGGCGGCCATTGATTGGCATCATACCGCCGATGAATGAAATTGAGTGGCAGCGAGCGTTTGATGCCTATAAGAACTTTCCTCAGTACCAGAAAGTCAATTCGGGCATGGATCTTGAGGCTTTCAAGAATATCTTCTATTGGGAGTATGGTCACCGGGTGTTGGGGCGCCTGATAGGCATTATCTTTTTTGTGCCTTTTGTGATTTTCCTCATTCTGGGAAAGATCGACAAACCCATGGTGCCTAAATTGGTCATAGGCCTCGCCCTGGGGGGGCTCCAGGGGCTAATGGGTTGGTACATGGTCAAGAGTGGTTTGGTGGACATTCCACGGGTCAGTCATTATCGATTAGCCGCCCATCTTATGCTTGCCTTGCTGATTCTGGCTTATTTGACCTGGTTGGTGCTGCAACTGTGGGAAACCAAAAAGGAATACGCCCCGCAATTATTTCACAATCTTGTTTACCTGCTGGTCGTTGTTTTGATTTTGCAGATACTATACGGAGCCTTTGTGGCGGGAAGTCGCGCGGGATACGGCTACAACACATTCCCTTTGATGAATGGTGAATTTATGCCACAAATCGTCTGGTATATGGCACCCTGGTGGCAGAACCTGTTTGATAACAATGCCATGCTTCAGTTCGTGCACCGTTGGTTAGGTGCTGTTGTGCTGATCCTGGCGAGTACGGTGTTTGCAATGTCATTGCGTTTCAGTTCACCCGTTATTCGAAGTATGACAAGTCTGCTTCTGTTCGTAGTGTTGAGCCAATTTTTGCTAGGGGTCTTTACATTGTTGAATATGATTCCTATTGGTCTTGCGAGCATGCACCAGGCTGGGGCTTGTATCGTGCTGGTGGTCATGGTGTGCCTGGTTTACATTATAAAACCCGTGCCCGCTACCTCAACATCCACGGCCTCGCCATCCAGTACCTCGACAGCGGCTTGATCAAGGTGAAGGTTTGTCTTGGCCAGATCAACACAACCCCCGGTGATTTTGCCGGTAACGTGGCTGCAATAAAGTGCGGCATAGATGCTGCCGACAAAACAAAGTGTGATCTGGTGGTGTTTCCCGAGTTAACCATTCCAGGATATCTCAGCCAGGATCTTATCTACCACCCTGAATTTATTGATCGAAACAGCGAGTCCCTGGACGAGATAATCCAGTACGCGGCTAACTGTCACGGCGGTTTGCATATTGTGGTGGGTTACATCGAACGAAACCCGGGTACCGGCAAACCTTTCTACAATATGGCAGTTGTTGTTACGGCAAGAGGTGTCGTCGGGCGCTACAAAAAGCAATTGCTGCCTTTTTACGATGTGTTCGATGAACTGAGATATTTTGAGTCAGGTGATGAGTTACTGCTGCTTACCATCGCAGGACAACGAGTCGGGGTAACAATTTGTGAGGACCTGTGGAATGACAAGGGGTCCGATGACTACAACTACAGCAACAATCCCCTGCAGAGATATCGAAATGCGGGTGTCGATGTCATCGTTTCCCTGAACAGTTCTCCCTATGTGCACGATAAGGCGTGGCAAAGATTGAGTGTCATTGCACCCGGGACGGAACCGGGGATAAGTGTTGTTTATGTCAATCAGCGCGGTGGTCAGGACGAACTGGTGTTTGATGGGCAAAGTTTCGTGGTTCGTGATGGTGATTTGATTCATAGTTCCAACCGGATTACTGAGGATTCGTTTGACGTCGTTGAACTGGATGCGGTACCCGTCATCAGGCAAGTGTACGCCCCAGCCAATCGTCGGATTGTCGTTGAGAATTCTCCCGGCCTGTTTGACTTGCTGGTCCTGTGTTTGAAGGACTATGTCGAAAAATCAGGTTTTAGCCAGCTTGTACTTGCCTCCAGTGGTGGTGTTGATAGCGCCGTCGTTTGTCTAATAGCCTGCGAGGCGGTGGGGGCAAAGAATGTGCATGCGATTCGTATGCCGTCCATACACAGCAGTGATCATTCCCGTGATGATGCATTGGCTTTACACAAGAATCTGGGCTGCTGGGATTATGAAGTGGAATTGGAGCACGAGCCCCTGGTAAAGATGTTGAATGAGCGCTACTTTAACTACCCGAATGATCCTCTCAACCTGGTCACCGCAAGGCTAAAAGAAGATTATGGCGGTGTTGCAGACGAAAACATACAGGCCAGGTTGCGGGATGTTTACGTTATGCATTTTAGTAATGCCTTTGGCGCGATGCCTTTATCAACGGGTAACAAAACAGAATCTGCCTGTGGTTACTACACGCACTTCGATATGAATTTTAGTTTCGCACCGATAAAAGACCTGTACAAATTCCAGGTCGTGGATATAGCCATGGCCCATGATGAGATCCCGGAGAACATCTGGCGCAAACCTCCCAGTGCCGAGTTGGCCAAGGGTCAGACTGATGAAGAAAGCCTGTTGCCATATGCAGTACTCGACCCGATTGTGCGTGCTTATATTGAGGACTATGTCAGCACCTTTGATGAATTTTTGGTGCTGATAAAAAGCCAGATTAAAAATGAACTCGAAATATCAATGAACCCAAAGGTTCTGGAGGATTGGCTTCAGGATCCTGGTGCGACAGGCGATTTTTATCGCATTGTTAGTCTTATCGGCAAGATGGAATACAAGCGACGACAAACCTGCCCTGGCACCAAGGTGTCGAAAGTTGCTTTTGGTATAGGCCGAAGGATTCCGATTGTTGAGAAGTGGTCCTAGTAGCCCTGACTTGAATCAATCCGAACAGACTGTATTCGAGTAGTACACCCCCGAGCTGGTGACTGGCAAAAAATATTTGACGCAGATCAACCTGCCAATTAGTTGTTTACGATATAATTGCGCTGCTTCTCTCGCCGAGCATGTCTCATGAATCCTTCAGAAAATCTATCGAAGCTGGTCTTTGATCCCGGTCTAATTCGTCGTTACAACGTCAGTGGCCCACGGTATACGTCATACCCCACGGCCCTGCAGTTTTCAGAATTTTCCCAGTCGGACCTGGGACAGGCAATCAGATCCTCCAGCAACAAAGACAAGGATCTTTCTGTGTACGTCCACATCCCTTTTTGTGCGACGCTTTGTTATTACTGTGCCTGCAATAAGATTGTTACCCGAAAGCGGCAACCCGCGGTTGAGTACCTTGAACTCTTGCAACATGAAATTGAGCTGGTCTCTTCCCTGTTTGAAAATCGGGTCGTATCGCAACTTCATTGGGGAGGCGGCACGCCTACATTCTTCGAAGATGAGCAGATACAGCAATTAATGGGTTCGATTAACAATGCGTTTGATTTTCGTGGCGATGACGAAGGTGAATTCAGTATTGAAATCGATCCCAGAACAGTTGATCCAGACCGGATAAGGCACTTGCGTGAATGTGGCTTTAACAGACTGTCGTTTGGGATCCAGGATTTTGATTCAAAAGTACAGAAAGCCGTCAACAGGGTGCAGTCGTATGAGCAAACTGAAGTGGCAATCAAATCTGCGCGGCAGTATGGTTTTCGATCAGTTTCAGTGGATCTTATTTATGGGTTACCTCACCAGAGCGTAGAGTCTGTGGCCCGTACGTTGAAGCAGGTAATAACACTCTCGCCGGATCGGATATCTATCTATAACTACGCTCATTTACCCGAGCGATTTTCTCCGCAGAAACGCATCCTTGTTTCCGATATGCCGAGCCCGGATGAAAAGCTGGAAATCCTGCAATTATGTATTGAGACGCTGACAGCCAGTGAATACGTCTATATTGGTATGGATCATTTTGCGAAACCGGATGACGAACTGGCAATCGCCCAGAGAGAGGGAACGCTGCAACGAAATTTTCAGGGTTATTCCACCCGGTCAGATTGTGATTTGATTGCTTTTGGCATTACTGGTATCAGCCAGATTGGCAATACCTATTGCCAAAACGTAAAAGAACTCGATCAGTACCGAACGTTGCTTGGTCAAGGGCGGATTCCGGTGGAGAAGGGAGTGGTGATTGATGCTGATGACCTGATCAGGAAAAAAGTGATTAAGTCCCTGATCTGTCAGTTTGAATTGTCATACGGGGAGGTAAATCGGGAATTTGGAATCGATTTCCAGACTTATTTTGCGTCAGGGCTTGATTCCCTTCGGCCAATGGTGGCGGATGAACTTCTAAGGCTCGATCGTGACGGAATAACCGTAACGCAGCAGGGCAGGCTGCTCATCCGCAATATTTGTATGGTCTTCGATCGTTACCTTCAGCAGCAGAGTGCTTCGTCGACCCCGCGATATTCCCGCGCTATCTAGCAATGGGGCTGTTTTGGAATTTAGTCTCCTCGAATCATCACACAGTCCACTTCAATAATCGTCCCACGCTTCTCACGAGATACAGGATAAAATCCTGTTACCTCAAAACCTTGTGCCAGATAGGTCTCAAAGCTCTTTGTAAAATCAGGCATTGCTTCATAGAGCTTTTTTAAGGCAATCTCCGACTGCAATGCTGCGACGAAGTGGATAGTACCTGTACCGCCTTTAAATACTTCAAGATCAAATCCCTGGGTATCCATCTTGAGAAATACATTGCGCCGTTGTACATCGGTTAGTTCGTGAGACAGAAAGTGATCTAACGTGGAAATTTCAACAGTTTCTTTACGGCGTCTTTTAAGTTCGCCGTGAGCAAACTCAACACCATACTCAGACGGTTCCAGAAAAGATGATAGTCCGCTGTGGACATGGATTTCATCACTGCCGACTTCAGCTCCCAGAGCGTATTGATAGATGAACCAATTCTTGTCAGAAGCACTTGTTTCCGCGAGAACATCAAAGTGCACCTTGATGGGTTCGAAGGAATGGATTTCGTCTTTGTATCCAATACTTCGCAGCATCTTGCCGTATTGGCCGATATTCGCACCAACATCGAGAACTGTGTCGATACCCAGTTCCCTAAATAGCTCAGCGAGATGCTACTTGATATTCAGAACCTTGCGTTTTCTCACAAGATCGTACCCCAAAGCTTGAGCGATAGGTCTAAGAATATTCAATTTTGATAATTCCTTTTATCTGCATCGCGGTGAAGATCGTCCTGGTTTACTGAAACCATGGGCATGTTCGAGTGGCTGCTGAATTTGCACCCCAACCACACCTGATATGAGTCACCATATTGCAGCAGAATGAGATGGCAAGAGGTTCTAATTCAACACCGTCGACACCATATCTTCTGGATTAAACGAATACAAGCTGTTGTGTTGTTGTAGCCCCGTTCAATATAAAATGAGTCTGAAGGGGTCAGGATTTGTCCATTTATGGGGACAAAAACCATCAGGAAACGTCGACTGAACAGGCATGGCCGGAATAGTTTCCATTATCCGCGCTACGGTTTCAATGACGAAAAATATTCCCCCAGATCGGTAATATCCTCGTCGGACAGTGCAGTAACCATGGGTGCCATCATGGGGTCACTTCTTTTACCGTCACGGAATGCCGTTATCTGATTAATCAGGTACTGACGCTTTTGCCCAGCCAGATTCGGCCAGATTTCGTTGTTGGAAATGCCAGTTGCACCGTGACAAGCTGCACACATGGCTGATTTAGCTTTGCCTGCTGCCGCATCGGCTGAAGAGGTATTGGCATACCCCAGGATCGCGACGATCAATAAACACGTTCTCGTTACTTCTTTCATTTGTACAACTACTCCAGTTATTCCAGTTTATGAATATTGCCAGGTGATCACCTGATAATGGCTAGTATTGCCGTTTCGGTAAGTGTACCTGCATGCCATCAAGAGCATTGCTGACCTCGATCTGGCAAGCGAGTCGACTTTTCTCGTTTACCTCAAACGCGAAGTCCAGGATATATGTTTCGAGTTCTTCTGCTTCCTGACAGTGCTGTTGCCAGTCTGCGGTTATATAAACATGACAGGTGGCGCAGGCGCATAAGCCACCACAATCGCCTTCAATACCCGGCACAACATTGTCTATAGCCCCTTGCATCAGTGAATTGCCGTTGGGTATTTCTATTGTGTGTTGCGTGCCATTAGATTCAACGAAAGTAATTTTTGGCATCTACTCCAACTCGCCTATTTCCGTTAAATCCCTTCCCTCTGCAATGATGTAGGCCAACTCGCCATCGTCACCTTTCACGGGTATAAGTGAGAAGTCGATGGAGCGATGACCGGACTTTGTCGGAAGTCTGGCTGTTGTGCGGACGATTTTCTCGCCGGATTGTACCCGGGCCAGGTTCTCTTTCAGTAACATACTGCGATCAACCTCGCGATCCATAGCTTTGTTGTCCGATGACTCATCATCAGATGACCACCAGTTGAGTTCCCAGAAAAACGCGTCTTTTGGACTGTCTTCTTCCGGGAGTAATTTTTTCGCGGCTGCATTTATTTCCATCACGCGCCCACTGGGAGCCAGTAAAGCCATGGCCTCGAATGCATTTTCGAATACGGCACGAAAGCGGGTCTCTGAACTACGCAGTAACTGTTCATTTCGTTTTCGTTCTGATATGTCTCTTATCTGCGCGCTGACCAGGACCTGGCCGTCCACAGTCGTCTTGGTGATTGACGCTTCCAGTGGAATAACATGGCCGTCTTTGTGCAATCCCTGAATCTCGGACCGATCACCCATGGTCCTCGAAGCCTCGGTGCCTGTTGCAAAGCCGTCGATGTATTTTTTGTGTTTCTGGGAGAATTTATCCGGGATCAGCAGGTCGATTTGACGCCCGATGATTTCATCCGACTTGTAACCAAAAATCTGTTCTGCCTTGAGGTTCCAAAACCTGACGGACTGGGTTTCGTCAATGGTCAACACGGCATCTTCACCAATGGCGATGATTCGTTTGCTGATCAACTGCGCATGTCGTAAATCCAGGGTGGTCTGATATTCCTCGGTAACATCCTGCAGTACGACCAGAAAATAAAGATTTGCTTTTTCCTCAAATGACGAAACTCTGACTCGAAGTCTTAGTTTTTCTGCCGTTTTTGTCAGGCCGTCCAGGTGAAGGTGACGCAACTGATGAGCATCCGGATTCTGTGCCCATCGCTCAAACCAGGTCAGGGCATCGAGATGAGCTCTCTCGCCAGCGGGCATTAGTCGTGAGACATGGTTACCCAGTAAATCCGACGAGGTAAATCCCATTAGAGATTCGAGTGCACGATTGACGTACACAATTTCTCCCTTGTCAGAAGTGACCAGCAATGCTTCCGGCAGGTTGTCGATAACCTCTGCGGAATTGAATTGGAACAGACTCATGAACCGTAGCTCTATTGCCTCTCTACGTTAGTAGCGTGCACCTACCTCATTAAGAACGTTCATGTCAGATTTCGCATCTTCCATGGCGTTCAGGACGGTCAGGTCTTCGTTCACAGGGACCCCGGCGTTGACAAAAAGCTCCTTGGTTCTGGCTGTTATCAAACCCGCTCTCACGAGTGCCGGGACCATGAGGTCACTCAAAGAGTGGACCTGTCCGGGGGGTAGCTTAAGGCCAATACCATGCTCCCTGGCCTCCTTTAACCCTGCGGCAAAATCCTGAGGGTCAATGTCACTCACTTCCAGTACCTTCAAGAATCCAGGATCAATCTGCTTTTGTGGGTTGGTCAGAATTGATACGCCGTCAAAGGCAAATTGAGCAAGGTCTTCGACATCATCTGGATGCAATTTCGCTACCAGGGGCTTGAGGAATACGTGACCGAAGGAAACGTGCCTGGATTCATCCCGCATAACGTTGAAAGTGATCGACTTCAGCAGGGGTTCATCGGTTTGGCGATACATATTGTTAAACGCGCCAAGAGCCAGGCCTTCAATGATCATATTCATGCCGATCATTATCTTGCGATAGTCTTCTGTTTGAAGCGTGACATCGACCAGTTGCTTCAGCCAGGGGGTCATGGGGTAGTGAATATCAAGTTTTTTGATATATCGGTCATAGACTTCCACATGTCGAGCTTCGTCTATTGTTTGTGTGGCAGCGTAATATTTTGCCACCGTGTCAGGTACCGCGTGGGTTACAGTGGCAGCCGTCATCACCGCACCTTGTTCGCCGTGCAAGAACTGACTTAGCATCTGGGCGGTGGAATGTGCAACAAAGGTGTCCTGTTGGGTCTGCGACAGTCTTTCGAAAAACTGCATGTTGGAATATTGTGTATCTCCCCGTCTTACGATGGGCTTAGAAGGATCGATTACCGTATCCCAATCCAGTTCATCGGCATCCCACTGGTTGGTTTTCGCTCGCCGGTAAAGATCCTGAACCTTGTCAACTGCGTCGTTGTAATCGAAGTTCCAACTGACTTGCATAACAGCTTTAAAGTTATCAACCAGGTTTTGCTTTGTTGAATCGGTTTCTTTTGTGTTTTCTAGTGACGTCATGAGGTGAGATCTCTGTATGGAGGTTACTTTGCTTGCCCGGCTTCTCTCAAATTGAATGCGACCGAAGGCCAGTCAGGTCACGGGCGGTTGTAAAAAAAAACACAAATCAACAAAGAGCGAATTTGTGATTCCTGTCAGACAAGGATCAGCCAGTAGACTTTGAGATTCGAATTGATGCTAACGATAGTGCATCGGCAGTGCTTGCACCTTGATCTATGTCAGTCCTCGGTAGCCTGCTATACGTCGATTTTACCCATTGCGATCGCGAGTAGCGTCAGGCCGATGCCAACAACTGAAACAGTTGCCAGAGTGATGCTTGCTAGAAATACCAACTGGTCCATAAAAAATATCCCCGAGCGTGTTAGGTTCAGGAATGAGCGTACCAACATTGAGATCAGCGAATATTGATCCAGATCAGGAAAAGTAAGGAAAAAGGCAGTGAGCCGGGGAATCCGGCTCACTGGAGACACAAAGTGTGGTGTCCTGTATGGGTAGCTTAACCTTCAACCGAAATCGATAATGGTTTACTTTTCTCCAGTTTTGGAATCGAAACTGCCAGAACACCATTTTCAACTTTGGCGGTTATATGATCACCATCTGCCGTTTCAGGTAGGGTGAACGATCTGAGAAAGGAGCCAGTAGATCGTTCCAGGCGCTTAAAGCCTTTTGCTTCATCGTTTGATTCAGTTGTCTTCGAGCCCTTGATTGTTAAAGTGCCTTTATCAACGGTCACGTCAACGTCTTTTGATGCGACACCCGGGATGTCCAGCAAGACGTTGAAACTGTCTTGATGCTCTCGAATGTCAGCGGCTGGAATCCAGTTGTGCTTAGCTGAATTAGTTGAAACAGCATCGTTGGTATAATGATCATCGAACACACGGCCAAGCCTGTGTAATCCATTAAAAGCGCTCAGTGGTGAATAAACTAATTGACTCATTTTGGGTCTCCATTGGGTTAATTTCGTTACCCTCCCTTCATAAGTTCGGATTTATTTTATTCAAGTGTCATCTATAATAAATTTCTGAAAAAGAACACGGGGAAGCTTGATACAGATCAGAGCTGAACCTTTTTTAAACTGGCTTAATAAGTCAGATATTAATCAAAGGTGAAATGGCCCATGGCAAAATACCGGAAAGTACTATTGGCATTGGATTTTTTTGGCGATAACAATCATGTGGTTGAAAAAGGCAGGGAGGTGGCCAGTGAAAATGATGCAGACCTCTATCTCATACACGTCATCGAACCCTTGTCTGTGGCCTACGCTATTGATGGTCTGGGAGTGAATGAACAGCTGATTGCAATAGAATCCGGCATCATGCATGAGTCTAAAAACAAGATGATTGAGCTTAGCAAAGAGTTAGGTGTGCCGGACGAAAGAACACTGATTTGTCATGGCAACCCTGCCCATGAAATTCATGGTTTTGCCAAAGAACATGACATTGACCTGATTGTTCTGGGGACCCACGGTCAGAAAGGTCTGCAGCTATTGCTGGGTTCAACTGCAAACAGCGTATTACACGGTGTATCCTGTGATGTACTGGCGGTACGGATCAAATAAGCATTGCCAAAAAGCCTAATGGGTGGTGCATTCGTGCAACGGATACGATGAACGCAAAGGTCGCCAGGGCCAGGATGAATGCCAGGATCCTTTGTTTCCTGGTTTTTCCTCGCTTGAGGGCTATCGTCCCCAGGAGGATATAGGCCACCATGGCAACCAATTTTACCGTGAGCCAATCGTTGACCAGAGGATACTGGTTTATCTGTAATGTAAGCACCAGGGCAGCTAAGAGGAGCACTGAATCGACAAGATGAGGTGCGATACGGGTAAATCGAGCCTGTAACAGGCTGCTGCCGTTTATCATCCACAGCCCTCTTAAGGTGAAGAAAAGTAATGTGGCAATGGCACAGGCCACATGGATACCCAGAGTGAATTCATAACTACTCATATATTTTCAGGACTCAGGTAAAGCAGACAGTCATTGCTGGCTATATAGGCGTCGGTCGTCGCCATAAATATGGTCATCGGAACAATGTTGATAAGAAACCCTTCATGATCTTTGAACAGCCTGGCTGAAATGTCCTGTTTGTGTTTGTCCAGGACGCTAAGAGGTCTGATTCCATCGGGACCGAGCCAGCCAAATACCGTTCCAACCTCCAACCGCGAGAAGTTCATCTGGTCGATGGTATTGAAGATCGTAATATCTGCTTCCCCCTGGACCGACGCCGAGTAGTGTAGATTGGTCACCTTGTCTATTTCGAGCCGCAGTGGGTGACTGAGGATTTGCATTTCCTCTACCTGAGACTGAAAAAGTTCGTTAGATTGTATAAACGCCGCCAGGGCATCTCTGGCTAATTGGTCTGCCAGCGGATCCATCAGGCCGCCAAACTCCACGGTCACAACGGGGCAATCCATGTTTTGCTCGATCAAGGCGCCCAGAGAGAGGTTAAGAACCACCAGGCGGCGGGTGAACATTTGACTCAGTTGCTGGACATTTGCGTCATCTGAAACTGCGACTGCGAATGGATTGCTGTGGGCTGACGTGTTGTGAGTGTCGATGATCGCCTCGGGCGAGTATTGCTTCAACGTGGCGAGAATGTCGTCTGCAAGTGCTTCCTGGTCTGTAGTGCGCTGATTTGTTGGATCCATTGTTGAGAAACAGCGGTTAAAGTCTTTTTCACCGGGAAGATTGCGGTGAGACAACAACGGAGCATGGAGTGCAGCTTCAACCGAGACGATAAAGATACCCAGATTTGTTGCGGGCTGCTCTGCGCCAAGCAGATATCTGTGGATCGCTTTTAACCCGGAAGGCTCATTGCCATGTAACAGGGTGACTATGGCGCGGCGCCGGGACGAATCGATTCCATCTAATGTGATCCAGGTTGGTTTTTTAAGAATCCTGAGAAACTCTATGTGGTCACTGCCCAGACGCTGTGATTCAGGATTGTGCCAGTGTTGAAAAGTTGTTGGGGCTTGCATAGTGCGAACAGGTTTGATATTTCTGCTTGTGAATCAATTGAGCGAGTAAGTTTACATGCTGCTAGAGCTGGTATTATAGACTAAACTCAGGGGACTATCTAAACGGGCTAACTAAACCCATCAAACACCATGAACATTCAAGAACCCACATTCACACTAGGCGTGGAGGAAGAATACCTCCTGGTTGATCTACAGACTCGCGACCTTGTCAACGACCCGCCTCCGGAATTGATGCAAGAATGCGTTCGTCTGTGTGGTGACCAGGTCAGCCCCGAACTCATGCGTTCGCAGATAGAAATTGGTACCCGAGTCTGTACTGATGTAAAAGACGTTGCGCAGGAGTTAAAACGATTACGTCGGACAATCTCTAACGTGGCTAACAGTTATGGTTATGCACCTATTGCCGTTTCAACCCATCCTTTTGCACAATGGTTGGCACAAAAACAAACGGACCGGGACCGATACATTGATCTAACGAGAGAGCTTCAGGCTGCGGCAAGAAGGTTGTTGATCTGTGGGATGCATGTTCATGTAGGTATTGAAGACAAGGAACTCAGAATTGACCTGATGAACCAGCTGTCGTACTTCCTTCCCCACCTGCTGGCCTTGTCGTGTTCCTCGCCATTTTGGGAAGGTGAAAATACCGGTCTGAAATCATACCGTCTGACGGTGTTTGATGCGCTGCCAAGAACAGGGCTGCCGGAACAGTTTGCCAGTTTTGCCGAGTATGAGCGCCATGTGGCGATACTGATTAATGCGGGTTTGATCAACGATGCCAGCCGGATCTGGTGGGATCTTCGCCCCAGTGCCAGATTCCCGACCGTAGAAACTCGAATTATGGATGTATGCACCAGCATTGAGCATGCATTTAGCATGGTTGCCCTCACAGTTTGCCTGTTCCGCATGCTGTTCCGTTTGCGAAGAGATAATCAACGCTGGCGAGTTTATACCGGTATGCTGATCAACGAGAATCGCTGGCGAGCCATGCGGTATTCCTTCGATGATGGGATGGTGGATTTCGCCCGGGGCGAGGTCGTGCCTTTTGCCGAGTTGTTGGAGGAAATGATCGGGTTCATTGAGGAGGATGCAGAAGCCCTGAATTGTGTAGAGGAAATTAAGCGATTACCCCGGATTCTGGCGCAGGGGACCAGTGCGCATCGGCAAGTTCAAACTTATGATCAATCAATATCCGCAGGCAGGAGCCATGAGCAATCGCTGATGGACGTGGTTGACTGGTTGATAGGTGAAACTGTTTCCGGGATAGACGAGGCAATTGCCTGACATGGTTCAACTCGGCTAACGAGCGATTCGAGGGCTCCAGGCTTTAAAACGAGGTAAGTTGTGGTAAAGAATATTTTTTATGCTCAGTCCGGTGGCGTTACAGCAGTCATAAATGCCAGTGCCTGTGGGGTTATTGAATCTGCAAGAACCAGCAGGAAAATTGGCAAGGTGTTCGCTGGTAAGAACGGCATTCTCGGCGCCCTGAGGGAGGAACTGATTGATACCTCCCGGGAAACCAGGTCAGCGATTGCTGCCCTGCGTTATACACCGGCAGGCGCCTTTGGCTCCTGTCGTTACAAATTGAAGTCCATTGATGAAAATCGCGCCGAGTACGAAAGGCTGATTGATGTATTCAGGGCTCACAATATTGGCTATTTCTTTTACAACGGCGGCGGGGATTCGCAGGATACAGCGCACAAGGTTTCACAACTCAGTGAAACCATGGAATATCCCATTACCTGTATTGGTATCCCAAAAACCGTTGATAACGATTTACCATTGACGGATTGTAGCCCGGGGTTCGGTTCTGTTGCCAAGTATGTTGCAGTGTCTACAAGAGAAGCGGGGCTTGATGTCGCATCGATGGCAGAGTCCTCCACCAAAATATTTGTGCTTGAAGTCATGGGGCGACATGCGGGGTGGATCGCATCTGCAGCCGGGTTGGCGAAAGAAGAAAAGAATGATCCACCGCATATCATTTTATTCCCCGAGATAGCGTTCGATACAGTCAGGTTTCTGGCGAGAGTAAAAGCCACCGTAAACAAGGCTGGTTACTGTGTGATTGTTGCGTCTGAAGGCGCGCAGTATGCTGATGGCACCTTCGTTGCCGGTACCGGGCAAAAAGATGCATTTGGACACACTCAGCTAGGGGGTGTTGCTCCAACGCTGGTTGAGATGATCAGGGAGTCCCATGGCTATAAGTGTCATTGGGCGGTAGCAGATTATTTACAAAGGTCTGCCCGGCATATCGCCTCGGCGACGGATGTCGAACAGGCTTACGCAATGGGTAGAGCGGCTGTTGAGTTTGCGCTAGCGGGAAAAAACGCGGTGATGCCAACTATCGTCCGGTCGCGGACGAAATCCTATCGCTGGTCGGTTGGAGAGGCAGCGTTGTCGAATGTGGCCAATGTTGAGAAAAAGCTGCCCCGTAACTATATCAGCCCTGACGGTTTTGGTATTACACTTCGGTGTCGGCAATACCTGGCACCTCTGATTACCGGTGAAGACTATCCACCCTATAAAAATGGCATGCCGCAATATGCCAGGCTCAAAAACGTGCTGGTGAAGAAAAAGCTGAAAGGATTTGCAGATTAAACCCGCTATGCATATCCGGCCGAGCAACCCGAACAAATTTCTTCAATGCCCTTGGTCTTAACTTATCGGGTAGCCTTGTCGATGGCATTATGGCCCCAGCCAACCAGCGTCATGTCAATAAACACAAACGGAGTCGTTTCGTCCTTGGTGGTTCTGCCATCGCTGTCAATTCGTTGGGTTCGATAATAGAGAACCTGGTAGGTATCTCCATTTCGTTGGAATGATTCGTTAAAGTCCGGTTCTCCGAGATCCAGTTTGACAACCCTGACGCTTGTTCCCAACTCCAGCTGGTTGATGTAACGATTATTTCTCTCCTGCCGTGCTTGCCAATCTGCGCCATCGTTTTTGTCGCCGTTACCGATGGCGATGACACATCCGTTCAAAGCGATGACGAGAATGAGAACACTGGTGATTTTAATTAGTTGATACATAGGTCTTCCTGCAACTGAAATATGAGTTAATCCGACTGGACATGTGCCGATGACGAACTTTCCAATCACTAACTTTCCAATCACTAACAAAAGCAACTACTATGCCAGAAGATAAATTGCATAGAATACAATGGTTTAAGTCGGAGGGTTTCGGTGTAGTGGTTATCTGGATGAGTATTTAGTGAAATTAACGGAAGTTTGGAAATTCTGTTCAGGTATCGGCGCAGGATATCAGGTGTTCAGAATTGAATTGCTGCATCAGTTTCATTCCGAAGGCGCTGAAGCTGCCCACGTTCTGATTTAATTCATCTGCCTTGTTTGCCAACCAATCGCTGACATGCACACCATTGTTATCACGCATTGCGGTCAGTAGTTCGAACGCCAGGGACTGTATTTCAAAAAAACGCACTGAATCTGTCTTGTCCCTGAATAACAGCAGGTAGGTTGGACATTCGTTCTCTACCCAATCCGATCTTATTTGATGCACGGGATAATCGTAGGCAACAGGGATGGCGAGGTCGGTCAATTCAAGGCGTTTTGACTGCAGTGATTCAGGGTCAACCGGTGAGCCGGGCAACTCGGATTCGGATAAAAAAAGACAGAGCTCTAACCATTCATAGTGTGCCAGGGGCAACAGATAGTCAGGCGTATGATTGGCACCTTCCCGACCCAACAAAAACTGCAGGAATTCGTCAGCCAGCTTGGGGAAATAAGGCGTTTCTGCCTGATAGGTAATAAAAAATTCTCGAACTAAGCTGTCCCATTCATCGTCTGTCATTAATGAACGGATGACGGGAAAAAAGTCACTGACCAGGGACGAAATGTTATGGAAAATAAGGCTACTGTAAATACCCATTCTCCTGGGATCCAGACCCTCCGGGACCGGTACAGAATCGGGATTACGCAAGTGCTGGGTGAAGTTTGTCTGCAGGCGCAGCAGTTCGGAATCAGGCGGCAACGATGTGAGCATCATGTCTGACTCGGTTGAGTTTTTCTTGAACAGTCCTTATTTGATTGACCTCAAGCATCAACTGCTCGACCTTTGGAATGTTAAAATCTCTCTCCAGCAGTGTGGGTTTTACGCCCATTAGCGTGTATGTCTGCTCGAGTAGTTGCCAGACAGGATCAATGACGTCAGCACCGTGGGTATCGATTATGATGCCATCGTCTTCCACGTAATGACCCGCCATATGGATATAGGCGACTCGCTCTGCAGGCATTTGCTTAATAAATCCCAGGGGATCATAGTCATGGTTGACGCTGTTAACATAGACATTGTTAACATCCAGCAGCAAATCGCAATCTGCCTCCTGGATAACAGCCGTCACAAACTCAGCCTCGGACAATGCTCTTTTGGGTGTGAGGTAGTAGGAAACATTTTCCAGTACCATGCGCTGCCCAAGGATTTCCTGGACACGTTTTATTCTTCCTGCCGTATAGTGCACGGCTTCATCCGTGAACGGCAGGGGCAGAAGGTCATATAACTGGCCGCCATCGTTCGAGTAACTTAAGTGTTCACTGTAGAGGGCTACCTGGTGCTGGTCGATAAATTTTTTTATCGCAACAATCAGGTCTTCATCGAGAGGTGCGGGACCACCAATTGATAGTGAAAGACCGTGAGTAATCAAAGGGGTGCGTTCGCTAATAGCGCGTAGCTGCTTAGCGAACTTACCACCCAGTCCAATCCAGTTTTCCGGAGCCACTTCGAGGAAGTCGATCCCGTCTGGTACTGCCTCGCAGAATTCTGAGGCCATCGTGCGCCGCAAACCGAGACCAGCTCCATGAATTGGCTTTGATTGACTCATGTGTGGTTAATGTAACTAGTTACCGCACTTGCCTTCGCCACATTTGCCTTCACTTTTGCCTTTCTTGCTTTCACCACACTTACCTTCGCCTTCAGCTTTCTTGCCTTCGCCGCATTTGCCTTCGCCTTCGGCTTTCTTGCCTTCGCCGCACTTGCCTTCGCCTTCGGCTTTCTTGCCTTCGCCGCACTTGCCTTCGCCTTCGGCTT
>JAPYTQ010000026.1:42777-73573 GCA_029941905.1 Pseudomonadales bacterium | reverse complement strand
AAATTGAACGTACCCCGGAAGGACTTGGCCAATCCGGTTCTTACACTATCTACCACCACTACGTCGCGCATGGGCAACTACTCCTTTCGTCGTTTTGATCAGTATGAATCTGGTAATGCATTTTTTGGGAACGCTATTGTGCACTCTTACATTCCCCATATACAAGGATTGTCTGCCTATGAAAATGAGTGATACTGGTTAATAGACAGGTTTAATTGAATTGGCCAATGATGGTAAATCAACAGACCTGTTTCATGACAGCCTGTCCAGGCTTCTTTTCAGGTACGCGGTGCTTTCTGCCAGTCCCCCGGGTCGATTTCGTTTTAGCCAGATTTTCTCGTGCTGGCCAATAATATTTTGCATATCAAGTCGCAATTGCGAGGGAGCAGAGCCGCCACTGCGGAGAACCTGAAGTCGTTGAATGCCGTGGACCGCCATATCCATGGCATTGTTAAGTTCCGGAATCAATCTGTCCCGGTCAGTGGTTCGAATCATGTGTAGCGTCGACTTGATGTCCTGAAACTCCGAGATACAGTCATTGAGTTCCGAGTCGGAGATCCTTTGGGTTACTTTTGGCTCGTGTTTCTGGTCCCAGAACAAGAGCTGGTTGAAGATAGACCCGTTACGGATGGGCGAAGGCGCAAGATCCAGCGCTTTGCCCATGCGTACCAGGATCTTTGCGGTTGCGGCGTTGTGTTCGCGAAAGTAAACCCTGTTGATGAGATCCTCGGCATCAATTAATTTGCTGCCGCGATGGTTCCAGCTCTCACAGGCTCCGATTGCAAACCCGGCGTAACTGACGGGCAGATAATGATGGTGGCCATGATCGCCCCAATCGGTGACGAGAAATCCCTCCGCATCATATTGGATGCCATTTTTCGCTGCATTCGCGAGATTCTTCGTTGCATTGGTCATTCGGCCGGTAAGGGAATTCCAGGCAGAGGTACCAGGGCAGACGTAAAATGGAACTTGTTGATCCGCCATCAAGCGACATTCCCTGTGAAAGGGGTGATTTGCCTCATAACCCCAATTGAGTGCAATCAAGTCCCGCGAAAGTTTCTTCAGTGAGTCTGGCTGGCTTAGTACTATATCGCTCCAGAACATCATCCTGCGACCGCGCTTTTTCACCAGTTGTTTGATTTTATGGATAAAATCAAGATACACGCTAGTCGTTCCTTGCGCTTCACAGCGAGATTTGCTGAATCCTCTACCAAGTTCCCAGGGTTCATCACCGCCCACATTAAATCGACCGCTCTCGAACAGCGGCAGGTATTCTGCGTGCAATTCGTCGAGAAGTTGCAGACTTTTACGGTTTGGTTTTAATGTGCTGCCGAATGGTATTTGTTGCCCGTTCAATGGATGGACGAACCCTTCTGGACACTCTGCGTAAGCATGATATTCCGGATACTTCAACCAGCGTTCAAAGTGGCCGAAGCAGTTCAGATTAGGCACCAGCTCTATATAGCGGGCATTGCAGTAGGATTGGATCTCCAGGATATCAGCAGCGGTGTAGGGTGATGCGTCGGCCCAGACAAGAGAATGATTGGTGAAGGCAAATGTATGTTCAGTATAGAGTTGAAGCTGGTTGTACTTGAGGGTTGCAAAACTGTCGATAAGCGCTTTCAGGGTATCGAGTTCTGGCACTTTGCAACGGCTGATGTCCAGCATGACGCCACGATCTTTGAAATCCGGAGTGTCCTCTATTTGAAGATAGGGCAGGTCGATCTCTTGCTGTGAGCAGACCTGCTGCAATGTAGCCAGACCCCTGAACAGCCCAACCTCGGTCCCCGCGGTTAACAGAAAGCCGTCATTGGTCGTTGAAATTCGATAAGATTCCTCACCTTTTATCGACTTGTCGAGAAATACGGATATCAGAGTTAACTCCGGCTCGACCTGGCCATATGTCAGGGTCATGGGCTGGGGGCACTTTCCGACGAAGCGTTTGACAGCATCGAGGAAGAACTCAGAGTGATCGCAGGAGAGCCTCAGATGACCTCTCCGGCCCGCCGACAGCCTCTTTTTACCTGCCTTAATGCTTTTTGGTGGTGGATAAATCAACAAATTCATAGGTTTACCGATTCAATAAGCTGCATGATGGTAGTTCCTGTCCTGAAAGTCTGGAATTTTGTGTCAATCATGAGACTCCTATTTAGTTTATAAATCAATCACATAACAAAGGAAGGGCGGGGTTGCCTGGCCTGCCCGGGGTAGAGTCTCACCACTCTTTCCGAATCAGAATCAGCATACAGACGATGAAAAGGCGTGACCAGAACCTACCTTTCGTCGGAAACACGGTGCTGTAAGTACGGGAAAGCTCTGTTTTTTGTTACAAAGCAGTTACATATTGGCTTCTGGGGATATGTTAAAAAGGGATTTCGGAAATCTGAGTAGTCGTCTGAAACCTGGTATGCAAATCCGCGAAAACACCAAGCTGGATGCCGTCTCGCAGCAGCAATCCAGGGTATATCGTGTCGCGATACTGGCTACAGGTCTCGCCATCTATCTGGTTGCGTGCTGGACCATCTTGTCCATTGGGTCTGTGGATATTGCCCCTGTTCAGTTTGGTGCGTTTGCGTCATTGGCTTGCGCGGGATTTCTGGCGTTCTGGATTGCGATATTGTTTGACTGGAATCTGGGATTAAGAGACCCTGATATGAATCTGGCACAGATGATGTGGGCGGTGAGTGTCGTGCTGATGACTGCTTACTTTGTTGTCGAGATGAAACCAGTGGTAGTGCTGTCGGGTCTGGCGATGATCGTCGTTGGTGCCAATCGTCTCAGCCGCACAGAGTTGCTGGTTTTTGTGCTCTACAGCATCACCCTTTACATGTTATCGGTTCTCGACAAGGTGCAACCAGCTACAGAATTCATAGCAATGATTGCTTTTGGCCTTGTGCTAGTCTTTGGTCCGGTCCTGTATCGGCTCGAAATGTTGATGGTTGAGCGTCTTTTAATCGACAGGAATGAAGAATTAAGCGATGCGCTCGATCAAATTCGTGACCTAGCGGTGAAAGATGACCTCACGGGAGCGTATAATCGACGTCACTTGATGGTTGTACTCTCTCAGCACAAGGCGATGGCAGATCGTCGGAATAACTATCGCTTCACCTTGTGTGCCGTTGACCTGGACTTTTTTGACCAGGTTAACTCAAGCTTTGTTCATGAAACGGGTGATCAGGATCTCACCCGCTTTGCGCAGATTGCAGAGTCAGTTCTTCGTGAAGTGGATTGTATTTCGAGAGTCAGGGGTACGGAGTTCATTCTGGTGCTGGGTGGTACGACCGAGAATGACGCCCTTATCGTCGCGCACAGGATCGGTGAAGGATTGGTCGAGTCACAGGTAAGTGATACTGAAGCTCACACTGGATTGACTGCGTCGATCGGTTTGACGGAGTATCGTCGGGGGGAGGAAGTTGAACGGACAATGGATCGAGCAGACAGGGCACTTTATGATGCAAAGCGTACAGGTCGTAACCAGGTGGTCGTTGCCAGATATGAATCTGCAGCAGGTGCCTCAGGATAAGGCAACAGTCTTGAATATGAATGGATAAACGTCAGAACCAGAGGTACGCAATTGATTTAGACGCACTGGTGCATCCCAGCGAGGGGCGCTCCTGGATGTGTAGTATTCGGGATTTTTGTGCAGGTGGATTGCTGTTGGTCGAGCCTGACAGCGCACGTGCTGCAAATTCTCCACCGGTTAATCCCGGCGAGATGGTAGGTATTCACTTTTCGATGCCGACGAAAACCAAAGCCAGACATTTTCGCGTTGCGGGAAAGATCGTTCGTATTGTTGACGGCGGTATTGGCATCAGTTTTGTGAACGGAATTGATGATAGTATAATGACGGCATTGCTGACCCATGCGAAAAAAGCCAGGGATGCTGAATCTTCAGTATCTGCTGGTTCAATGGCGGCTGATCCCAAGGCGTCTTCTGCCGCTGATGCAGTATCTCAATCACCGCTACAAAGATCACAGGGATCCATCAAGCCGTCAGACAAGAAGAAGATTATCGCGGCTCTGAGACGTGAGGTCGCCAAAGTATTGCCTGAGATGAACTCCGCTTTCTTTGCTTACATGGATGAAGAGCTGATGAATCTGGTTCGGGATTCGAAGACCAATGCCCAGCAGAGCGATTACTTTGATGCCATGTCAAAATTAGAGCAGGCTAAGAAGAGAGTCAGCCAGTCCTTTATCAAAGAGGTTCTCGATCAGGTAGATAACCCGCGAACCCTGAAATCGTTGCTGGAGGAGCGCCTTGCTGCTGAAACCAAAAGAAAAGAAAAGTGGGCGACCAGAAAGAAATTATCTTTGATTAACACTGAAGAATTTGAAGACTGGCTGGCGGTTGCAAATATTATTTCTCGAAGCGAGAGGGCGTACGATAAGTACTTGACGCAGCTTCGAGTCCAACTGGGCATGCTGGTGGATTCCTGGGTGCATGCTGAAGCGAATCCTCTCGGGACCTCCGTTTTTTGCCATTCCTTTGACATAGCGATACGTGGTGTTGATTTATCCAAAGAGATCCGCCAAAAGATGTATAGCGGTTTTGAGGCGAAGGCCATTCCTCTCTTCCGCAAGTTGTATATTTCTGTTATCAGAGTATTGGATGGCAGTAAGCTGTTTCCGGAGTATGACGATGACTATATCGTCCCTTCGCCAGTGATAGTGAGAGGTGTTCGGCAGACTCCCCAGGGGGCAGGATATGTACCGGCCGCGAAGACAGGCGTTAGGCAGTCTGCAGGTGCGGATGCTGGGAATGAGTTTGATGTTCGCGAGGAACTAGAGTCGCTGAGGGATGAGGTCCGAGGTAACAGGGGATCATCTGGGCGGGCAGGATATTCGGGCTCTGGCGGGGGTGGCGGGCAGGGTGGCCCCAGTAATGTCCGTCAGGCAATAAGCAGTATCCATAATTTAATTACCCGAGGGGGAGCAGAAGAGGAAGTCGAAGACGGGGGCGAGGATGTGTTTTTAAGCCAGCATGAAGTTCAGCGTCTGTTGACCGCGGTACGACAAGATACATCCCGCATCGAAGGAGAGAGGCAAAACGTGCGCCAAATGTTGCAGGGCTCAGCCAGGGCAAACAATCGCCGACTCTCGCCCGCAGTTATGGAAAATATACAGATCGTTGAGAATCTGGTTGATATAGTTGAGAAAGACGGTCTGGTTTCCGACAGGGCGAAAGACTGGATTCGTCAGTTGGAGCTGACGCTCGAAAAGGTCGCCAATCAGCATGAAAATTTTCTGAGTGATGAAACTCCCCACCAGTCACTTGAAGTCATCAACCAACTGGCCCGGCTCAGTGGTTCTGAAAGCGGTAGTCTTCGTCGCAACATTAACGATATTGTTGACGATATTAACCAGCAATACGATGCCGATCCATTGGTGTTTGATAGGGCGCTTGATCAACTGAAACCCGTGGTTGATCGACAATCAAGGTTATTTACCGGCAACATTCAACGAACGGTTAAGGCCAGTGAGGGACAACAAATCCTGGTCAATGCACAACAGGCTGTTGCGGATGAAATGAACTCGAGATTGTCCGGCCGCGATATCCCGGAAGTCCTGATTCGATTGTTGGTGCCCGGCTGGCGTAATCTATTGGTCAACACCCACTTGCGCCAGGGTCAGGAAAGCAACGATTGGAATGATTACACCGAGGTAATCGAACAGTTGTCCCACCACCTGCGAGGCACTGCCTATCCTACAGAGAAAGGATACATTGGCCCTGAAGACTTACTCAAACAGATTGAATATGGCCTCGATTCGATTTCCTTTGAACCCGGCCAACGCTTGCCTTTAGTTAATTCGCTGCGTGAGTTAATGGTCGGTGGCGTGGACCGGGCACAGATCCCTATGATTCATCTGGCAGCTGACCAATTTAGTGAAACGCTTGGTTTCGGAGATATTTTCGCGAGGGATAAGCGTCGTCAGGAACTTCGGAATACCCACGAGAAAAATCGTGAATGGCAGAATTGTCTTGTGCGCGCAAAGAATTTACATATTGGGGATTGGCTTGAGTTTCACAGTGACGAAAAAGCCTACGGGATCTGCATCGTAGCATGGACCTGCGAAGACAAATCAAATTTTGTCTTTGTAAACCGTCAGGGAGTGAAGACCCATGATCTGATGGTTGAAGAGTTAGCCGCTTTGCTCGCTGATGGCAGTGCGAGTGTGCTGGAAGAGTCCGATCTACCCCTCAGTGACCGGACGTCGCACCAGATGTTGCAGAACATGCACAACCAGCTAACCCACCAGGCCACACACGATGAACTTACCGGATTGGTAAACCGAAAAGAGTTTGAACGCAGTCTCGACAAATTGCTGATGAATACACAAAGATACGATTCAAATCACGTGGTCGCTTACCTGGACCTTGATCAGTTTAAGGTTATTAACAATGCCGCCGGGCATGAAGTCGGTGACCAGTTGCTGATTAACATCTCCCGGATTCTAGTTAATGAATTACAGGGGAATAAGTGTGTCATCGCACGGTTAGGAGGCGATGAATTTGGGATTGTGATTGAAGATTGCGAAAAAGATCCAGGAATCTCGATAATCAAACAGTTGTCTGATGCCATCAAGGCAAACCGGTTCCGCTGGGATGGTAATACCTTCGCACTCACGGTGAGTTGTGGTGTTGTGGTGGTGAATCAGGAACTTGAGACTGTTTCTGCCATTTTAACGAGCGCAGACAGCGCCTGTTATGCGGCCAAAGATGCTGGCAGGGATCGAATCCATGTATTTGAAATCGATGATTCAGAAATGGGGCACCGCCGCGATGTCATGGGATTTGTCTCGCAGATCGATAGCGCACTCAGGGAAGATCGGTTCGTGCTGAACTGCCAGAAAATTCTGCCCATCTCAGCAGATAGTGATGAGCGTGCTCACTACGAGATCCTGTTAGCAGTGCTGGATGAAAAGGGCGAACCTATGCCACCCCAGGACTTTATCGTTGCGGCAGAAACGTACAATAAGATGGGCGCGATCGATCGTTGGGTTATCAAGAATTCTTTTGAGTGGATTTCGCATAATATCCTGAAACTGGAAGATCTGGGCGCATTCTCTATTAACATCTCGGGCAACTCTTTGACGGAAGATGATTTTATGGAATTTGTTCTTGACCAGTTTAATGAGACCCAGTTACCCACTTCCAAAATCTGTTTTGAGATCACTGAAACATCAGCGATCGGCAGTCTGGATAGTGCAATAGAATTCATCGAAAAGCTGAAAGTGATTGGCGTACAGTTCTCGTTGGATGATTTCGGAACGGGGCTGTCTTCATATTCTTATCTGCGTAACTTACCCGTGGACTTCCTTAAGATCGATGGTATTTTCGTGAAAGATATCAAAACGAATCCCAATGATTATGCTGTTGTTAAATCCATTAATGAAATTGGGCATTTCATGGGCAAGAAAACTATCGCTGAATACGTCGAAAATAACGAAATACTCGAGATACTAAGAGAGATAGGCGTCGATTTTGCCCAGGGTTTTGGCATTGAAAAGAAGATGCCCATTACCCAACTTCTGTAGTGTTGTTACACCTCTTCGACCAGACTCGCTACGATATCAACGATTAAGTATGCGTCGTCATCGGTGATGACTAGTGGTGGCAGTAGCCTGATGACGTTATCCGCAGTGACATTAATCAGTAACCCTTTATCCAACGCCTTGGCAACCATATCCCCACAGGGTGAATCGAGTTCAATGCCTATCATCAGACCCTTACCGCGAATGTCTTTGACATTGTTAAGGTTAGAGAGACGTTGCCTGAAGGCACTTAACATTCGCTCACCAAGTTCAGTGGCCCTGTCCGCAAGGTTGTTATCCTGAATATATTCCACCACTGACGTCGCCACAGTGCAGGCCAAAGGATTACCACCGAATGTCGAACCGTGATTACCGGGTTGGAAAACGGTCGAAGCCTTTCCCCGTGCCAGGCAAACACCAATGGGTACGCCGTTACCCAGACCTTTGGCAGTGGTTACCAGGTCCGGCAAAATACCGCTTTGCTGGTAGTTGAAGTAAGTCCCGGTTCTTGCGTTACCAGTTTGAACTTCGTCAAGAAAAAGAAACCAGTCATGCTTGTCACAAATTGCACGCACCTGGGACAGGTAGTCATCGTCAGGTATTTGAATACCGCCTTCACCCTGAATGGGTTCAATCATAATGGCAACAATATTGCTGTTGTTCCTGGCAATGTTCTCCAGGGCGGCAACATCATTAAATGGCGCCCGGACAAAACCGTTAACTAAAGGCTCAAAACCGGCCTGGACTTTGCGACTTCCGGATGCTGTCAGTGTTGCCAGGGTTCGGCCATGGAATGATTGATCAGCGACAATAATTGTCGGGCTTTCAATACCTTTCTGACGACCATACAAACGGCTGATCTTGATCGCGCACTCATTGGCCTCAGCGCCTGAGTTGGCAAAAAAGGCGTTGTCCATGCCAGAGATGCCGGTTAGCAGTTTGGCCAGTTTTTCCTGGGCTGGAATCCGATAAAGGTTCGACGTATGCAACAGTTGGGAAGCCTGGTTTCCCAGCACTTCAGCTATCTTCGGATGGGCGTGCCCGAGAGCAACAACACCAATTCCGGCAAGCGCATCGAGATATTGTTTTCCGTTCTCGTCTGTCAGCCAGGCTCCGTCACCTTTTACGAAAGCGACCTGGGGACTTCCGTACGTGTTCATTATAGCCTCAGTCATGGTTGTTTCCTGTATGGATCCGGTTTAGTAACTTGTTTTGTTCCTGTGGGCGGTAATTATAAAGCGCCCTTATGGGAAGTTATGGGAAATTCTTGTGTAGCGTTTTTCCGTAGAGAAATATCAAAAAAGGGGCGATGATAAACCAGTTCCGTTAAACTCGAAAGGATAGTTTCTAAATACTCATATCCAGGCATCGTAATATGTCACCGATCGATTTAGCTATATTCATGAGCCGGGTCGAATCAATCTGTGCGGAGATGGGCGCAATCCTCCAAAGAGCTGCATTCTCTCCTAATATTAAGGATCGTCTTGACTTTTCCTGCGCACTTTTTGATGCCGATGGGGAACTGTTTGCCCAGGCGGCGCATATTCCGGTACACCTTGGCAGCATGGCGTATGCCATGGCCAATATAGTTGATGGTGTGGATTGGAAGCCAGGCGATATGCTGGTAGTGAATGATCCGTTTCTCGGGGGCACTCATCTGCCTGACGTGACCATTGTTGCGCCCTTGTTTCTTGAATATGACGGGCAAAACGAAGCAAGTCAGCAGGAAGAACTTGTCTGTTTCGTGGTAAATCGTGCCCATCACGCTAATATTGGGGCGGATGCGCCTGGTTCCATGCCTCTGTCCAGCACGATTGAACAGGAGGGGCTGGTGATCCCACCCACCGTGTTTGTTCGATCGGGAATTGTCGATGCCGAGGTGTTAAAAACAATTACCGGGCTGCCGGGTGCAGATACTTCCGGTGACTTCGCCGCCCAGATCAGTGCTAACAAGGCAGGTGTTAGGCGGTTAACGGCACTGATCTCATCTTCAGGCCTGACACAGTTCTATCAGGGCATTTCTGCCATTAACGAGTACGGCGAAAAGGTTGCTGTCAATGTGTTGCGGACAATCCCTCCGGGTCGCTACCAGTTTTCGGATTACATGGACGATGACGGCTATGGGCACGAGGATATCGTCATCAGTGTGGCATTGACCGTCAATGACGAGGGCATAAAGGTAGATTTTTCCGGGACATCACCGCAGGTGGAAGGGAATATTAACTGCCCCATTTCTGTCGCTGCGGCAGCGGTCTTTTATGCGTTTCGCTGTCTATTGCCACAATCGGCACCCAATTGTGCAGGCACGTTCAGGTGTATCTCGCTGCAAGCACCGGCGGGATGTCTTGTTAACGCGACGCGACCCGCAGCGACGGCGGCTGGAAACGTGGAGACCTCAATGCGCATTGTCGACGTGGTGTTGGGTGCACTGTACGAAGCTGTACCTGACCAGATTCCCGCCGCGAGTCAGGGCACGATGAACAACGTAGCCATGGGTTCCCGAGCCAGCAACACCCCCTGGGACTATTATGAAACCATTGCAGGAGGAATGGGCGCGAGTGGACGGGCAACGGGACTCTCTGCTGTGCAGTGTCATATGACAAATACGCTAAATACACCGATTGAGAGCCTGGAGAGCCATTTTCCTCTGCGAATCCTGAATTATACAATGCGCCGAGACTCCTCTGGAGACGGGATTAACTGCGGAGGTGAAGGCTTGGTTAGAGAATTCCTTTTCCTTGAACCCACGGAAGTGACGTTGCTGACAGAACGCAGACGGCATGCGCCCTGGGGATTGTCGGGGGGAACCGCCGGTGCACCAGGGAAAAACAGCCTGGACGGCGTGCCTGTAGCAGGCAAATGCCACTTTTTTGCGAAGGCCGGACAGGTGCTAAGAATTGAAACGCCCGGCGGTGGTGGTTATGGCAAAGCCGGTGCCGAGGAGGGCGAACAACATAGCCCTTAAAAATAAATGGCTATTTGCAAAGAGGATTTTCATAAAAAAAGTGCTGAATAGACTAAGCATCGGCGCAAAAAAAAGTTAGAATTACATTTTTAGTCACGACTTTAAAGAGAATTGAAACATGGATATCATGCAAACCATCAAAGAGCAGGTAGACGGTAATCCGATCCTGCTTTATATGAAAGGCTCGCCAGATCAGCCCCAGTGTGGTTTCTCCTCCCAGGCGTCTCAAGCATTGATGGCCTGTGGTGAAAAATTTGCCTATATTGATATTCTCGCAAATCCTGATATTCGTTCGAATCTGCCCCAGTATTCAGATTGGCCCACCTTCCCGCAGTTGTTCGTTGACGGCGAACTGATTGGCGGTTGCGACATCATCATGGAAATGTACCAAAGTGGTGAACTTCTGCCGATCGTCAAAGCGGCAACAACTGCTGCTTGATGTACTTACGGGGTCTTCCAACCCAACGCTACCTGCGTTTGCGGTAAGTGCCATTAGGGTCTTGTTTAGATTCCCAGAAAAACGCCAGAAACTATTCTGGTGTTTTTTGAATTAGCGCCGCTTGATATAGCCCAGCTGTTGTCCAATCCGAATGCTGTTGCCACCAGGCATATTGACTATTTTTTGACCTGGGACAAGAAGCAGCCAATCTGCGAATGATAATGATTTGCATTCAAAAACCCCCCCGGTTACTATTCACGCCCCTTCGTGAATAAAGAACTAAGATGAGATTATTGCAGTGTCGGATCTTTGGGTTTTTGCTGGTGTGTAGCGTTGTTTTCGGCCAGGTCGTTTTCAGCCAGGCTGTGGCTGCCAGTACTCAGGAGACTGTTGCGCCGAGTCTGGAAGAAATCTGGAAACTGATTCAACAACAACAAACACAAATAGAGAAGTTGGAAAGCGAACTGCTGGGCAGCCAACGTCGATTGGAAGAAGCGCAAATAAGGTGGCAGGCAGACAATCAGGCGCAGTCGACAAGACTCGCCCAGACCGAGGAGGCGCTGGAAGCCACGGTAACCGCCGTCGAGGCTGTCGCCTTTAACGACAGTGGTAAACAAACGAATCTAGGTGGCTATGGCGAGTTGCACTATAACAATCTCGATAACGGCAAAGAGATCGACCTGCATAGGTTCGTGATGTTTTTCTCTCACCAGTTCAATCAGGAACTGTCATTTTACTCCGAGCTTGAAGTTGAGCACTCCATTGCAGGTGATGGTCAACCTGGAGAAGTTGAAATTGAGCAAGCCTTCATTCAATGGGATTATGCGGACAACCACCGTACCAGGATGGGGGTATACCTGGTTCCAGTTGGCATATTGAATGAAACCCATGAACCGGATACATTTTATGGTGTTGAACGAAACCCGGTTGAAAAACAGATCATTCCGTCCACCTGGTGGGAGGGTGGTGCTGTATTCGATGGTGAAATCACCCCGGGTTGGGGATACAACGTCGCAGCTCATTCCGGCTTGAATCTGGATACAGACAATGCAAGTGCCTCGAAGCGCAGCAGTATTCGCTCTGCCCGACAAAAAGTTGCCAAGGCAAATGCAGACAGCCCGGCGTTTACGGCACGAATAAGATTCAACGGCATAGCAGGTCTGCAGTGGAACACGAGTTTACAATACCAGTCTGATTTGACTCAAGATGATGCAGACGGAATTGGAATCAGCGGAATTGATGCGACGCTGTTTGAGACCAATTTAAGTTTCCAGCGGGCAGGATTTAGTTTGCGAGCACTGTATGCGCGGTGGGATATTAATGACAAGATTGAATTGTTAAATCCCGGTTCCAATGAGCAGGTGGGTTGGTTCGTTGAACCTTCCTACCGGTTTGATAAACTCGGCTTGTTCATGCGATATAGTAGCTACGATTTAACAGCCGGAAGCAATGTGACGAGTAACGAGAAAAGTCAGTTCGATGTGGGTGTTAACTACTGGTTGTACGATACCGTGGTCCTGAAAGCAGATTTTCAGCGCCAGGACAATGACAATGGCAAGGACATAGACGGATTTAATCTTGGAGTTGGATATAGCTTTTAAACAAGCTTCTTTACAAAGGACTTCTTTACCAAGGAGCAAGAGTCGATTTCGAGTCAGCTCGCTTGGCTTTTGCCTCGGCCTGTTGATCGGGGCCTCGTGCTCTTCTGCTGCGGTCTATGTGTCACCGGTACAATTTGTTGCTGATAATTTTTCCCTGAACCCCAAAACCCGGACTGTGTGGCTGACGAAGGAAAACCAATCAATAGCCAGATTGATCCTTGGCCATACCTATCGTGGCTTACGAGTACGATACTGGCAGGACGGATCCAAAACCGGTTGGATCATGGATGAAATTGGCAAGGAAAAGCCCATTACCATTGGGGTTGTTATTGATGAAAATAAAATTCAAAAAATAACAATCCTTGAATTCAGGGAGTCTCGCGGTGGCGAGGTGAGGCACCCATTTTTCACCGGGCAGTTTATGGGATTGTCCCTGGTGGAAGGTAACAAGCTGAGTCAGCGAATCGATGGCATAACGGGCGCCACCTTGTCCGTTAGGGCTGTGTCAAACGTCAGTCGATTTGCACTGCATTTACATCATAGTCTGGATTTGGACGAAACTCAGGAACTGCAGCGCCTGACGATGACTGAGCGATAGCGATTAAAGCTTCATGTTAAAAGAAAGCACCGTCAGATCATTGCGTAAGGGCCACAGAAATGTCGGCATATTCCTGGTCTTGTTCCTGTTGCTGGTATCTGTGACAGGAATCCTGTTGAATCATACCGAGAGTTTGCATCTCAGCGAGCGTTACGTCCCGGCGTTTGTTGCCAGGCGCTATTACCAGAGTCAGGAAGTCCATGGCTTTGAACTCAATACCCGTTATTACTATACCCTTGGCGATCTGCTCTATGTTGACCATCAGGCATTAACGCAATGTGGCGAGGTGAAGGGCGTTGTTGAGCAGGCAGAACAATTCGTTGTTCTCTGTGATGCGGAATTGATTGTGTTTACTAAAGATCACCAGATGATTGAGAGGTTTGGCGAGGTGCATGGGCTTCCACCAAACCTGAATCGGATGGCAGTTGACAATAAGCAGTTATTGCTCGCCAACGATACAGAAGTGTTCGGTTTTGATACTGACACACTTGAATCCGTACTGATAACCACTGCCTTCGATGATTGGCCTGAATCCGGAACAGTACCCGCTCAGCTGATGCTGAAAGACAGCGTCAGCTGGCAACAGTTCCTCCTTGATCTGCATAGCGGTATGTTTATTGGAGCGGCAGGTAAGTGGTTAGCTGACCTGGTTGCAATATTCATTGTGGGTGTCGCAATTTCTGGGCTGGTGATGTGGCGTAACCCGAGATAACGTTTATACTAAGCAGGATGCTTTAGATTCGAAAATCTATCTCGATTTACACAAACTGACCTACACTGGCTATAGTGGCAGCAATCAGTTTTAACACGTTAATTCTAATACTCAATATTCTTATAAAAAGGGAGCACACATGGACCTAAAAGGCAGTAACACGGAACAAAATCTTAAGGATGCATTCGCGGGTGAATCCCAGGCAAATCGTCGATACCTTTATTTTGCAGCGAAGGCTGATGTAGAAGGTTACAACGATGTCTCTGCAGTGTTTCGTTCAACGGCGGAAGGTGAAACCGGACATGCCCATGGCCATCTGGAATATCTTGAAGAAACTGGCGACCCGGCGACCGGGCTACCTATCGGCGCGACTTCGGATAATCTGAAAGCCGCGGTTGCGGGAGAGACTCACGAATACACGGATATGTATCCTGGTATGGCAAAAACAGCCCGGGAAGAGGGCTTTGAGGAAATTGCCGACTGGATGGAAACCCTCGCTAAGGCAGAACGCTCACATGCGAACCGTTTCCAAAAGGCACTGGATAACCTCGACGAATAGTGGCGCTTGTGGACGATGATCTTTTAGGGTGAATTTTTAGTGGGATTGGATGTCTCTATCGATGTTCAGTCCCCCTAACTGCTTCCAACGATTCACAATGTGACAAAACATCTCGGCGGTCTTGTCACAATCGTATAACGCCGAATGTGCCTTGTTAGCGTCGAAACTGACACCCGCCACCTGGCAAGCTTTTGCCAGTACTGTCTGGCGAAATGCCAATCCACAAAGAGTCGCGGTGTCGAAAGAAGAAAAGGGATGGAATGGATTGCGCTTGATTGAACACCGTTCTGATGCCTCATTCAGGAATCCCTGGTCGAATGCCGCATTGTGGGCAACGATGATTGCACGCTGACAGCCTGTTTCACGAATCCGTTTGCGCACACCACGAAACGTCTCACTCAGCGCTTTCTGCTCAGGCACCGCGCCTCGTAACGGATTGTCCGGGTCTATGCCGGTAAAATCCAGGGATGATTGCTCGATGTTGGCACCTTCGAAAGGTTCGACGTTGAAAAAAAACTTTTCTCCGGGTACCAATTTCCCCTCGTCATCCATTTCTATAATAACCGCGGCAAGCTCCAGTAACGCATCTGTTTTAGCGTTGAAGCCCCCGGTCTCAAGATCCACAACAACGGGCAGATAGCCTCGAAATCGATAGGCAATTGGGTATTTTGAGTCGTTCAACGGGTTTCCTTAGGTTGTACTTTCCAGCTTAAGTGTTCGCCAGCACAGATGGGGACAAGTTCATCCTGGCCGAATTGAAGAGTTGCTGGCACTTCCCAGGATTCTTCAACCAGTGTGATGGTGTCTTTGTTACGTGGCAGGTTATAAAAATCAGGACCGTGGAAACTGCTGAATGCTTCCAGTTGTTCCAGTGCGCCTGCACTGTCGAAAACCTGAGCGTAGAACTCAATCGCCGCATGGGCTGTATAACTACCGGCGGCACAGCCTGAAACATTCTCCTTCGCATGGCGGGGATGGGGCGCTGAATCAGTTCCGAGGAAGAATTTTGGGCTGGCAGATATTGCCGCTTCGATCAGCGATTGCTGGTGCAGGTCGCGCTTCAATATCGGCAGGCAGTAGTAGAGAGATTTCATACTGCCCGCCAGCATATGATTCCGATTGAATAACAAATGGTGCGCCGTGATGGTCGCGGCAATGTTGTTGTTGGCCTCGACAACAAAATCCACGGCTTCTTTTGTTGTGATGTGTTCAAAGATGATCCTGAGCTCCGGAAAGTCCTGGCTGATGGGCAAGAGCGATTCATGGATGAAGGTGGTTTCGCGGTCGAAAATATCCACGTCCAATGTCGTCACTTCCCCGTGTACACACAAAGGCATGCCATATTCCTGCATGGTTTCAAAGATCGGATAGAGGTCCATGATCGATGCAACCCCGGCTTCTGAGTTGGTTGTTGCCCCGGCAGGATAGAGTTTAAAGGCGTGCACAATGCCTGACTGCTTGGCTTTGATCACTGTTTCTGAAGTGGTTTCCGGGGTGATGTAGAGCGTCATCAAAGGGGTGAATTCAGAGCCATCCGGAACTAACGAAACAATTCGGTCGCGATAGTTACGGGCTGTGTCGACAGTGTCAACAGGTGGGAGCAGGTTGGGCATCACAATCGCACGACCAAAGTACCTGGATATTTCAGCCACAGTATGTTTTAGATAGTCGCCATCTCGAAGGTGAACATGCCAATCATCGGGTCGGACTATGGTAATACTGCGCATATTCGTTCTGGTTTCAGAGTTGAGTGTATTGTACTACACCGGAGTCTTGAGGACTTGTGCCCGATGGAGGGCCTATCCAGAGCATGGAGCCCGTGCCGAGAGCGCATCGGGGGCCCGCCCAGGGGGGACCGTAGGACTCACGGGCAAGCGAGGGGAGCGCGGGGGCGCCCAGCCCATTGCGACCAGGGGCGTGCTGACTCGGCGTCCCCCAGAAAAGGCCCTCCTTCCCACTTAACGCTACCAACGTTTTGGCCTTAAGTAAGGGACATTCTACTCTGGGCCCCACCGGGTTTTGGGCAGAGAAGTTTGCCTAACTGCCTTCAGATTTTGTTAACATAGCGCTCTTTTTTTCCGGGGCTTGCTGCATGTCTGAGAATGCATCTGAAATTAACAAGATTGTGCTGTCATATTCCGGCGGTCTGGATACCACCGCCATATTGAAGTGGCTGCAGGAGACTTATCAGTGTGAGGTCGTGACGTTCACTGCCGATCTGGGCGATGGTGATGATTACTCGCAGGTGCGGCAAAAAGCCTTGAATTCTGGGGCCTCTGAGGCGTTTGTTAATGATGTGCGAGAAGAGTTTGTTCGGGACTTCGTTTTCCCGATGTTCCGCTGCAACACGATCTACGAGGGTGAATATCTACTCGGGACATCCATTGCCCGTCCGTTGATCGCCAAGCGATTAGTTGAAATTGCCAATGAAACGGGCGCGAATGCCATATCACACGGGGCGACAGGTAAGGGTAACGATCAGGTCAGGTTTGAACTGGGTGCTTATGCATTGCGACCGGACATAAAAGTTATTGCCCCGTGGCGCGAATGGGACCTTACCTCGCGTGAATCACTGATGCAGTTTTGTGAGAAGCACCAGATTCCCGTTGATCGAAAACATGAAGGCGAAAAGTCGCCCTATTCAATGGATGCGAATTTGCTGCATATTTCTTACGAGGGGGGCATTCTCGAGGATCCTAACGCGGAACCGGAAGAATCAATGTGGCTCTGGTCTCGGTCTCCCGAAGCGGCACCTGATTCCCCGACCGTCATCGAACTGACCTATCGTGGCGGTGATGTCGTGGCCATCGATGGTGAAGAGATGTCACCCGCAACGGTATTAACTCACCTGAACAAGGTGGGTGGAGAAAACGGCATTGGTCGCGTCGATATTGTTGAGAATCGATATGTTGGTATGAAAGCGAGAGGGTGCTACGAAACGCCTGGCGGTACTATTTTGCTCAAAGGGCATAGGGCTATCGAATCCATTACCCTGGATCGCGAGTTGGCGCACCTTAAGGATGACTTAATGCCACGCTATGCCGGCCTTATTTACAATGGCTACTGGTGGTCGCCAGAGCGCAAGGCGATGCAGGCGTTAATTGATGATTCGCAAGAGTATGTGAATGGCACCGTGCGCCTTAAGTTGTACAAGGGTAACGTGATTGTTACCGGCCGTGAATCCACGACCGACACACTCTATGACGGAAATATCGTGACCTTTGAGGATGACGCCGGTGCATATGACCAGAAAGATGCTGCAGGCTTTATACAACTCAATGCGTTGAGGCTCAAAGTTGCCAGCAAGAAAGGACGTAAGTTGCTTTAAGTGTCCTGGGGCATTGTTTTCTCCAACGCCTCACAGGTTCGAAGATCCTGGGTTGCTTGGTCGGGGTGTATGCTTGCCGCAGACCCCGACTCGGCGTCCCCGACTCGGCGTCCCCGACTCGGCGTCCCCGACTCGAGGCCAGGACGGCCGAAAGTCAGGCTTCATGGATGTGGTGGGGGCGCCGAGCCTTATGCCGGTGCGGAAAGCGTACACCCCGGCCGGGCAATCCGAACAGACTTATTCAGATGACTCTGACTTGAAAATACCGTTTTGGATTAAAGCTAGAGATCTCGCTTCTTCTGCTTGAACTCACAAAGATCATAAATCACACAAGCGCCACATTTGGGGTTTCTCGCGGTGCAGATGTAACGACCGTGGAGAATTAGCCAGTGATGGGCATCGAGAATAAATTCGTCGGGAATGACCTTGATCAGCTTGTCTTCCACCTGGCGAACGGTCTTTCCCGGGGCGAACCTGATGCGGTTTGATAACCTGAATATATGGGTATCCACTGCCATCGTCGGTTGTCCGAATGCCGTGTTCAGGACGACATTGGCTGTTTTTCTGCCGACCCCGGGAAGTGCTTCAAGTTCAGGCCGGGTGTCCGGGACGACGGAATCGTGCTCTTTAATCAGGAGTTCGCAGGTCTTAATAATATTGGCAGCTTTCGTGTTGAACAAACCGATAGTTTTGATGTAATTCTTCAAACCTTTTCCCCCCAGGTTAAGAATCGCTTCCGGAGAATTGGCTATTTTGTACAATTTCGTTGTTGCCTTGTTGACTGAAACATCCGTCGCCTGCGCAGAAAGCATAACGGCGATTAATAGTTCAAAGGTTGAACCATAGACCAGTTCGGTTTCCGGCGTTGGGTTTTCATCCCTTAACAGGGACAAGATTTTGATTCTTTTGTCTTTATTCATTTTTCTTTATTCATTTTTCTTTATTGACGGGTTTTGTCCTTTTCTCTCTCTGCTCGTTGCCTTCAGCTGAATCCAGTTTTTCAAGGCGATAAGACAGCCGAGCGTCAGGAATGCGCCGGGTGGCAAGATAAGCAACAGGAATCTGCCGTTGGGAAGTGAGATCCGCCAGTCTTCCTGGCTCCCGCCGAGCAACAAATGTAGTTGGGTAAACAAGGTTCCCTGGCCCAACGCTTCTCGAATAAAGCCCAGGCTCGTTATGACCAACAGGAACCCAAGCCCCATCATAAATCCATCGAGTATCGCATATCGAACGGGATTTCTGCTGGCGAAGCTTTCGGCACGACCCAGCACCGTACAGTTTGTCACGATCAGGGCAACAAACAGTCCGATGCGCTGGTGAATCTCAAACAGGTAGGTTTGCAGTAAGAGGTCACTGATTGTGACAAACGTCGCAATGATCAGAATTTGTGCCGGAAGTCGGGTTGAATCGTCCAGCCAGGGGCGAATCAAGCTAATGATAAAATTTGAACAGGTCAGTACCACCAGGGTTATCAGACCCAGCACCAGGGCGTTGGTGACGGTATTTGAGACGGCCAGTAACGGACACAGGCCCAACAATTGTACCAGGGCCGGATTTTGGGACCACAAGCCCTGAATCGATATTTCCCTGGCCTTCACAGTTGCTCACTTGCTGGCTTCTCACTTCCTAGATCGGACCAGTCTGCTTGTTTACCGGGATAGTCTGAGAGTCCCTGTTTGACTGCGGCAACGACAGCACGGGGTGTGATGGTAGCCCCCGTAAACTGGTCGAAATCGCCACCGTCCTTTTTTACCCGCCAGTCCCTGGAACTTAAAGACTCACCATTGAAAGAGAGTATCCAGTCGGAGACGTCCAATGCCAGGTCGTCGGCTAATCCCGGTGTTTCATTGTGGCTGATGACCCGCACGCCCCGTACGGTGCCGTCGATGGCGACTGCAAGCCAGAGCTTAATTTCTCCGTTGTAACCATTGTTCGTTACGATTTGAAAAATATGACCGCCTGGATGATCCGATTGATCAATCTGATAAACATAGGGCTCAATCAATGTTAGATAAGCCCGGGTGACGTCCAGCACCTGTCGAAGTTGCTGTTCAGCATACTCCGCCCGCTGGACCTCAATGGGGGCGCTGGTAAGCAGGTTGGTCAAACTCAGACTTGTGCCACAGATGAAAGCAATCAACGTGAGTCTTGCAACAACGAAACCTGTCCCGGGGAACTTCATACCCTGGTCCGCCGGATTCGATCGATTAAAGGCGTCAGGGCGTTCATCAGGAGGATTGCAAAGGCAAAGCCATCCGGGTACGCACCCGTGCTTCTGATAACAAACGTAATCAGACCTACACCGATGCCGAAAGCATATAGACCGATCTCGGAATCCGGAGAGGTGACGGGGTCTGTGACAATAAAAAACGCGGTCAGCATGGTACCGCCGGATAGCAGATGAAAGAGCGGTGAACCCAGACTCTGGGAACTGCCATTGTCATAAAAAATCATCGCGAGAAAACTCAGTGTGAAAAGCATCCCGGTAAGGGCCTGCCAGCGGATCACCCCCAGGGCGATCAGCACCAGCCCTCCCACGAGGTAACCGAGATTAATCCATTGCCAGCCGATTCCTGCCAGACTGTCAAAGCCAGCGCTGGTGGACCAGATCTCCTCAATGGTATACGCGCCTCGAAACCTGAAGGTATCCAGTGGTGTGGCTGCAGTCACACCGTCAATCGGTGAAACCGCTGGCCAGGATGACATGGCCAGTGGAAACGACAGTATCAGAACGGCATAACCGACCATGGCAGGATTAAACGGGTTGTGACCAAGACCACCATAGAGGTGCTTGCCGAAAATAATCCCGAATCCGCAACCGATGATGGTCATCCACACTGGCAAATCAGGTGGCAAAGCGATACCGAGCAGTAAGCCGGTGAGGACCGCAGATCCATCCAGCAAGGTTGACATTCTGGCATGGCGAATTCTAAGGACCAGCGCCTCCAGCAGCACGGCGGTGGCGACACTCAGCAGTGCATTGAGTAGTATGCCGATGCCGAAGAAATAAGTGCTGGTAAGGATGCCTGGAACCAGGGCAACAATAACCAAGGACATGACTTTTGATGTAGAAGTCGGCATCAGTATTGAAGGCAGCGTCAGAGTCATTGCGTTCTTTTCAACTGTTCGAGAATGTTTGCGCGATCGTCATTGCTGGCCCGGGTGCGGAGCCTGGAGTTGCTGGCAATCAATCGATCATTTCGCCTTCCGTATCTGAATTCTGCGTCCCGGGACTTTTCAGATTCCAGTTGTTCAAGTCGGATACGTTTTTTGGATGCATTGAAAATATTGGTGAGTGGTATATTGCTCGGGCAGATGCCGTCACAAATTCTGCATTCTATACAGGCATCCAGCTTCATCACCTTCATGGCATCGTTAGAAGTTCTTTGCCAGTACAATTCATGGGGCAGTAGCTGCTTTGGACAGACTCGTTCACATTCGCCGCATCTGATACATGGTGCTCTGATAAACGGTGCAATGTCGTTGTCGTCAAGTTCTATTACCGGGGTGATCCGGGATTGGCTTCGAGTTGCTACCAGGTCAATACAGTCAACGGGACAAGGTGGAATGCACAGATCGCACCCGGTGCATTCTTTCTCAATCACCACATGCATCAACTGGGCAGCGCCAATAATGGCATCGACTGGGCAGGCCTGAATGCACAAGGTACAGCCGATACATTCTGCTTCTCGAATTTTCACTGTATGCCCGGGACCCGACTCTCCAAAGGCTGCATCAAGTGCAATAATGTCACGTCCCAGCAGATTGGCCAGATCGCGAATTGTTCTGTCACCGCCGGGGGGGCAGCGATTGATAGGCTCACCGGCTGCTATGGCTTCCGAATAGGGTCTGCAGCCAGGATGACCGCACTGGGCACACTGGGTTTGTGGCAGCAGCTTGTTGATCTGTTCAACCGCCTGGTTTGGATTGGTTTCCACACGACCTAACGCAGTGATCAGGATCAGGGCAGTTCCTGCACCCAGGAGAGTAACGAGTATCAGCCCGGGAAGGATTTCAATGAGCATCAATCCATCCCCGCGAAGCCCATAAAGGCAAGGGACAAAATACCTGCGGTAATCATATTGATTGCAGCGCCCTGGAATGGCATGGGAACGTCTGCATGGGCGAGTCTTTCACGCATCGCCGCAAAGACGATTAACATGAGTGAGAAGCCTGTAGCTGCACCCAATCCATAGATGATGGCATCAAAAAAGGTGTGGCTGTGCCTGACGTTTAAAAGGGCAACACCGAGGACAGCACAGTTGGTGGTGATAAGCGGGATAAAAATGCCCAATACCTGATGCAGCATTGGCTGGGTTGCCCGAATGACAATTTCAGAAAATTGTACGAGCCCAGCGATTATTACTATAAATGAAATAATGCGAAGATACTCAAGTCCAAACGGAACCAGCAGGTAATGTTCAACCAGGTAACTCGACGCAGATGCCAGGGTAAGCACGAAGGTGGTGGCTGCGGCCATGCCGATTGCGGCATCCATTTTTTGTGACGCACCCATAAAGGGGCACAGGCCCAGAAACTGCACCATAACGAAATTGTTGACAAAGATCGTGCTGAGCAAAATGACGAACGCGTCAGGCATGAGTAATGTCTTAGGTGACCTTCATGCCTGCTTTCGCACCAGCATGGGGTTCCAACAAATAAATATCCTCACCACCTGGCCCGGCGGCAAGTACCATGCCCTCGGAAACACCGAAGCGCATTTTGCGAGGTTTCAGGTTTGCGACCATAACCGTATGTTTACCAATCAGTTGTTCCGGTGTATATGCGGCTTTGATACCGGCAAACACACTACGCTGCCGGCCGCCGATATCCAATGTTAACTTCAGCAGCTTGTCGGCACCTGCCACGCTTTCGGCGTTGAGAATCAATGCGACCCGTAAATCTACCCTGGCGAAATCATCGAACTCAATTTCTGCGCTGAGTGATTCGATGGTTTCTTCTCCAGCTAAATTATCTGCATCATTCTCAGTGGATTCGGCGTCTGAAAGGTCGGTTTCTCTGGAGTCTTCGACCATGGCGTCCACATTCTTTGACTCAATGCGGGTGAGCAGGGGTTTAAACTTGTTGATTTCGTGATCAAGTAATGGTGCACTGATATCATCCCAGTCGAGAGGTGAAATATTCAGGAACTGTTCTGATCTTTCTGCGAGCCCAGGCAGTATTGGCTTCAGATAGGCGATAATGATTCGAAACAGGTTGATGCCGTCGGAACAAACATTGTGCACTTCAGTTTCATTACCAGCCTGCTTTATTTTCGCCCAGGGTTCGTGTTCGGCAATATACTGGTTTGCCTTGTCTGCCATTGCCATCACTTCGCGAACCAGTTTGTTGAAATCTCCTGATTCGTAGTAAGCCTCCAGGGCGGGTTTTTGATCAATGAACTCGGCCACAAGGTTTGTGGTGGGCTGGGTTGAAAGTTTGCCATTAAATTTCTTTTTGATGAATCCCGCACAGCGACTGGCGATGTTGACAACCTTGCCAACCAGGTCCGAGTTCACCTTCTGGACAAAGTCCTCAAGGTTAATATCCATATCGTCGATATTATTGTTGAGTTTACTGGCGTAGTAGTAGCGCAGGTACTCTGGGTCCAGATGAGCTCTATAAGTCCCTGCGTTAATAAAGGTACCTCGGGATTTACTCATCTTCTGCCCGTTAACTGTAATGAAACCGTGGGCGTGAATTCTCGTTGGGGTACGGAATTTCGAACTGCTTAGCATGGCGGGCCAGAACAATGCGTGAAAATTAATAATGTCCTTACCTATAAAATGGTGGACCTCGAAATCTGAATCTTTCTCCCAATAGTCATCAAAGGCTACAGTATGGTTCCTGTCACAGTAATTTTTGAAGCTGGCCATATAGCCGATAGGGGCATCCAGCCAGACATAAAAGAACTTGCCTGGTTCCCCCGGGATTTCGAATCCAAAATAGGGTGCATCCCGGGAAATATCCCAGTCCTGTAGTCCCGCATCGAGCCATTCCGCAAGCTTGTTGGCCACCTGGTCCTGCAAGGTACCACTGCGGGTCCAGGTTTTGAGGTACTGGGTAAAATTGGACAACGCAAAAAAGAAGTGCCGAGACTCTTTCAGTATCGGTTCAGCGCCTGAAATTGTTGAACGGGGATCAATAAGGTCAGTCGCATCGTAGGTTGCGCCGCAGACCTCACAGTTGTCCCCATATTGACCTTCAGCTTTACATTTTGGGCAGGTGCCAATGATAAATCGGTCGGCGAGAAACATTTGCCTTTCCGGGTCGAATAGCTGGTTCACAGACTTCTCGACAATCTGGCCAGCTTCCTTGAGTCGGTTGTATATCAGTACACTATATGCCCGGTTTTCCTCGGAGTGAGTTGAATAGTAGTTGTCATGACCAATCAGAAAGTGTTTGAAATCGTCTTCGTGCTCGGTCTTGATTTCATTGATAAGGGTTTCAGGTTCTATGCCAAGTTCCTCGGCCTTCAACATGATCGCAGTGCCATGGGTGTCATCGGCACAGACATAGATGCACTGATTGCCACGCATACGCTGGAATCTCACCCAGATATCTGTCTGTATGTGTTCAAGCAGATGACCCAGGTGGATTGAGCCATTGGCGTTCGGTAGTGCACTGGTCACCAGGATGTTACGTTTTGTCATAGGGTTGCTGGCAGATTTTACGAAGTGGGTAAATATACCGATGCGGGCGATGATTTTCATCCAAAATTTCAGTTCGTAAACAACAAAAGTAATCGAATTTGTGTTTTTAGACGGTAGCGGATTTATACTAGTGTACTCGTGAATAACCAGGTGAAGTCTTATCACTCCCCAATCAGATCCCCAATCAGCACATAAAAAACTCAGCTTACCTGGCGTAAAGCATGTGATTGCTGTCGCCTCGGGCAAAGGCGGTGTCGGCAAATCAACCGTATCGGCGAATCTCGCCCTGGCGCTGTCTGCGGAAGGTCATACCGTAGGCCTGCTCGACGCTGATATCTATGGTCCCAGCCAGGGGTTGATGATGGGAGTAGCCGAAGGAACCAGGCCTGAAACGACGAATGAATTTTTGCAGCCGATCATGGCGAATAATCTGCAAGTGATGTCGATGAGCTTCCTGACGTCCGACCGGACGCCAGCGGTATGGCGAGGTCCAATGGCCAGCGGTGCCCTGCAGCAGCTACTTACCCAGACCTATTGGCAGAACGTTGACTACCTGGTTGTCGATATGCCGCCGGGTACAGGGGACATCCAGCTTACCATGTCACAAAGCGTACCCATGAGCGGGGTAGTCATTGTCACAACACCACAGGATATTGCTCTGCTGGATGCGCGGAAGGGAATTGAGATGTTTCGAAAAGTCGAGGTGCCTTTGTTAGGTATCGTCGAAAATATGAGCCAGCATGTTTGCAGCGAATGTGGACATGTAGAAACGGTATTCGGTGCTGGTGGTGGAAACGATATCGCCGCTGAGTACCATACGACGGTTCTGGGCAAATTACCCCTGTCACTTGCGATTCGGGAACAGTCCGATGGTGGAACACCACCGGTCATTGCTGATCCGGAAGGTGAAGTGAGTCAGATCTTCCGGCACATAGCCAGGTCCATTCACGAGACAATCGATAGTATGCAGACCGCCGGACCCAAAATCAGGGTAATGGATGACTAGGGAATCGCTTCCATAGGGAACGACCTGTATCATTCAGCGCTTTGTTTCTTCCAGAGGTAACGCATGTCTATTAAACCCGATCGTTGGATCCGTCGTATGGTTGAAGAACAGGATATGATTTCGCCGTTCGAGTCAGAGCAGGTTCGGGAATCTGACGGGCAGCGCCTCATTTCCTATGGCACCTCAAGTTACGGTTACGATGTTCGTTGCTCTGATGAATTCAAGGTGTTTACCAACATTCATTCTGCTACGGTTGATCCCAAGGCTTTTGATGAAAAAAGTTTCGTCGATGTACGCAGTGACATTTGCATCATCCCACCGAATTCCTTTGTCCTGGCCCGAACGGTTGAGTATTTCAAGATACCAAGGAGTGTGCTGACCATCTGCCTGGGTAAATCCACCTATGCCCGCTGCGGAATTATCGTCAATGTCACACCGCTGGAGCCGGAATGGGAAGGTCATGTGACGCTGGAATTTTCCAACACAACTACCTTACCGGCGAAGGTGTATGCCAACGAAGGGGTAGCCCAGATGTTGTTCTTTGAATCTGACGAGGAGTGCGAAACGTCCTATAAGGATCGCGGCGGCAAGTATCAGGGTCAAAAAGGAGTGACATTGCCCAAAGCTTAGCAAGTTGCTGTGCCCAAAGATTACAAAGAAGTCTCGATTCCCCTGATTGGCCTTCCGTCGAACTCTGCTTCGCTGAGGAGCAGTTCGAAGCCCTTGCCCTTGTCATCCAGTTGTTGAAAGCGAACCAGCAGGAAGTCGTACTGCAGTGCAAGCCAGAAAGTCGTCACACGATTTTTATTGTGTTTGACCCTGGTAACCTTGATCGTCTTGATTGCACCTACCGGCGTATCAGTTTCTTCTTCACCGACCACCTCGAAGTGATATTGTTTGAGTTTGCCATTGTCAGCAACCTGGTACGCGAGATCAGGCCAGGGCAGATTCTGATTGTGGGCGAACGCCAGTTCCTGGCGCATCTTCATCTGGTACAGGAGTTTGTCCATCGTCCCTGTCGGAATTTGCATCTCCCAGGGTTTTGACTGGACATCATTAACTACTTTCATGCTGTCCCAGTCAAACTTCAGGGTGGCATCTCGTTTCTTACCTAAACCCGTGCGACGATAAGTGTATTGTATGGGGACCATAAGGTCTTCTTGCAAGGTGAATATTGAAGACTCCGATACTGTTCCAAAGAAAGACCTGGCGGTTGAGGACAAGGTATAGGTGCCATTTTCTTCACGGCGTAATTCACGGATTCCTTTCGCACTGACGGGTATCCCTTTGTAATCTGCTCGATAGATGGCGCGATAGGGAGTTGGTTCGGCGGTAGCGGTTGCAGCGAAAACTAAAACCGCAAGACTTGTGGTAATCTGCACTTTTGCTCTAACAAACTGGCCCCAGGCTGTTGTTACAGGCACTCTCAAGGCTGTTGTGAGAGACGAGCTCAAGGCTGTTACAAGAGACAGGCTCATGGCTGTCATACAATAGGGTTCCGTTTGTGGTTGGCCGATTTGCAATCGTTTGGCAGTTTATGACAGGTTGGACGAGCAAATCTCCATTAAATTCAAATTATGTTGCCGTGTGGATTCGATTCGAGTCGATAAGATAACTAAGGAACCTCTGATTAAGTAGATAGATGTTAATATGCTGTACGATATCAACTTTTTGGAATTCCGCCCTGACCCCGCCATGGCGGAAATAGTGGTGCGGCATGCCAACCTTAATCAGAGGTTCTCTAAAAGGATATCCGGGTATTAAAAACGTCGTATTTTTGTTGGTCACCATCATGTTGGTTACGCCTAACAGGGGCTTGTCCCTGACGGTGGAAGATCTCTACATGGCAGAAGTTTATGTCATGAGCCAGGACGATGCGCAGTTGAAATCCGGTGCCCAGGCAGCGTTGTTACAGGTGTTAATCCGGGTCTCGGGAACCCAGGACGTGCAGGATAATCGATTGGTTACCAACGCACTGCGGAATCCTTCAGACTACTACTACCAATATAGTTATCAGGCCAGTGACCGTGAATTTCAGATCGGAGGTCAGCAGGTTCCTGCGAGAATTCTCAGGCTTCGCTTTGAACCCAGTGCAATCGGAAAGCTGTTGCGTGATGCCGACTATCCTGTTTGGGGCAGCAATCGACCGAGCGTGCTGCTGTGGCTGGCAGTCAGCGACGAACAGGGTCGAAGGTTGATTTCTGAATCTGATTCCAGTGAAGTGCTTAGTGCAGTGGAAGTGAGCGCTGAACAACGCGGTTTGCCCTTGTTGTTTCCTTTGTTGGATCTTGAAGATGAGGCGCAGCTTTCTACCGCGGAAGTGTGGGGTTCGTTTCTCGGTAGAATCGACACCGCATCCAGTCGATACAAACCGGATTGTGTACTCACTGGCCGGGTCCGGAAATCAGATACAGGCCAATGGACCGCGAATTGGAATTACCGTATTGATAATCAATGGTCCAGCTATAGTAACATTGCATATAATGCCGATGATCTGGTGGCTGAGATCGTTAATTCACTGGCGGATTCACTCGCCCGGCGTTATGCCATTGATTCTTCCAGGGGAACCGTCGAGATCAGGATCGACCGGGTTGATAACCTCGCGGATTATGCGGCGGTGTCAAAATACCTGCAATCGCTAGCACCAGTACTCGACAGCTACCTGGTCGAAGTGCGGGATTCACAAGTACTGTTCCAGCTCAGCACTGAGGGGCAGACTCGGCAATTGATCGAGATAATCGAGCTGGATAATAAAATGTTGCTGTTAGGGACGACTGATCAAATGACAAAACTCCAGTATCAATGGTTACAATAGTCAACAACCTGTTACAAAAAACCAAGGGCAGGAAATCAAAAATATGGGATCCCTAAGGCCTGTGGAAAGAGGTCTGGCGCTTGCCTCGATTGCTTTCCTTTTCTTCATGATTTATTTATTGCAGCCAATACTGACGCCGTTTCTGGTGGGAATGGCAATCGCCTACCTGGGTGATCCTCTGGTGGATCGTCTTCAGAGTAAGCTGGGCAGAACAGGCGGTGTATTGGTGGTTTTTGTTTTGCTGCTGATCATTGTCGTCATCGGATTGGTGCTATTGCTGCCAATGTTAATAGCGGAGCTGGGGTCCCTGGTAAAGAGTGTGCCGGAGTTTATTCAGTGGTTGCAACAGACGACCAGCCCATTTCTGATCGAACATTTCGGGATAGATCCATTTGATCTGAACATGACGAGGTTAAAATCCCAGCTCACAGAAAACTGGACCAAGGTTGGGGGTGTCGCGCAGAAGCTGATCCTCCAGCTCACATCATCCGGATACTCGATCGCACTGAGCCTGGCGAACATTGCGCTTATTCCCGTTGTGAGTTTTTATCTGATGCGAGACTGGGATGTTTTAGTGGGCTACCTGCGGGAAATGCTGGCACGTGATGTTGAAGAGACGGTTGTTGGACTGGTTAAGGAGTGTGATGAGGTACTGAGTGCATTTCTGAGAGGGCAGATGTTGGTGATGTTCGTTCTGGGTTGCATATATTCAACTGGCTTGATGATGCTTGGTCTGGATCTGGCCCTGTTAATAGGTATGCTTGCTGGCCTCGCCAGCATCGTTCCATACCTGGGCTTCTTTGTCGGAATCACAGCAGCGACGTTCGCTGCCATTGTTCAGTTTCAGGATTCTTTCGTCCTGATTTACGTGGTGATCATTTTTGGTGTCGGGCAGGCGCTCGAGGGTATGGTACTGACGCCTTTGCTAGTGGGTGACCGAATTGGCCTGCATCCTGTCGCAGTTATTTTTGCGATATTAGCGGGTGGGCAGTTGTTTGGGTTTACCGGAATCCTGCTGGCGTTACCAGTCGCGGCCGTGGTGATGGTTTTTATGCGCTTTATGCATGATCGATACAAGAAAAGTGAGTTTTACAGCGGGGTGGAGGAAGTCAGCCTTTCTGCGGACTCGCCAGAAAACGGCTCAGCGAACAAGACGAACGAGTGAGTAGGCAGCTTACCCTGGACGTTACCCTTCGAGACGACGCGACGTTCGATAATTACATCGGTGCTGCCGGGAATGAGCTACAGCAGAAATTCACCGGTCCGTTTGACTGGATTCACGTCTGGGGATACCCGGGTACGGGTCGGAGTCATTTACTTCAGGCCTGCTGCCATCGCTACGAGGCTTCCATTTATCTAGCCGGGTTGCGAGGTCACAAGGTTGATGTCCTCGACGGGCTCGAGTCGATGAACTTGATCTGCATAGATGATATCGATGAAATACTGGGGCGGGCAGACTGGGAAGAAGCATTGTTTCATCTGATGAATGCAGTGAAAGACCAGGGTAAGCGGATTATTCTCGCGAGCGAGCGACAGGCATCGGCGCTGCCGGTCAGGTTGTCTGACCTGCATTCCCGCATAATCTCAGCAGCCTCGATAGAAACTGCCGACCTTACTGATGAACAGAAATTGCAGGCATTGATGCAGCGTGCACACATTAGGGGCTTTCGCCTGGGGGAAGAGGTGGGCAGGTTTATTCTCAGTCGCAGTAGCAGGGACATGAGACAGCTGCTCGATCTTCTCTATCGATTGGAACTGGAAACCCTGCGGCAGGGTAAAACGGTGACGATCCCGTTTGTAAAACAGATTTTGAGCTACTAGTGGCCAGGAGAATTTTCTTCACCGGTGGTGGAACGGCAGGTCATGTAACACCCAATATTGCCCTGATCGAGCATCTGCAGAAGGGAGACTGGGACATCGCCTATGTCGGGTCCAGCGCCGGTATTGAGCAAACCCTGGTCAGTCAGTTGGAAATCCCGTTTTACAGCATATCCACTGGCAAATTACGGCGTTACTTCGACTGGAATAATTTTCTTGATCCTCTGAAAATTATCTGGGGAACGCTGCAAAGTATCTTCCTGTGTCTAAAATATCGACCCAATATCGTTTTTTCCAAGGGTGGTTTTGTTGCCGTGCCACTGGTTGTTGGCGCCTGGCTTTGCCGGGTCCCGGTAATATGCCATGAATCTGATCTTACGCCTGGTCTGGCTAACAAACTCTGTTTTCCGTTCTGCCGTTATGTCTGTGTCAACTTTGAGCAGACCCGGCAGTTCATACCGAAAAAAAGCCGCCATAAGGTAAAAGTGACCGGTTCCCCTGTGCGTGAGTCCTTGTTATCCGGCAATGCAGTCGCAGGCCGATCGTTTCTCGGGTTTACAGATTCGAAGCCAGTGCTGCTGATTTTCGGCGGAAGCCTGGGTGCAAGAGTGATAAACGACTGTATTCGTGAATCGATCCCTGAGCTGGTCAAGAACTACCAGGTGATTCATGTGGTGGGAGAAGGCAATGTTGTCACTGGTGAAGACAATGGGAATCAGCCCCATCAACAAAAAGAGTACCAACAAAAAGAGTACCAACAAAAAGAGTA
>JAPYTQ010000026.1:31043-42677 GCA_029941905.1 Pseudomonadales bacterium | reverse complement strand
CAACAAAAAGAGTACCAACAAAAAGAGTACCAACAAAAAGAGTATCTGCACCAAGAGTTTGGCGACGTTCTCACCGCGGCCCATGTTGTGATCTCAAGAGCGGGTGCCAATTCGATCTACGAACTGCTGCTCACCAGAACACCCCATATCCTGGTGCCTCTCTCCCTTCGTTCGAGTCGCGGTGACCAGATTAAGAATGCCTCCCTGTTTGAGGCTGAAGGTATGAGTCTGGTCATTCAGGAAGAGGCACTTAACCCCGATAACCTGCTCTCCACACTGGGTCGATTGGAGAAGACCAGGGATACGCAAGTAACAGCACTCAGGAGATTCCACGTGAAGGATAGCGTGGCCCTGATCACCGATTTACTGGACCAGACTGCGCGTTAGTTTCAAAATTGAGAGTCAACGCTTGAAATTAAGAGTATTGGTGTTATAGTTATGTACAACACTAGAAAGGTATAGTCGATAAACAGGCCCCCATGCAAATCAGCTGGAATGATAAGGACCCGATATACAGACAACTCCATGATCGAATCGTGGAGTCGATACTTGAAGGTATTTTTCTTGACGGTGATGCCCTGCCTTCCGTCAGAACGCTGGCCAGCGAACATCGGATTAACCCCATTACAGTATCGAAAGCACTGCAGATTTTAGTAGATGATGAACTGGTGGAAAGACGCCGGGGATTGGGTATGTTTGTTAAGCAAGGGGCTGCTAATCGGTTGACGGAAGAGGAGCGGAGTAAATTTCTCGATCAGGAATGGCCGCTGATCTGCGAAAAAATCACTAGATTGGGTCTTTCCACCAAGGCGTTACTAGCTCAAAGGAGTGCTGGCCAATGAGCGAACAAAATGCGGCGAGCATTGTCCGAGCGGAAGGGATTACCAAGTCCTTTGGAGACTTCCGCGCCCTTGACGGCATCAGTTTCAATATTCCCCCGGGTTCTATTGTTGGGCTTATCGGCCCCAACGGTGCTGGTAAAACGACAACGTTAAAAGCACTGCTTGGTTTGACGGATTTTGAAGGCGAACTGGAAGTACTGGGATCCGACCCGAGGAAAAATCGCCAGGAGCTTATGCAACGGGTGTGTTTTATCTCCGACGTCGGCGTCCTGCCAAAATGGTTGAAAGTAGCAGATGCCGTTGATTTTCTCGAAGCGATTCACCCTCGTTTTAATCGAGACAGGGCCATCGAACTCCTTGCGACAACTGACATCAGGAAAGGCAGCAAGGTTAAGCAATTATCCAAGGGCATGGTCACCCAATTACACCTTGCCCTTGTGATGGCGATCGATGTTGAGCTTCTTGTTTTGGACGAACCGACGATTGGTCTGGATATCCTGTATCGCAAAGAATTTTATGATCGATTGTTGAACGACTATTTTGACCATGAAACCAGCATCATCATCAGTACTCACCAGGTTGAAGAGATTGAGAGCCTGCTGACTCACCTGTTGTTCATAGACAGGGGGCGGATTGTACTGGATAGCGCCATGGATGATCTGGCGGATCAATACCGGGAGGTTTTGGTGGTACCCGAGTGCGTTGAGCAGGCAAACGACCTGTGCCCTATAAGCAGCAGAGAACTGCTGGGTAAGAAGCGCATGATCTTTGAACATGTGGATGTAGATTTACTTCGCCCTCTGGGCGAATTGCATGTTCCCAGTGTGGCGGATCTCTTTGTCGCCAAGATGCAGCGAGGATAAAAAAGATGAATACGCTGGCGCTAAAACAGCTACCCATGTTGATAAAAAGAGAGTACTGGGAACATCGAACAACATTTCTGTATCTGCCCGCCGTAGTGACTGCAGTTTCAGTCGCTGTATTGATTCTGGGATCGGCGCTGATGCAGACTGGCATGGTGATGGTGACCATAAACAACCATGAAAATGTTCGAATTCACACCGAAACTGAAAGCTCCGGCTCACTTCTTGATCTATTTGGTGCCAGGCTGGTCGGTCTCGCAGACAGTTCTTTTGGTCATCGTGAGCGCGTTCTCAATGACCTGTATTTTGGCTCAAGCACTATTTTAGTGAGCACCTTGTGGTTTGTGATGTTTTTCTACCTGTTGGATTGTTTGTATCAGGATAGAAAAGATCGCAGTGTTCTGTTCTGGAAATCGCTACCCATATCCGACTGGATGACTGTTGTTTCCAAACTGCTGACTGGTTTACTGGTGATACCTGTTGTTTACCTGCTGTTTATCGTGTTGAGTAATGTGTCGATGCTGTTGATATCGTCAATGGTTGCCCTTGGCCAACCTATTGATATCTGGGATACCTTGTGGGCACCGGCGCACCTGATTCCAAGGTGGATTGACATGATAGGTTACATTCTCTTTTCCTCGATCTGGTGTCTGCCATTTACGGGTTGGTTGTTGCTGGTATCTTCCTGGGCGAAGTCGGCACCCCTGGCATGGGTTGTGGGCGTGCCTTTTTTCTTCCTGTTGATGGAAAAAATCTTTTCCCGGGACGATTCGTTGTGGGAATTTATGAGCACTCATATTTTGGCAAGATACACGACCGATCATGGTATTACCGGAGATCTCTATTCACTTGAAGTTGTGGTTGCCCTCGTTATCGGGGTAGGTTTTGTGACAGCCGCCGTATGGCGCAGAGGACACGCTGATGAAATCTAACAGGGCTGTTTTGTTGGTTTTAATGGTATTGGTGGTAATGCTGAATACTATCCTGCTTTGACTCATGATATTAATTCACAAATGTATTGATTTTTAAGGCACTATTCGGCTTTGCTACAAAAGCATTAGAATAGAGACATTACAAAGCACAGGTGCAGGAATGAAGAAGTACAGAGAAGTTGAAGAACAACCACAGGAAATCCGCTATTTTGATACCCAGAGCACTATTGATCAGAACGCAGTAGAAGAAATCACAGAAATCTTCAAAACGCCGCTGGTCAGTACATACAACTGGGATTATTCAATTCCGGACAGCCGCATCAAGAAAATCTACAATCTCGGCAAGGAACTCAACTGGAACGTGGATGTCGATCTGGATTGGGAAAACGGCACGATCTCTAAAGACGAGTTCCCCTCGGACGAAAAATACAATCCCTACGTTGGTTTTAGGCCCTACGACGATCTGAACCATGAGCAAAAGGTTGAGTTTTCGTGGCACAGAGCAGGCTTGTCTGCAAGCGGGATGTTGCACGGTGAACAGGGTGCATTGCTGGTAGCAGCCCAGCTGGCCTGCTGTGCTCCATCCTATGAAGCGAAGCTGTACGCGGCGTCCCAGACATTTGATGAGGCAAGGCACGTCGAGTTCTTCAATAAATATATCCAGAAACAGGTCGGTGTTATGTATCCTGTTGGCGCGGGCCTGAAAAGCCTGTTGGACAAGGTACTTACCGACGAGCGCTGGGACCTGAAATTCATAGGTATGCAGATCGTTATTGAAGGTCTGGCATTGGCGGCATTCAACACGGCAAAAATGCAAAGCAGCGTCCCGGTGCATAAAAAGGGCTTGCATTTTGTCATTCGTGATGAAGCCCGGCACGTGACATTCGGTATTAACTACCTCGAAGAATTCGTCAAGCGGTTATCAAACGAAGAACGTGAGGAGCGGGCACTGTTTGCGTTTCAGGCTGCCACAGGTATGGGTGGGTCACGTGGTAACCAGACTCGATTCTATGAAAAATACGGTTGGAACAAAGATGAGGTGAAAGAACACCTGCGCAGCAGTAATCTTGATCGTGCCAGCCAGGAGTTCCGCACTCAATTGTTTGGCAGGATAATGCCTAACCTGAAACGGGTCGGGTTACTGACGGATAACGTCAAGCCAATGTGGGAAGCGTTAGGCGTGCTGGATCTGCAGGACCTGCCTTCCGACGGCGCGATTAACTGGGAAGAGATGGCGAAGCCTCTGGTGTACGAAGAAATTTCCGATTCGGTTGTCAACGCATAACAGTACTGCTGTATCGCTATCGGTCTAGCGACGAAAGTACTGTAGTAGAAACGAACGAAAACTGTCGGTGTTACTGGATACATAGCGCTTATTCGGAAAAACCAGTTGCACGGGATGGGCCTCCGCTGATACTGATGGCAGGACATGAGCAAGTCGGCCGCGTTGAATCTGGGGCCAAAACCCACTGTCGATATCAGTGTTTTCAAAGTAATCATCCAGCTGGCACTGGTGAAGTTGCGGGTAAGCACCACTTCTACAAATATTTTTAAGCTGTCTAATCTAGCCATAGTTTTTCACGATGACCCGGGATGACCCTGGCGGAATAGCCAATTACTGTGCCATCTCTAAAGAACACGACGTTAGACTAAAATAAATCAGAAAGATTTTCAGCCACATCGGCTGGCTTCGTGTAAACTTGGCGACTTTTTTACGCTACCACGATCTGTAGCACGTGATTGGGCAGAGAGTTTATGTACAAGATTCAAATACTAAACAATATTTCCGACAAGGGGCTGAACAAGTTTCCAGCAGAGAAGTATGAACTAGGCGATATCAAGGATCCTGAGGCCATATTGCTCCGCAGCCACAAGATGCAACCGGAAGATGCGACACCCTCCCTTGTGGCGGTAGGTCGCGCCGGGGCAGGGGTGAACAATATTCCAGTCGAGGACTATACCGAGAAGGGAGTTGTTGTGTTTAACACGCCTGGCGCAAATGCAAATGCCGTGAAGGAACTGGTCATGGCCGGTCTGTTGCTCTCCCGCCGGGGTATTATTCAGGGGATAGACTATGTAAATACCCTGACGAATCACAGCGATAAAGCTGAACTCAACAAGCTGGTCGAAGCCAGTAAGAAACAGTACAAGGGATCAGAATTGAAAGGTAAGACCCTTGGGGTGTTGGGCCTTGGTGCAATCGGTTCAATGGTTGCAGAAATGGCACTGCAGATGGACATGGAGGTGCTGGGGTTTGACCCTGCCCTGTCGGTCGAGGCAGCCTGGAGATTATCGAGCCAGGTGCAGAAGATGGAAAACATGCAGTCACTTTTTGCGCGATCTGATGTGGTTACGCTGCACGTACCGGCATTGGAATCTACATTAGGTCTTATTGACGCTGAAACCGTAGTCAACTTCAAGGATGGTGCCGTATTGCTGAACTTTTCAAGGGAAGAGATCGTCAATACAAGTGATATTGGGGACGCCCTGGATTCTGGCAAGCTGAGCCAATACATCTCTGATTTCCCGACACCTGCGTTGATTGGTAAGCCAGGGGTTATCTCAACACCCCATCTGGGCGCGAGTACCGAGGAGGCAGAGGAAAATTGCGCCATGATGGTGGCAGACCAGGTTATTGATTTTCTTGAGCATGGCAACATCAGGAACTCGGTTAATTTTCCAGCTGTCAGCCTGGAGCGAACAAACGGTTATCGTATCGCCCTGGCAAACCGGAATGTTCCCCGGATTCTCGGCAGCGTCTTGTCCATCCTTGCAGACAGAAACATTAATGTCATCGATATGCTGAACAAGAGTCGGGACAATATTGCTTATAACCTGATTGATATTGAAACCAAACCCACTGAAGATCTGGTGAGGGATATTGAAGGCATTGAAGGTGTCGTCAACGTGAGGGTGTTTAACGAGGTCTGACACCGGCATCGCGCAATGCGAAGCGAGAGGCGGAGAGTTCTGGCAAGCTGATTCCAGGCTCCTGTTTGATACCGCGAACCAGATATTCGGCGCATAAAGGCGCAAGGGTCGCGCCGTGTGATCCAAAGCCCACTGCACAATACAATCCGGGTTGAAATGTTTCGAACCGAAATCGATGTCTGTCTCTTTCCGGTCGCCGGCAGTGTTCGTCGAGCGCCTGCCAATCCGGCACCGGGCCGACCACAGGCAATCTATCCCGGGTAGTACTTCTAAGACCCACAGCAGCCTCATAGCTCACCGGTTCAAAGTGCACAAACTCGTTGAGACTATCGAGCAATGTATCTGTGTCTTGATCTGAAACATCGAGTTGCAGGTTCTGCCGTGAAAAGGTTGCAGAAACGGTGCTGATATCATTGTGCTGTGGGAACAGGGAAACAGACCCGGATATGATAAGGTTTGAGGCATGGGTCTTTGATGACAGTTTCAAGCTTTGGCCTCGAACCGACTGAAGGTGAAGGGGTGCAAGGTATTCGCGATCTGCGCTGCCTGTGGCAAGAATAAGGACTTCTGCGCGGTCTATTTCAAGGTCATTATGAAACAGTACCCAGTCCGGGCCATCTTTTTTGAAGGTAGTAATGTTACAGTTGAAGCGAACCCTCGGGCTGATTTGCTGATTGGGCTGTTGATTAAGCAAGTCGTCATTGAATTTACTGTAAACCCGGCTTGAATCAATCCAGCCTGCAGTTGGAAAAAATAAACCCCGATGCTCTAAATCGACGCCCGCCAGTTTACTTGCCGTAGCGGCTGAAATTATTTTCAGGAGATTGCGCGGACATAGCCGCGAGAGTTGCTCAGCTTTGTGAGTATCCTCATCGTTCCTTAGCAGTTGGATTCGGCCGGATTGGTGATAATCGACATGTTTTGTAAGGTAGTCAAAAGCGCGAAGGGAAAGCAGACTCGACGTTTGTGGTTCCGAGGAAAGCTGCGGGCAGACCGAGATCTGGTCAATGTTAGCCACCGACCCCATCGGATTTTCTGACGCTTCGAATAGCGCGAATGGTATGTTTCTTCTTTGCAATGCCATTGCGCAGTGAAGCCCCGCAAGCCCTGCACCGACAATACAGACTTTACCGGGCTGGTTGTTTCTTGCCTGCCAGATACCTGGCTTGAAGGCTTGCAACATTTCGGCCTTGGATCCGAACCCCGGGACTTTTTCGGTGACGAAACCAGACCTGGACAAACCACGCCGGACGCCACCGGCAACACTGTAGCTGGACAGGGAAGCCCCCGGCCTTGATAACTTAACGATTGTCTCGAAGACATTGTCGGTCCACATTGACTCGTTTCGGGAAGGGCTGAAGCCGTCAAGAAAACAAGCATCTACCTGGGCGTTAAAGCCAGCGAGTGAACGATTGAGCTCTCCGAAAATGAGTGTCAGACAAATATCGTCGCTGATCCAGAGCTGGTGCTCGCCAGGAACCGGCAGCGGATATTTCTCGATAAGTTGCTTGAGGATACCCTGGTCGATTCGTGAATTGAGTCTGGCCAGGTCCGCTGGATCCACTGGATATTGTTCAAACGCAACATAGTGCAGGGTCGCAGACCGACAGTTTGAAATGGATTGCCAGAGGTTGGCTGCGAGGATGAAATTCAGCCCAAAACCGAATCCGGTTTCTAATATGGTGAAGTCATCTCCCGACTGCAATTGACGAAAACGTTGCCCGAGTTGATTCGCCCTGATGAAGACCTGGTTTTTTTCCTCCAGCCCGGCGTTGTTATTGTCGTTACGGCTCCAGTAGATATCGTCAAAACGTGGCGAGTAGGGTGTGTGGTTTTCCAGCCAGGTGACCTCCGCCCAGGGCAGGAAATATCCTGGCTGCTCTCGAGCTAACATTGCTCTCTTTCTCCTACTAAAGGGTGGCTACGGGCCGGTTCGGGTCAGTAATCCACTCACTCCAGGACCCTGGATACAAGGTAGGTTCCGGATAGCCCGCATGCACCAGTGCGAGTATGTTATGGGCAGCGGTGACGCCGGAGCCGCAGTAGCAAACCGTTGAACTGTCCCCGGGTACCCCGAAATCCTCAAACTGTTGCTGTAGTTCAGCAACAGATTTGAAGTGCTGCGATCTGGTCAGGTTACTGGTGAATGGCAGGCATCTGGCATTGGGGATATGGCCCGCGATTGGGTCGATGGGCTCCGATTCGCCATTAAATCTCGCCAGGTCCCGCGCATCAGTGATGAGCCCGGCATAGAGCGGTAGCTCGTCAGCCTGAATATCACAGGTAAGTGCCGGTTTCGATGTAAATGCGGATATTTGCTGTTCCGTAACTCCATCTGTAACCACCTGCCCAGAATCCCGCCATGCGTTGAATCCCCCATCGAGGACGGCGACATTAGCATGACCAGCCCAGCGCAACATCCACCACAATCTGGCAGCGAAGGCACCATTGGCATCGTCGTACGCAACGACCTGCTGATCGTTTTCCAGGCCCCACTGTTGCAGCGATGCTTCAAATTCCTCAGCGAGCGGGAGAGGATGTCGACCGGTTTTTCCGGGGACAACCTCACTACTGAGATCCTTATCGAGATCCACAAAAACGGCGCCGGGAATATGGGCATGTTCATAGGCAGATCGACCATAGTTTTCATCAGACAATGCGTGGCGACAGTCAAAGACTTTTGGATTGTCGAGAGAAATCAGTTCTTCGACAGAGATGAGTGTATTCATTTATTCTCTGCTTTTTCACGGGTGTGGCTCGTGATAATACACGACTATGCTCTGCCTGGAAGTTGTGACTGTGTAGTATGGAAACCAACGCTAAAAATATTGGACGAGATCGTGCGTTGGTATTGGCCAGGGCGCTGAAGGTCCACCCTGCAGTGATTCTATTTCCGGATTACCAGGTTGAAGCTGCCTGACTTCTTCAGTTAATTTTGATCTGCGGTCCTTTGGTGTTGTTTCAGGCCCCTGTTGTCGTAAGAAACCTGCTAGTGGCAGCGAAGAGTGCGGTATGGCTTTATCAGGACTGTTTGGTGGGGGACGCCTAGTCGGGACGCCGAGTCAGGGATGCAAAACTTGAGTGCACAAGGATGTGCGTTACGAGTCCAGATAAAGCCATACCGTACTCGTAGCGGATTCCAGTGTTGGTTTTAACCCAATCAAGGTTAGTTAGCCCATGGTGCATTCATTTACCCTCCGCTCAGTTTCACGGTGTAACCCAGTGATTCCAGTTCTGGCTTGATAACATCCCTTTTGTCGCCCTGGATAAGAATATTGCTGTTCTCGATACTGCCGCCAACTCCGCACTTTGATTTGAGTTTTCTGGCAAGTTTCTTTAGTTCATCAGGAGCAAGGTTAAGCCCTGAGATAATAACAACGGGTTTGCCTGCCCGGCCCTTAACTTGTCTTTGCAGTCGCACCGTGCCATCAGCAGAGGATGCAGAAGTCCCTGATCGACAGACGCAGTGTTTGATGGCGTGAGAGCAAACAGGACAAACGCGGCCCTGATCAGTTGTATATACAATCCGTCTTTTACTAGTCATCTGAATAGATATAGACGCCGAGATCGTCATTGCATGCTATCTGGCAAAAGTGGATCAACTGAAACATGAAGTCGTGCAGGTCAGTGGCAACAAGATCCATGATTTCGATTTCTTTACATTCCGCCCAGATTTGGGCCAGGTTCTCCACCTGGTCTTCATCCAATCGTGCCAGGGATTCCTTGAGGATCATATCCAACTGGTAAATATAGGGGCCTTCGTCCGAGAGGATTCGATCAAGATATTCCAATTGGCCTGCTTCATCGACAAATTCGCCCGTTACCAGAGCGTATAACTGTGCTCGTGCTTCTCGATGGAATTGCTGACTGGACATACATGGATAGGATTCCGATGGGTTTTCGTCGATCGGCATGGTCTCGATGCTGTCAGCCGCGCCCAAAAAAATAATCTGGTGCATTTATTTTGGCTCTATTGAAAAACATTGGCCGATGGTGAGAAGTCCTGGCTATACCGTCTCAACCTCATCGGCCTGAAGACCCTTGTCACCATCGATAACGATGAACTGGACTCTTTGTCCCTCAGATACGGCACGCCGACCATTACCCAGAATATTTCGGTAATGAACAAAAACATCATCACCCTTATCCCGGGTGATAAAACCATATCCCTTTTTTACATTGAACCACTTCACTGTGCCCGTTTCGACGTCATCTGAGGATGCTGCGCCGGACATTGAAACAGAAGATGAGCGGGCAGACGAACCACCTGAGAGCAGGGAGCCGCTCAGGATAGCCAGAAAAATGACGCCTAACGCGGCAAAATCCTGGCCTGTGGAGGGTATTTGAAAACTGGATGATTCAATCCCACGAAGAATAAGGAAGGTGATCACGGCGATGACGAGGCTGATAACCGATTTTTTGACAATTGGATTCATGATGCTTGTACTACAGGTAAATAAAATGTGAGTGGATAATACGCATAGAATGAAAGAGTTGCGAGTTATTGAATCTCATTCAGAATGGCGCAGTATTTTTGCACAGTGGTTGAAAGCCCCATCCACAAGGCATCGGTGATAATCCCATGGCCGATTGAAACCTCTGCTACATTCGGGACCTGGCTGCAAAACGTTGCCAGATTGTCGAGGTTCAGGTCATGCCCGGCATTAATTCCGAGACCAAGTTCACCTGCAATTTGGGCTGTCTCGATAAATGGCAGCAGCGTGTCGCCGTGGTTTGGGTAGGCATCGGCGTAGGGCCCGGTAAAAAACTCAAGCCGATCAGCGCCCAGGTAGGCACAGCGCCTGATCTGCTCGGCCTCGGGATCCATAAACAGGCTGACGCGAATTTTCTGTTCATGTAATTGATCAACGATCACTTTCAGATTGTTGGATTCACCACTAAGATCCCAGCCATGATCAGATGTCAGTTGATTTGGATCATCAGGTACAAGCGTTGCCTGGTCTGGCTTTGTCTCTTCGACGAGCTGTAAAAAGCCCGGATACCCATTGGCCTCTGCTTCAGCATAAGGATTGCCCTCGATGTTGAACTCGATTTCACGATACGCCTGCCGTGCCAGTAACTCTGCCAGATCCCGGACGTCATCCGGGCGAATATGACGCATATCTGGTCGTGGGTGTACTGTGATGCCCTGTGCGCCTGCGGCAATCACAGTCCTGGCAGCCTCCACAACACTGGGGATCACGGTATCTCGCGAGTTGCGCAGTAGAGCGATCTTGTTCAGGTTGACGCTGAGTTTTGTGGCCATGGATTTATTCTGTTAACTCCATTCACTGCGACGGCTGTTGTAAAACCCACGCGAAGCCAGAAATCCGATGAACAAGCCCAGCAGAATTGTGCCTGCGCCGCGTAAGAACCAATCCTGGTCAGATGAGTCCTTGAATTCACCAACACTCGTGGCAAGATCGTCAATCTCCTGCTGGAGCTGGTCTCGCTCCGCCTGTAATTGCTGGTTCATGTCATTGATAGCAATCGTGTCTGCGGCTAGTTGTTTAATTTCTATCAGGTCTTCCCTCAGCTGTCTGTTCTCAGAATCCAGGTCCTGGATTTGAGCGGTTGACGAATCCTGGAGTTCGTCCTGCTCCTGTATGCGAAGCAGCACTTGCTGGTACTTGGACTCCAGTTGGGAGTGTTTTTCACTGATAACTATTAACTGATCCCGGGCAATGGGTTCAATCACCAGATATTGGCTTTGCATCCAGCCCTCCTTCCCGTCACTCAACCGCACCCGGCTAAACCCTGATTCTTTGTTGATTTCCAATCGTTCCAGACTTGTGCCACTGCGAATACCCTGGTGTAGTATTCGATACTCATTGGATTGACCTCCCCTCAAAGGCACATACAACGTGTCACGTACATAGACCTTGTCCGGCAGAGAGGGTTCTGCAGCAAACGAACTTACCGGACTAAAAACACAAGCCAAAAGAAATGCTGTTTTATAAACGCGGCTCAGGGCTGTTTTATAAGCGCGGCTCAGGGCTGTTTTATAAGCGCGGCTCAGGGCTGTTTTATAAGCGCGGCTCAGGGCTGTTTTATAAAAACGGCTCA
>JAPYTQ010000026.1:0-30943 GCA_029941905.1 Pseudomonadales bacterium | reverse complement strand
CGGCTCAGGGCTGTTTTATAAGCGCGGCTCAGGGCTGTTTTATAAAAACGGCTCACGGCAGCACCAGTTTGAAGGGTTTGACTGTTACAGAGGCGTAGACACCGGCGGTTTTGTAGGGGTCAGTATTTGCCCATTCCTCGGCATCAGACAGGGAATTAAACTCGGCAACGACCAGGCTGCCGCTAAATCCAGCTTCCCCGGGATCGTCATTATCAATATTGGGATGCGGGCCAGCGAGAATGAGTCGACCTTGCCGTTTCAGGGCTTCCAATCGATCAACATGATCGGGTCGAGTCTGCATTCGCAGCGAGAGGCTGTTCTCGATGTCCTGGGAAATAATCGCGTAGAGCATGAAGTTCCTTAATATTAATGAGGGCTTGGGGAAAAGCCAATGTGGGCTGTTAGTTTGGGTTATTAATGTCGACAGAATCGGAGCTGGAATCCGAATCCTCAAGAAATCCCCCTGTGGATAGATAAATCACCGTAACTATAATGTAGGAGAGGGTAAGCCCGAATCCACCGATGAGTTTGTAGCTGACCCAAAAATCAAGGCTGAAATAATGGGCAACGACAAGGTTCAACGCACCAGCCAGAAAAAAACCGGCGCTCCAGCCAAGTGTGAGCGTCTTCCAGACCTGGTCCGGGAGATTTAACTGTTCGCCGAGAATTTTCTTCAGGATATTGTCTTTACCGAGCAGCTGATTCGCCAGCAGGCCAAGACAAAATACCCAGTTAACGATGGTCGGTTTCCATAGAATAAATGCCTCGTTGCGGAATACCAGGGTCAGGCTGCCAAGAACGATAACGATCCCAAAGATGTACAAGGTCCGCTTCGCGACGGTTTTGGTCGTCGCGAATTCAAACATCACTTGCAGCAACATTGCGGCCATCAGCGCCGCAGTGCTGATAAATATGTCCCTACCGGCCCCGAAGTAGACGGCGACAAAAATGGCAACAGGGATGAATTCTACAAACTGTTTCATGGGCTTGTGTTGAAACCTTGTGTTGCAAACTTGTGTTGCAAACTTGTGTTGAAAGAGTGCTGATTACAGGCTCATGTTAGCAGTACAGGGCGTCACACGCCAAAATCCAGGTTCAATTAGTTCGGTCCTGAAAAAACGGACCTGCGGCACGGTTGGATTTGCAATGTGTTTCTGTGGCGGACGACCGACAATTTCCACCTGGCCTTGCGATCAAAGGAAACTTCGCCAAGAGCCTGATAGAATGCCCGCTTTCTTGGACCGGGCCAATTATGAGCCAGTTTTTTCGCATTCACCCTGATAATCCACAGAGTCGATTGATTCGGCAGGCGGTAGATATCATCCGCAAGGGTGGTGTTGTTGTGTACCCCACTGATTCTTCCTATGCCCTGGGATGCCATATCGGTGATAAGGGGGCATTGGAACGCATTCGCCATATACGAAGATTATCCGACGATCACAATCTGAGCCTTATCTGCCGGGATTTGTCAGACCTGGGTATCTACGCAAAGGTCAATAATAGTGCTTATCGGCTGTTAAAGTCCGCAACGCCGGGTCCCTATACCTTTCTTTTGCAGGCTACCCGGGAAGTTCCACGACGACTGGTGCATCCCAAACGCAAAACCATTGGCTTGCGGGTACCTGATAACAATATCTGCCGGGCCCTGCTTGACGAGCTGGCTGAACCGATTATGAGTACAACCCTGATATTACCCGGGGAGGAGTACCCGCTGACGGATCCGGTGGAAATACGGGAATTATTGGAGCATCAGGTTGACCTGGTAGTTGACGGCGGTTTCTGTGGCCTGGAAGTCACCAGCGTTGTCAATCTTGAGGAGGCCGTTCCCCTTGTTGTTCGAGAGGGTCGTGGTGACCTTGAATTATTCGGTGCCGCGTAGGAAAGGCAAAACAGCTTGATTGGTTGCAAGCTGCCCTTCATATATAATGACGACAAAATTGCCTTCCATATAACATTTGCCCACTGTTAGCACTAAAAATACTTACAATACTTATCAGGTGATATCTTGAGTTTGCTCGAAGCACAAAAACGTGTCCTGTCCGGCATGCGGCCGACGGGACAATTACATTTGGGTCACTATCATGGAGTCCTGAAGAACTGGATTCAGCTCCAGCATGAATTCGACTGTATGTTTTTCGTCGCTGACTGGCATGCACTGACGACGCATTATAATGAACCCGAGATAATTGAAGACAATGTCTGGTCAATGGTCATCGACTGGTTAGCCGCGGGTGTTAATCCGGGTTCCGCCACTCTTTTTATTCAGTCCAGAGTACCAGAACATGCAGAACTGCATTTATTAATGTCGATGATCACCCCTTTGGGCTGGTTGGAGCGGGTGCCGAGCTACAAAGATCAACAGGCGAAACTGAATGAAAGAGATCTGTCGACCTATGGTTTTTTGGGTTATCCGGTGTTGCAAAGTGCCGACATTCTCATCTACAAGGCAGGTCATGTACCGGTTGGGGCGGACCAGGTACCCCACGTCGAAATAACCCGTGAAATTGCCCGGCGATTTAACCACATCTACGGTCGGGATTCGGGTTTTGCTGATATTGCGGAGGACGCGATTAAGAAACTGGGTCGTAAAAACTCCAAAATGTATCGCCAGATGCGCAAGGATTTCCTGGAGAAGGGTAAGCAGGAATCCCTCGAAAAAGCCCAGGCCATGTTACAGGAACAACAGAACATTTCCCTTGGGGATCGGGATCGATTGTTCGGCTATCTGGAAGGCGGGGGTAAAATCATTTTGCCTGAACCCCAGGCATTGTTGACAGATGCTTCGGTTATGCCGGGCCTGGATGGTAATAAGATGTCTAAATCCTACGGCAACACGATTGCATTAAGGGAAGAACCTGAATCGGTTGAGAAGAAGGTGTTGACCATGAAGACCGATCCCGCCCGGGTCAGGAGAACGGACCCGGGAGACCCTGAAAAGTGTCCTGTATTTAAACTGCACGATATCTACACTGCCGATGACACCAGGGAATGGATCGTCAACGGCTGCAAGACAGCCGCGATAGGTTGCGTCGATTGTAAAAAACCATTGATTGACTCAATTCTTGAAGAGCAACAGCCCATGCATGAACGAGCCAGGCAATACGAGGATAACCCTGACCTGGTGAAGTCTATCATCGCAGAGGGGAATGAGAAGGCGCGAATTATCGCAAAAGCGACACTCGAAGATGTGCGTCAGGCCATGGGGTTAAATTACCGCTAGTGGAACACGACGACGATAATAAGAGCCATAGCGAGAGCCAAGAAAAATCTGTTGGCGAACGCCAGTTTGCGGAAGGTGCTCGTCAGGCAGAAATGCCATTTGCGGTCATTGAAGGTCGTCCAATGTCTCAATTGCCCCTGGACCTGTACATACCTCCTGATGCACTTGAGGTCATCCTGGAGGCTTTTGAAGGTCCGTTGGATCTGTTGCTGTACCTGATTAAACGCCAGAACCTCGATATCCTGAATATCAAGGTTGCAGAAATCACCAAGCAGTACATGAACTACATAGATTTTATGAAGGACATTCAGCTGGAACTGGCAGCAGAATACCTGGTGATGGCTGCAGTGCTTGCAGAAATAAAATCCCGCATGCTTTTACCCCGGCAAACAGAAGAAGAGGACGACGAAGACGATCCAAGGGCTGAGTTGATTCGCCGATTGCAGGAGTACGAACGATTCAAGCAAGCCGCTATGGATATTGATGGTCTGCATAGAATGCATCGTGACTACTGGGTCGCCTCCGCGGACGCGCCATCCATCGAAAAAGAAAAGCCGTTCCCTGATGTACAGCTACAGGAGATGTTACTGGTGTTGTCAAAAGTACTGAAGCGGGCGGACACCTACTCCAGTCATAAAGTGGAACTGGAACCCCTTTCTACCCGTGAACGCATGTCGAGCATACTGGACCAGGTCCAGCAGGCAGGTGACCAGTTTGTCCCCTTCATTGCTTTGTTCGTTATTGAAGAAGGTCGCTCAGGTGTCATCGTCACCTTCCTCGCCCTGATGGAGTTAATTAAGGAGCAACTGCTTGAAATTGTCCAGACAGAACCCTTTGCGCCGATCCATGTCAAGGCACGTTCATCCAGTGAAGCCGTAACCGAATTATCAGAATTCTAAAGATTGTTATCCATGAGTGAAATACCAGCATTAAAACAAATTCTTGAAGGCGCGATCCTTGCAGCAGATAAGCCCTTGAGTATTGATATACTGATTCAGTTATTCGATGGTGAACAACCGAGCCGCGCCGATGTGAAGGAGGTGCTTGCCCAGATTAGTGATGATTGTGATGGCAGGGGATTCGAACTCAAAAAGGTCGCCAGCGGATATCGATTTCAGGTTCGCAGTGAATTCGGCAGTTGGGTTGACCGGCTATGGCAGGAAAAGCCACCAAGGTACACCCGTGCATTTCTGGAAACCCTGGCATTGATCGCCTATAAGCAACCTATCACCCGGGGCGATATTGAGGAAATCCGCGGTGTTTCTGTCAGCACCAATATTATGCGTAGTTTGCTGGAGCGCGAGTGGATCCGAATCGTTGGTCACCGTGATGTACCGGGTCGCCCGGCGATCTATGCCACGACGAGAACTTTTCTGGACTATTTCGACCTGTCGAGCCTGGACGAACTACCCACCTTGTCTGAAATCAAAGATCTCGACAAGATGAATGAAGAACTTGATCTGGGCGCGGAGGATCTTATCCAGCCCCGGACCCTCGATCTTGTCAGTGACGATGAACATGACCAAACCGAAGCGGACGATGCAACGCTGCAGGAAGTCACAGACCGGGTGAACACGATTCAGCAAAATATCAAGAATCTGTTCAAGGTGGAGGAATCTGGCGAGATCGACGATGAGGCTCTCGAACAGGATGATGAAAGTTCTACGGAGGAGTCGAACAGCATTAAGGTACCGGATATTGCAGCTGCCACCCCGACGCATCAGGCTGCAGTGGACGAAACGGGTGGCGCGGATGAGAAGCTGACCACCCCTGATGACCCGATAAGCCCTGATGTCTGAGAAACTGCAGAAAGTTCTGGCCAATCTTGGGTTGGGTAGTCGACGTGGTCTGGAAAAATGGATTGAAGCCGGGCGCGTGAACGTCAATGGTAAAACTGCCAAACTTGGTGATCGGGTCGAATTAGAAGACAGAATCTTCCTTGATGGGAAACCCATCAAACAGACGAGAGTTTCACATCGATACCTGCTCTACAACAAACCCAGTAATGAAATTTGTTCTCGCAATGACCCCGAAGGCAGGAAGTCCGTATTTGATCGCCTGCCTAAACTGAAGAAGCAGCGCTGGATTTCTATCGGTCGTCTGGATTTTTCAACCAGTGGTTTATTGTTGTTCACAACCGATGGCGAACTGGCCAACAAACTGATGCATCCATCGACGAATATTGAGCGTGAGTATGCCGTTCGAGTCCTTGGGGACGTCAGCAAGGAACAACGCCAGAATATGCTGCAAGGTGTGTTCCTGGAAGATGGCGTCGCTCGGTTCACGGACATACAAAGGGGGCGAGGAGAAAATCAGGACGAAGACGAGTCCGGTAGCGCCAACCAGTGGTTTTATGTGGTGATTATGGAAGGTCGCAATCGGGAAGTGAGACGCCTGTGGGAATCCCAGGGTTTGACGGTGAGTCGACTGAAAAGGGTTCGTTATGGCAGCTTCTTTGTTCCATCGTCGGTTAAAGCGGGCCGGTTTACAGACCTAAAAGCAAAAGACATCCGGGCGCTGTACGAAATGGCAGGTTTAAGCCGTCTTGCTTCAAGAGACCCTGCATCTCGAGGACATCAATCAAGAAGGCGATCCCGTTAAATCAATTTGAGGTTCCCGTACGAAACCAGTCCATGGTGAATGTTTCACCATTTTCCTGGCTGTCCTGGCTCATCAGATACAGGTACAGCGGCATTAACTCTTCTGCAGATTTCAATTCTGCGGGGTTCTCGTTAGGGTAGGCGGCCCGTCGCATATCAGTTCGGGTGGCACCGGGGTTCAGGATGTTTACGCTTATTTTTGATGTGTTCTCAAGTTCGTCAGCTAACAACATGGCGAAACCCTCAAGCGCATATTTAGATACTGAATAAGCTCCCCAATACGCCCGGGGAATTTTCCCGACACCGGTGCTGGTGAAAATAACTGTCGCCTCAGGTGCTTGCTGGATTGCTGGTAACAGGATTCGGGTCAAAAGACATGCAGCATTAAAATTAATCTGCATAACTCTCAACCAGGTATTCATGTCATAGTGTTCGAACGGCACACGGTCACCCAGAATGGCGGCGTTGTGCACAAGCCCATCGAGTTTGCCGTAATTATCAAGAATTACATTCGCCAGTTCCTGCATATCATCCATGCTCGCTGTGGCCAGGTCCATTGGTGCAATGCCAGGTTCGGCGAGATTCAATGCCTTGATTTCGTCATAGACCTGTTCCAGTTTGCTCACTGTCCGGCCTAACAATACAACGGTGGCGCCGAATCTGGCGTATTCGATGGCTGCAGTTTTGCCAATGCCATCTCCTGCACCCGTGACGAGGATGGTCTTATTGTCAAGAAACCGGGGCTGGGGATGGTAGCTCATTGGTTGTCCTAGTGTAGTGTCCTGTATAGATGGCACTTTAAGCAAGTCGCTAAATGGTCAGATGGTAGGCGCACTTGCGAAGACCTATTGGGCATAAGTCGAGCAAGTGCAACAACGCAGCTGGCCATTTAGCGGCTTGCCCGAAGGGTGGCCCTCAAATTCGCCACAGCCGCGTTGTATTTCTTGACAAGGTACCTACATTGCCTGCGAAACACGCCTTGCTGTGACAAATTTGAGGGCCACTTAAAGTGCCATCTATACAGGACACTACACTAACCTTGCATAAACCAGGTAATTCACATCAGTATCTTTTGAGAGTGAATACTTTTTTGTCAGCGGGTTATAACTCATGCCCGATAGATCCCGCAGAATGAAACCTTCCCGTCGCAACCAGTGTGCGAGCTCTGAAGGCTTGATGAACTTTTCGTAGTCATGAGTTCCTCGAGGCAGCATCTTTAAAACATACTCGGCGCCGATAACAGCCAGCAAGTAGGCTTTGGGGCTGCGGTTGATGGTAGAGAGAAAGAGATGTCCATCCGGTTTTAGCAAGGTCTGGCAGGCAGCGATAACGGAAGCCGGGTCCGGGACATGTTCCATCATCTCAAGGCAGGTGATGATATCGTATTGTGCGGCGTGGCTGCTTGCATGCGCCTCTATCGTGGTTAGCTGATAGTTGATGGACAGATTGGATTCGTGTCTGTGCAGCTTTGCGACCTGCAAGGGCTTTTCTGCCATATCAATGCCCGTGACATCGGCACCTGCAATGGCCAGGGATTCTGACAGGATACCGCCGCCGCAACCCACATCGAGAACGCGCTTGCCCTGCAGTAGAACCTTCGATGTGATGTAGTCCATACGCAGCGGATTGATATCGTGGAGGGGCTTGAATTCACTGTTCAGGTCCCACCATTTTCTGGCAAGGTCATCAAATTTGGCGACCTCGCTTTGATCGACATTACTTTGAGCGACAGTGCTTTGATCGACCCTGTTCTGATCGACATTGCTCTGATTAACATTGCCCTGGTTGTCAGCTTCGTTCACGAGTGTAATTTTTCCTGCCATTGCCTGACGTTGGACATCAGCCCGGTCAGATCTATTTGCGTGAGTATGTTGTCTTTTAAAAGGTGTTCACCATTGATCCAGACTTGCGAAACCTGATGCCCGGTTGCTGAGTAAATGAGCTGTGACATCGGGTTGTGAACAGGTTGAAAATTATGAGCTGACAGATCGACCGCGATCAGGTCGGCGAGTTTTCCAACTTCGATGCTACCGATATCCTGATCGAGCCCCAGCAATCTTGCACCGTTGATGGTACCCATCGCCAATGCCTGTTCTGCCGTTACGCTTAACGCTGAACCCGATACACCTTTGGCAAGCAGCGCGCCGCTGCGAATCTCGGTCAACATATCGAGGTTGTTGTTACTTGCCGCACCATCTGTACCAACCCCAAGGTTTACCCCTTTTGCCATCAGTTTAGTGACCGGGCAGAATCCGCTGGCTAGTTTGAGGTTTGAGTCTGGACAATGGATTACATGAACGCCGGTTTTAAAGATGAGGTCAATTTCCTCATTGGTCATTTGGGTCATATGAACCGCCTGCAATGCGGGGGACAGCAGACCAAGTTCCGACATTCTTTGAATGGGTCGCCTGCCAGTTTCACCAACCGCCGTGTTTACTTCATCTTCGGTTTCATGCAGATGCAAATGAATGGGTATCTGTAATTCATCAGCGTAGACGCCAATTTGCTCAAAGCCCTTGTCCGTGACTGTGTAGGGTGCATGGGGTGCGAATGCGGTATTGATCAGATGATTATTCTTGTGGTCATCGTGGAAGGCGAGGCCCTTGTGAATATGCTCCTGCTCACCGTTCGCCCATGCGTTGGAGAACTGGATGACCGGCATACAAACCTGACCGCGGAACTTGTTGTCGGTAAACGCACTGGCCACCGCAGTCGGAAAAAAGTAGGTGTCAGCGGCACAGGTGGTGCCCGTGCTGATCATTTCAGCCACGGCGAGACTGCTGCCATCGTAGACAAAATCGTAATCGACAAACTCTCCCTCTACCGGCCAGATATAATTGTTCAGCCAGTCCATCAAATCGAGATCATCAGCGTAGCCACGTAGCAGCGTCATCGCTGCATGCCCGTGCGTGTTAATCAACCCTGGGGTGAGAATATGTCCTGGAAGATCATGGCAAGGCCAGGCTGGGTATTGTTGCCTGGCTTCTTTTCCCGGCAACAGGGCGATAATCCTCTCTCCCTGGACCACAATGCAGTGATCTGTAAGCACAATCCCTGTTGGAATTACAGGTACTATCCAGGAGGGATTTATTAAAAAACCGGGGCTGATATCTGTCATCCCTGCATTATATCCAATTTCGCGTTTACATCATGTCTCATGTTACAATTGCCTGATTGTGCGGCGTGTTTTTTAGGTGATAAAGGCATGTCTAAATATAAGTGAATGTAGATTCTTTGATGGGTCTTTTCTCAAGCCTCTAGTTGTAAGTACCGCTAATCAATGTCTGATTTTGAATCTGATATAACCACCGTTAATATCGAGGACGAACTTAAGCAGTCCTATTTGGACTACGCGATGAGTGTCATCGTCGGTCGTGCCTTGCCGGATGTACGGGACGGGCTTAAACCCGTGCATCGTCGTGTGTTGTTTGCGATGAGTGAACTCAACAATGCCTACAATCGTGCCTATGTGAAGTCGGCCAGGGTCGTTGGCGATGTCATTGGTAAGTATCACCCCCATGGCGATACTGCCGCTTACGATACGATTGTCAGAATGGCCCAGTCTTTCTCCATGCGCTACCCACTGGTAGATGGCCAGGGTAATTTTGGGTCAATGGATGGCGATGGAGCCGCTGCCATGCGGTATACAGAAATCCGCATGGAAAAAATTGCCCAGGAGTTGCTGGAGGATCTCGATAAAGAAACCGTTGATTTCGTTGACAACTATGACGGCACCCTGCAAATGCCGGAGGTTTTGCCTTCACGAGTACCTACATTACTGGTTAACGGGTCAAGTGGCATCGCTGTCGGCATGGCAACAAATATTCCACCGCACAATTTGACCGAAGTCGTCAATGCCTGCCTTGCATTGATTGAAAATCCGGAATTGGATGTCGATGGATTGATGGAGATTGTTACTGGCCCGGACTTTCCAACCGGGGCAATTATTAACGGACGTGCCGGTATCGTACTGGCGTATCGGACCGGTCGTGGACGCATTCAGATTCGGGCGCGGTGCGAGATCGAGACAGACGAAAAGACCAATCGAGACACGATCATCATTAAGGAAATTCCTTATCAGCTTAATCGTGCCCGACTCATGGAGCGCATTGCTGAACTGGTCAAGGATAAAAAAATTGAAGGCATTACGGACCTGAGAGATGAATCGTCCACCGACACCCGTATCGTGATCGAATTGCGGCGTGGTGAGATGGGCGAGGTGGTACTGAACAACCTCTATGCGCAAACTCAGTTGCAGAGTGTTTTTGGTATCAACATGGTGGCATTGGTCGATGGTGAACCCAAAATACTGACGCTGAAGCAGATCCTCGAAGCCTTTGTGTTGCATCGACGTGAGGTGGTGACGCGAAGAACGGTATTTTTGTTGCGCCGTGCCAGGGTCAGGGGCCATGTGTTAGAAGGTCTCGCAGTTGCCTTGTCGAATATTGATGCGATTATCGAACTCATCAAAAGTTCCGCCAATGCGCAGGAAGCCCGGGTTAGACTGATTGAAACTCCCTGGCGCTCAGAAAATGTAGCGAAGATGCTTGAAAAAGCAGGCCCTGATGCAGCCCGGCCCGATGACCTCGAGGCGCAATATGGGTTTAAAGACGATGGGCAATATCACCTTTCACCTGAGCAAGCCCAGGCGATCCTGGAAATGCGTCTTAACCGATTGACCGGATTGGAGCAGGACCGGTTAATCAAAGAATATGAAGAAATCATCGAGACCATCTCCGAGTTGTTGGAAATTCTGGAGAAGCCTGAACGATTGATGGAAATTATTACCGAAGAATTAACGGCCGTCAGGGACGAATATGGTGATGAGCGGCTAACCGAAATTGTCGGCACCCAGGAAGATCTCACCACGGAGGACCTGATCAGCGAACAGGATATGGTGGTGACATTGTCTAACGCCGGTTATGCCAAGACCCAACCTATTGTTGACTACCAGGCACAGCGTCGGGGTGGCAGGGGTAGATCCGCAAGTGCGGTAAAGGAAGAAGATTTTATTGAGCGCCTGATGGTGGCCAATACCCATGACACCATTCTCTGCTTTACCAACCAGGGTAAAGTGTACTGGCTACGGGTATTCCAGATCCCGGTTGCCAGTCGAGCCGCTCGTGGTCGTCCGATGATTAACATCCTGCCGCTGGACGAAAACGAACGAATTACGGCCATGTTACCGGTCCATGAGTATGTTGAGGCGCAGTTTGTTTTTATGGCAACAACCAATGGCACTGTAAAGAAAACGCCATTGATGGATTTTTCCCGGCAACGGTCCACAGGCCTGATTGCGATTGAACTTGAAGAAGGCAATACCCTCATTGGCGCCGCAATTACAGATGGGGGGTCGGACGTCATGCTGTTTGGTAGCGGTGGAAAGGTTATACGGTTTAAGGAATCGAATGTACGTGCCATGGGCAGGACCGCACGCGGGGTACGAGGAATTAAACTAAAGCCCGCTGAAAGAGTAATTTCACTGATTATTCCTGACCCGGATGGTGAGATTCTGATTGCCAGCGAGAAAGGTTACGGCAAACGAAGTCGTTTGGACGATTACAGCGTTATTGGTCGTGGCGGTCAGGGTGTGATTGGCATGAAACTGAGCAATCGAAACGGCGCGATTGTGGGTGCAATTCAGATGTTTGAAGGCGATGAAGTTATCCTGATCAGCGATCAGGGGACGTTGGTCCGTACCCGGGGCGATGAAGTTTCCATGCAAGGTCGAAACACGCAGGGTGTTAAGTTGATCAACGTGGGTGAAGACGAGCACCTGGTCGGTCTTGCCAGGGTTGAAGAACCGGACGATGTGCTGGAAGGTCAGATTGAAACGGAGTCCGGGCCCCAGTCTGATTCCAGTGCCGTGGTCAGGCATGAAGACGACGAATCGGAAAACCAGGGAAGCCCTGATTAATAAGTGCTCAGAGATTCCAAAGAAACGGACCTGCAATGTTTTATAAACGCAATGTCTCTTAAAAACGAGATCTGTGCAAAAAAGATCTGGAAACAAAATGCCTGACAAAGAAAGCTCTGAAAATCATTCTCAGGATAAGATCAGTGTAGATGGTCAGCTCAAAGGGTTACGACAGCGAATAGACCACCTGGACGACCGGATACTTAAACTCATCAACGAGCGGGCGAAGTGCGCCCTGCAAGTGGCAGAAGTTAAGCAACAGAGCGCCGGTGATACAGACCCCGTTTACTATCGCCCGGAACGCGAAGCACAGGTATTGCGAAATATTGCACGGCAGAATCCCGGACCCCTGAGTAACGAAAAGGTTGTCGAAGTTTACCGGCAGATAATGTCCGCCTGCCTCGCGCTCGAAGAACCGCTCAAGGTCGCTTACCTGGGGCCAGAAGGTACATTTACTCAACTCGCGACCCAGAAACAGTTTGGCCATGCCGCGCTTTGCATACCTATGGTGACCGGTGATGACATCTTTCGGGAAGTCGCATCAGAAAATTGCAACTACGGTGTGGTGCCGGTCGAAAACTCAACGGAAGGGGTAATTAGTCACACACTGGATAATTTTTTGAACTCGCCATTGCGAATTTGCGGCGAAGTTGAGTTACGCATTCATCATCATCTGATGATTTCACCAGACGCCAATGAAAATGATATCCAACGAATCTATGCTCACGAGCAGGGTCTGGCACAATGTCGACGATGGCTGGATGGTCACTTTCCCAATACGCCCCGTATCGCGGCAACCAGCAATGGAGAGGCTGCGAGGAAAGTACTGAACGAGAAAGATGCTGCCGCGATCGCAGGAGAAATAGCGGCAGAAACCTATGGATTGAGGATTTTGTCAAAGAAGATTGAAGATCAGTCCGACAACACCACGCGTTTTATCGTCGTTGGGCGCGAAGAGATTGGTCCAAGTGGGAACGACAAGACTTCGATTATGGTGTCGACCCACAATCAACCCGGCGCCTTGTACAAGTTGTTGGAACCTTTCCATCGATACAACGTCTCACTGACTTCCATTGAAACAAGACCATCGAGAACTGGCATGTGGTCCTATGTGTTCTTTATTGATTTTGAGGGACATAAAGAGGATGAAGTTATTCGAAAAGTCCTGGGTGAAATCGACGGTGATTCGCTGGAGGTGAAGTTGCTGGGCAGTTATCCAAGAGCGATCACAAATTGATGCCCTCATTGCTTGCGACAAAAGGCGCGATAATAAGGGCGCGACAATAAAGGTGGGAGTGGGTGTGTTGGAAGGCTTGTTAGAAGGGACGTACTATGGCGTATGATTTTAATTCGCTGGCAAGCCCGGGTATTCAAGGGCTGCAGCCATACCAACCGGGCAAACCCGTTGAAGAACTGGAGCGCGAATTAGGTCTGACCCATGTTATCAAACTGGCCAGCAACGAAAATCCACTTGGCCCAAGTCCAGCTGTGATCGAGGGTTTGCAGAAGGTGATGCCGGAGCTGGCGAGGTATCCAGACGGCAGTGCTTTTCTGCTTAAGGAGAAGCTGGCAGGCTTTCTTGGGGTTGATACCGGTAACTTAACGATCGGCAATGGCTCAAATGATGTACTGGAATTGCTCGCCAGGGTCTTTTTGCACCCGGGCAATGAGGCCATTGTTTCTCAGCACTCGTTTGTGGTTTACCCGCTGGCCACAAAGGCAATTGGTGCAGAACTTAAGGTAGTGCCCGCGCGGAACTATGGGCAGAACCTGGAGGCCACATTAAATTGCATTAGCGCCAGGACCAGGATGGTATTTATTGCCAATCCGAATAATCCCACCGGCACCTGGGTTAATAAATCGTCGCTCGTTGATTTTATGAACCAGGTTCGAGAGGACGTCCTGGTGGTTCTGGATGAGGCCTATTTCGAATATGTTGAAGAAGAAACCTATCCCAATGGTATTGAGTTGTTTAAACAGTTCCCCAACCTGGTTGTGACCCGGACATTCTCTAAAGCATATGGCCTGGCGTCGCTGCGAATTGGGTATGCGGTGTCTCACCCTGACATTGCGGATTTGATGAATCGTGTGCGGCAGCCCTTTAATGTAAATTCAATGTCGCTGGCAGCGGCAGAGATTGCACTGGATGATCAGGGACATGTCAATCGTTCAGTACAGGTCAACAGAGAAGGCATGGCACTATTGACCTCCGCATGCGATGAGATGGGACTAACCTACATTCCCTCCGTTGGTAATTTCCTGACCATCGATTTCGCCCGTGACGCGATACCCATCTATGATGCGTTGCTTCACCAGGGCGTTATCGTCAGGCCCATAGGGGTATACGGCATGCCTGATCATCTGCGGGTAACCGTGGGAACCGCTGCAGAAAATGAACGATTCATCGAGAGCCTGAAGCGGGTATTGTCTTCTCTATGAGCAGCAAGACTTCTCTAAGAACTGCAAAGACTTCTCCATGAACAGTAAAACCTTGTCTTTGAGCAGCAAGTTTTCCTCAGTCGCAGTTATTGGTCTTGGATTGATTGGTGGATCTGTTGCCAGCGCCCTGCGCCAGCAGGGATGTTACGTCGTTGCCTTTGATGCGGACCCTTCAAATCTTCAATTGGGGCTGGAGCTGAACGTCATTGATAAAGGTGTATCGACGATTAATTCAGTCTTCGAAAATGCCGAGCTGATTATTGTCGCGGTGCCAGTGCTGGCCATGATGGAGGTTTTTAAGGCGATTTCGACCTGCTTTGACACTGGGGTGATTATTACTGATGTTGGCAGCGTAAAAAGCCCCATTCTGGAGGCGGTAGAAAAATTTCATGGTCGCCTGCCGCACAACTATGTCCCGGGTCATCCCATTGCCGGATCAGAAAATCATGGAGTGGCTAATGCGGACGCGGACTTATTCAAAGCCCACCAGGTGATTCTGACGCCGGATGAGGGAACTTCGGCAGCCGCGGTAACACGGGTGACAGAAATGTGGCAGGGTTTCGGCGCCAGCGTCAGCAGAATGCAGGCATCGCATCACGATCTGGTGCTGGCGCAAACGAGTCATCTGCCGCACCTGCTGGCCTATGCGCTTGTCGAGACATTGTCTTCCCAGGGTGACAGCCTGGAGATATTCGACTATGCCGCGGGCGGATTGCGGGATTTTACCCGCATAGCTGCCTCGGACCCCCGTATGTGGCGGGATATCTTTCGATCCAATCGCAAACCCCTGCTTGATATTCTCGATCGTTATATGACTGAACTCGATGAATTACGCGATTTGATTGAGCGGGATGAATCTGAAGAGGTGCTTCAGCGGTTATATCGTGCAAAAGCAGCGCGAGATCATTTCGGCCGAATTCTTGAAGAGCGTAGTAAATAGCGCAATTAATAGTGCAATAAATAGTGAATAGCCCATTGAATAGCGAACATATTCGACGAATGAGTCTGTAGAAAAGCCCAGGAGAAAATTAACGCGTGATCGACACCTCGAATATACCGGTTATAACTATCGACGGACCCAGTGGTTCCGGGAAAGGTGTCATTACTCACCGGCTAGCGAAGGTTACCGGGTTTCATATTCTTGACAGTGGTGCGCTGTATCGGTTGATCGGTTTATCGGCCAGAGAAAAGGATGTGTCATTTAGTGCGGAGCCAGCATTGGCAAGGCTTGCACGCGATTTGAAGGTAGAATTTGTCGCCACCGATGACCCCCAGGAGCCGCTGCGAATATTGCTCGAAAATGAAGATGTGACCCTGCAAATTCGTACCGATGAAGCCGGATCCGATGCGTCGAGGGTAGCGCCACTGGCGACTGTCAGGGAGGCGATAAAAGACCTGCAGCGAGGCTTTCGGCGGGCGCCCGGACTGGTGGCCGATGGCCGGGATATGGGTACGGTGGTGTTCACGGATGCCGATGTAAAAATCTATCTAACCGCCAGTGCCAGGGAAAGGGCTGAAAGGCGCTATAAGCAGTTGAAAGATAAAGAGATTGATGTTAGTCTGCACGACCTTTTTCTGAGCATACAGCAAAGAGATGAGCGGGACATGAATCGTAAGGTAGCCCCGCTCAAACCAGCCGCTGATGCCTTGATAATCGACAGTACTGAAATCAGCATTGATGAAATGTTTGAGCGTGTACTTTTGAAAGTCCGGGAAAAGATAACTTCAGTGGAGTGAGCCGTGGAAACAACCAATGATCACGGTGATCTCCAAACATTTACCAGACCCGCTGGCATTGGTTGTTCAGATTTGAACACTTTCTATGAAAGTAAGGCGGTTGAGAGTCGAAGTACTCGGGAAACGAAAAACTATGAGCGAAACAATGGAGAGCTTTGCAGAGCTATTTGAAGAAAGCCTAAAAACCATCGATATGAAGTCCGGATCCATTATCTCCGGCACAGTGGTAGATATAGATAATGAGTGGGTCACTGTTCATGCTGGCCTGAAGTCTGAAGGCGTGATTCCGCGCGCACAATTTTACAATGAGGCCGGTGAACTCGAGGTTGCGATTGGCGACGAGGTTCAGGTTTCCATGGATGCCGTCGATGACGGTTTCGGTGAAACCCGCTTATCCAGGGAAAAGGCCAAACGTGCTGAAAGCTGGATGATGCTCGAAAAAGTTTATGAAGGTCAGGAAGTCATCAAAGGGACCATTTCAGGTCGTGTCAAAGGTGGATTCACGGTAGAAATTCGTGATGTCAGGGCATTCCTGCCGGGATCCCTGGTCGATGTTCGACCCTTGCGTGAAACCGAGCACCTGGAAGGTAAAGAATTAGAATTTAAGGTGATCAAGCTGGATCAAAAGCGAAACAATGTGGTTGTTTCCCGTCGATCCGTGCTTGAGGAAGAGAACAGCGCAGAGCGAGAAGCACTGCTGGAAAGCCTGCAAGAAGGCCAGAGTGTGAAAGGTATCGTCAAGAACCTGACAGACTATGGTGCGTTCGTTGATCTTGGTGGTGTTGACGGTCTGTTACATATTACAGATATGGCCTGGAAGCGCATCAAGCATCCCAGCGAAATTGTCGCCGTTGGTGACGAGATAGACGTCAAAGTCCTGAAGTTTGATCGTGAAAGAAATCGGGTTTCCCTGGGACTAAAGCAACTGGGAGAAGATCCATGGGTTGCTATCACCAAACGCTATCCAGAAGGCACCCGCACCAATGCGCGGGTCACTAACTTGACGGACTATGGTTGCTTTGCAGAGCTGGAAGAAGGCGTTGAAGGCCTGGTACACGTTTCTGAAATGGATTGGACCAATCGTAATATTCATCCCAGCAAAGTTGTGCAGGTTGGCGACGAAGTTGAGGTGATGGTGCTGGATATCGATGAAGAGCGTCGTCGCATCAGCCTGGGCATCAAACAGTGTCAGGGTAACCCCTGGGAAGAGTTCGCTGTGCTGCACAACAAGAACGATCGCATTAAGGGATACATCAAATCAATCACTGATTTCGGCATCTTTATCGGTCTTGACGGCAACATCGATGGCTTGGTTCACTTATCAGATATCTCCTGGAACGAACCCGGTGAACAGGCGGTTCGACGATTCACCAAAGGTGATGAAATTGAGACCGTTATTCTGTCAATCGATGCAGAACGAGAGAGGATTTCGCTCGGGTTGAAGCAATTGGAAGAGGATCCTTTCTCGAACTATGTTGCTTTGAATGAGCGCGGCACGATTGTGACCGGCAAGGTGAAAGAAGTCGAAGCCAAGCAGGCTATTCTTGAGATGGCGGAAGAGGTTGATGGCATCTTGAAAGCCTCTGAAATCAGCATGGATCGTGTTGAAGACGCGCGTAATGCCATGAGTGTCGGTGATGACATTGAAGTGAAAATTATCAGCATTGACCGAAAGAACCGCATGTTGGGCGTTTCTATCAAAGCGAAGGATATCGCGGATGAAGAACTGGCAGTGAAGGAACATCGTGAGCGTGAGGTGGAAGTTAACCCAACCACGCTGGGTGACCTGATTAAACAACAAATGGATCAAGGAGGATCCGACGCCGAGTAGAGGCGTGACAGTGGGTATGACCAAATCGGAACTTATTGAGAGAATTGCAGCGGTACAAACCCAGCTATCTGTCAAGGATGTAGAGCTGGCAGTCAAAATGGTCCTGGATCATATGACGGATGCGTTGGCGGAAGGCGATCGAATAGAAATTCGTGGTTTTGGCAGCTTTTCTCTTCATTATCGAGAAGCCCGGTCTGGTCGTAACCCTAAAACAGGTGAAAGGGTCGAACTTGCCAGTAAATTCGTCCCCCACTTCAAACCAGGTAAAGAACTCAAAGATCGGGTCAACCTTGGAATGAGTGTTGAACTGGAGATGAATCGTTAAAAAAGAATCATCAGTCCTCCGTACCGGACACGATTTCTGATTTTTATTAGACACTCCACATGTAATTTCAATTGCCTATGACGAACTGTGTCACTCTCGGGTGCACCGTTTTTTTATGCGGAGTATGATAGCGGTTACACAGGTTGTTATGTTACACAGGTAAGCTGGATCAATAGTGAAGTTTTTTAAAAGTCTTATATTCTGGGTGGTCGCTGTTATTTTGTTTTTTGTGGCTTTGCTGTTGGCCGCGGACAACAGTGAAGAGGTGGCTCTGACATTCCTGGAGTACTCGACACCACAATGGCCGATTTCATGGTGGGTGCTTGCATCTTTTGTGGCTGGCGTTGTTTTTACTTCACTGCTGAATATCTGGTCAAATTCTGCTTTGCGACTGGTAGCAAGAAAAGCGAACTCGCAGGTGAAGAAAACCAACCAAACACTGGATAAGGTGAGGGCAGAGAAGGAGATCAAGCGACCAACAGGATCAGAAACAGGCCTGGAGTTAGAAACCGGGACAGAAATTTAAACCTTTTTGTGCCTACTTGCCACTAAATCAAATAAGTGAGCAATAAAGCAAGAGAATTGTTACGTTGGAAAATTGGCTTTCATACATAGCACTCGTAGCAGCCCTTGGCATTGGCTGGTGGATGGGTCGCCGTGAGCGCACGAAAAGCTCGGATACACTCGGTCCGAACTATTATCAGGGTTTGAATTACCTGCTGAACGAAGAACCTGACCGGGCCGTGGCGCCGTTTATTGAAGACCTGGAAGTTAACAGTGACACCCTGGAAACTCATCTGGCCCTGGGTAGTTTGTTGCGCCGACGTGGTGAGTTGGAAAAGGCCGTTATTGTCCATGAGAACATACTCACCAACGCCAAACTCGAAAAAGACGTCATGCTTAACGTGCAGCTTGAACTGGCCAGGGATTACCTGCTGGCGGGCTTGCTGGACAGGGCAGAAGACTTGTTGCTGAAACTCTCCCAGGAAGAAGGTCATGTTCGCCGTGAAGGGCTGAAACTCATGCTGGAAATTTATGAGCAGGAGAAAGAGTGGTACCGCGCGGTCGAAATTGGAGAATTACTCGCCATAGGTGAAGACACCGAAAAGTACGAGCGATCCATTTCACACTATTGTTGTGAGATTGCAGAAGATCTGCTTAAACTCGGTCACACAGACGAGGCTCGTGAGGCGATCAGCGACGGCATAGGCCATGATGCCAACAATGCCCGCATGAGCCTTGTATTGGGAAAGCTGGAGCTGGCCGAAAAACAGTATGTTGAAGCGATCAGAGCACTGCAGCGAATCAAGGACCAGGATCCGGTCTATGTTCCTGAATCTCTGGAACCCCTGCTTGCGGCCTATCAGCAGGGAGTCGGATCACTCGCAGACTTCAGGCAGTACCTGTTTGATTGCCTGGAAACCACGCCATCGATATCGATTGTCTTGATGCTCGCAACGCATATTCGAGATGAAGATGGCGATGAAGCCGTGGCCAAATTTATCGCCAACCATCTGAAGAAGAATCCGACAATTCGCGGCTTGACCCAGTTGATAGACCTGCACATTGACAACGCTCACGGCGTATCAAAGCAAAACCTGTCGATACTCCGCAGCTTTGCCGAAGCACTCGTGGCGAACAAACCCGCTTATCGATGCCAGAATTGCGGCTTTGATGGCAAGAAAATGCGCTGGCACTGCCCCAGTTGCAAGGAATGGGGCACGGTCCAACCGATATTTGGCCTGGAAGGGGAGTGATTAACCCCGAGTGTAGTGTCCTACACAAAACCCTACACTCCATACCCCCCAATCGCTGACAAAATCATTCGCTGTTATCTCGCTCGACGTTACTACATCTCCTACTTTTTACCGAGGGTAGCGATGCTAATTTGGATCTTGCATTTACTGCAACCAGTTACATCGAAAACCACCAATTTAGGAGTAATTTTATGAAAGCAAGAAACCTGTTCATATCGTTTTTCACCTTCCTTCTCATCTGCTATGGCAATGTTGTGCTTGCGGACAACGCAGGAGAAGGCGTGGATCAGACAGAAACCGTTAAAACTACCGTAAACATCAACCAGGCTGACGCCGAGACACTCGCGTCCATGCTGGACGGGATCGGTATCAGTCGAGCCAACGCGATAGTTTCGTATCGTGAAGCCAACGGTCTTTTTTATTCTGCCGAGGAGTTGTCAGCCGTGCGTGGTATTGGCATGACGACAATTGAGAAAAACGCTGGGAAGATTGTTATTGACTAGTGTTTTTCGGGGCGTTGTTAGAGGTGCCCTGGAAAGTAAATTTTTTATAGCCCGCCTTTTGGCGGGCTTTTTTTTCGGGTCCGTGTATTGTGCCAAGGTCAATCCTGGCCAGTCGAAGTCAGACGGCCCTCTACGAGAGGGTTAGTACGTTGTTCCCTAATTTCGTTTTGTACAATCTGTGAAATTTCTTCGTCGTCCATGCGAAGCCCCTCGTAGGGTTTCCAGACTGACAGGTTGATATTGTAACAAGGATCATTTCTTATAACGTGTAGCCACTTGTCCTCGATGTAGGCTCTTTCACGAAGTGATCGAGCTGAATCTTCGTTGTTGCTGTTAATGTCACCGCGGGACATTGACTCATAGTGATACAAGCTGACGCTCGGAAGATAAATGTTATTGTATCCAGCCTCCGCCAGCTTCAAGCAGAAATCCACGTCGTTAAATTCGACTGCCAGAGACTCCTCAAAACCATCGACTTCGAGAAACTTTCTCTTGCTGACCATTAGGCAGGCGGCGGTAACAGCTGAGTAATTAGTTGCCGCACGCACGTTGCCATAGTACCCGTCTATATCCGGGGGACGCCCTGCAAAGTGGTGATTAGCGAGCCCGTGCATACCCATAAGAACACCACAGTGCTGGATTGTACCGTTTTCAAATAATAGTTTTGGACCCACTGCCCCGATGCTACTTCTCTGTGCATGGCCGAGCATCAGCTCTAGCCAATTTACTGTGACCACTTCGGTATCATTGTTTAAAAGAACAAGATACTTTCCAGTGGCGCGTTCTGCTCCGATATTCTGTAGAGCAGAAAAATTGAATGGGTGGTCATAAGTTATGCATATAAATCTCTCAGGTTCCTGTACCCGATAGGTTTCCACAAGCTCAAAGAATTCTCTAGTATTGCTATTGTTGCTGATGAGGATAACTTCAATATTCTGGTAGGTGGAAAGCGTAAAAATGGAATCGAGGCAGGTTTTGACAAGATTTGCTGCATCATGGGTAGGGATGATGATTGAGATCTTTGGTTCCTCAGTGAGTTGATAGGTAATATCAAGATAACCTCCATCTATGCTGCTAATTTCTGCCGTTTCGTTTTTAGCCTTTAGATATGTTAAGACCGCCCGTTCATGTTGCTCCCCTATTTTCTGATCCTGATTCTGTCGATGGCACAGAATTTTTGCCACATGGTGAATGGAAATGTTTGTAGCAAGTAGCCTTAGTAACAGTTCCGAAATCTGTGCTGGACCGAAATCGGGATTAAATCCTGGCTCTCTCAGCAGCGCAAGGCTGCGAAAACTGAGAAAACTTCCCAGGTAGTTCCTAGACAAGAAACTATCCTCACAAAAATCAGATTTAAAGAAGGGTTTACCATGTTTATTACTGTCTATTATCAGATCGTCGTCTGAATACAACATGTCAGCATCGTGAAATCGAGTGAAGTAGCTGACCATCTCAAACAGTGAGGTCTCCGACAACAAGTCTCCTACGTGTAGAGTGGCTACATGGTCTCCTGTTGCGAGTTCAAGCGCCGCATTGTAGTCATAGTCGTTGTCTGTGAAGGTGTATTTTACGTTTCTCCCTGCCAATCTTGTTAGTCTGTTATGCAGTTTGGAACTGGCGTTTGAAATACAGACTTCCCAGTTCTTGTAGATTTGAGATTGAATTGATTTGAAGGTGCTGGTGACGTCATAAATTTTAATGTGATCCGGGACCACTAAAAGGACTGAGACAAGTGGCTTGTGTTTTAGAATTCGTGAGGATTTTCTTACTTGTCTAAGTCTCTCTCTCGAATTTTCCTTTGCGAACCAGAGCGGGTACCTGGGATCAAGTTGATATGAATCCGGTTTGGGAAGAAACTGATTCAGGGTGCGCCTTGTGACTCGAGCTATTTTTTTTGCGCCGTGTTTTGAGAACAAGAAACCCAGCTTCTGGATGAATGTAGTATTGGGGCCCCTATGCGATTCGTAGTCCAGGTTGATATATTTTGTTCTTATGCCGTGAAAAAAGCGTTGGATCATTTGGAGTTCATTTTTGTTAGTCCCATGAAGAATTATAGCTCAGAAGGTTAGAAATGTTATTGTGTTAGTATCGGATCATGAGATACCGACTATCGAAACATCAAATCGAGCAGTTTAAGCGGGACGGGTTTATCAGTTTCAAGCTGGACCTTGATGATAGATACCTGGACAAAATTGTTCAGACCCTGGGTCCCTGTTATGAATCAGACGATAGCCCTGGTTTTTTTCGTCATGGTACAAGAATTGAAAATGCATGGTACGGTCACAGACCAGTACGGCTTTTGGCGACTAACAGCCAGATTTTGAATGTACTGTATCAGTTGTTTGGCAGAAAACCGTTGCCATTTCAGACGTTGAATTTTCCCGTGGGAACAGAACAACGGGCACATTCAGACACCATTCACTTTAACAGTGAACCGGGTGGATATTTGGCGGGAGTATGGGTCGCGTTGGAAGATGTAGACAGCGCGAATGGGCCCCTCGTTTATTACCCCAGCAGCCATAAACTGCCAGAATACAATATGCAACAAAGTGGCGTGGGAATCGGATACGAAAACTATGCGGGGTATGAAAAATTTATCGCGAGGAAAATAAGGGAACAGAATCTGGAGCCCAGCTACGGTGTACTGTCAAAAGGGTCAGCCTTTATCTGGCATGGAAATCTCTTGCATGGCGGTGCTCCGCAGAAAGACAAAGACAGGACGCGCCATAGCCAGGTTACGCATTATTACTTTGAAGGGTGTCGGTACTATGCGCCAATGAAAAGTACTCCGGATTCGACAGTTTTTCATAACCCGCCCTTTGTGAGTACAAGAGCTGCATTGTCGAGGCGATTAAAGAAAAAACTCAAAGAGATTTTGTTTCATTAGAGGCAGTGTCTGTTTGGTATGCTTATCGTCTTCAATTTTATTTGCCATTGTCTGAAAGGAAGTCGCTTAAGATAAAATTGTATAGTCTCACTTTTAGGCAAGCATTTGGCTAGATGATTTGTCATCACTGTAAAAACTCTGGCTTCGTCTTGGTTTTTTTTAATATGGTCACTAAAGTCTGATTTGATTTGGATATTGCCAATTTTTTCTACAAATGTTGACATCTTTCAGTCGTTTTTGTCCGCCGTCTGATGACAGTGCAAACAGGGTCAATCATTTGATGTTCTCAATTGTTCTTTTCGGGATAGATTCATTCAGAATGTACGATCAGCCATCAAGCAGATGTCCTGAGGAGAACAGGAAAAACACCATTGCGTTAGTCCATTTCATTCAAAGTCTGAATGAGCTTTGTTGTTGGGAAGTAATCAAACATCGGATTACCCCTAGTAACTGAGCCACGCGGGAGCGTTAACATTAATAGAAAGCTTAAAATTCTGCAGTTTCTGTTCCAGTCACAAGCTCAGTTACTTCGAGATCACGGTGGGTTTTTATCTTTCGCGAGATGGTTTGTGACCACCGTATTGAGCAATGGAGTCAGAGCTACGATAGGTGAACTCGTCTCCAGGGCGGCATACATTCGACGATCGGATCCTTCACTTTATCGGAACTGGATTAAGAATGTTGAAAGGCGACCAGCAGTCCGGTTTGACGCAAAAATGTCAGTCATAGTTTTTTTGGCAGAAGTTGACACGAAATTGCTCGAAATATTTCTTACAGGTTTACAGAAAATATCATCGCTGCAAAAGTTGTATCTGATCACCAACGAAATCAATAGGGTGCAATTTGCAACTATGGACCTGCCTGAAGACCTTGATGCTGAAGTATGTAACGTTGCAGCGCTAGGCACACTGCTAAATTCTAATGAAGTTAAAAAATGTCATCACTTTGTAGTAATCGATACCCTTTGCCAGTTCGCTGAGGAATGTTTTGGGGTCCTGGAGAGACAGATGCGAACAGGTGCAGACATTGTCTTTTCGGACCACGATTACATAGCTAACGACCAGAGATACGATCCCTATTTCAAACCCGGATATTCTCCAGAATTGCTGTTTGATCCGGCTTATGCGCCAGTGATTGTTGTTCGTAGCGAGCTCATGTACAAGGTTCTGCGTCAAACCGAGAATATACTGACAGGGCAAGAGTTAATCATGGCCTGTTTTAAAAACGCCATGAAGCCTGCTCATGTAGGCCATGTCCTGATGCATTTACTCCATCCAGTACTGGCACCGCGTGCATTTCGAGATTATGCCAACATGACCCATTTGATTAACAAGACTACTGACAGCTCACACTACCCTGAGCTATATGAACCAGTTTCCGGAAATGTGGTCGTTTCGATCATCATTCCTACTCGCAACATGGTTGGGTTGTTGCGAGATTGTGTAGATTCGATTCTCCGTCATCTTTACCATTTCGATGTCGAAATTCTGATACTGGATAATCGGTCCGATGATCCGGAGACCCTTGCATGGTTGGAACACAGTGTGGAAAAAGGTGATGTAAAAGTGATTCGTTGTGATTATCCGTTTAACTGGTCGAGATTGAGCAATGATGGAATCAACCAGGCAGAAGGTGAACTGATCATTTTGTTGAATAATGACACATTGGTGATTACGCCTGATTGGCTGGATCGGCTCGCGATGCTTGGCATGAGTAAAGGAATTGGTACCGTAGGTCCTCTGCTGATGTATCCCGATAAAACCATTCAGCATGCCGGTGTTGTTGCCGGGTTTGGTGGTTTCGCTGATCATATATACATGGGCGAAGCTACTGCGAACAGGCCAGCCGAGATTTTTGTTTCGCCGATGATCCGCCGCGATGTTTTGGCTAACACCGGGGCGTGTCTTGCGTTTAGTAAAAAAACTCATGGGTTAGTAGAAGGATTTGATGAATCATTTACGGTTGCAGGTGACGTTGATTTTTGCTTGAGGGTATTTGAAAAAGATCTGAGGAATATTTTTGACCCCGGAACTTCATTAATTCATTATGAGTCAAGGACGCGTCATAAAGGGCTGCCGGAAGAGGACAAGACCTACCTGAGATCTGTCCTGGATCGGGTTTGCCCCAAGGGGGATCCGTTCTTCAACGAAAATATTACGCTGAGTAGTCGTTCACCTATGCCTCGACTTTGGGCAGACCAATAGTGAAGTTCTCCTGAGTCAAGGTGAGGTTCGGATTGTAATAAGGGTCATTCTTTAACTTGACTCCCCATTTCTTTCTCATCAGTTCGTTTTCTTTTTCGAATCTGATTTTTTTTGCGCCAGAAATGTCTTCTCCCCTGGAGATTGATTCGTAATGGTAGAGTTCCGCATAGGGCGTCCAGAGATTTCGGTATCCTGCACGGTCCACTTTGAGGCAGAAGTCGACGTCGTTGAATGCCACTGATAGTGCTTCGTTTAACCCACCAACTTGAAGAAAAACATCCTTTCTTACGAGTTGCACCGCAGCTGTGACGGCAGATAAATTCTGTACCAGGTTTAATCTGGAAAAGTAACCAGGATGCTCTCTGTTGTAGTATTTATGAGAATGACCCGCGATGCCGCCCACACCAAGAATAATCCCGCCATGTTGGATGGTATCGTTTTCAAAGTATAACTTTGCACCGACACAACCGATTTCTTTCCGACAGACGTGAGTCGCCAGTTCTGTAAGCCATTCAGGGTTTATTACTTCAACATCATTGTTAATAAACCCTAGTATCTCTCCATTTGCGAAGGTTGCACCATAGTTATTGATTCCGGAGAAATTGAAAGGAAAATCGTATTTAATTATTCTGACCCGGGAATTTTTAGATATTTCTCGAAAAAAAGCAAAAGTTTCTGCTCTCTGGGATTGGTTGTCCAGAATGAGAATTTCGAAGTTAGGGTAGGTGGTTTTCTGCAGAATGCTCTCGACGCAAGCAGAAAGTAAGTCTACGCCATCCCTTGTTGGAATTAGGAGAGAGACAAGCGGATATTTACCATTGGGTATCTGCCAATTAACTTTGTAAGTATTCGGCAACAGACCCAGAGACACAGTAACATCGACCTTAGTATTTGAAAAATGGTCCTCTAACGCTTTGATACCTGCGTCTTCTGTGTAGCTTTTACTGGACGCTGAAGCTGCGGTCGAACCCTCGATTGCACGCCAGTGGTAGAGTATATGTGGGATGTGTACGATTTCATGATTTTTGCAGTTCTCGACGCAGCGCAGTAGAAGATCATAATCTTGACTACCTTCATAGCCTACTCTGAAACCACCTATTTGCATCATCAGGGATCGCTTGTAGACGCCGAGATGTGAAATATAGTTGTGGGAGTACAGGAGATCCCTGTTCCAGTCCGACTTGAAATGGGGGTCCATACGAACGCCCTGTTCATCAATCTTGTCTTCATCAGAATAGATTATCTTTGCGAATGGCTTTGTAGTGAGGGCATTAACCACATGAGCTAGGGCATGCGTGTGGAGTGTATCGTCGTGATCCAGCAATGCACAGAAGTCGCCACTTGCCAGCGCCAGGGCGTCGTTAGATGCCTGGGAGATATGTCCATTAGTCGCCCTGATTTTGTAATGAATTCTGTGGTCTGATTCTGAGTAGGATTCCAAAATATTCTGAATGTCACTATCATTCGAAGCGTCATCGACCAGGCACAATTCCCAGTTTTGATATGATTGTGCCAAAACGGATTCAACCATTTTCTTCAGTAAGTCGTGGTCGGGTTTGTATATGGGAACAAGTACAGATATTTTAGGTGAGTCTTTGGGGGCTCCCTTGACCAGGTTTGCAATTTTTTTCGAGTGGAGAGTTTCGACTTCGCGAATCCACGTCGAATAAGATGCGATCTGAGTTCCTCGTCCCAGAAAGGTCTGATTATAGAATTCAGCGGCGATTGTATCCCAGGAGGTGGCATCAGATTCATTTGCAGCAGACTCCAGACGACTGTTAATCTCTATTTTTGCAGAGTCTATGTTTAACGACTTAAACTTTTTGTGCTGTGAAATAAGCTTTTCTAAAACTGACTCCCGGGCAGATTCAGTTTTTTTTATTCTCAGGCGGAGGTGCTTCAGATCGATGTCGCCTGCGCTCGTAACAGGATCAAATCTGATCTGAAGTGGTGACTGTTCGAAGAAAACCAGGCGCTTTGCAAGTTCTCCTGAGTTCAACGGCAGTACCACTGAATCTTGTTCGAGGTAGCCTTCGCCGAAGTCAAAATAGAATTTTGCGATCTGAAAATCTACTTCCAGGTCTATTTTGACTTGAAATTCGTACCAGGAACCCGGCTTCAGCTTTGCTTTGATTGCGAAGTAGGGATCATCACCTGTTGAGCGCCATTTCTCACCGATCTTCGTTAGCTGATTTACGGGCTCCAGCGAAGCTCTAAAGTCTTTACTCCTGGTATAAAAAAAAGGAATTGATATCACTAATTTTGAAGTTCACATGACATGTGTCTGGTATTATATCTACTTGGTGTGACTAAATGAAGAAAGCAGTTTCTTTCGCTAACCGAGATGGTAATGGAACCAGAAGAAAAACTGAGACGTATTTACAAACGGTTGTCCAGCTTACGAATTTATGAAGAAGGTTCGGAATCAGCTGGAGATCAATTACGTCTAAGTAAGGAAACCGTTCGCCAAAAAGAACATGAAGTACAGATTCTACAGAATAAGCTTCGTTCTGCAGAATTGGAACGGGATGAATATCAGGTAGAGGTAGATCGGATTCGGAACAGCTTTTCATGGAAGCTAAGTGCTCCGCTTAGGTTCATAAGAACTGTTTTCATTACGTTGCCGGGCCAGGCAGCCGATCGGCTTTTAGCCTGGCGTGTTGCGCCAGGAAAGAAACAACGGAAGGAGGCCAAAAAGAAGGCCGTACATAAAAAGAAAGACCTTCAACGTGAAAAGCCCCGGGCTAAACAAAAAACCCAACCCAACTGTCCTGAGAGAACGCCTCTAGTACTTGCCTTGTTTGATACGGCCATTGAGAAGGAGATAGGGGGGGATCTGAGGAATCCTGGATTGTTCCGGCGTCATGCAGAGCTCGCCGTTGCCGCGAAAATATCAGGTTTCTGTTATGACATACATTTACAATCGATTACGGGTGATTTCGATGGGGTTGTAAGTCATCACTTGAATAACACGGAGATCGAGCTGAAGTATTGCGTCCGTTTTACCAGGGACTCAATTCCCAATACTGTCCGGAGCTTCGGGGTAAATACGAAACTGGCATTTATCAGGATAGCTGCGCAATATTTTGAAGATCAACGGTATGTGACTGTCGCAGGGAAGCCGCTGATAGTCGTAGAGAATATTGAACCACACGATTACGAAGAGTATGTCGAAGAGTGGCGTTGGTATTGTCTGGAAAATGGCCTTGGAGAGATTTTTGTTTTATCACTGGATGGTCATGAAGTTGAATGGGCAGATGGAGTGATTCAATCGGTTGACTATGCTTACCTTAAGGTACCTCAGTTTCCAGTAAATTCCCCCGGCTGGGCTGTTTTTCTAAGGAGGTTCCAGTCTGACCTTCGGCAATTACTGTTTCAAAACAAGGCTGTAGATCCAATTTTATTTTTGGAAAGCTGGAATGATCGGAATAATGATCTTTCCCTGATGTCTGTTTTTAGAGAGTCTGGTGAATACCACAAGCAGTTTAAGGAAGCCCTTAAAAACGTAGAAACCGCCTACCATTCACAGATTCTGTTGTTGATAACTGATGAGAACACTGGACGCGATTTTCGCTCGGAAGTTTTAGATGAGATTGAGAGATTCAAGATTAAGCTGATGATTCTAAATCTTGGCTGTGGAAAAGCAAAAACAGGCTCTAGAGAGTATTTCCTTTGGGAGAGGAAAAATAATATTCAATTCCTGCTCGAAAGATATTCTGCTCAAGGGGTGCGTGGGATTGTTGTTTTGTGTGAGCTGGACAAAAACACTAAGGATCAAATTCAGGAATCACAGTTTCCGGTTCTAAGGTTATCACACACAAAAGCTTCAACAAAAGAGACTGGCAAGTGGTTAACAAAAAGTACACTGGAGGAAATTGGCTTTTGGGTTCCCAGAGTCTCTGCGGTTGTGGCGGCCACCGATGTTATATCATCGCCACACCTCCTTAAGCAGATTGCCAATCAAGAGGTCCCGGTTTACGAGGTGCTCGTGCTTTGTAGACAAGATGAAGCAATAGTTCTCCAGATAGAAAATATTAATCAGTTCGCGAAGCTACGCCTTGTATTTCTGGATGTTCAATCCGAAATTGATTGTGTTGAAAAGTTAGCTGCGATAAAGAGGTCGAAAGGTGAATTTGTTTGGTTTGTTGGCAATTCATGCCAGCCGAAAAAAAGTTGGCTGAAAGGTGTTCTGCAGGGAATGCGAGAAAACAAGGTTGTTCTTGGCTATTCAGATGTAGAAAACTTCGGGTCAATAGTGACGGGCAGGCCTGCCGTTGAAGATAATCCATGTGAAGACCTGTGTATTAGAAACTTTATCAGTGACCTGAGTGCAGTAGTTGTGAGAAAAGAGCAATCTGAAAAAGTACTGGTCAAACATGGCAGCGTTATTTCGACATTTAAGGAACAAGGGATCTGGCTGTTTTACTTGCTCTTGTCACGGCAAAAAAGTTTCTATAAGGCTAAGTTTAAAACAAAAGCATTGTCGAATGGAGTGGCTTTGGCTGACCCTGATGAGGGTTTGATCAACACATTCGTACTTCAGCAATACTTTTCCAAAGAATACGATTTATCGGTTAGTTCACACAATATCCTGCTGGACCTGAACGAACTACCGCAGCTACTTCTGGATAAACACCTAGACTATGTCAAGTTGATAGACTTTAAGTATTCTTCGTTGGAATTAACAACCGATTAGGCGGGGAGCCCGATTTGTGCAGAAATTGGTTGCCAGTATTCCAGACTGGCGATTGATAATGTAAAATTGAACAAGTTGTATCTGATCTGGGAATTTAGAGTTTGAGAATTATCATTGCAAGCCCCCCTAAGTCCGGGAACACGTGGATCAAAAATTTGCTTGGTGAGATTTATGACCTGGCTCAGATTGTTTCCCCGTCAGACGACGATCCGGATCTTCTGCAGAATTATATTCAGGAAGGATTGTTTCCTGAAAATTCGATCATGCACGAACATTATTCGCCCTCAGCGCATTTTTTTGAAGTTGCTGATTCGATCAGTGCTCAGGTGATAACAACAATCCGCAACCCATACGACAGCTTTGTATCTTTGTATTACTATGTTCAGAATTTCTCTGATCTGTTTCCCAAGTCACATGCACTGAGTGTTTTGCTTGAAAAGCCCATAGATCATCCAGATGTGCTTGAATACTTGAGTGGAGTAGATAACGGATTTGGTGCTCATATTCGTCTGGCTTATGCTTGGCTGATTAGTAATCGGAAGCGAATCGTCCGCTATGAAGACTTGCACGCCAGGACATTCGAAGAGTTGAAATGGATTACAGACGAGATCCGTCCGGTAGAGGATGAGAAGATCCGATCAGCGATTAGAGCATCGTCAGTAAGTCGGATGCGTAAGAAAAATAGTGATCTACAAAGGCATGTCCGTTCTGCATCTGTTGGTGATTGGCGTAATCACCTGACAGATGTGCATTTGGAGATTTTTCGTTCGGTTTATGGAGAGAGGATTCAAGAAATGGGGTATGAAGTAGCGGCTTTTTCAAACAAT
>JAPYTQ010000025.1:62525-76132 GCA_029941905.1 Pseudomonadales bacterium | reverse complement strand
TAGTCCGTCACCTAACTGAATCCGCTACGAGTACTGTATGTCTTTATCTGGACCCGTGGCGCACGTCCATGTGCACTCAAGTTTTGCATCCCTGACTCGGCGTCCCCACAACACGTCCTGATAAAGACATACCGCACTCTTCGCTCATACGCGTTGCAACTCTGTTACGAATCATCCACCCGGATTTCAGCTCTTTATCTCTAGCTCCAGGTCGAGAGCCGTTAACAGGCCCTGTCGAATAACGGTCTCACAATATTTGGAACATTCTTTGCGGGATTCAAACGCATCAAATTTCACGGTTGGATGGCAGGTCACACTGACCTGAGCTGGCCCTAAACCAAGACCGTTGAGGAAATGAGGCAATATTTTCCTGGGCTTGTACCAGGCATAATAGTCCCGGGCGCATCTATCCATACGCTCACCTTTATAGCGTGTATAAGCCACGGTTACCGGTTGGATGGTGATGTCAAATTCCTGACTGTCAGCGGCCTGGAAAAAACTGCTGTGAAAAGGGGCAACGAAAGTACCGATATTGCTCGTACCTTCCGGAAAGAGGATCAAGTTGCTCTTGTCCAGCAGGTGCTGCTGTATCTGCTCGACCTGGCTGCCCACTTTTCGGCCACTTCTCTCAATAAACAGTGTATTTTGCAGTTTCGCCAGTTGGCCAAAAAGCGGCCATTTCGCTACTTCGGATTTCGCGATGTAGGTGCCAGGTAGAACAGACCCGAGGACGAAAATGTCAATATAGGAGATGTGATTGGATATATACAAGGTCGGTCGGTCGATGCAGGGAGTACCTTCAACAATACATGTCAGGTTGAAGCATTTAAGCGCACCCCAGTGAAACAAAAGACTCAGATTGTTCGCTCGGGGAAAACGGATCAGCCTGGCGACTACAAAAACCGAAACCACTGCCAGCATCCAGATGATCAGCAACAACAGGGAAATAGCTGTTTTTATTTTTGAAACCGAAATTTCCTGTTTCATTTCCTGTTTCATTTCCTGGTACATTTCCTAGTACATTTCCTCGAAAAGAGCCTGACCGGTTCTACCCCAACTCACACCCTACTCAAGGCAAAACTCCCACTGCCGAATTCTGCTGACCTGGGCTCCATCATACGCCAGGGCTGCAAGATAATCTGAACCAGCGTTAATCGACTGCATGTTCCATTCGCCAACGGAGCGGGGATTGTTGTCATCAGTCAGCAGACCTGAACCGCCATCAGGGTCAACCACAACGGTAAATTTCTGGAATCCATAAGAGTACCCGTCACCAATCGCCTTGGTGTAAGCCTCCTTTTGAGTCCAAATCCTGTGAAAGGTTGCCTCCTGATCAGCCGCGGGCAAGCTTAGCAGGAGGTTCAACTCCGACGCAGAAAAGCTGCGTTTCGCGATTGGCTGCCAACGGGTTGCGCGTCGGGTGCTACTGATATCAATACCCACACGTCTGCCGCTGGCAACAACGATCAATGCGGTGTCCTCACTGTGAGATAAGTTGAAGTGGAAGTCGTCGGCCATTGGCGATGCAAGTTCCGGTTTCCCCTGTTCAGCATAATTGAATTTCAGCGAAGCGGCTTTCTGATCCAGGCATCGCGCGAGTACAATTCGTAGCGCACATCGGGACCTGACAAATGGTTTTCGAATAGCGTCCAGCAGGAATTTATCGGCGCGTTGTTGTTCATCATCAGAGATTATCGACTGGTAACGATCCAAATTCGAATCTGAAAGATTGACGCGCCAGAGATCGATCACCTGAGGGTCAACTTCATACGGACAATTTTCCTTTGCCCAAGCAGCAGACTGACGGTTCTTAACCAATGTTCTCAGGCAAAATGTTATTTGCCAAAATGTTTGCCAATAAGTTTTGCCAGAATTTTTTCTGCAGGTGTTGGCAGACCAGATTCTTTAACCCCAGGAACACTACCGGAATTGAGCCTGTCTATCAGTCTCTGCATACGGGCACCCACTTCAGGCAACGTTTGCAGCGCGGCCCACAGGACTCGTTGGGTGTCTGATCGATCATCTGGCTGATTTTCAACCAGTTCCGCAAACCCAGGGTCCGCTGATAAAGGTTGGTCATCGTCCAGACCCGGTCCCAAATTGTTGATGGCGGCAACGACGTACTTTGCCCTGTCGACATAAGGCAGGGTTTCCAGTTCAACAGGTTCGATCACGGAACCTATGTAATAGTCCTGGCTACCGAACCCGACGGGAAACTCCAGCCGCTCGTTGGAAGGCTGGATCGGTAATCCACCTGCGAATCGAACCGGGATAATGGGGATATTGTGATTAACCGCCAAATCAATCAGCACAGAACTCACCGTCTTTATCGGTTGTCCTGCCCGGGTTGCCCGGGTCCCGTCTACATGCACGAGCAGTGATCGGGGCTGTTGTGCCACGGTCTGGCCAAAATCGTCCAGAATCCGCAGCATATCTCCCTGATCGTCCCGATCAAAAAACAACATTCGGGTCGTACTCTGCTCTTTTAGTTCCGTCTCAGTCAGCAGCGATATTTGCCCGAGCCAGGAGTCACGATGTTCTTTCTTGGCAATCGCCTCTGCCGGGATACCCGTCATGGCGGCAATCATGCCGAGAAACAAAAATGATTCCACACCCACCTGGTGATTAGCCAGATAAATTGCTGGTTGACCTTTCCTGACTTGAAATTCATCGGGATCACGCAGTATCAGGTTATGCACAAACTTGTGAATCAGTGAAGCACCCAGGTCGTGTACCAGGTGGTGTTCACCGGCCGACTGTTCGACCCAGTAGTCACGAACGCCTCGCCAGTCGAATTGTGAACCCAATCTGGCCGTGCCTTTAATATTGTCTTCTATAATTCGTAAGCCGATTTTCGGTGCATGGTATATTTTTAAACCATCACCCCATAGCCTTGCTTCGCCAACAATCCAGCAGTTGCCATCTTCAACAACTCGCTCGGTACACTGGAAGTCGACGGTAATCAGCTTCTTGTCTGGTGTGATCTGGCCGCGATAGTGCCATTCTGTTTCTTCGGCGACAAGAATCGGTTCGAATCGTGGTTTACTAAATCCCTCATGTAACCCTTGAGACAACATCAGTGCCTGTATTAATTGCAGCATTGCCTCAATCCCGAGGGAACCGGGCTGGACAGGGTCCTGAAAAAAGTGAGCCTTGAAGAACCATTCAGTCAGGTCTACATCCTTCTCACCGCGGATGCTACCCAGGCTCGCCTGCCCGCCATCGGTTGCAAGGAAAGTGATCCGGTCCAGCATCAGCAATTTGGAATCGGGCAAATGGGCCGTTGGATGGCCAAAATACAATGCAGGTTTATCTTCGAACTTAATCAGCTCGTTGGATGACTGGTCAAATATAATTTGTTCATGGTCTGAAATAGTGAGTCCCTTCTGGTTCGCCATGGCATCCGGCGGGAAGAAACCAAACACCGTCTTCATGGTAAAAACAGGTTCATCATCAATGGTACAAACCACCTCAAAGCTCTCGATGATGAGTTCACCAATTTGCGAAATTGAAGTCAGATGAGCGCTGGTTTTCAGGCTGCCGTCACCAGGCTTAACTTCCCGATGCTGCACAGCGGTGCCATCCAGGTTGCGGAACAACAGGTCACTGTTCGCATAATCGCGACCGAGGGTATAGGAAGCCAGCCAACCGCATGGCTGCAGCGCAATTTCCATTAACACGCAATAAGGCATCGTACGGGACGCGTTGGCATTGAAGTACCAGGCATCCGCCGAAATATCATAAACTGCATCAACCTGTCCACCTTTCTGCATACTCGCCATGTCACCTTCAAGAGCGACAATACGCGTCATAAAATGATACGGCGGACCCGGCAATCGGGGACTGCGCAACGGCCCGTCATAATGGGCGAACCCACTGCCAAATGCAGTCGAGGGTTTTCCCCAGGCGCAACTAATCAGTGACCGGTAGTCCAGCGGAAAGTCATCGATATAAGCCAGTGGGCGGTCATCCGCAATCGGTGCCAACAATTCCGGCATGCTGCTCAGGGGCCAGTCTGGAACCAGTTGCAAACCCAATCGTTCACACAAAAAAGCCTTGCGACCATCAATAGTGCAGAGTACATGGGCAAATAACCTGGGTTGATCGTCAATGATTTCTTCATCAATAAATATTTCATACACCAGTTGGTCTGACGTCGGCAACGCCTGGCCGCGGCAGATAAACTTGTAATTCGTGCCCCGGACGGGCTGAAAGCGCCAGCCATCACGATACAGACTATGCCCACGAGCGCTCATATAAAAAGCCATGGCCTGCAAACAGGCATCGGCCATCAAGGTACCTGGCATACAGGGGTCATTTTTAAAGTGCCCGTCGAAGAACCAGTCATCTTTATGTATGTCTTCGACGATACGCAGGTAGCCGCGTCCTGCAGGACCACCGGTAGGATCAAATTCTGTGACTTCACCCAGGAAATTACCCTGTCCCTGCGGTGATCCGGGTGTACGGGTGTGAGTATGCGCCCGTGCAAACTCATCACCAAAACACGACTGTAAATCACCATCAAGATAGGCTGCAACCTCAGCGCGACTGAAAGATGTTTTACGACAATCAACAATCGGCTCAGGCACCACAATGCCAGGTGTAAAATCTGCAGACGCCGCATCCCAGAGCACACCTGCTGACTCAGCCAGTTCTTCTTTGGTAAAAAACCCAGCCTGCCCGTTACGCACCGAGATGCGAAGTTCACCATTAATATGACAATCGTAATGAAAAAAGAACAGGCGCACATCACCTTGCTGTGCATGGCCGTCGACCTTTATTTCGTACTTCAAGGTGTCACCGGGCTGTGGCAGTTCACCATGAAAGACCAGTTCACAACCCAGCAACCGGTAGGCTCGTTCACCCTTGTTATGGAAATCAATACCCAGCCAGGAAATTAACAACAGGTCCGCCTGACCTGATTCAATAAAGATGCCCGGCGGCATTCGCCCCCGATGCAGGTACCAGCTGTCTTGATGTACATCTGTCTCGGTCCATACGGTGCCAGTTGCCATGGAACCAGCCTCGCCCTCGATGCCCATCACGCGATCACACAGCAATAAGGGCGGTTCTGGCATTCGAACCTGAACATCGTAGTGGTCCTGTTGTTCGAACAATGATCCAAAGACCGACGATATTTTTCCACCGGCCAGAACTTCAACCTGCTGGCGAGAAAACGAAGGTCCCGGCAGTTCGGCGTTTAGTTCTTCAATCAGCTCTGCTACTTCGACCGGAGCTGCGGCTCCCGGAGCTGCGGCTCCCGGAACTGCGGTACCCGGATCTATTTTCGCTGCGGTGTTTCCTGGTAGTTGCCCGGTAACGACGGGTTCCCTGGAAATGAGGGTTGGTGGTTCAACCGAAGGCAAAGGGGAAGATGCACCACCCAGTAATACTGTTTGCATCCTCGCCATTGTTTCTGCGAAATTGCGCTGCCCTTCCATCTGCGCTGAGAGGAATGCCTGGTGGGCTTGCAGCATTCGCTGATGAGCATCAATCAGCAATTGATGTTCACTGACAGCACCGGTGGCGTTTATAGCTGCAGCAGTTTTCTGGCCGTTAGATCGCAAGGGTACTGGTACGGTTTTCAATTTTGCTTTTTTTATCGTCCCTTTTTCGGTTGGTTTTTTTGTGGCGTGCTCTATGGTTGAATACTCTTTGGTTAGCTGCCCTTTTGTAGAATGCTTCTTCGAAGCAGGTTCATTTACGGACAAGAATGGGGGTGCAGCTGGCACGTCGATGCTGTATGCCAACGCTGGTGGAAGCGGAATCAAGCGACCTGCTGCGGGCCCGGCAGTAACGTCTGGCGGGCAGTATACATTTGTGTCAATTGCCACCTGCTCCTCCGTTATTGCCAGCATTGCGGCCTGTGCGCGAACTGCGGGCAGGCGCAGTGCAAAGCGGATCATCGGCTCAACGGAGTCGGCAGACGCAGGCTGGCGAAGATTAATATTTGATAAATCGATACCAACACCCGCACACCAGAGACTGGCTGTGGCACGATATAGCTGGGTCATCGACGGTACAGCCGAATGATCCAATGCCACGGCAAGGTGCGGTTTGTCACCCAGAATTTCTCCGATGGCGCCGGTCAGGCTATTGCGTGGACCATGTTCGACAAATATTCGAACACCATCGCTCCAGGCCATATTTACAATCCTGGGGAAATCAATGGTTTGCAACGCCTGCCCGGTTAAGGCATCCGCTACCCTGCTTTTTGTCAGGATATAGACACCATCCAGGTAGTTCGAATAAAAGCGGATATTTTCCGGCGTCCTGGTTTCGCGGGTGTGTATCCTGCGCCAGGTCGATTCGAATGGCTCAACAGCCGCACAATGCACCGCCAGGTCATGTCCGAGGGGCAAGGTTTCCGGGTTCCCGAGGCGAGCCAGCACCGAATCACAAGCACCGCGCTTGCCGCCAATAACACAGTCACGATCAGACTGGACGATAGTCAGATAAACATACTTTTCTGCATCAACTGCAAGACGAACATCTTCAACCGGAGCAAGAACACGATAGTTTTCCCAGTCAACGATCTCATTTTCTGTGAGACCCCATGTATCCCGGACCGAAGTAAAATCCCTCGCCAATGCAGATCGGTATAATTCTGTGGCATCAATATCCTGCAGTAGCGAGTCCATATCCTGCCAGGCACCAAAAGCAAACATGCTATTGGTCTCACCGGAAGACAGGCCCATCGCCACATCCGGTTTCAGGCCCAACAGGTCTCTGCTAATCCTTGCGTGTAATTGACTCAGGTATGAAGACCCCGCCAATTGAAAAGACGGCTCTCGATGTCGCTCATCCGCAGGATCGAAAGCCGCCACCATCGCCCCGGCAGACTCAGGTATCTCGTCGGCCAGTTGCCCGCTGATACCCGGCAAGCCGAAAAACAGGTCTTTCCCCATGCCCGGATATGCTGATGCGGCGCCGGTAAACACTGAAGCCAGTTCCCCTTGTATCGGACTTTCAGAAAAACTGATTCCATCCAGGGACCAGGCGTTTAGATTTTCACTGGCGTCGCTTGCCAAAATGCTTTGTATTGCGCGCTGACGCAGTTTGACGAACTTTTCACTGGCGCCAACCAGTGCTGCCCTGCATGGCCCTCCACCAGTTACAGAGTCGGCCATCGTACCGACCTTAATGTTCGCCACCAGGGTTTCGCGATCTGGTGCCGCGTAAACTTCCATTTGTGGCTGGTCTCTCGCTGCAAACGCACGGGATCCACTATGGCTCGATGTTAAGCACCAGGTGGACGATTCACCGAACACTGATTGGTTGTGAACCACCACTGGCTCTGGTTTGATACCACTGCTGCGATCGGAGGTCGAATTCTGGCCTGCTCTCACCCGTTGAATGCCCGCCGCCAGGTTTAGCAATCCAGCCGCTGCGTGTGCACCGGCACGGGTATCAACATTGGTGACGGCAACTTCTGTCGGTGCAGATTCGTTTCCCGGTTCAATTATCGCCAATATCTCGTCACCATCCGCCAGGGCCTGATCGACGGATTTCACCACCATCAAAACCGCGGCATCATTGGCTGCTGAGGCATCGGGGGCCATTCCTGGCGGTGCAATTTTCGCTATCGCTACTTCATGGACCTTTTCGTTACCCAGTTCGACTGCTCCCACAATTGCCGCATCCAGTTCACCGCGCCCGATAGCGGTCATCGCGAGTTCCAGGGCAGCGTCACCTGAGAGTTCCTCCCGGGATACTGTAAAACCCGGACCAGTGATATTTAACTGGTTGCTCAGTCTGTTGGCAGGAACATTTGGCATCTTGCCAATCACACTGGAAGCATTGGGTGATGATGCAATCTCAGCATCAAGATCAATGGTTGATGCTGCCGGGTCCAGGTCCTGTATTCGCCAGCGCAAGCCATAACGGCACACTTCACTGTCGGTTTGCATGCCGATAAATATCCCGGTCCGACTGCTTTCAATCTGTTCTATCCCCGTTTGCACTTCAGGCAAAAGATCTAGCAAAATCAATTGCTGGCCCAGCGCTTCTTTCAGATCGTTGGGAGGAAATGCAAGGTTTTTGGCGTTGAGCGAAATATGATTACTATCCAGCGATTCACCGGGGTCACTTTCTGTTGTACTGCTACTGTTATGAATCTCATCAAATAGCCCCCGACCAAAATCGTCTGCATTCGAAACCTGGTCCGTCCGCACTGCAAGTTTAACGATCGCAAACTGTGTTGCGCCTCTGTTCTCGGCAAGATTGTCGGCAAGCCCTGCTTCCTGGTCTGGTACATGAATTTTGTCATCCTCTTCCTGTACCAGCAGATGCGCATTGTTACCACCAAAACCAAAACTGCTAATCCCCGCCAGACGCGGCCCATCGCTCGACCATTGGGTATTGGATTCCGGTACCGAAAACCCGCTGCTGGCCACCGACGCCAGATTTGGCGTTGCATTAGGCGTCCCTGGGATCGTCTTGTGTTCAAAAGCCAACAGGATCTTTAGCAGTCCCGCGACACCCGAGACGGTAATAAGGTGTCCAAGGTTACCCTTCAGTGATCCTAGTGGCAGGTTGCTGGCGTCAGTAAAGACAGCGCTCAGACTGGTTATTTCGGTAGAATCGCCTGCCTCGGTGCCCGTTGCATGACACTCTATAAACTGAACCTCGGCAGGATCGATATCAGCCAGTTGGTACGCCTGTTTGATACAGGCAACCTGACCTTCAGTTGACGGAGATAGAAATCCTCCACTGCGGCCATCGTTTGAGAGCCCTATACCGCGAATAACACCATAAATTTTGTCGCCGTCTGCACGGGCATCCTCAAGCCGTTTAAGTGCGACAAACGCCGCGCCATCTGATGGCACCAGGCCATCTGCAGTTTCACTGAAAGGTTGGCTTTTACCGGACTTGCTCAGGGCGTTCAGCGCGCAGAAGCCCATATGGATAAAAAGGGGATCCGCCGCATTTACCCCACCGGCCAACATAACGTCCGCCTTTCTACTTTGCAGACGATCACAGGCAACTTTGATTGCGTACAAGCCAGAGGCACAGGCCGCATCCAGTGCCATCGTATCGCCGCCAAGACCCAGGCCCTGAGCAACAAGCATGGCGGGCAAGCCGGACATAAAACGATTCTCGGCAGCAACGTCTACTTCTATTTCGACATCACTCCCGGGGCCACCTTTACCGCGCATTTGTTCCATCCAGACTTCTTCAGCGAAGCGGCTGTGGGATCTTGTTGGGTAGGAAAGGTTCCCCATGATCACACCCGCGGTGTTCAGGTCAGCCGACGATGAAAGCCCCGCCAATGCCTGCCGCGCAGCTTCCATTGACCAGAGAAAGACCGGGTCGAGCTTCTTCATCAGGCTCGGGTCAATTCTGAACTGCGTGGCATCAAAGTGGTCTTCAAAACCCCGTACATAACCACCATGGTTCGACCACATTTTATCAAGCTGATAGACGCCAGCCTGATCTGACAGCAATCGTTGCTGGTCGACATGCCAGTCATCTTCTGACGCTGAACTGGTTTCCACCCGCCCCTGTTCGATAATTCGCCATAGCTCATCAACGGACTGGCATCCAGGCAAAATGCAACCGCGACCAACAATGGCAATCGGCTGAAATCGGTTTTTCTGGTTAACTGACATATCGACGGACTTGTATTTTGTAGCTTGTTCCTGTGCTGAAATAGAAGATCAAGGTCTCTGGGTACCCGATGCTTTGGCCAGTAGAACGTGAATATTGACGTCTTCCATGGTCGCAATAATCTGCTTTTCAACATTGGTAAACACGATCGACCAGGTTGCCATCAGATTGGTAGCCTTTTTCAGCATCAGTTCACAGGTCACGGGACCACCAGGCTTCGAGCCTTGATGATGCCATTGCATCTGGCCCAATTTGGTCGGTAAAGAAGCCAGACCGGATCGTTTCCTTTCCCACAGAAGCGCAAGCTGCAAGCCACCATCCAACATCGCAACACGCCACCGTGCCAGGTCCGACTCATCCGGCATTTGCAGTAAGGCGCGACAACCCGCTTCCGAAACCCCTAACAACTGGTTCACGACCTGTAGTTTTTCACCGTGAAACAAAAGCTCCTTGTAAATATGTTTCGGCGTCCATTCCCACCTATCAAGCTCAAGCACGGCAGTTTCAGGTTCTGTTGTTTCTTTATGTTTGCTTTCAACGCCAATGTCATTGCTCAACTGAAGACTCATTTGATAGTGGGTATTTCCCTCCAAATCTGTTACTGCCATACTCAGAAACTCACCGTTTCTTTCACAAACTACATTCAACCAGTCGCCTTCAGTCTCAAACGCCCGCAATTCGATACCCTTGACCACGCTCAGATCATGTACGCGCACCACATTCAGTGACGGGTTCAACGCTGCTGCAAGAGACAGGCCCCACTCATTGACCAGAGCCAGGGGTACGACCGGCTTACCCTGGATAAGGTGACTCGAGATCTGCGGGTGTTGAGAGACGTGGACCCGAATGGACATCTGCCTGATACGTGTACTTTTGTTGCCAGTGCCATTACCTGAATCTGCATGTTCGCCATCCAGGCCGCCACCATAGACAATCTCCACGCAATCACCGTTTCGTCCTTCAATCTCGTCGGCAAAAAGAGCAGCACCGTCCTCAAGCGGAATAAGCTCTATGCCCTGGGCACGAAAATGTCCGGCCAAACCAGGATCCACCATCCCTCCTGCCCATGGACCCCAACCAATAGATCGGGCTGTAAAGCCCTCACCGCGCACGGACTGTTCCGACTGGCTGACCCGGTTAAGAATTTCGTTCGCAATCGCATAGTCCACCTGCCCAGTGTTACCTGTTCTGGCAGCGACTGATGAGAAACAAACCAGGTGGGTTAATGGATCTGATCTGGTGGCATCTAACAGATTAAGTAATCCGTGTACCTTGGTGTTGAATACAGATTTAAACTGCTCATCGGATTTCTTGTGGATTTCCTTGTCTGCAAGTACACCCGCAGCATGAACAATGACGTTGATAGGCCCCAATTCATCGCGTGCCTTAACGATAGAGGCTTTCGTACTGTCTGCATCGGAAATATCGGTTGGGAGATACATGACGGTAGATCCCGTCGTCGTCAACCGCGCAAGATTTGCGCGTACCTCTCGCATATTGAGGATGTTGCTCACTTCCCGGTTAAGTTCAATCGGCGTAACTTTATGACCCGCTTGTGTATGTTGAGCAAGCAGTGCCTTTTTTAATTCTGCATCCGTCGCAAAGTCGGCTAACCCTGCAGACTCTTCCGTCAATGGGGTTCTACCCAGGATTGCCAGCTTCGCTGGTCGGCGATCAAGTAACTCCTGCAAACAGGCAGCCGTAACACCCCGCGCACCACCACTGACTACGATGACACAGTCATCGGGTAACTCCACTGCTTCAGTCGGCGTGTTATTCGGGCTTGCTACCAGTGTTATTCTCTGGCCGTCAGATCGCAGCCCCACTTCCAGCTCTGGACCACCTGCTATTAATTCGGCAAACAGTTCCTGTGCGACCCGTTCAACAGACATATCCGCGCCCTGTACATCGATGGCCTTAACTGCAACCTCCGGCCATTCACGTGATGCTGTTTTCGCAAGTGCGGCAATGCCTGCAGACCATGCGCTTGTGCCTGACGAAGGCGCTGTTCCGGCTGACAAACCAAACTCACCACCGGTTGCCTGAACCGTCACCAACAAGTGACCACTGTCCAACATGCAAGCTGCACATCGACGCACCTGTTCAAATGCTTCGACGTTCAAGTTTACCTGTTCTTCTACGGTCGCCTTGTCAATAGCGTTTAATCCTGTCAAGAGTACCAGCCACTTCGCATCCTCCGGCGCCACATCAACAACCTCGCTGACAACGCCAGCACTGGCCAACAAGCCGGACAACTGCTCGGCGACACCTGTACGGTCACCAACCAGATAGAGGGGCGCTGCATTCTCAATATTGCCAATGGCAATACCTGTCGCGGTACGAGATTCAGTCCTGACTTCAAATCGCGTCATTTCTGCCAGTTCTGCTGAAGCCTGCTCAGCTGCCACGGTCTGGCTCGCTGAAGTCGATGTTGAAGTTGACGATGCAGACGATTTTGAAATGATGCCGCCCGAAACAAAATCAATAATCTCGCCCAGCGTGTTGAGCTCCGCCAGTTCGGCGGTATCCATTTCACCGACATGGGGAATTTGTTCCTGTAGCGAAGAGAGAATTTCAACTCGCTTGATAGAGTCAATTCCAAGCCCTGATTCCAGTTCCATATCCAGGGAGAGCATTTCTTTGGGATAGCCCGTCTTCTCGGCAACCACGGCTAGTAACATCGATTCAAAATCAATCTGTGACGTGGCATCTGTAGACGGAGTTTCATTGGACACGGTGGCTGGTGCTGACGCACTGGCCAGCTCGATAATCTCACCCAGGGTATTAAGTTCCGCAAGTTCGGCAGTATCCATTTCACCCAGATGCGGCAATTGCTCCTGCAAGGATGAGAGGATTTCTACACGCTTGATGGAATCAATACCCAAACCCGATTCAAGCTCCATATCCAGGGTCAGCATTTCCTTCGGGTACCCGGTTTTCTCCGCGACCACGTCCAACAGCATCGACTCGAAGTCCTGTGTCGTCACTGTGGATGTAGCTGTAGAAGTAGCCGTTACCTCGACGGGCGCTGACGATACTGGCCCGGCTGATGCGCTGGCCAGTTCAATGATTTCGCCAAGAGTATTAAGTTCTGCAAGTTCCGCAGTATCCATTTCGCCCAGGGAAGGCAGTTGTTCCTGCAGGGTAGAGAGGATTTCTACGCGTTTAATGGAGTCAATGCCCAGGCCAGACTCCAGTTCCATATCCAGGGTCAGCATTTCTTTTGGATAACCCGTTTTCTCTGCTACGACATCCAGCAGCATCGATTCGAAATCCAGATCTGTCGTGTTTGCGCGCCCTATAACCGGATTTGCAGCCGGAGTAGTTGTTGAAGGCACGGTCGGACCGGAAGCCGCTGCGAATTCAATGATTTCCCCGAGGGTGTTGAGTTCCGCTAGTTCAGCGGTATCGAGTTCACCCAGATGAGGCATTTCTTCCTGCAGGGTAGACAGTATTTCAACCCGCTTAATCGAATCAATGCCCAGGCCTGACTCAAGTTCCATATCAAGGGTGAGCATTTCCTGTGGATAGCCAGTCTTCTCGGCGACAATATCCAATAACATCCTCTCAAAATCCAACGTTTCGAACGCCGGTTCAACGGCCTGAGCCTGCACTGAAGTCTGAGCAACAGCAGGCACTTCGACGCCGGGCCGGGCAACGGGCGCAGCAACCTGGGCTGTCAATGGCGCTTGCATTTCAGCAGAGACTGGCGTGCCACCTAACTGTGAAAATGCAACTTCACTTGCTCTTAAAAATGACTGATGAGCGTCCCCAAGGGTTTGTTGGAACGACATCTGCGCCTGCAGCGTCTGCTCCTGCAAGCTCTGGAATGCCGCAACCCAGTTTGCATCCCTCACTGGTAATGACGTCGGTGCCACCGTTGCAGCTAATGTCGGTTGTTGTGACACAGCAGCTGGAGAAGCCGTCTCTGGCAGATTACTAGTGGCAGGTGCAACGACATTGGCAGGTGCAACGACATTGGCAGGTGCAACGACATC
>JAPYTQ010000025.1:0-62425 GCA_029941905.1 Pseudomonadales bacterium | reverse complement strand
TGGCAGGTGCAACGACATTGGCAGGTGCAACGACATTGGCAGGTGCAACGACATCAGTAGGTGCAACATGTATCTCAGATACCAGTGCAACCTCAGGATTAGGCGCTGGTAAACCGGCAGAGCCATTTTCTGGCGGATAAGGCTTACCGTGATTGGCGCCGCTCAGTTTAATAGTGACCGGTGATCGGTCTATGGATTCAGGCAAGGCTTCTGCTTCTGCAAAATCCTGCCAAAGCGCATGGTAATTCAACGCTACGCCTTCAACGGACAGGCTTCCCAGGGAATTCCAGAATGCTGCTCGACCATCCAGTTTACGATTATCGAGCGAAACGACAGAAAACTCCCTGCCTTTAAGACAATCCTTAACCATACCTGCAAGCAGAGAACTGGGACCAACCTCGACGAACAACCGAATACCATCGTCGTGCATCTGTTCAATCGATTCCTGAAAACGCACCGGGTTCGCCAACTGCCACGCCAATGTTTTTCGGATCTCGCCCAGCTTGTTGCTGTAAGGTGTTGCCGTCGTATTCGAATAAACAGGTACCCTGGGTTTGCTGATTTTGATATCCGCAAGAAACTCGTGGAAAGGTTCGGCACTGGGGCTGACGATATCTGTGTGAAATGCGGTGGCCACAGTGAGTCGTCGAAATGTTGCACCGACTTTGCCGAGTTCCTGTTCTGCCTTCTCAATTTCCGCCGTTTCACCCGCAATAACCACCTGACTCGGGCTGTTAATGTTGGCGATAACAACCTTGCAGTCCCACTGGTCCAGGTATCCCTGGACTTCATCCCGACCCGCCCGGACTGCAGTCATCGATCCGGGGATGGAGGCTGCCTGTTTCATGAGTTCGCCGCGGCGACGAGAAACAGCCAGAAAACTCTCCTGGGATGTCAGGGCACCCGCAGCGTAGAGTGCAGTCACCTCACCATAACTGTGCCCCGCAACTGCATCGGGTTTGACTTCAAGTGTCTGCAACAAATTAAGCAATGAAGCACTGACACAGCCAATGGCTGGTTGTGCCCAGTGCGTGCTCGTTAGCAGTTCGCTCTGTTGATCCCGGTCAGCATCAGAAAATACGGGTATCGGGTACACAACCTGGTCCAGTCGGTATTCGCTATCGATGTCCACGGTACTGGCGATATCCCAGGCAGCACGCGCCTGATCGAATTCGCAGGCGATGTCAGCACCCATGTTGACATATTGACTGCCTTGCCCGGGGAATAAAAAGCCTATTTTTGGTTGCACATTATCCTTGTTATCCACGCCACCCATGCCGTAGTGAATTTTATTCGGCATTGAAAATGGTTCATCTGGCTGGGCAGTAATTTTAAGTGCTGCCTGCTCAATTTGAGTAACAGCAGACTGGCCGTCTTCCGCAATGATTGCCAGACGACATGGTTTTGCTGCAACAAATTCTTTTTGTAGTCGCGCCGCCAGTGTAGCTATTGAACAATTTCCGAGTTGTTCTGCGAGTAGTTTTGTTTGACTAACCAGATCCTTGGCAGTATCCGCGGAAAATAATAATAGCTCTACCGGTGATGCATGATATCGTCCACGGGTTCCACTGGTTGATACATGTTCTTCCAGGGCGACGTGAAAATTGCTGCCACCAAATCCAAATGAACTGACGGAGGCTTTCCTGGTGGATTTAGGATCGTGAATCCAGGGCCGTGTTTCGGTACTGAGGTAGAAAGGGCTCTCGTCAATTTTGAGCGCAGGGTTTGGTTCCGAGACTTTAATGGTCGGTGGCAGGACCTTGTGATGAAGCGCCATGACAACCTTAAACAGGGACGCTGAGCCTGCCGCAGACTTGGTATGACCTATCTGCGACTTCACACTACCCAGGGCGCACCACTGCTTTTTACCTTCGGACCCTTCGATTGCATTCTCATAGGCAGCTTCAAAGGCATACTGCAAACCACCAAACTCGGCCGCATCGCCAGCCTTTGTTGCAGTACCGTGGGCCTCGATCAGTTCAACCTCATCCACATCGTAATCCGTCATGTCATAAGCACGACGAATCGCCAGTGCCTGCCCTCTGGACTCCGGTGCGTAGATACTGCCGGACTTGCCATCAGATGAAGAGCCGACACCGCGAATTACAGCATAAATTCTATCACCGTCGCGTTCTGCATCTTCCAGTCGGCGCAGGGCTACCATACCAATACCTTCACCCAGCATGGTGCCATCAGCATCTGCGGAGAAGGGGCGGCAATCACCTGTCGGTGACAAAGCGGGTGTCTGGCTGAAACACATATACATGAAGGTATCGTTTAATGCGTCCACACCCCCTGTTATGACAAGATTTGAATCCCCTGCCTGTAACTCCCGGATCGCCATTGAAACGGCGCCGAGGCTGCTGGCGCAGGCTGCATCAACCACGCAGTTGGTGCCACCCAGATCCAGCCTGTTTGCGATTCGACCCGCAACAACATTGCCCAACAATCCCGGAAAGGTGCTCTCATCCCACTCGGGATAGGTCGCCTCAATACCGTCGCAAACCTCAACAACCTTACTTTCAGGGATACCCGCATCACGCAGTGCCTTAATCCAGTGCGGTCTTTGGATACGCGAGGCCATCTGGCCAACCATCTCGGTCGCCGAAGCAACACCCAGAATGACACTAATGTCTGATTTATCGACCTTGCCAAACTGAACACTGTTTGCGTCTTCCAGAACTTTTGCAGCCACGATCAGGCCCAGCAGTTGGGCTGAATCCGTGGTCGACAATTGCTTTGGAGGCATACCGAATTGCATGGGATCAAAATCTACTTTTGGCAAAAACGCACCACGGTTACCGTAGATCTTGCCATTCTTCCCAGGTTGTGGATCGTAATAATCATCGATCAACCAGTGATCTTCCGGCACATCTGACATAAAGTCTTCACTCGCCAGTATGTTGCGCCAGAAGGATTGGCCGCCGATTGAACCGGGAAACAATCCACTCGCGCCAACGACGGCGATGGGACTAAATTTAGCTTTTTGTTGCTTGGTCATAAATTGTTGCTCTAGCCTCGGCGCAGAGTACCTATACTCTAAGTAAGGTGGGTGAAATTCTTAACGCGTCCGGCGCCATTGCCAGTCCATACGTTCTGAGTTGCTGTGCTCTTGTAACATGTGCTGCGCCTTCCAACAGGTTCAGTGCTATCTGTTGAACCGTTCTCGCTTCCGGCGCTTCTAAAAAACTACCCTCTACCCAGCGATTGAATGCCCCCATCGCCGGACCACACCACAACTGATAGTCAATCTGGCGGGATTCATCACCCACAATTGGCCACTGGCTCGAGCTGCCAATGTACCATCGAAAAATCAGCGCCATCTTGTGTTTTGGATTCTTCAGCGCCTTGTCAATTTGTCCAGGGTCGGTTCTGTTGAAAAATTCCTGTGTCTGCTCCCAGATATCCTCAAGTGATGACCTGAAAATGTTCTTCTCTATATTGGATCGTTGGTCCGCAGGAATATCTTCAATCGAATCGTATCGGCTATATAGCTCGTATAATTGATTACCTCTCACCGCCATCATCGTCCCGCGCTGCAGAACCTGCACTTTAACACCAAGTTCAAACATATCAGCAGAAGCTGTCATTGCCACATCGGTCAATGCCGCCTGGGCTAGCAGTTGACGACTGCTATCCGAAACCCCTGATTCGACGGCAGCCTGATGTACCGTGCCGATCAGTACGAACGCGGCACCAAGAGAAAATGCCGCAGCGACACTAACAGGCGTGCCCAGGCTGCCCGCTGCGCCCAATCGAATCGGTCGATCATAGCCATATTCCACCACGAGCCTGTCACGCAAGCTCATAATGGCCGGAAACAGTGCATTCAGAGGCCGGTTGTCGGTATGACCGCCAGAATCAGACTCGACGATAATGTCTTCTGCCAGGGGGATAGTCGCTGCAATTTCTGCCTCGGCAAGGGTCAGTTTACCTTCTGTAACCAGTTGATCGAGGATTTTTTGAGGCGCCGGTGTTAAAAAATGACGCGCGACCTCTTCCCGGGAGATCTTGGCAAATACATGATTCTGACGCCGTACAGATCCGTCATCCGCCCGTGACAAGCCCGAGCATGCATAACGTACAATTGCCGGGGTCAAACCCATAAATGCTGATGCAGAAACCCTTTTAACCCCGCGTCGCAGGTACAGATCCACAATCTGGTGTTCCAGTTCCGGCTCATTGGGCGAATGGATCAAGTTACTCCCCCAGGATATGCCTTGCGGATCCAATGCCTCGCTGATTTCTGTAATCGCAGCCTCGACAACTTCGGGTGATAGTCCTGCCGAGCCAAACATACCCATGGCGCCCATTTGGCCTAACTCGATGACCAGCTTTGCAGACCCGATGCCACGCGCCATAGCACCGCCGACGTATGCAAAACGTACCCTGTGGGTTTCCTGGAAGCCCCGATCGCCCAGCCATTCCGGATACATTGGGGGCAAAATACCCAACAACGGATACTGTTGAGCTGATGTTTTACTCAGAGGCGCAACAGAATGTACCTCGCCTTGTGAGGCTAATCCGATACGGTGGGTCTTCGAATCCAGAACCACGCAGGTTGAACTGCGTATTGAAGCCTGAATTACACCTGCGTCCAGGGGTAAGAAGTTCGTGTCTGAACCATCCCCTGACCAGACGCCCACATACTGCGAAGCAGAATCCCTGGCCTGATGGTCAGTCATCTGTGTTCTTGATGTCATTAAATTATCTCGGTTTACGCAGACAACGTATCTCTACAAACGCGTCGAATAAGCGCATCTCAACAGCGCATCTCGATAAAACACGTCTCAACCCACGTCTTAAAAAAGGAGTGCCTGCAATTCGCAGGGTGATGGATTATAGAGGTCGAAGGGTGTATTCGCTACTAGTGCGGTTATAAGCGTTGTTTATCATGCACAAGTCCCACAGATACTGACATCAGAGTTACCGGATAAGTTCACGGATGGCTTCAAGAAGAGCCGAATAGTGGTTTAAAGGCTTCCTAACTGGTGATTATCCATAAATAGTCAAATTTCGACTTCAGCACCCTACTTTGCGCATATTGAGTCTATTTTAATAGCACAAAACGTGACTGGAAAAGCACACATAATCATTTATGGATAGGCACTAACTATCCTGTAAATACCACCGCGTACCACAAATATCGACTCGATCATCCGAGACATAGCAACCTCTTGCTTTTGCTTCACTGAGTATGTGATCCCGATTGGCAACAGCAATGTCCAGGCCACCCAAACCCGCACCGCGGCCATCTTCTTCCTGAACAAAGCGGATGACGACATTGTTAAGGGCCATTCTCAGTTCTGCGCCGTCTCGCTCCACTGGCAATCCCGCGACTCTGCCCCATAATTCAGCGAGCCCGACCGGGTCATTGCTCTGCAATTCAACGCCTCGATAGTCCACGGTGACATCCTGCTTCACCTTATCTTCCCAACCAGTACCACCCACGGGATGCCAATGACCGTTAAAATCGTTGTGAGCATCCGACTCAATTTCAAGAAAAGCAGCTTTCATATCCCCGGGATGCAACTGGCAAAGATTCCAATCCTCACGCTGGGATTCAAAGGCGACACGAACATCATTGTCCAACGCATTTTGCCTGACGATTTTTTGGGTTTCGGCGCTATCAGCCTGAGTGATCACCATATAGCCACCGTCACCGTTACGGCGATCCAGATAACGACCACCGGCGGTGCCTTCCTCCACGGGTGCGACAACCTCGAGGAAGTTACGGCCGATGGGCATGAGGGTATTTTCAAGACCAAACTTACCCACGCCAGGGTCGACGAAGCATCGATTGATACCAAGAATAGCAGTCAAATCCTGTATCACAGGTTCCAGTTCCCGGGCGACCAGGCAGATTTGGCGAAGTTGGACAGGCATTACTTTCTCCTTATTTACGCATGGGTACCGGGTCAGAATAAGACTAACGGTTAAGAAAACCAATCATTACCACTCGCTAAAGCCGTGGTAGACACTTTTTTGTCAACCGGGGTGCTCAGGGGTTAAAGTTCCCAACCTGAACAGCACAGTCGCAAAAACGCCACACTCTCAAAAAAATCAGAGAAATATCATGACCGGGATCACACACCGTACGGTATCTGCTAACAATATCCGAATTCACCTCGCCGAAACCGGGGAAGGTCCTACCGTGTTAATGATTCACGGATTTCCCGAGTCATGGTACTCCTGGAGGGAACAACTCCCCGTACTGGCTGAACAGGGTTATCACGCGGTGGCCATGGATGTGCGCGGTTATGGCCGCTCATCAAAACCAACCCGGGTAGAAGACTACCGCATGCTGCAGAAAGTAGCGGATGTGGTCGGTGTGGTGCAGGCAATTGACAATGGCAAAGTGACGGTTGTCGGTCACGATTGGGGCGCGCCAATCGCGTGGAATTCTGCCTTGCTGCGACCAGACCTGTTTACCGGCGTGGCGGGGTTATCTGTACCCTACTCAGCAGGTGGTGGCGCTGTTCGCCCTACCGAAATGTTTGCCCTGATGGCTGGTGAAGACGATTTCTATATCAATCACTTTCAGCAAGTGGGGAAAGCCGAGAGGGAAATCGAGGAAGACATTCAAAAATGGATTTTGGGTTTTTACTGGTGCGCCAGTGGTGATATTGTCGATGGCCCAAACATCAGCATGGTCACAAAGGGCCATACCCTGAAGGAACGACTGGTATATCCCGATAAAATGCCGGACTGGATGAGCCAGGAAGACCTGAATGTCTATACCCGCGAATTCGAATACTCCGGATTTTTTGGGCCTTTAAATCGCTACCGCAATGTCGATCGTGACTGGGAAGACCTGGCCTGCTATGCCGGACAGCCGATTACAATCCCGTCCCTGTTTATCGGCGGCGAAAAAGACGGCCCGACCCAGTGGGGTGCTGCATCAATCGAGAAATTTGCACAAACCCTGCCAAGGCTGTTCAAGAACGAAATACTCGCCGGGGCGGGGCACTGGATTCAGCAGGAGAGAGCCCAAAGAACCAACGAGTTGCTGTTGGAATTTCTTGGCAGTCTTAAGTAGCCCTTGCCCAACCCCCGAATCCAGCAGGCTGCTGGGACTAGTCGTCAGCTACCAGGACCAGGGTCCCGGTGGTGGAAAGACTCCCGCCAGTGCCATTGACCACACAGGTCCTGGCACTGGTTTGTTTACCCAGGTCACCATTGACGCCATCTTCAGCAGTGCCGGATAACTGCCGGTATGCTTCAATTAACAGTGGCATGCCGTACATGCCGCTATGGTTGAATGACAAACCACCACCATTGGTATTGATTGGAAACTTACCCCCAGGGGCTGCGTGGCCATCTTTCCAAAGTGTGTGGCCTTCACCCCGTGGAGCAAGACCCAGCATTTCTGCTGTGATCGCAGCAGTAATCGTGAACGAGTCATAGATCTGCGCCATTTCCATATCGCTGGGGCCAAGACCTGCCATGGTGTAGGCAGCCTCTGCGGAGATATGCGCTGATGTTGCTGTGAAATCATCCATCTCCATCATATTGGAATGGCCCATGCTCTCACCGGCACCGGCAATCCAAACTGGTTTGGTTTTAAGACCCGCAGCCACTTTGGGGCTGGTTACCAACACCGCTCCACCATGATCCGCCACCATACAACAGTGTAGTATCGTTAGCGGCCACGCAATCAGCCTCGACTCTTCAACCTGCTGGACGGTAATGGGGCCACCGAAGGGATGCTTTTCCTTTGAATACATCGCTGCCCGTGGGTTCAGGGTTGCCCAGTCACGGGTTACCTTGGCGATGTGAGCAAAATCTTCTGTCGTGGTTCCGAACCGGTGCATATGTCGCACCATGGCGTGGGCATACCCCGACGGCGCACCATTAACGCCATACGCCATGGTCATTTCCATACCGGGGGATGAAACGCCGCCACCACGGCCATAGTTGCCAGCACCACGTCCGCCAATCTTGCGGGATGAAAAGCCATTTTCCCCATGGCTCACCAGCGCTATGTCAATAATACCTGCATGAATCGCCGCCATTGCATGATGCACATGCATTTCAAAGGAGCAGCCGCCGACCGCGGTTGTGTCAATATACTTCGGCTGAATGCCCAGGTGTTCGCACAGCTCTGACGACCAGCCAGTTGAGAAAACACCTTCAATGTTCTTAATGGGCACCCCTGTTTGCACACTCAGGTTCTTGATCGCCTCAATATGCAACTGCAGCGCGGTTACCGGTTCTTCAAGAAATCCAATCTGGTTCGCTTCAGCAGCACCGACTATGGCTGCTGCTCCTGATAATTTACCGGGCATCTTCTACTCCTCCACCACGCGCCAGAACGGTATATGTATATCGTCACTGGCTTTTTCAAATTCCACTTTAACCCTGGTACCAATCTTGATTTCTTCCGGCTTACCCGGGTCCACCCCTTTAAGGACTGTTAGCATGCGATCACCTTCATTCAGGTCGATATAGGCGGTGACATACGGGGCTTCAGCTGCCCAGGGGCCAAATGCCAAATGTTGAACGGCATAGGTATGCACCGTGCCTTCACCGCTGGCTTCGATCCATTCAAGGTTCATTGAATGGCAGGACGGGCAAATAAAACGTGGGTACCAATGGACTCGATTACAGTCCTGACAGCGTGGCAGCATCAGCTTGCCTTGTTTGGCTCCTTCCCAGAAGGGCTTGGTATGTGTGCCCTGGGTGGGTATGGGTTTATCGTACGCCATATCTCATTCCTCTTTTTGGTGCTCAACGATATCCAGAATTCGCATTGCTCATGCAAATTCGGTAACCGAACAATAGCATAGGTTTCGCTGCACCAGTCGACCCCTGGAGTGCAAGTTGACAAAAAACACCGGCGCCAGCGTAAAGGTGACTGATTCATTCGCTGCAAAAACCGCCGGATAAATTGAAAATACGTATCACAATTCAGTACACTCTCATTGAAAATTCTCTGATGGCTATCAATGAAATTACTATTTGACCTTGACGGTACAATTACCGATTCCAAACCTGGAATCACAAAATGCATCGAATATGCGCTGCAGAAACTGGATTTGCCTGTTCCCGCAGAAGATGAGTTGGTCAGGTTAATAGGACCGCCCTTGAAAGAAACCTTCGGAACACTACTACCGAGCCCGACAGACGAGAACATCAATCAGGCTGTCACCTTCTACAGGGAGAGATTCGCTGACGTGGGTATTTTCGAAAATTCCGTTTACCCGGGGATTCAGGACGCCCTGCATAGCTTCAGGGAAATGGGCGTATCACTCTATCTCGCAACATCAAAGCTTCAGGTTTTTGCAGAGCGAATCCTGCAGCACTTTGAACTGGACCATCTGTTCAGTGGTGTTTATGGCAGCGAGCTGGATGGAACCCGGCAGGATAAAACCGAGTTGATTCAATATTTGCTGGCAGCAGAAAAAATACCCCATCGTCACGCCGCGATGATAGGGGACCGATCCCATGATATTAAGGGCGGCAAGGCCAACAATATCCAGACTGTTGGTGTGCTGTGGGGATACGGTTCACAAGATGAACTGGTCGGAGCAGGCGCAGATCTTATCGCCGAAGAACCGGAAGATCTTAATTGGTTGTTTGAGTATTACACGGGCGAATGATCGAAATAAGGAGAACTTGTACGATGCCTTCAGCTACAAGCGAGAAACCATGAAAAATATTGTATTCATGCTTTGCATCCTGGGTCTGGCGACGTCAGCGCCAGTTTGCCTGGCAGTGACTGAAATATCCTGGTGGCACGCCATGGGATCGGAAAATGGAGAACGGGTCGATAAGATCGCCAGGGATTTTAATTCGACTCAAAACGAGTACAAAATCATACCCAGCTACAAGGGCAACTATACCGATACCATGACCGCCGCAGTCGCTGCATTTCGGGCAAAAAAGCAGCCGCATATTGTGCAGGTTTTCGAAGTGGGGACAGCAACCATGATGGCCGCCAGAGGGGCAGTCTACCCCGTCGAAAATGTGATGCAGGATTCCGGTGAGCCATTTGATAGTTCAATCTATCTACGGGGTGTTATATCCTATTACCAGACACCAGAGGGCGACCTGTTGTCCATGCCTTTTAACTCTTCAACCCCGGTCATGTGGTACAACAAAACCGCCTTTAAAAAAGCCGGGATTCAAAGCCCTCCTGTCACCTGGGAGGATGTAAACAAAGCCGCAAAGAAACTACTGGCATCTGGAATGAAATGCGGCTTTTCTTTCGGCTGGCAATCCTGGGTAATGATTGAAAACTATTCCGCCTGGCACAATCAACCACTGGGTACCAGGGAAAACGGATATACTGGTTTCGATGCAGAACTGACGTTCAATTCATCGAGTATAAAAAATAGAATCCAATCCATCGCAGACTCCCAACCAGATGGCACCTTTGTTTACGGCGGGCGAGAAGACAGCAGCCTGCCCCTGTTTACCAGCGGTACTTGCGGCATGTGGATGAGCTCTTCGGCAAACACCGCAGCACTAAAAAGCCAGGCGAAATTTAAATATGGTCAAACCATGCTACCCCTTGATACCGAGGTGGCATCATCCGCTCAAAATTCTATTATCGGCGGAGCCACCCTCTGGGTTCTGAGAGGACATAGCAGACAGAGCTACAAAGGCGTTGCGAAGTTTCTGAGTTATCTTTCTACACCACAAGTGCAAGCCTGGTGGCATCAGCAAACCGGTTATGTACCCATCACCCTGGAAGCCGCTGAACTTTCACGCGCCCAGGGTTTTTATGACAGAAACCCAGGCACAGATACCGCCGTCAAACAACTCAGCCTAAACACGCCGACGAAGAATTCCCGGGGCTTGAGATTCGGCAATTATGTTCAGGTCCGGGCAATAGTTAACGAAGAACTGGAAGCCATCTGGGCAGGCACAAAAACGGCATCTCAAGGCCTTGATGACGCCGTGACTAGAGGTAACAAGTTACTGCGAAAATTCGAACGTGCAAATTAACCAGGTTCATTCGGACACGCATGACTTTCAGAACAGGAACTGATTTGACGTTAAATCGAAGCATTTTTCCATCACCTCACGAACTTGAATATTCAGGGTTGTTCGATGCAACATCGCTCGCTGTCAGATCAGGGCTAGTCAAGTGTTAAAACCCCGGTGCTAAAGCGAGTACACTTCGAATCGTCCTGGTTACCTTATGCACTGGTTGCACCACAGATTCTGATCACTTGCGTTTTCTTCATGTGGCCAGCCGGACAGTCCGTATACCAGTCATTTCTTATTGAAGACGCTTTTGGCCTATCCACGGAGTTTGTCTTTCTTGAAAACTATCAGCTATTGTTTGAAGATAAATTATACTTCGACACCTTTTACCGCACCCTGTTCTTCTCATCGATGGTGGCAACACTCTCAATCCTGACCGCACTGGTTCTTGCCGGAATGGCCGACCAGGTTATCAAGGGCTCACTGTTTTATCGCACGATGTTAATCTGGCCCTATGCAGTTGCGCCAGCCATCGCCGGTGCCTTATGGGTATTTATGTTTGACCCGACCCTTGGAATTCTGACTTACTTTCTTGACACAGTTGGCTGGAACTGGAACCACAAACTCAATGGCGGTGAAGCCATGAGCCTGGTGATTATGGCTGCCACCTGGAAACAGATCAGCTACAACTTTTTGTTTTTTCTTGCTGCCATGCAGGCAATACCCAAATCGCTAATCGAGGCTGCTGCGATTGACGGGGCCGGGCCGGTCCGTCGATTCTGGGGTATTGTGTTCCCACTGATTACCCCAACAACCTTTTTCCTGCTGGTAGTCAACATCGTTTACGCATTTTTTGAAACCTTCGGCATCATTCACGTGGTCACAGCCGGTGGACCGGCAAAGGCAACTGAAATTCTGGTCTACAAGGCCTACAACGATGGCTTTATCGGTCTTGACCTGGGGGGGTCTGCGGCGCAATCGACGATACTCATGATCATGGTTATCTTCATTACAGTCATCCAATTTCGTTACATCGAACGGAAAGTGGATTATTAATGGATTCCTTGACCGTGGAAGATCAATCGTCATGATTGAAAATCGCCCTCTGACAACATTCGTTTCGCACGCAGTGCTTATCATCGGGATACTGATCGTCGTATTCCCGGTATGGATCACATTCGTGGCGGCGACCCACGATGCCGTACGTGTGACGCAGGTTCCTTTTCCACTGCTGCCCGGTGATCAGTTTTTCGTTAACCTGAAGGCAACTTTTACCTCAAGTGAAGACTCCATCGGTGGTATTCCCGTCGGAATGATGATGCTGAATTCACTCGTCATGGCATTGATAATTGCGGTGGGAAAAATATCAATCTCACTACTCTCCGCATTTGCCATCGTTTACTTTGAGTTCCGATTCCGGATGTTTTTTTTCTGGATGATATTTGTGACCCTGATGTTACCGGTGGAAGTCCGCATCCTTCCCACTTTTGAGGTGGTTGCAAACCTGAACATGCTGGATTCGTACTGGGGATTGACAATTCCGCTCATCGCCAGCGCAACGGCGACATTTATGTTTCGCCAGACATTTCTCACAGTACCGGATGAAATGCTCGAGGCCGCTCGAATAGATGGCGCAGGCCCCATGCGGTTCTTTGTTGACATCCTGCTGCCCATGTCACGAACCAGTATCGCTGCGCTGTTTGTGATTTTGTTTATCTTTGGCTGGAATCAATACTTGTGGCCATTGCTGATTACCACCGAGAAATCAATGTATACCATCGTGATGGGGATCAAGGGATTGCTCGAAACAGCCGAAGGTGACCCGGCCTGGCATATCATTATGATGACGGCCTTGATGTCCATGTTGCCACCGGTACTCGTCGTTCTCGGCATGCAGAAACTATTCGTTAGAGGATTAACGGAGACAGAGAAATAATATGGCCAGTGTCAATATCAGCAACGTCGCTAAATCTTACGGCGATACCCAGGTTCTGTTCGATATCAATATCGATGTTACCGATGGAGAGTTTGTAGTCATTGTCGGCCCTTCGGGTTGTGGTAAATCCAGTTTGTTGCGCATGGTGGCAGGGCTCGAAGCAATCACGCAAGGTGAAATTGCAATCGGCGGCCGAATTGTTAATAACGTAGAACCCAAAGACCGTGACATTGCCATGGTTTTTCAGAACTACGCACTCTACCCGCATATGAATGTGTTCAACAACATGGCCTATGGACTAAAACTCAGGGGCTTGCCAAAACAAGATATTGTCAGACGGGTTTCGGTGGCGGCAAAGATGTTGCAGTTGGAAGAATTCCTGCACCGAAATCCGCGAGCGCTTTCCGGCGGACAACGCCAACGGGTTGCCATGGGGCGCGCAATTGTTCGTGAGCCCGCCGTATTCCTGTTCGACGAACCATTGTCCAACCTGGATGCCAAGCTGCGAACCCAGATGAGAATGGAAATACGTGAGCTGCAACGACGACTGAATGTAACCAGCCTCTATGTCACCCATGATCAGGTTGAAGCCATGACCCTCGCAGACCGCCTGGTTGTACTTAACCAGGGGAGTATTGAACAGATTGATACACCACAAAACATCTACGAGAAACCCGCCACGGTGTATGTAGCCGGATTTATTGGTTCTCCGGAAATGAACTTTTTTACCGGGCGCTTTCTTAACAAGCCAGATAACGGACCTGCTGTCACTCTCGATTCCGGCCAGTCGGTGAGAACTAGAGTCGAAGCATCTACCCACGAAGGTAAAACGGTCACAGTCGGTATTCGACCTGAAAAATTACTACTCAGCAGCGAATCAGATGCCGACTTTTCTTGCACTGTTGAAGCCGTCGAAACCCTGGGCGCCGAGACCCTGGTTCATTGTCTGCTTGCGCCGAATTCGCTGACCAACACAAGTATCGTGGTGAAACTGCCAGGTTCAGCCAACTTTAATGAAGGCGAATCACTACATTTAAAAATTGCAGATCAAGCCCTGCATATGTTTGACTCGGAATCAGGGAAACGTTTGCCCGGATGAGCCCGCCTCGCGATCTAAACTAAAGCACAGGTAGAGCCAATACGATGCCAATGGATATCACAACTCATCAAGCCCTGCAGCTCGATAAAACAATTCGCGCTGAAGTCAATGGCAAAAAAAACGGGGTGATCAATGATCCCGCATGGGACGCGGCCTATCATCCCTGCCCGGAAGCCTTCCCCGATGAATCCGTTCCCAGGGGAAGTGTGGTTAAGTTTGAAAACTGGGACCAAAGTCGTGTCTATCCTGGTACGACTCGAGACCTATGGGTTTATGCACCGGCGGTTTTTGAACCCGGCTTATCGATCAAACGAGGGGCTGTCAAACAAGAACCTGGCAAACCGCAGGTGATATTTTTTAATGACGGCGCCTGGTACCTGGGCCGAAGTGGGCCCGTCAGGGCCACCCATGTGCTCGATACCTTGCATCACCAGGAGGCGATTCAATCCACTATTGCCATCTTTATCAACCCGGGGGATCCATCAGGACCGGTCAAAACACCGGTTGAATCCTATGATCCCAGAGCCGCACAACGAAGCTTTGAGTATGACAGCCTGACACCCGTATACGCTGATTTCCTGTTTCAGGATGTTCTGCCGTTCGTGGAAAATGAACTGGATATAGAAGTGAGTCAACGACCTGAACAAAGAACGATCTGCGGCATCAGCAGCGGCGGGATCGCCGCATTCAATGTTGCCTGGCAGCAACCGGAAAATTGCCAGCGGGTGATCAGCCACTGTGGTTCCTTTACGGACATATGGGGTGGCCATAACTTTCCATCAATAATTAGAAAAACTGACCGTAAGCCGATCCGGGCTTTTTTGCAGAGTGGTGAAAACGACGCCAACACACCTTTCGGTGATTGGGCACTCGCCAACCAGGCAATGGCCAGTGCACTGACCTGGGCAGACTATGACTTCAAGTTTGAGTTTGGCACCGGCGGGCATAATCTGTCGCATGGTGGTGCCATATTTGCCGAAACCCTGCGCTGGCTTTGGCGCGATTGATACTGCTGGTGTTTCGGTCACGTCGGTAAACACAGCAACCAGGGCGACCATTTGGTCGTTGTCATCTCGTTGGCAGCTCCAGTTGATTTGCAGATCGATCATGTCGAGGAACATCGGATTGCTGTAGGGAACCGGCGGGATCAATTTCCAGAATACCGAGGGGAATGGAGTCAAGAATTCCCTCGCGACCCGAGTTTGTCCGGGATTCTGATTCTGTTTCGTTATTGCTCAAAAGATACAACTTCCATGTCGTTGAGGCTATGTTACCACGGGTCAGCGGACGTGGGACGCACCGTTGATATCGATCGTTGTTCCCGTGGCATGGGGCACCAGGCCCGATGCCAGAAAACATATGGTATTTGCGATGTCTGACGTCGGTGCAATATCACCGATGGGGATCTCTCGGGTTACAATTTCTTTGAGGGTCGGATCTTTTGCAAAGGCCTCCAACGCCATATCAGTCTCCACATAACCAGGCGCGACACCATAGGCAAAGATACCTTCTGCAGCATAGGCGCGTGCGATAGTCTTTGTCAGCGCTACCATGCCACCCTTGGAGGCCGCATAGGACCAGTAATCGGGGCCATCGCCCCGGGAAGCAGCCCGGCTGGATACATTGATAATAATGCCACCTGTACCAGCTCTACGCCATGTATTTACTGCACAACGGCAGAAGTCTCCACTGGCAACCAGGTTGATCTGCAAGGTTCTCCGCCAGCTTGCATCCCAATCCTCGTCGCTTCCATCGATGCTCGCCGCCTGAAATACACCGGCATTATTGACTACCACATCAATACGCCCTTTCCAGTTCAATGCCATCTGCCAAACCGATTTCGCCATACCCGGTTCGTTTAAATCGCCCTGAACAATATGACTTTTCCCTGTTTCAATCAACGCAGCGGTTTTATCAGCAGCGCTTTTGTTGGCGGCAAAGTGTAAAACGACATCACCACCTGCAGCAGCGATCGCTTTCGCTGTGGCACTGCCGATTCCTCGTGAACCGCCTGTCACCAGCACGACTTTACCGTCGAGATTGATCATCTGTCCTCCCGGTAGGTAACAGCTACACCTAGCCAATCACTCCGGACTGCCTTAATGATTGAAGATCCTCGTCCGGTAAACCCAACTCCTGCTGTAGAAGTTCTTCCGTGTGTTCACCAAGCAGAGGCGCGCGCTGAATAGGAACATCCGAAGCGGACAGCCTCGGGCCAAATCCAAGCAACGGGACATTGCCGTGCACCGGGTGCTCAATGTTGTTGATGAACCCCCGATCAATCAGGTGTGGATCTGAGTGTAACTCGCTGGTATTCATGACCGCTGAGCACGGCAGACCAGCTTCTCCGAGGGTTTTCATCACTTCAAATTTGGTTCTGTCTCTCGTCCAGCTGGCAAAGGTTTCATAGACAAGGTCCTGATTTTTGAGGCGGGTTTGCGGGCTGTCGAAGCGCGGATCTACCAATAGACCCGGGTTGTCCGTCGCGACACAAAGCTGATCCCAGTGCTGTGAGGTAACCGGCATCAGAAATACCCAGTCATTGGGCCCAAAGGGCTTACAGGGGTATAGGTTCACCGGTGGCAATCCCTGGAAATTCCCGTTGCGGGGCGTCACACCCTTACCCCAATCCCCACCGAAAGCAATTCTGGTACGCATAAAATAGGTCATCGCTTCCTGCATGGAGATTTCCAGTTGCTGACCTTCCCCGGTACGCAATCGCTGAATGTACGCAGCCAGGATTGCCATGCCCATCTGCACACCGGTTCCCGAGTCGCCAGTTGTCGGCCCGGGGCACAAAGGCGGTCCGTCCGCTTCACCCGTGACCGAGAATGCACCTGCGGCTGCCTGGGCGATGCCATCGTAACTTTTGTATTTCGAGTAGGGACCGGAAGTACCGAAGCCTTTTATGCGGGCGTGAATAATCGGCGGATGAGCGGCCTTGAGGGTTTCATATTCAAGCCCGAGTTTTTCGATTACCCCAGGGCCATAGTTTTCCACAAAGACATCAAAGCCCGGCAACAGTCGAATAAACAGGTCCCGACCCTCGGATGATTTCAGATTAATAGCAATACTTCTTTTATTGGCATTCCAGTTACAAAAATAGGCCGAATATGCAGCTTCTCCGCTTAGCCCGACTCCCCTCCCAGGGTCACCGTACCCGGGAGCCTCGATTTTAACCACATCAGCTCCCAGCCAGGCCAACGCCTGGGTACACGATGTGCCCGCTTCATACTGGGTCATATCAAGAATTCTCAATCCATCCAGCGCTGGCATCTAATTCTCCTGATCAAGATAAGGTTGCTATGTTATATTGAGGTTGGCCCGTTATTTCCCTTTCTGCTCCGCCACGACTTCCTTCATACCTTCCCATTCATGCCACATGTTACACATGGCAAATTTTGAACGCTCCCAGGGATCGTTGCCTTCTTCGAACTCCAGCCATTCACCTATCTGCCCACGGTCCGGGTGATCGGTGACACCGTTCACCATAACATCCGGCTGACGACTCTTGTTGCGAATTCGGAAGATAATATTCTTGCGGGATTCTGTACCATTTTCATTGCGGGTACCGGAATGTGGTATCTGGTAGACCGTTATACATGCATCCCCAGGTTGCATGAGTATCTGGGTCGGTCGGGGCCACTTCTTGCCATCCGGTGTACTCTCGGAGTTCTCATCCAGGAATTTATTTCTAACTTCCTCTGGTAAGTAGACCAGCCCGGTGCGATTAGGGCTTTCATAATCCAGTCTGGGCCAACCCGGACCTTCTGGCCCCAGGTGATTGTTTTCATCACGTTGCATCTGGAAGAATTTTTCGGTTGCATGATGGGCACCCTTCAACAGTGCAGTCTGACCACATCCCTCTACGGTCTGGTCGCTCAGACAAACGAATGCAAACGCTGTAAAACTTCCCAGGCCGAGTGTCATCTCAGGATCTTCAAACATGGGCACAGAGTTGTGACCCATAACGTCGGGACTTCGACCCAGATCTCCTTTTGGGCCTGATGCAAAATAACGCCTGTAGATTTCTTCCTCGGTACCTTCCTGCACTGTTTGTGGTGCGGCAATAGTAATACTGCCATCCATATGCGTTTCGGCCCCATAGTACGGCATGTCCTTGTCGCGATAACCAATATTGTTGAAGTGCTCACCAGGTTCCCTGACTTTTATCACACCAACCTGGCAGACAATCGGTGGATCGAAATAACCCATGACTTCGTGCAGTATCGGCGTAATGGATGATGCATTCACAAGATCAGTCATTTCTTTTTCTGTTCCCAGGTTCTCGCCTTTCTTTGCAGCCCGAATACGGGCTCGTGCGGCCTCAACGTGTTCCTCTGACACTGCATTTTTTAAGACTATATAGCCGTCACGATACAGTGAGCGTTTCTGTTCCAGTGATAGCACGGGAGTATTGGGTGTAGCGTTGTCTGGTGAACCTGGAACAGCCATCGCACTAATATCCTTAACAAGTAGAGTTATTAACAGGACACTACACTAATAAAAACCTTCATGGCAAGGTCATGGGAGATCTGTGCCCGTGGTTTATTGGGTTTGCCAATACCCACAGAAGATGGTTAAGTCTCTATCTGGCCACTAATCCGAATCAATCCTATGACTGAAGAGACCAAAGACTGGCGCAACGAGGGTGTCAAAGTCATCAGCGGCGAGCATCTGGATATCAACACCCCCCAAACTCCCGGTATGAATCGTGCCGCAGCAGTGACCTACGCAACAGCCGGTGCGCAAAAGCTCTGGGCCGGAACGGTGGAAATTCATCCAGATGCGAAGACAGGTGCACACCATCATGGTGCACTGGAGAGCATTATTTACATCGTCAGCGGCCGTGCCCGTATGCGCTGGGGAGACAAGCTTCAATATGTTGCAGAAGCAGGGCCCGGTGATTTTATTTTCGTCCCGCCTTATGTTCCGCACCAGGAAATCAACGCCAGTGAAAATGAAGCTTTGCATTGCATGCTGGTTCGCAGTGATCAGGATCCCGTTATAGTTAATCTGGATATTCCTGTCATCGAAGATCCAGACGGGTTGCACTGGGTTGACCCGATTCATGCTGCACCATAGACGGAGAAGAACAAATGCCACAACTTGAAACCTTACCTGCCAATACATCTGACGATGACATTCTTGACGTCATCAAACGCGATGGCGCCTGCATCCTGTCAAATGCGCTCGATCTGAGCCTTGCAGCAACAATTAGACAACAGGTCGCTCCGTTTGTGGAAAACACACGTTTTGGCGGTGATGATTTCTCCGGTAAGAGTACCCGCAGAACCGGTGCATTGGTTGCACGAACACCGGCTTGTCGGGATATTGTCACCGACAGCAAAATTCTGTCTCTGGCTAATGGCTTCCTGCTTCCTTTTACGGAGAAAATTATTCTCCACCTGACCCAGACGATTAACATAGGTCCAGGTGAAGGTGCCCAGGTGCTGCATCGTGATCGTCTGGCCTGGGGCACGCATCTGCCAGCCTCCATCGAACCGCAGTTCAACACTATCTGGGCGTTGACTGATTTCAATTCTGAAAATGGCGCTACCCGGGTCGTACCCGGAAGCAACCATTGGCCTTACAAAAGAAGAGCAGAACCGGACGAAGTCTGTCAGGCAGAGATGAACCGTGGTTCGGTACTGCTTTACACCGGCTCGGTGATTCATTCGGGAGGTGAGAACCGGGCCGACGAATCCAGAATGGGGTTGAATATCACCTACTGCCTGGGGTGGCTGCGCCAGGAAGAAAACCAGTACCTGTCCTGTCCACCGCATATTGCAAAAAACCTGGAGCCAGCGTTACAGGATCTATTGGGTTACTCCATGGGTAATTACGCGCTGGGTTACTATTCTGACCCGGAACCGGGGGAATCAGGCAATGCGGGCATTCAACCACCGGAACGTGCCATCAACGCCAGTGTGATCAACAAATTTAACGCCCTTACGGATAGTGAATCATAGGGGAGCCGAACCTATACACTGTTGAAATGAGGGACGGACAATGACAAAGACGACCATTGGCGTCATTGGCCTGGGCTTGATGGGGCGCAATCTAACTCAAAACCTGTTGGAGCAACTGGACGTTGCAGTTTTCAGTTACAATTCGGACGAAGTCCATAGCCTTATTCAACCAGCAAACAGCGATTCCCGGCTGTACAAAACCGACTCAATTCACGCATTTGTCAAAACCCTGGACCGTCCAAGGAAAATCTTACTTATGGTCACCGCGGGGGACCCCGTTGACCGGGTTATCGACGACCTGGTAGCGATACTGGACAGGGATGACATTATTATCGACGGTGGGAATTCACATTTTGAGGATACTCACCGGCGTCACCTTATGCTGGAGCAACAGGGGATTCAGTACCTGGGCACTGGAATATCCGGAGGCGCAAAAGGAGCCCGACATGGCGCCTCGGTCATGGTCGGCGGAAATATCGATGCTTACAATCAATGTCTGCCCTTGTTCGAAGCCATATCTACCCACATAAACTCTGATCCCTGTTTTGATCATGTCGGGCCAGATGGCGCCGGACACTACGTCAAGATGGTTCACAACGGTATTGAATACGGCATCATGCAGCTTATTGCAGAGACCTACCGGTTTATGCAGCAAGCGCTTGGCTGGAGCTCCGAAAGAGCTGGTGCAACCTTTGCTGAATTCAACAAAGGACCACTCGAATCTTACCTTGTTGAAATTACCGAGAAAATCTTAGTCCAGCCGGACGAGCTCACAGGAACGCTGTTACTCAACCTTATTTCGGATCGTGCAGAGCAAAAGGGTACAGGCCAGTGGACAGTATACTCCGCGATGCAGTTAGGCGTTCCCATTCCTACGATTGTCGCCGCAGTGACTGAGCGACACCTCTCTGCCATGAAAGACCAAAGAGAACAAGCGTCCCGCCTCTACCCACACAGCGATACACACAGCATTGTGACTAGCGCAGCTACTACGGTCGAAGACCAGGCTGGCTGGACAACGATCATTGGCGAGGCATTATTGGCTGCCATCCTGTGCACCTATGCACAGGGCTTCTCTTTACTGGGAGGCGCTGCCAGGGAATTCTCCTGGGGCACGAACCTGGGAAGCGTGGCAAGCCTGTGGCGCGGGGGATGTATTATTCGTTCGGCTTTACTTACGGATATCAAACAGGCATTTGATGAAAACGGCGAACTGGAGAACCTATTGCTGGCTCCCGGTCTCAAGCCGATTATTGAACAAAGCCAGAATTCCTGGCGCTCCCTGGTTGCTGCTGGCATCCAATCAGGTTCGTCAATGCCTGCCATGTCCGCATCACTGGCTTACGTCGACTCTTACCTCTCAGAAACTCTGCCTAGCAACCTGATTCAGGCACAAAGAGATTTCTTTGGCGCTCACACCTTCGAGCGAACCGATCGTGAAGGTAAATTTCATGTCGACTGGGAAGACGCATAGATTCTTAATCTTTTTATTAAACCAGGTGGCGGAGTGTCTGTTCATGGTTATCGTTCTGTTCGGAGTGAGTGGTTGCGGTAAATCAACTATCGGCAAACAACTTGCGGAACAACTCAATTGGCAGTTCATCGATGCTGATGACTACCACCCGGAGCAAAATATTGAAAAAATGCGCCAGGGACTACCCTTGTCAGACGAGGATCGAGTACCCTGGTTGACCAGGTTGCGGAATCTGATCGCCAACAACAACCAGCAGGGAAAACACACGGTTCTTGCATGCTCCGCTCTCAAACAATCTTATCGGGAATTACTCGGGGTCGATCAGAAGAGGATTTTTTCAGTGCTACTTGAAGGAAGTTTCGAACTCATACAGGCGCGGCTGGCCACCAGAACACACGCATTTATGAACGACAATTTACTCCGCAGCCAGTTCAGTTCCCTTGAACCGGCGAAGAATGGTTTAGTCGTCAGCATACAACTTAGCCGGGAAATAATTTGCGAAACGATTGTCAATGCGATCATCAAGGATCGCAGTACAGGATGCTAGTCGGCGACCCGGATTATTCGCGTCCCTACATTGCCACCGGCCAACAAATCAACGAATGCTGCTGGTGCCCGCTCCAGACCATTAAACTCATCGTTAAGCGGCACCAGGGATCCTGACTTGATCCAGGATTTAATTTCTTCTCGGGCAGATTCGTACTGTTCAAGAAAATCAAACACCAGAAAGCCTTCCATTCGAATCCGTTTGTTGACCAGCAGCCCGGGTATACCCCTTGGCCCCCCTGCGGGGTTGGAAGTATCGTATTGCGAAACCACACCACAGCAGACAATTCTGCTGTGCTCGTTCATGCGAAATAGCGCATTACCAAGAATGTCTCCGCCGGTATTGTCAAAATACACATCAACGCCGTTGGTACATGCTTGCTTGAGCTCTGCCCGAAAATCATCCGAGCGGTACGAAACCGAGGCGTCATAGCCAAGCTTGTCCTCCAGCAGATGACACTTCCCGGCAGTCGAGGTAACACCTACCGTGCGACAGCCTTTAATTTTTGCAATCTGCCCAACCAGGTGCCCCACAGAACCCGCCGCCGCAGAAACCAACACTGTTTCTCCCTCACTGGGATCGCCAACTTTCAGCAATCCAAAATAGGCGGTCAAGCCATTGGTACCCAACGCACCCAGATAGTGAGCAGGGTCGATATCATCTTCGACCCGGGTCAGGTTTTTGCCTTTGTGTACTGAGTATTCCTGCCACCCGGAGGGACACACCACCAGATCACCTTCCGACAGCCGCGGGTCATTAGACTTGACAACCCGGCCTACACCCGTTCCGTTCATCACAATATTTGTTTTTGGTGCACCAGCGTAACTGGCACTGCCTTGTAACCCTGCCCGGGTTCCCGCGCCAATGGTCAGCACCAGAGTTCGGCACAACACTTCAGCCTCAACGGGTTCTGGTATCGGGCCGGTTTCCATTCGGTAATTCGATTCCATCAACGGGCCGTCCGGTAAAGAATCAATTATTACCTGGCGATTCTCTGACGATGTAAGGTCTGTCGTTTTATTTGTCATTATAAGTCCCTACCACAGGTCATACTTCTGCAACTCACTGCGTCCAACCACCATATGGTGCACCTCATCCGGTCCGTCGGCGAACCGCAGGTGACGCAGATCAGTATACATTGCCGCCAGTGGTGTCCACTGTGAGATTCCGGTCGCGCCATGCATCTGTATCGCCTGGTCGATGATGAGACAAACCTTTTCAGGAACCATGGCTTTCACGGCACTCACATAGACCCTGGCTTCCTTGTTACCGAGGACGTCCATCGCCTTCGCCGCCTGCAGCACCATGAGGCGCATTGCATCAATTTCAATACGTGCCCGTGAGATGACTTCAAGATTTTTTCCCAATTTCGCAATCGGCTTACCAAAAGCAACTCGACTACCGGCCCTGGTCACCATCAGCTCAAGCGCCTTTTCGGCTTTACCAATAGAGCGCATACAGTGATGAATTCGACCGGGACCCAACCTGACCTGGGAAATTTCAAATCCTCGCCCTTCACCCAGCAGAATGTTCTCTTTGGGCACCCGAACATTGTTGAATTTGATATGCATATGGCCGCGGGGCGCATGATCTTGGCCAAATACCTGCATACCTTCCAGGATCTCAACGCCCGGGGTGTCTTTTGGCACCAGAATCTGTGATTGCTGCTGACTCGGAGGCGCATCAGGGCTGGTCTTGACCATGGTGATCATAATTTTGCATCGTGGGTCTCCGGCTCCTGAGATATAAAATTTCTCGCCATTTATCACCCACTCATCACCATCGAGCACTGCCTGGGTGCTGATATTTTTTGCATCGGACGACGGCAGACCAGGCTCCGTCATGGCATAGGCCGAACGAATTTCACCATTCAACAACGGCTTCAGCCATTTTTCCTTCTGTGCCTCAGTGCCAACCCGTTCCAGCACTTCCATGTTACCTGTGTCCGGAGCGCTACAATTCAACGTTTCTGACGCCAGGGCATACTTTCCAAGTTCCGTCGCAATATAGGCATAGTCCAGATTGGTCAGGCCATCTCCCATTTCAGAATCAGGCAGGAAGAAGTTCCATAACCCGGATTGCTTGGCTTTTTCCTTTGCGCCATCGAGTAATTCAAGTTGCCGTGGGTGCCAGGACCAGCGATCTTCCTTGCCCTTCTCAAGTGCAAAGAACTCTTCAGTGATGGGTTCCACGTTCTGTTTAATATGTTTTTTTACCGCATCCATCAAAGGTTGTGCTTTCTCTGACATCGCCAGTGTGAATAAGTCATTTTCTAGATCAGGCATTTTTTCTCCGTTGTTCTGCGGCTTTCTTGCAATAGTAAAAGTGTTTTACACCCAGATTGTTGCTGCTAATTTACGGTTTTCCCTTGATCAGAACCAGCAATATCAACCAGCATGATATGTATCTCTTTATCTCTTGGTATTTCACAATGAAATAGCGGGGTTGAGTTCGAATTATTTTTCCTCACCGAGTCTCTGGAAATTGGGTTTCCGTTTCTCCAGCAGTGCGCTGGCACCTTCTGAGGCATCCGGTGCTGCAATAAATCGATTTTGCGATTCATTGGCTTCGTGCAGCGCATCAACATAGCCTTTGCCGAGATGGCCGTAAACCAGTCGCTTGGTTTCAGCAATCGCCAGTGGCGCAGACGTTTCCGCCATACGTTCTATATACGCACAGGCCTGATGCACTAACTGATCCGGCTCTACCAGCTTTTCTACCAGCCCAAGTTGCTGCGCTGTCGCGGCGTCAATCCTGTCACTCATCCACAACAGATCCAGAGCACGCCCGGTTCCCACCATTCTTGGCAAGATCCAGCTGGAACCGTGTTCAGCGATAAGACCACGTTTTAGAAAGACAGTGATAAAACTCGCATCGGTTGACGCGATCCTGATATCACTCATCAGTGCCAGGATCAAACCACCACCTGCGGCTACACCATTGACCGCTGCGATCACCGGTTTGGGTACTTCGAGCAGATAGCTGAAAATGCCGGGCAACTCATCCTCACTCATTTCAGCGTCGCTCCTGGTGGTCTCCTTGCCGCTGGTGACTTCTGCAAGAACCTGAGAGTCCAACCCGGCAGAGAACCCCCTGCCGTTGCCTGTGAGCACTATTCCGATGATGTCCGAGTCAGCAACTGACTGATTAACAGCGGTTCTAATTTCGTTGAGCGTGTGGTAAGTAAAAGCATTGAGCTTTTCCGGCCGGTTCAGCGTGATTACTGCAGCACAACCGTCAACCCGGTATTCTATGTCTGTAAAACCATTCATAGTGTAACCCCATACCTGATCAGTTGATCAGCATGCCAGACATTCAATGCATTAGCGACTTCCGAAGCGGTTGTGAGTGTTTCAGACGGGTCCGGGAAGTGAAGGGGTCTAAAAAAAGGGATAAAAAAGAGAAACCCCGCCGAAGCGGGGTTTCAGGATTAGGATTTGGCCGGGGTAATAATGGACGAATCCAAAATTACTGGGTCTATCCTTCCGAATCCGAAGATCCGGTTGGGTCTTGGGCCGGAACTCTCAAACCGACGGATCACTCCGAGGTGTAAAAGCTCTGGCCGGTTAACCCGGTGCGCTTGTTCTCCAGATTTTCTTCTACTCTTTTTTGCTGAACCGTTAGATTCAGCCGTTAGAGAGAAGTCAATCCAGGTCCCTCACACTTTGGTTGCTGCCGTCACCAAACGTCTCTGGGTCCGTTCACAACCAGCTTGCTTTAAGCCATTATTTTCGGACGCGTTGCTTACGTCCTCACTAACTGGGTCGATCGCCGACAATCAGTGAACAGGTATCCGGTCTTTTGCAACGACAGGGTCGCAAATACTTCCGAAGAAGTTGCCGGTAACCCTTAAGCCGCCTTTGCCTCGGCGACCTCGACCCGGCACAGGTCTTTCGGTTTGAACCTGGACCATTCCCCGTTTCCGGGTGAACGACCATGCCGAACCGTTGATAGACAATTTATCACAATGAACACTGATGGCTAATGAAACGTTCGCAAGGTCAGGTGGATAAGCTGGGGATAAGTCACGAATATCTGTATATAAGTCGTGGCGACACTGTGGACAACATGGTGAATAACCTTAAAACAGTCTTATCTTATTGGTTTTATTAAGTATTTTCCATATGAATGGATTTCATTTTCAGCTGTTTTCCCCTGACTGACGCGTTATGCGACAGGCAGATTTGGCTAACGACCTGTACTGGAGCATGCAATGTAAAACAATTCAGTTGCCCCTTATTTATCACGTTAGATTAACTATCAAGGCGTCATTGCAGCCAGTAACAGATCCCGATAGATCTCGTACTTTTGCATTTGTTCTGCCGACAAAAACTCTGCCATGCGTTCGTCCATTTTCTGGACCAGATGGTTATTCTTACTTCTAATTTTCCGTTCAATGCCTGTCGCGTTGTTACCCCGGCTCACTTGTGAAACCATTGCAGTGAGATCAGAAATATAAGTTGATACCGCCTCTCGAAACTGCGGAATCTGATCCTCACTCATGCGTATTTCAAGGGCAGCCATAACAACATCGGGTTGTGCCCATGGGGGTAAATCTGCAGCTTGCGTGGGACCGACCAGCAAAACCGGTAACGCCAATATTAGTCGCAAAGTCATTGTAGCAAGCTTCATGCAGTTCTCCTTCAGACCTGTTTTCATCAAACAGTGATTATGCCCCTAGACTATTCCACAGCATACCCTTCACGTATGATGTCGCCAACCAGAAGAAAAAAACGGGTTACCTGTCAGTGTTAAATGAGTTACTTTTCCGATTTGCCCAATGGCTGGACACACACCAGTGGAGTACAGGCCTACACGAATCCTACTATATGTATGGATGGGTCGAATCGACTCATGTGCTGACGTTAATGCTCTTTCTGGGCATGTTAGTTGTTATCGACCTGCGCATGCTCGGCGTAGCCTTTAAAGATACTCCTGTATCCACGATTGCCGACAGACTGGACAAGCCCATGATGATTGGTTTCACCGTGATGGTAGTTACCGGTTTTGTGCTTTTCTACGCCATTCCGGTCAGAACAACGACCAGTATCTGGTTCAGGATAAAGGTTGTACTCATTATTGCAGCCGCCATTAACGTATTTCTACTCCGCCGGGTCATCAAAAAGTCGGGTCACACCTGGGACAACGACCCTGTACCACCGAAACGAATACGTATAGCTGCCGGGCTATCCATCGCTTTCTGGACCGGGGTGATTATGACAGGCCGCATGATTGCCTATGACTGGTGGGATTGTCACAAGGAGATGCCCTACTTTATGTACTGGGCAGCGGGTTGTGTCAATGAGCTTGCTGCATACGAATAGGACTGATGATGGATTTACTTTTCTTCTTTGAATGGTTAGACACCTCGGCCCTGGCAGATATTTCAAAAGCATACGGCGGCGTGTTCGCCGTGGTAGAAACCTTTCATACCTCTGCAATGGTTCTGTTAGGTGGAATGATACTCACCGGTGACCTTCGCCTGATGAATGTACTGATGCGAGACATTCCGTCTGAAGTCGTGATCAGGAACACCGAAAAATGGTTCGGCTTCGCACTCGTTGTGATGATATTGTCCGGTATATTTATGATGTCAGCGGTAGCGATGAAGCTCTACTACAACGTTTTCTTTTTCTCCAAGATGGTTGGCCTGGCAACGGGGGTTTTCTTTTTCTACGTGATTAGAAAACCCCTGCTCAACCAGGAGCACGCTTTGATCAACCCATGGACACTTAAACTGATAGGTGGCACCAGTATACTCATCTGGTTGAGTGTGGCAGCCTCGGGTCGCTGGATTGGATTTTCGTAAAGTAGTCTCATGATTTACCGGAAAAACAGGACTCTACGGACAGGAATTAAACAAATGAACAAAAAGAAACTCGAAAAGATCGCCATAGGGCTTTCATGTGCCATCGTCGTCGGCTGGGGAATTTTCTGGGTACTACAGATCATTGACGTACGTGAAATGCTGGAACTGGCGTACGGTTAACGGAAATTGGACTTTCGACCTGCAGCCTTTTATTCTCTTGGGAATAACAGGTTTAAGAATGGGTGGAAAAGAGCACATGGCAAGATCTCAAGAATACTATGACGATATCAAGCAGAAATTCGCTGAAGAACGTGACCTTCGACTAAATTACAGACCTGAGGGTACATCCCAGTATACCTCGGAATTGACTGGTGACCTCGCGAACTATGCCGTGGACCCCTATGGTGGCGAAATCACGTCCCGTGAACCCATCAACGATACGGTTGAATGCCTGTTTATCGGGGGTGGATTCTCAGCCTTGCTGACCTCTGCAAGGTTAAGGGAACGGGGCGTGGAGAGTATTCGAATCGTTGAACGAGCTTCAGATGTCGGCGGTACCTGGTACTGGAACCGATACCCGGGTGCAGCATGTGATGTGGTTGCCTATGATTACCTACCACTGCTGGATGAAATGGACTATGTTCCGCGGGATCATTACGCCAAGGGTCCTGAAATTTTTGGCCATTGCCAGGCAATCGCCAAAAAATACGACCTTTACGAGCTGGCTGTGTTTCAAACCACAGTCACAGCGACAGTCTGGAACGAAGAGGAAGAAATGTGGCATCTCGAAACTAACCGGGGTGATCACATGAAGGCCCGATTCGTGATTTGCGCTAACGGGACACTTTCAAAGCCCAAACTCGCAAAGATCAAGGGTCTGGAGACATTTCAAGGGCATTCGTTTCATACTTCACGATGGGATTATGAGTACACTGGAGAAGATCTCGGCAACCTGTCAGACAAGGTGGTCGGTATCATTGGCACTGGCGCGACGGCTGTGCAGGCGGTACCTCAACTCGCTGCCAATGCAAAAGAGCTATATGTCTTCCAGCGCACACCCTCATCCATCGACATTCGTAACGACTGGCCCACCGACCCGAACTGGGCACGAAGGCTGAAACCCGGCTGGCAAGCCGAGCGGCGTGCCAAAGCGCTGTCCTCTAGAGAACTTACGCCGGAACAAAAAGCCAAACAGGCCGCCATGACCCGTGAAGAGAAAATCCAATTTCAGGAGAATGGCAACATCGACTATATGATGCGCATTCATAAGCGTATCGATTCGATTGTCAGAGACGAGGCAACTGCTAATGCCTTGAAACCGTGGTACATGTTCATGTGCAAACGCCCCTGTTTTCACGAAGATTATCTACCTGCTTACAATTTACCCAATGTCCATCTGGTGGACACCCACGGCAAAGGGATTACTGAAATACGCGAGAGCGGACCGGTATTCGAGGACGAGCAGTTTGACCTTGACCTGTTGATTTATGCGACGGGCTTCGAGGTTCAAAAAACCGGCATATACAACCAGATTGTCGGTAAGAATGGTGTCAATCTCAATGACAAGTACAGCACCGGCATGCGTACGCTACTGGGCATTCACTCCAATGGGTACCCGAATCTTTTTGTCATGGGAGGATATCAGGCATCATTCCAGTTTAATCTCACCGACATGCTGCAAACCCAGGGTGATCATATTGCGGATTGTATCGCATACGCCCGGGAAAATGGCCACCAGTCTATTGACCCGACACCGGAAGCTGAAGAATGGTGGGTACAGGAAGTTATTGAACATCGAGGCAAAACCACCCGCAACCAGGATTGCACACCCGGATATTATAATTTTGAAGGCGAGCATCAACGCAGACAGGATGGCAATTACAACGGTGGGTTCCGGCAGTACTTTGATCATATGGGTGATATCCGGATGAAGATGGAAGATAATTTTTTGTTCTCATAACAGAAGAAATTCCATTGGGGTTTCCAGGCCAGGTTTTCCCTGGCCGTCAACTTCCTACATAAGGTAGCAGCCGGGAGTGACACCAAAGTGTTTTTTAAATGCTGCAATGAATGCACTAACACTGTCATAACCACATCCAAGACCGGCTGCCGTAACACTTGAGCCACAACTCAATTGGGTCACCCCATGGATAAGCCTCGCTTTCTGCCGCCAGGCATCGGGGCTGAGTCCGGTTTCTTTAACAAACAATCGTTGCAAGGTGCGAAGCGAACAACCATGTTTTTCAGCGATGGTCTTGAAATCCAAACGCGACTCAGGATTTTCCTGAATCCAAACCGCTGCTGAGACTGCTCGGGAATCCAAGGGCAGGGCCAGACACAAATCACCCACAGGCGAATCGGTAACAATATCAAAGAGCACACCAGCCAATCGATGATGCTCTTCAACACCTTCAATCAGCATATCCAGCGAATGAATGTGCAATATGAGCTCACGCAGAAACGGAGAAACTTCCAACGCCCTCGCATCCCGGAACAAGGAATTCGTGTGCCCTGGTGCAAGATAGAGAGTTCGCATGGCAACATCGCCTCGTGTCATGATGCTGTGATCGCATTTTGCGGGCACCCAGATTGCTCTCGTCGGAGCTACGAACCAAACCGCATTATCAGTTGCAACCTGCATGACACCACTGGCGCCATAGATAAGTTGTCCCCATGGATGATCGTGCTTTGGAACGACAAAACCATCGTGATAGGTCACGCCCAGGGAGCGAATAATGAACCCGTCTTTTGACTCAGCAGCGTTTACTCCTCCCACATGCCAGACTCATACTGCATAACACCACAGACATTGCCTTCAGTGTCCTCGAAGTAGGCTAACTCGCCTACTCCTTGTATATGAAACGACGGCATGACAATCTTCCCGCCATTAGCTTCGATGGCGGTAATCGTGGCTCTGAGATCATCTACACCGAGGGTCGTCTCAAAATTGTTGGCTGGTTTTCCCGGTACAACCTGCCTTCGTTCCTGAAGCGCACCCATCAGCCCATTACCAGCGTTTTTCACCTGGTAAAAATTTGGGGGGCCCCAGGCATTGAATTCGAAGCCGAATGATTTTTCGTAAAATGATTTTGCGCGAGGAATATCGTCAGCATTAATAGCAAAGTGTCGAAATTTTGTCGTCATGGTGCTCTCCCTGGTGTTGACGAATCCATACTATGACAAACGTTAACTGGCACGCTTGCGCTATTATGACAACTTATGTAGTGGAAGCGACAAATTATTCACGGGAGAATACCGGCGACACCCATAACTACACTGAGCCCGTCCTGTTCATTGAGATTCAAAGCCCTGAAAATTTCAGCAGATGTGGCTTTAGAGACCAGACGGTGCCGGTGTCAGCAGTTTGGCTCTAACTATCTGGCCTGAAAAGGCAATCCTGTAAAATACCGGCAGGGCGATCAGCGTCAACAGGGTTGCGAACGCCAATCCACCCATAATACACACTGCCATTTCACGAAAAAAAGCGTCTGACAATAAGGGTGACATCCCTGCGATTGTTGTCCCGGCAGCCAGCATAACCGGACGCAATCGACTGACGCTGGCAGACACGATGCTTTCAATTGTCATACCTCGTTCTTCAACCTGCTTGTCGATTTCATCTACCAGTACCACACAGTTTTTAATCAACATGCCGGACAGGCTCAAAAAACCCAGGAAAGACGGAAAGGTAAAGGACAAGTCAGTCACAAGCAGGCTGATGACCACACCACATACTGTCATCGGCACTGTTAGCCAGATCACAATCGGTTGACGTAACTTGCCAAACATCAGAATAGTGACAAAGAACATCAACGCGAAGGTAATGGGGATGCGGGTTCCCAGCGTCTCGCGTGCCTCCTGGCTTCCCTCGTATTCGCCACCCCATTCCAGGTGGTATCCCGGTGGAAGTGCAATCGCCTCGACGTCACCGCGCATGGTCTCGAACGCGCGGGTGAAATTTTGTCCCTGAGGGGGATTAGAGAGTGCGCTGATCATCCGTTCACGGTTACGGCGAAAAATCAGGCTGTCTTCCGGCAACAGTTCAAAACCATCGACAACCTGGGACATCGGGATATGTGATTGTTGCGCCGGACTCCAGACCGTCCGGTCAGACAATCCCCACAGATCAATTCGCTCGTGCGCGGGTGCCCGGGCAATAATCGGCAGCAGTTTGTCCGCCTCCCGGTACAAACCGATATTTACCCCCAGGGTCGCAAAGGCAAGGGACTGATAAACATCGGTTCGCATCACACCTGCGCTTCGCGCCCGGGTGTTATTGAACTGGGGTACGATTTGCAGCTCTCTCTGGCGCCAGTTGGTTTTCCGGTCAATGAAATTGTGCGCAAGATAAACATCCAGTGCCTGCGCAGACAGGCTGCGTAATACATCAGGATCAGGACCTGTGAACCTGGCTTCTACTTTCGATGAACCGCTCGGGCTGAACTCACTGCGCCGAATCTGCAACTCGGCTTCAAGATTGGATTTACGCAACCTGTCACCAACACTGATCATCATGTCATTCATCACATCGACATCTTCAACCCTCACAATCAGGTGAGCATAGGCTGAATTTGGCTGTTCCGGTTGCACCATGGCGGCAAACCGGGTGGTGCCCCTGCCTATGAAACTGCTGATGTCGACGACACCGGGTTCCTTCCGCACTTCATCTTCAATGCTTCTTATCTCACGGCCGGTTGTCAGTACGTCAGTACCCTGGGGCAGATAAAAGTCGATAAAAAACAACGGCGTATTCGTGGTCGGGAAAAAACTTTGTTTTACTTTTCCAAAACCCCAGAAACAAGCCGCAGTTATTCCTACGATGACAAGTGTTGCGAACCAGGCTTGGCGTAAACTAACCTCGACCAGCTTGCGGTACGGCGCATAACCCCAGCCCTGGTACAAGTGATCATCCCGACCATCAACGGTCGTTCGCAGAAGATAACTACCCAGCAGGGGAGCAACCGTAATCGCAAGCACCCAGCTCAGCATCAGTGAGATCGCAACAACCTGGAACAACGAAACCAGAAAGTGACCGGTGTTGTCCTCCGACAAGCCGATGGGAGCGAATGCCAAAATGCCAATAATTGTAGCGCCGAGTAACGCGTACTGCGTTCTCTGAACAGATTCAGAAGCGGCTTTTTTAGCGGTGAGACCACGCTGGACACCAATCACCATGCCTTCGGCAACAACAATCGCATTGTCCACCAGCATGCCCATTGCAATCATCAGCGCTCCAAGGGAAATCCGCTGAAGTTCGATGTTGAGAATTGACATCACAAAGATGGTTCCCAGCACGGTCAGCAACAAGATACTCCCAACCACGGTGCCCGCTCGCCAACCCATGAAAATGCAAAGGGCACCAATCACGGTCGCAACAGACAACAATAGATTTCGCAGGAAGGTATCTATGGCATCACTGACCACTTCATGTTGCAGATAAATCGGATGGGCTTCCACACCCAGTGGCAATTCCTCTAACAGATGTTGCATCTGTTCATCAATCAACTGGCCTACCTTTACCACATTGAGTCCCGGTGTAACGGACACCCCGACCGTAAAAGCAGATTCGCCATTGAAACGAATAATCTGTGGCGGTACCTCCACCTGCCCCCTGGATATAACAGCTATATCCGATAGGCGCAGCACTTCAGTCGACCCGGGACGGCCAATCCTCATGTCACCAATTGCCTGCACACTGTCAAACGCCAACCGGGGCGCAATCGAAATGCGCCGGGAGCCGTAAGCAACAGAACCTGCATCGATCACCTGGTTCTCCTGGGCGATACTGGCAAAAATACTATCAATGGGGATCCCGAGCCGTACCAGGCGTTCATGGTCCACCTCAACAAAGATTGCCTCAAAGGGTTCACCTGCGGTTGAGACTTTTGCAACACCAGGTACCAGCTTTAACCTTGTTGACAATCGCCGCGACATGTCATAAATGTTAGCTGCCGAATAGCCCGGCGCAGTAATCGCGTACAAAACCCCGTATACATCACCGAAATCGTCTTCCACTATCGGCACACCGGCACCCGGCGGTAACCGATTTCGAGCTTCGCTGATACGACGGCGCAATTCATCCCAAATCTGCGGCAAATCGTCGTCTGAAAATTTCTCCAGCATTTCTACCTGAACTTCGGAGCGTCCCTGTACAGATTTGGAAGTCACGGTATCGAGATACGGTAGTTCCTGTAGCGCTGACTCGATCACATCTGTCACCTCCTGCTCTACCTCCATTGCAGAAGCACCGGGATACATTGTGATGATATAGGCGTTACTGATGGGAAATGCCGGGTCTTCCAGACGCCCGACATTGTCGATACCATATATGCCACCAGCAAGACAGGCAAAGACAATCATCCAGGGGTAGAGTGAGTTTTCGATAGACCATTGGCCGATATTTTTCATCAGAATTCTGTTACCGGCTTGTCCATCCTGCGAATCTTCATGCCTGCCTGGAGCTGGCTTGCACCGGTTGCAACTATCAGATCACCGTTTTTTAAACCACTGATTATCGGCACGCCTTCCTTGATGGGAGAGCCAATTTCAACCGTCTGTTTGGACACTAACTGTGTTTTTGGCTCAAACACCCAGACGTAAAAAGATTTGTCCGCGCTGGTGACAAGCGCCGTAATGGGGACGGTAATCCCCGGCATATTGTCGAGATTGGCAGTAATCTCAACTTCGACGGATGCTGTCATCCCTGGCAGGATATTTTTGTTTTCAGGGTTTGGCATAACGAATGTGACGCGATAGGTCTGCGCCACCTCATCTGCTTCACCGGCGTTTTCCCGTATGTCCAGCGGGAACACTTCTCCCGGTGCAAAATCAAATCTGGCAACCTGTGAAAGGACCCGCTCCGGCGTCACAGTTGCCAGTAACTTCTCCGGGATACTGGCGTAAATGAACAACTCACTGAGGTCATTGATCCTGACTATCTTGTCACCACTACGCACATTGACATGATTATTGGTATACCGTCTTGCGATATAGCCTTCAAAGGGCGCTACAATTTTTGCATCGGCCAGCGCCTCGCGGGACTGATCATACCTGACCTGCCACAACTCATAGACGGCACGGGCATCATCGACCACAGAGGGTGAAATGCCTTTTTCGTCCAGCAGTTTCATCTTCCGCTTCAGGCCCTGGGAAGCAAGCTTCAGCTGAACACCCGCCTCACGCACGGACAATTCAAAGTCCGTTGTGTCCAGAGAGGCAATCAACGTCCCCCGGGCGACTGTCTGGCCTGCCAGAACCGGCAGTTCTGCCAGTTGCCCGGACACTTCGAATGACATATCAACGCTCTGTGCAGCGTCAACCCGACCAACAAACTCATGTTTGATAGTTTGCTGGCTCTCCCTGATTTGAAAAATTCGCGCAGGTCTGACGGACTGATCCTCAACTACCACGATCTCGGCCTCGCCACAACCGATCAACATCGTCAAAGATAAGATAATTACAACCTTCATCATTTAAATTTCCCGGAGCCCTTAAGCGGATTTACAACAACGCGGCAGCATAACAAAAAAGCGATATGCGCAGGTGAGAATCACTTCAGGCTGTGAGCTTCACAGTCCCATAATCCTGTTCTGGCATCACATCTTTATGGCGTCTCCAGATCTGCGGTTTTTCCCCAACCACTGAAACACGACAACCTTCCCTCTCGGCGGGCCAGTAATCCCACAGCGCATGATGCAAGACACACCGGTTGTCCCAGATCGCAATGGCGTTCTTCGTCCACTGGAACCGGCACTGAAAGTCCACACGTTCCGTATGATCAAACAGAAACGTCAGCAATGCTTTGCCTTCCTCTTTTGGCAACTCATCAATCTTTTTTGTAAATTCCCGATCTACGAACAGTGCAGGTCTGCCAGAATCCTTGTGTCTACGCACAATGGGATGGTGATTTTCCGGCCATCTCCCATCCGCATCGGCATTCGTAAATTTAAACAGATGCCGAAAAGCCTCTTCCCCGGAATGCAAGGCCGTTAAGCCATTGAGCAAATCCTTCAATCGATCTGACAGGCCATCATAGGCAGCGTACAAACTGGTAAATAATGTGTCACCACCAATCGGAGGAACCTTGTGGAGCTGAAGAATACTGGCCTGGGGTGGCAGGGCATCGCATGAGACATCCGAATGCCAGCGATTTCCAGCCGCGACCTGTGATTCGCTGTTGGTTTTCATGCGCATTAACCCTGGAAATTCAGCGGGTTTACCTCGCGCGGCAGGATGCACATGGACTTCACCGAAACGGTTGGCGAAGGTTAAGTGTTGCTCCGGAGTCAATGCCGGCTGATCACGAATAAAAATCACACCATATTGAGTAAATACATCAAATAGATCTGCAAACCTTGCATCGTTCAATTTCAGCAGATCGGCGCCTTCTACTACAGCACCGAACCTTGGCGTTAAGGGTTTAACTGATAGTGTCATGTCTGAAAATTCTCAATATTATTCGCGAGAATAATATCTTAACTTTCCAGTCGAGACACTTCCATGCTTTCAAATTGATGACCGGGGAGCGAGTTCACCTCCTGGAGAGTCCATTTTCAGATCTATTTGTTGTCCGTACGAATGCTCCGGAATTTCCTCATTGATCGACTTCGGGTGATTGTATCGCTGCCCAGTTTTTCAGTGGGGCGGGAAAGAGTACGCTGATCGAGCAACTCACGGTTGAACAGATTATAGAGTCACCTCATATCTATAGCGCCTGACTCGCTTTCAATGTTGTCCACCAACATTCGGCCGCCGCTGCGATTGTTTGTAGTGATGAATTCACCAAAAAACATGGCTTAAACAACGCCATCTGCAGGTGGCTTGCTATCAAAAGGACATCCTTTGGGTGCCACCGGACTCGCACAGTGCACAGAAACGGCCTGACAACTTCGTGGTGACGCAGGCGATCGCCAGATGGAAGGTGCAAGACATGCACTGCAACACAACCTTGGTCTTGGAGGTACATGTGTTGTGACCATGTACCTGAACAACTAGCGTGCCTCACAACAGATGTTGATTCCTGTTGTAATCAAGGAACCCTGGTTACCCTCGGCCTGGGGTTCCATCGGGACAATACTGCTGGCTCCTGATTAAGGCTCGTAATTAAGTAAACTGTCCCCGATGTCTAATATTCGAATGGAATATATTAAATAGTTCCTAAATAACATTATCTTCCTAGCGCCTCTTTTATTTCTGGGCACGCTCCGATTAGTGTAAATTGAATCCATTGACGAGTGTTAAACCATCAACTGATTGAAGGAATAACTATGAAAAAGCTATCAGTTTTCTTGGCCGTTACACTGTTTTTCCCACCTTTCATTTTTGCTGCGGAATATCCCGATATGGTCGGGGTCTGGAAGGGTCATGTTAGAGTTATCTCATCCGGTCAAAACGTTTCGGACCAGGTCGCCAGCGGTGGTGCAGTGTTATCACAAGTTGATCTTAAGGTCACCATTGACCACCAGGACGGAGAGTCCTTTATTGGCAGTTCACGTTCTTCCAATACGCCGAAAAACCAGCCGTCAACACCGGTCTGGGGAGCAATTCGCTCAACCGGGAAGGAAGCTTTGTTTATTTCAGCCAATGGCGGTCGCGGCAACCTGTGGTTTGGAGCAAATGGTGTTTTCGAATTTTGTGTCACGAATCTGAATGAAACGGTTATCAGTGCCTATTGCGGGATGTTAAAAAAACAATGACAGGCCATGCCGCCTGTTAACTCGCCGTGCAGATGTCATACTCTAATGTTACCCTTGGGGTATACAAACTGATAACAGTTGGCATCGATGAAAAAAAATCTGGGTATTGTCGCCGTTGTATTGGCGGCACTAGTCGCGCTTGTTTATGTTAATCAAGACGGAATCCGGTTCGCGGTCCTGCAAATGGCGATCAAACCCAAGACAGATTTCGTCAACACGCAACCACCCCCTGCCCCGGACTATACGCTCGCTGACCATTGGGCTGCCCTGCCAGGTCGTGAAGATCTGGCCGATGTACTGCCGCAAGGTAATTATGTTGACGTTCAAACCACTGCGGAAGTAGATGTTTTCTTTGTTCATCCAACGACTTACCTGACATCGGACAGCTGGAACCAACCTCTGGACAACCAGAAGGTTAACGACTTTACCGATACCACCGTGATGCAGGGACAGGCGAGTGTATTTAACGGTTGTTGCCGGATCTATGCTCCTCGCTATCGCCAGGCGACCATATTCTCGTTTATGGATCAGGGAGACAGTGGCCACAGGGCACTGGACCTTGCCTATGAAGACGTCAAAAAAGCATTTCGAAATTTCATCGAAACCAAGAATGAAGGTCGACCTTTCATACTCGCGGGACATAGCCAGGGGTCAAAACATGCTGACCTTCTGCTTAAAAATGAAATAGTGGGTACCCCGATCGAGTCGCGCTTGGTGGCTGCCTATCCAATCGGATTCGATATAGACGGAAGCAATGGTTTGCCTGTTTGCGATTCAGCGACCCAAACAGGTTGTCAAGTTTCATGGAATGCGGTTGGGATGAATCCTGAAACAATTATATCGCAGGAAAACAGTATCTGCGTTAACCCATTGAGCTGGATGGCCGATGGCCAGGCCATCTCCAACGATGCCAATCTTGGTGCTGTAAATTTCAGTTCCGGTGGCCATCCTGAGCCAGGCGCGGCAGATGCCATTTGTGACGGCCCCAGGCTCAACGTCGCGAATATAATATCAGGGAACTTTTCAGCCAGGCCCATGGGATTCGATAACCTTCACATTTTTGATTACGCCCTGTTCTATATCAATATACGGGAGAATGCCCAACAGCGAGTGCAGGCCTGGCTCTCGCAAAACAAGGTTGGAGACATTTGATAAGGGCTAGCGCTTGATCTGTGCCAGCTCGCCATTATCTTTAAACGTAAGAACGTAACGGCTGCCACCAATTTCATAGACCCAGGTATTCCCGAATCTGTCAGCCGGTTCGCCGCATTTTTTGAGAACCTCGTACTTCCCCGGGCCATGCATCTGGCTATCCTGAATCAAATGAACACCACATCGCATGGAAGTCGCCGCAGATGCAGGACTGAAATAGCCCGCAGCGACGACAGCAGAAATTGCTAACAGATAAACTTTGTTCATGATGATTTCTCCTCGCTGCTACTTAGTTAGTTCCTGCCCGGAAAGTCATGTATTTCGAACAATTCATGATGTCACTTAACATAGTTAGTTTACCAATCAACCACATATCGAAGGAAGGGGCCACCGAGGTGTAACACTCACAATCTTATTTCCGGACAAGAACTAATCAGGCGTGGTGAATTTAAGATTCGGGAGCAATGCAATTCCCTGCCCTGACCTCACAACACTCCCGCTGGCCATTCCCTTTACCAGTGCACCCAACACAGATCGAATCCGTAAGTCACTGCCACCCTTAATGCCTTCAAAATTTCCCACACCCTCAACCAATCGGAAATATCCTTTACAGTCCCCTACCACACCTTTGCAATCCAGCTCTGCGTATACAACATCTCCAGGCGACACACTGATTTGGCAGTACCCGGTTGCTACTGCTTCTCCAGTTTCGAGGTTAATTTTCTGGGAAATTGGGCATTCCACGAATGCACCATCAATATCACCTTTTTCATTCTCAACGTAAAGAATACCATCCATACTCCCAAGAAATAACATCTGGTTGGTACCTATACTGTAGACGGTGCCGTCACCATCCCATTGCATCAGCGCCTGCAAGTTTCTCTCTTCAGCGCTTAACGGATTTAAAGCCACCAGCAGCACGATGCCTATTATTTTGGTGAGGTTAGAACTTGTTAAAGTCATATATATTCCCTTTCAACTTTCCCTTCAAATAGACTTAACATAGCAAAAGCCGTTGACATAAATTAAGTTACACTCGATGTAAATGAATAGCAACAAACCCGAATACCTGTTGGACGGACAGGAAGTTTGTCGGGTACAGGGTCTTCCATTCGTATCTTTTGTATTGCAGTATTATTCGGTTGATCCTTGCTGGACTGGAGTTTAGAGATAACCAGGTTTCTTAAGTAGGTTAACGACATAGGTTCAACTAGACTCACTCGGCGACACGAGATCGAGACGGGAGAAAAACACTGAAAACCAATCTGTTATTGCTGTCAATTTTAGGGATTCTTTTTACCGGCTGTGCCAGCGTCGATTTCGATATGCCAAAGGCTGAATCCCATGTCATTCTGGACACCCAGGACACGTACCTGGGCCGCACGGTAGCGGATGATCTGCGGGGCAAACCGGAAGGTCACTCCGGCTTTGTCACATTTCCCAATGGAATTGATGCGTTAGCTGCACGCCTGCTCATGGCAGAACGCGCGGAGAAGACGATAGACGCGCAATACTACCTGCTGAAGAGTGATACTGTCGGCAGTGCTTTTATCAGTGTACTTCTCAAGGCAGCAGACCGGGGGGTCCGTGTTCGATTACTGCTGGATGACATATTTACCAGCGGATACGACGCGGGAATCGCCGGATTGAGCTCCCATCCAAATTTCGAGGTCCGAATTTTTAACCCTTTTGCCAATCGATCTGCAAGGTTTCTGGATGGCATCACGAGCTTCAGACGAATCAATCGGCGCATGCACAACAAATCGTTTACCGTCGATAATCAGGTGACGTTGATTGGTGGCAGAAACATTGCCGATGAATATTTTGGCGCTCGATCGGACGCAAAATTTAGTGATCTGGATGTTTTGGCGATAGGACCCGTTGTTGAAGAGGTTTCACACATGTTTGATGACTACTGGAACCATGAAAGATCAGCACCTGCCGCCGCATTTGCAAAGATGCCGGATGATCCCGCCGCCGAACTAGCAAGACTTCGCACGACGCTGGATGACATGCGCAAGACCGTGTTGAAAACCAGGTACGCTGAAGCCGTCACTGATGTAATTTTGGACTATATTGAGTCCGACGAAGACGAACTGGTCTGGGCTCCCTATACACTGACCGTCGATTCACCAGACAAATCAATCAAATCAAAGTCCGCCGAGGCAGCGAGCATTACGACCCCCCTGTTTGCTTCTATAGCAAACGCAGAAAAAGAGGTTATTGTTATCTCGCCATATTTCGTTCCACGCAAAGCTGGTATTGAAGCATTTTCGAATATAAGTGCCAAAGGTGTAGAAGTGACCATCATCACCAATTCACTCTCTGCAAACAACCAATTTTCAGTTCACGGCGGCTACGCACCGGCAAGAAAGCCCTTGTTAAAAAACGGGATCAGGATATATGAAGCGAGAGCTGACGCAACGATCGCCGGTTCTGAATTTGCTACTGATGATGACGCCAAAGCAACATTGCATACCAAAGCCTTCGTTGTCGACGGGGCGCAAATTTTTATCGGCTCCTTTAACTTCGATCCACGATCAGCAAAAATCAACACCGAGCTCGGTGTCATTATTCATTCATCACAAATGGCACAGAAGCTAGTGGAGTTTCTTGCAGTGGCTATTCCGGACCAAACATATGAAGTTTTTCTCGATGAAAGAGAAAATGTACGCTGGCGAACATTGGAAAAAGGTGAAATAGTCGTTTTTGACAAAGAGCCGAATACTACCTGGGGACAGCGATTCGTCGCAACCATTATGCGAATGCTGCCCATTCGTGGTCAGTTATAGAACATAATTCTCGATTGCAGCACTCTCTATTAGGACGCCTGATTAAACGAGACCGGTATTGACCTCATGGCTCAGCAACAGGGTCGTTACACCGCGAGCTAGTGTATCCGTACCGGTATTCATCAACACGTAGATTCCCACAGCCAACATCACCCACGGCACAAATTTCTCTCCATGACGACCAATTCGTTCAGCCAGTTCCGGTCGAGACGCAATCGACAAAGATAAACCGCACCAGGCAATACTGGTAAGCAGATAGATGACCACAATCAGTTTGATTGACGCGACGTCACTTTCAGCCAACAGCGGCAGCAACACGGCAATACTGTCCGCGCTGTTGCTGAACATCAACACAACACTGGCTAACCAGATTCGAGATCCTGTGAGGGTTTGTGCAGGACTCACAGAATTGACTGCCAATGATTTTCTCTGCTGATAAAGCAGATAACACCCCAGGGTAAATGGTGCGAATCCGAGATAGCCGACCAGTGACGGATTGATGATCGCACCCAGCACCAGTCCCAGCCCTGAAACCGTGATGACCAGGATCACAGAAACAATGAAGCCCACCAGCACCGAGAACCGGGCATGGGGCGAATTACCCAACAGGAACACCAGGATCAACAGGTTATCCAAATTAGTGGTCGCAAAGCTGGTCACTACCAACACTGCCAACCCAATGAGGTCAAATAGATTCAAAGCGAGGTTACTGTATTAAAAGCCAATGCGAACGAAGCTTTTATTATAGTCTAACCGGGATGTTTTTGACGGATAAAGCGCTCGAAATCTGGAGCTGAAAAATCCTTTAGCAAAGACAACAAGTAGGACTCAGGCGCTGTGACGCAATACCTTTCCCGCCCTCGTCCCTGTCAGTTCACCATCAACCAGACTTACCTTTCCGTTGACGATGGTTGCTTTGAAACCCATTGACTTCTGGATATAGCGAGGCGCACCGTGGGGGAAGTCATGCACTAACTCGGGCTGCAATTCGGCCACTTTATCAGCGTCAAAGACATTAATGTCGGCTCGCATACCTTCTTTAAGTACGCCACGATCGGTCAATCCCAGAACCCGTGCCGGACCAGACGTCATTTTCTGTATTGCCTGCCCTAGAGTGTAATAACCAGTTTCCCGGTACCAGTGTGAAAGTACAAAACTGGACCATCCGGCATCCATAATCTGGGATACGTGCGCACCAGCATCACCCAAACCGGGAAAAATATTGCTGCTCTTGAACAGATCACCCTGCTCTTTAAAGCTCGCGGAGAACATACGAAAGTTGAACAGGCCTCTTCCGTTTGTTTCTTTCGACAAACGCAGAAAGGTTTCTGACCAGTGTTCACCAGCCTCTTCAGATTGCTCTTTTAGGTTTTGTTCATTTCTGTAGTCTGGCTGATCCCCTGAACCAAGGTAATACACCTGTTGCAATGGAATACCACAGGACTTCGGCTGTTTGGCTTCTTCAACCAACGCGGCATAGGTGTCATCATTATTGATGGCTTCCAGTCGACCGGCCAGGTCCAATTTGGTGATTTCCTGCCAGGTTTTGCCTTTGATGGGCAAACCCGATTGCAGGCCGAACATATAGCCCGAACCACGTACATGGGAAATCGCGGTGATATCCCGTCCTTCACACAATTCATCCAGCGCTGCTGCCGATGCCGCACCCGCGCCATCCTTAGTGCCCGTGCCATAGCTGAAGAGAACCCTGCTCCCCGCTGTATCTGCCATGGCACTGATAACGTCAAACCCTGCGCCAACGGTCTGCATCAGAGCTTTACGTGGTCCTACTTCTTCAGCTATTTCGACGAGCTCATCAATCTTGGCAAAAGTGCCAGGAATACTTCGTCCGTCCGGCCCCTTATGGGGTTCATACCGATTGGATGAAAAACCAAAAGCACCCGCGTCGATTGCCTCACCGACGATCTTCGCCATCTGCTGCTTCTCATCCGCGGTGGGATGTCCCTCGACGGAGCGCTCACCCATCACATAGAAACGAACTGCACAGTGGCCAATCAACCCTGCCACATTGATCGCGGTTCCCAATCGATCAATCGAATCAAGGTATTCACCATAATGTTCCCAATCCCAGGCAAGACCACTGAGTATGGCCTGCTTGGGAATATCTTCGACGGTTTCCATAATACCGGCCATCAGCTCGCGGTCTTCAGGTTTACAGGGCGCAAAGGTCACACCACAGTTACCTATCAATGCCGTCGTTACACCATGCCAGCTGACTGGCGTCATATCCGGGTCCCAGCCTATCTGTGCGTCAAGGTGAGTATGAATATCAACAAATCCAGGCGTTACGACGAGCCCGGTAGCATCAATCACCTGCTCGGTTTCTCCTTCAACTTTACCAATGGCTGTAATAAAGCCATCCTTGATTGCGATATCACCTGGCACAGGCTCACTACCTGTTCCGTCAACAATTGAACCACCGCGAATCACAATATCATGTGTCATAGACCTATCTTCCCTTCAATTGGTTTGTGTCTTTTTTAGTGCCATTTTTGGTGTCTATCTTGATGTAGGGACGGGTATCTTGTCCATTACATTTTCTAACCGACCCACAACCTATCAATATGGTTAATGGTATTTTAACGCTCCATTGAGCTGGATTTAATGGCAATCGGATCTCCAAAAATATCCACCTTGTCATAACGAACCCAGCTTTTTTCGTACTCAGGTGACCGATCAAAATTCTGCGGGGTACCCCATTCCGGCTTAACGGATGGGTCAAAGTCAGACGGTAATTCGCCTGAAGTGCGCTTCGACAACTCGTCGTGCAACACGATAAAGATTCTTCCAAGTTCCGGGCCCATGGGGCCCTTGCCTGACGGCGACGACTGTTCAACAGGTGTTTCTTCAGCAACCTTGTCGTAGCGAAATGCTCCCTTGCTGTAGACGACGTGCTGCTGTTTCTCGTCATCGGTCATTGCGGTGTTAACGGTTCGGCCGACAGGAACAACCGGTGTGTAAAAGCCTTTGGTGAGTGCATCAGCCGGTTCGTACTGCCGCGGCAAAGGTCCGGCACCAACGGTGATCTGTCCATGATAGCAATGAACCCAAAAACCACCGTGTGAGCCATCAGGAAATGCATAACCGGGGGTGTCGGTAAACTCTTCCGAAAATGTATAGACAACATCTTTTATCCCCTGCGCATATTTTTCTGAGACGGCCCGTGTCGACAGTATATGTCTGGCGGTACTGACCCATTCCGGGGTCATAAATACGAAGCGCGGCATGGTTCGCGCCGCCAGGGTATCGTGCAATGAGCGAAGAACCGTAGCCAGCGCCGGATGATCTGGTATCTGACCATGTATTTCCCAACGGGATAGTTTTGTCAACCGAGCCTGTGCCAGGGCCACCAGATTTGGATCTCGATTGTGGTACTGGATCCGCGCCAGGTTGCTGATAATGGAATGGTCTCCTTCAACCTTGTAGTCGCATTCTGATACTGGCAGCTCGCCAACACTGACTTCGACTGCTGCGCCATTGAATTTTGCATGCCATGCCAATGAAGCACCGCAATGTAAATAGGCCGGTGGATTGTGGCCGACTTCGCAAATGGTGAACTCGCCCAAATCAGTAAACGCTTCCACCTGTCGGGCAACAGCAGTCTCCAGGAATTGCCGCGCGGCTTCTACCCATTCTGCCGAGGCAAAGGTTAATTCACCTATGCCATCAGCCATAGCCGCCAATAGCACCGACGCCTGTCCATTTACAATTGTCATATTTCCCCCTTTTTTGGACCTGCTGCAATAGAGAGAACTAACATGCCTTGCCGGACATACACTAATTTCGCGAGGACCATCAGGACACCTGATTTTGCCTTACATGATCCGTGAGAAGGCTCAGCACCCTGGGTTGATACAATGGAAACAGTGCATGACCCATGCCTTCGAAAATTTCCAGTTTGGGACCGGGAATGGCCCATCACAAACAGCACAGCAGGACGGTTGTTATCGCCAAATGACTCATAGCAGATATCGATTCCATTGGCTTTTACCATTTGTTCCATAGCTTGTTCCTGGTTCGTATTTACTTTGGGGAGTCGTCTGATAACCCAACTGGCTCGCCAACAGAACCTGACTGGATCATATCGCTGATCTGTGTACTTGAGTAACCCAGCTCAGCCAGAATTTGTCGACTGTGTTCACCGACCTGTGGCGCAATGGAAGCGGGTTTCTTTTCTTGCCCCGCAATTTGAATTGGACTGCCGACGGTCCATTGGTAGTCCGGATGATCCGAATCTGTCGGGACAATAATATCATTAATCTTTAACTGCTCGTCCCTAACAACATCATCAAGATTTTGCACAACACCATAGGCAATGCTGTATTCATCCATGGCGCTTCGAGTCTGACTCAGTGACAATTTTTCAATAACTGCCGAAATCATTGAACGCATTTCATCCTGGTGTCGAGACACCGCCCGGGCCGTTGCGAAGCGTTCATCTTCTAGCCACTCGCGATGACCGAGTGCAGCGGCAAGTGCTGGCCACTCTTTCGCCGGGTTGGTCAGACACATGACCACATAACGGCCTTCCTGCGTTTTATAAGTATTGCCAAAGGGGCTACGCATGCCTTTTTTCTGACGCCAGGCGTTGCTGTCAAACCCGGCAATTTTTCCTTGAATCTGCATACCATTAGCCCATACACCATTAGCAGCAAGGGATGTTGATACCAGGCCGCCCTTACCGGTTCGTTCCCTTTGGTAGAGTGCCATCATCACGGCACCAAACAGCGACATGGCGGTTGCATGGTCACCAAAACCGCCAGCGCCCTGCTGTGGTAACTGATTCGGCTCACGAACAAGATCCATCATGCCGGATCGGGCCCACCATGCCGTGACATCAAATGCGCGCATATTCGAATCAGGCCCTTTGTCACCATAACCCGTAAGATGTCCAACAATGAGCCTTTCGTTAAGCGCAGACATCTGCTCAAACGTCATATTAAAGTCTGACAACTGATCAGGCCGGAAATTGGTCAGTAAAACATCAGCATCCGCAATGAGTTTGTGGAGTACGTCCTGACCTGCCGCTTGTCTTAAATCCAGTGCCAGCGATCTTTTGTTACGCGACGTTAGTTGCCAATGATATGGCACCGCATACCGGCCCACGAGAAGTCGATAGCCATCACCCTGCAAGGGTTCAATTTTCGTAACATCGGCGCCATAGTCAGCCATCACCGTGGCGGCCGCAGGACCAGCCAGGTAAGAAGCAGCGTCTATCACTTTCAGGTGCTGCAGTGCGTAGGTCATCCCTTTCCTTCTCCGTTATGTGGCAGCAAACCTTAAGTTAGTTCCAAAAGGACGTGTCCTTACTCGAATGAGTAACCCTGTGCAGAATGACTAAATCACAGGTGCTGGGTCAATCCACCATCTAATGGAAAAATCTGCCCGGTAACGAAACCCACGCCTGAGCCTGACAGCCAAACCGCCAGTGGACCGATATCCTCTGCGGTGCCTGCTCTTTTGCTGATGGTAAATCTTACTGCCCGGGCGGCGTTTTCATCTTTCATGTTGATACGGTCATCCATCCAGTCCATCCATCCCAACTCGATACCGTTAATGGAAATACCTTCCGGGGCAAGTTCCTGGGCCATAGCGCGGATAAAATTGAATACCGCGCCGTGTGCCGCACTATAAACACTGGTATTGGGCAACCCCCTTTCTCCAAGGACAGAAGTCACCAACACTATATTGCCATTGCAGTTGCCATTGCCGTTTCCATTGCCAGAGCTGTTGCCGGAGGTGCCTTTTCTGATAAATGGTAACGCGGCCTGACAGGCTGCAAAGGGGGAGATAAAGTTAGTCATCATTGTAGTGGCCAATTCCCCCATGGATATATCTTTAATAGGTTTCGCCAGAAAAAGATCAGAGGCACATGCCAGTATATCCAGCCCATCCAGAGAATTTGCAGCCTCGGTAATCTTATCTGTGAGTTCGACAGCCGGAAGCTGTTCGACTCTTGCGACGGTTGCCCCTGCTTCCTCATAGGCATCGGCAATCGCAGCCCCAGCGGGTTGATCGGCAGCAACGACAATCGCTTTCTTACCAGTCAGATCGAAGTGCTCCACGGTTTTACTTTCCATCCTATGCCCTCCTAGCCGACATATTCCGGCACAAAGTCAACTGGCCCGAGGCCACCGGCTAACCCACCACCGTCAATCGTAAACGCCTGCCCTGTAATATATGAGGAAGCGTCAGACGCCAGGTAAACAGCCAGGGGGCCAAGCTCCCACCATTCTCCGAGCCGCCTTACTGGAATACGGATTCCACGTTGATGGCGAATCTGCTCTTCCTTTTCCGAGGTCGCCGGTCCCTGTGCCACAAATCCCGGAATAATGGTATTAACCCGAATGTTATGCGGCGCAAGCATGGTTGCCGTGCTTTTAGTCAGCGAAATCTGGCCGCCCTTCGCCGTTGGGTATGCAAAAGATTGATTACCGCGCAATGCTGTTCCCGAGGCAGTATGAATAATGACACCACCTTCGCCGTGACTGACCATGTGTTTTGCTGCGGCCCTCGAGCAGTAAAAATTGCTTTTTAGGTTAGTCGCCAGTACAGCTTCAAAAGCCTCATCCGGATACTCCCAAAACTCCCAGTTACCTTGAACCCCTCCGCCACCAGCATTGGCGATCATGACATCAATCTTTCCGTATTCATCAACACAACGATCAACCAGCCCATCCACCAGGGAGGAATCTGTGACATCGCACTGATGTGCGATTGCGGTACCGCCATCCGCTGTAATTTCACTAACGGTGTCGTCAATTTGTTCCTGGGTTCTGGCGCTACATATAACAGAAGCACCTGCTTTTGCCAACGCTTTGGCCATTGCCTTACCCAGGCCACGACCTGATCCGGTGACGACCACGGCGCGACCATCCAGTCGAATTTTCTCTAACATAATCAGTTCCTATTGCGTATACATGGGCAAGTCGAATCCTAATCGTACAGGCCGCGTGGATTTCGAGCCATCAGTTCATAGTCAGGGCCTGATTTCTGCCAGCCATAAGGTTGGTTTTGAGCAACGAGTGTTTTGAAACGCCCGTTGTTTGCGTGGCGCAGCAGAACCTCTTCAGGCACCACATCACCGTGTCGTTCCTGGGTTTGAATGTACTGGCGGCTGAAGTAGACAGCCAGGTTCATCCGGATGCCCGGATTTACCCTCGCGAAAGAACCGTGCCAGGTATTGCCGTGCCACACCACACAGTCACCAGGGTCAAGATCCATGGAGACAGCATGCGGATTCGCCTTGCTCTGCCCCAACATCATCTCCGGCACTGTCGGCTGGCGTGCCAGCTTATGACTGCCCGGCACCATCGCCAGGGCACCAGCCTCCTTACTATAGGGTGTCAGGGCGTAATTGACATTGGCCACCTGGGAAATATCGGAAAACGGTGCTGGCATGCCGTTGCCGTTATCTGAATGCAATGGCAGAGGGTGACCGCCCGGTGCTTTGAAGTGACAACCAATGCTGGAGAGCAAGCAACTTTCCCCGAGCAGGTAGGTAATTAGCGCCAAAGGTTTTGGCTCCATTAAAATTTCTTCGAAAACCTGGTCGTCATAAAGCATGTAGGGGAGATAGGTTCCACCTTCCAGCTTGTCGCTTGTCTCGTTTTCGATATCAAAGCTATGGCCAAACTGGTTTTCTGCGCGGTGGAGTATCTTCTCTTTTGCCCTGTCAATTTGATCAACCGACAATACCCCTTTGAGCGTGGTATATCCCTTCGCCTCAAGTTCGATGAGATTGTCATTTAAGCCCAGCGATTCGATCTCATCGAGAACACGCTGCAGGGGATTCGAACGGGGTTGTGCCTTTACTTGTGCCATTGCAAGTTTTCCTGTTTTTTCTTGTCTAAAGAGTGTCTAAAAAGCGTCTAAAGCAAGGTTGTCCAAAGTGTCGAGTAAATAAATAAACCATTCTGTGACGCATCGCAAGTGTGCTAACGCTGCCCGGGAGGCTGATCTCTATTCTCGGTCAGCCTCCTGGCGTCATTCTGGCCCGAGATATTCCGCAAAAGTTTCCCAATTCGCGCCCGCCAATTGCCTGGCGTTCTGTGTGTACTTCCAATCGAAGTCCTGTTCAAACTCTTCTGGTCTCGACATGGATAGCTCTGCCACAGGGACTTTAGGCCGATCAGGATCAATCACATTACCATCGACCATGCCAAAACCAGCAAATGTCTTATAGCCCATCAGCGCTTTTAGCTTAGGTGATACGGCAGCAAGGATGTTTTCCGGGACACTAAGGTATTGATTCTCCTGTTGACGCATCATACCGCGGAGATACAGGTTTCTCATACCCAGCCGTGTGCCCCGGGCAGTTCTTTCCCCACCAGAATGCAACAACCGGCTGTCGGTGAGAATGCAACAGCCAGCCGGTGCCGTTAAAGAAACTAGATTACCTTCGGCGAGTTTCTCGAATTCAACACCAGGCCTGATTTTGTTGCGACCGTTTGCTTCGCGGTGAGATCCCGGCACCATATAGGTACCACCCTCTTCGAGGCTAAACTCTGAAAAAGTCCAAATGATCAGACAAGCCAGCGGGTATTCCGGGTGAGGCAGTGGTGTCCCGCCCTGGTCCTGATGCAGCTCCTGCAAACCACCACCCTGGTGAACGATAGATCCGTGCGTAGTACCAAGATAATAGCCTTTCCCCAGGATCTTTCCGAGCAGTGTCTCAATCAGGCTTGCGCGCTGGCAGGCAGATTCCTCAAACGCGATCAGGTCCCTGAATACCTGTCCCTTGGGCAGCATATTAAACACCAATTGTGCGTTGCCATGATGGCTCATATGCGCGACTTTTGCAGCACGTTCTGCCTTCGCCTGATCCAGCAGTCGGTTCACCTGTGCCTCTACCTGTGCAGGAGACAGCACATCTTCAACAATGCAATAGCCCCAGCGCATAAAGTCTCTTTCGAGCTGAGCCTGGTTCGTTGTTGCTTTCGGCAGGTGTGGGAAATCGGAGCTGCGTCTTATTTTCCCCCGATGCTCGGTGATACCTAACAGTCTGGCACCTGAACGTTTGGCTTCACCATAGTTTATCTCAGCTGGGTATTCACCATCCGGTTCACCCTCACCCGATTCTTCGGATTGATCCGATTGATCCAAAAGTGCCCGCAGACGTTCAACCTCTGCCCGTAACTCGGTGACCTCGTCTTCAGCCGTGGGCGTGGGCGCAGTGCTGACACCAGCGTCACGGTGACTGGGTGCGATATCATTCTCGCGATCTTCGTTCATAACCTTACCTGCATTATTAACCCGGATATCATAGCGCGTCCTCCATGTTTCGCACCATTGGTACATCAGGAAACCTCTGATTAATCAGAGGTTCCTTAGATAGCTATAACTGCTGATCACAGGCACAATAGTTTTTTATGAACCGGAATACAAAAACATGGACTGGGGAATACATTTACCGCAACTGGGCAATCAGGTTAGTCGTGAAAGCCTGATCAGGTTCGCCAGGCGTATCGATGAATTGGGCATTCATTCCGGTTGGGTGAGTGACCATGTTTGCTGGCCTGCGGCGTTTGAACCGAACTATCCGTACACCGATGACGGCAGCTTCCCCGCACCCAATGATATGGCGTGGCTGGATCCCATCGGTACCCTGCTTTTCGTCGCAGGCTGTACTGAGCACATAAAACTGGGGACGACTGTATTGATCCTTCCCTACCGGTTACCCGTAGTAACAGCAAAGCAACTGGCCACCCTGGATGTTGTCTCAAACGGCCGTTTAATCCTCGGGGTGGGTGTTGGCTGGATGAAAGAAGAGGCCGAGGTTCTGGGCATGCCGTTTGATCATCGCGGCAAACGTAGCAACGAACAGCTCGAGATATTCCAGTCCCTGTTCACCCAGGAGGAACCTGAGTTCCAGGGTGATTACTATCAATTACCAAAAGTGAGGTTTGAACCCAAACCTTTGCAGGATCCGGTTCCCGTATGGGTTGGAGGTGATACCAGACTGGCCTTCCACCGTGTTGCGAAATATGGCCAGGGATTCCAGGCCGCATTCCAGCCGTTTGATCGAATCAAAGAAGAAATAAGTGAGATCCACGCGTGTTGCGAGACCATTGGCCGTGACCCGAAAGAACTGACGTTCTCTGTCCGGATGTACCTGGACCCAAAAGGCATGATGGAGCCTGAGAAGTCGATAACAGGAAATCAGGAACAAATACTGGCTACTATTGAGCAAATGAGATCCATCGGTGTGTCCCATATTTTGCTCGACCCGGTAGCACCAGGGGGTGTCGATGGGCGGTTGGAGGCTGTTGAGCAGTTTATCGAATTCGTGGGTGGGTGACCGAAGACTGAAGCTTTAAGGGTGTTTCGACAGTCGCGACTTGCACAAAACGTACAAGTTATACAGAAAAACCAAACAGCATGCTCTCATAGATGATTGAATTACCAACCTGGACCAGGGAGGCCTGGTCTGACTACTTGTACAGGCAGCGTCAAAACAAAAAAACACTGAGAAGAATTAACAAACTGATAGTTGACACACAACGTTCACCATTTGAAGGGGTTGGCAAACCTGAACGCCTCAAGGAAACCTGAGCGGATTTTGGTCAAAGCGGATAGACGAAACAAACCGATTAGTCTACGTGGTCGACAATACTCAGATCTCAATCATCTCATGCCGTTATCACTACAACTAAATTGTTAAGCACCGCTGCCTACATCCCGCGTGCTACCCTGCACACTGATTCAATCGTCATCGCTCAACCGGACCAGCATCTTGCCGGTGTTCTCGCCGCTCAACAACCCAATCATGGCGGCCGGAGCTTCTTCGATGCCATTCATTATGGTTTCGCGGTACTTCATCTTGCCGTCTGCGATCCACCGCCGCATATCAGAAAGGAACTGATCTCGCATATGATTAAACTCATAGACCACAAAGCCTTTCATGGTGACGCGGTTGTATATCATATTCGATAAGGTGGTAACCCCTTCTGATCTTGCTCCCTTGTTGTTGTAGCCTGAAATCATGCCACAGACCGGGATTCTGCCCAGGGGTCGCATTTGCCCACAGGCAGCATCCAGATGCTTGCCGCCAACATTTTCGAAGTAAACATCAATACCGTCCGGCAAACCAATATGGAGTTCCTTCGAAATACTCTTCGTTTTGTAATTGAAAGCGTAGTCAAATCCGAGCTCCGATGTCAGGTACTCGACCTTCTCATCGGAACCGCAACTACCGGCTACCCGGCAGTTTTTGATCTTTGCTATCTGACCCACCACACTTCCAACTGCTCCGGCAGCGGCAGAGACGAAAACATTCTCGCCCTCTTTTAGTTCACCAGTGACCAGCAATCCGCCCCACGCCGTAAAACCTGTTCCACCGAGTACATGCAAATGGGTGGTTAACGGTTCTCCGTCCAGGGTGATGATCTGTAGTTGTTTCGCCTTTGCGATACAGTACTCCCGAAAACCATATCGATGTTGTACGTAACACCCCACAGGAAATTCCACATCGTCACTTTCAACAACCTTGCCGATCGCGCCGCCACCCATGGCCTCATCCAGCTTGGTTTGACCATTGCTCATCGGTGGACGCATCGCAGGATCAATTGACATGTACAGATTCTTAACCAGAATATCCCCAGCCGATGTTTGCAGTGTATTTTCAACCAACTGAAAATTTTCCGGCACCGGCATGCCATCAGGTCTGGAAACCAGGTGGATTTCTCTGCTGACGATTTCACTCATAGTTTTTTCTCTACCATAATCGATAGATCGATCCTACCGTGTGAACAGACCGCGATCAAACATGTTGTTTGCCGTTCACGTCATAGTAGGGCATATTCTTTTCCGTATCGTGAGGAGGCAATAATGGCGAATGAACCAGTTGATGTGCTAATTATCGGTGCCGGGGCATCGGGTGCCGCATTTGCGTGGAGTATGGCTGATACTCGAATGAAGATTCTCTGCATGGAGCAGGGGGACTGGATGAATCCGAGTGATTACCCCAGCACGGGAATGGATTGGGAATCGAGAGAGGACTTCAGCATCAGTCCTAACCGGCGAAATAGGGAAACCGACTACCCTATCAATGAAACCAATTCTCCCATTGCTGTCGCCAACTTCAACGGTGTCGGTGGCGGCACTGTTCTCTACGCTGGACATTTCCCTCGCTTTCACCCATCTGACTTCAGGGTTAAATCCCTGGACGGCGTGGCTGATGACTGGCCAATTGACTACGAAACCCTGGCGCCCTACTACGACGAAAATGATCGCATGATGGGCGTCTCGGGTCTTGAAGGTGATCCGGCCTACCCGGACAAGAAGTCAATGATGCCCCCCCTGCCGCTGGGTAAATCCGGTCAGGTTATCGCCAGGGGGTTTAACAAAAAGGGCTGGCACTGGTGGCCATCTGATTCTGCAATTGCGACCGAACAATATGATGGCCGGGACAAGTGCATTAATCTTGGTGCCTGCGTTCACGGCTGTGCCCAGGGGGCCAAAGCCAGTACTGATATCACTTATTGGCCCCATGCGATCCGCGCCGGTGTCGAACTACGAACCCGATGTCGTGTAAAAGAAATTACAGTGAATGATCAGGGCATGGCAACGGGTGTTATCTACTTCGACGCACAGGGCAACGAGCTTGAACAAAAGGCTGAAGTTGTTGTGATGGCCTGCAATGGCGTAGGCACACCAAGAATCCTTTTGAATTCTGTCTCCCGGCAATTTCCTGACGGGCTTGCGAACAATAGCGGACTGATTGGAAAAAATTTCATGTTTCATCCCTATGCTTCTATACAGGGCGTGTTTGAAGATCCGCTGGATGGCAACCATGGCCCACACGATAGTATCTGGAGCCAGGAATTTTACGAAACAGATCTTTCCCGGGGGTTTGTACGGGGCTACACGTACGAGATCAACAGAGGCAGGGGGCCGGTTGCCACGGCGATGACCGGGGTATTTTCGGGCCGTATTCCCTGGGGTGAAGGGCATCACCAGGCTTATCGAAAATATGTAAACCGCCTCACTGGCATGGTAGCTATTTGTGAAGATTTACCGGAGCTGCACAATACGGTTACCCTGGACCCTGAACTAAAAGACTCAAATGGCATACCAGCCCCCAAGCTCGATTATACGTTGAGCCAAAACAGTAAAGATATGTTGGCATTCTCAATCGCACGTGCGTCAGAAGTGCTGCGAGCTGCAGGCGCAACTGACATTCTCTCTGAATCTCCCATTGCTGGCGGTGGCTGGCACCTGATGGGAACTGCCCGAATGGGGACGGACCCGGAAAACTCTGTCGTTAATGAATGGGGACGCAGCCATGATGTTCCAAATCTGTTTGTCATTGACGGCAGCATCTTTGTCACCAGCGCCGGAGTGAATCCGACGCGAACCATACAGGCACTTGCCCTGTATGTGGCAGATTCCATGAAAAAACGGTTGGCGAACCTGTTTGACTAGGAGGTTGACCGAGCATAGAGAGCTAATTTAGATGACCTATACACCAGAGCGCGGAGATTTTGTGTGGACGGACTTTGACCCTTCGGCCGGACATGAGCAAGCGCATAAACACCCTGCTATCATCTTGTCGCCCCAAGCTTTCAATGGGAAGTTAAAACTCGCACTTGTCGCGCAGATTACGAGCAGGGTTAGGCAGCACGGATTTGAAGTTGCTTTGCGGGACTGCAAAACCAAGGGGCCCATATTATGCATACCGACCTCAATCAGAGGTTCCTTAGGAAATAGCAATGAGTGATCTAATCAAGACAGAGCTACCCCTGACAGATGACGAACGTGCCATCCTTAAAATTATAGTAAGTACCATTATACCCGCGAGTAAAGAGTTCAATCTGCCCGGTGCGAATGATGCGGAGATTTTTAACCGGATCCTCAGTCACGGACAGAAACACGAAGACCTGCTCAGGCAAGGTACTAAAACAATTGACGAACAATCGTTAGAACGTTTCGCGTCTCCATTCGTCGAATCTTCAAACGCTGATCAGTCGGTATTGATTGGCGAGTTGAAAAGCTCAAACAGCCCCTTTGTGCCAATTCTGGTGAGCATCACGCTTCAGGGTTACTACCAGGACCCACGCGTCCTTGAGTCCGTTGAGATGGAAGCACGCCCACCATTTCCCCAGGGATACGAAGTCGAACAGGGAGACTGGTCGCTACTTGATCCTGTTCGCAATCGCGAGAAGTTCTACCGCAAGGTGTGAGCCTTTCAATAAACCGAGGATAATTCAATGCCAGAACGCGCTGTCGACTCCCTTATCAATTCCAGTTTTCTAAGCCCTTCCAACGAGGGTGGTCTTGGCTACCTGTTCAAGGGGATCGAAGGACGACCAAAACTGGATTCTCCGGAGGCGCTGCTGGAACAAATGGACGCTGCTGATATCGGTGCTTGTGTAATTTCAATCATGGAACCGGATCATGCGACCTGGGTGGGTCGGGCGCACGAACAATATCCAAACAAGATTCTTCCGGCGATGATCGTTAATCCGCTGCTGGGATTTAAAGAGATTCAGCGAGTAATTGAATACCATGAAAAATACGGAGTTCGTTGCCTTCGTATACCACCCTTTCGCTATACCCTGCCGCCCACCGACCGGGTCTACTGGCCGTTTTATACCAAGGCTCTGGAACTGGACCTTAGCGTTTCCATGAACGCGGGTATGCCGGGTCCGCGTCGCCCCGGGTTCGTCCAAAACCCCATTTACTACGATGAAGTCGCATTTCATTTTCCCGATCTGCGATTGATTATGACCCACTGTGGACAACCCTGGACTGAAGCAGCCATTTCAACCATGACCCATTGGGACAACGTCTATATGTCATGTTGTGCGGTTGCACCCAAATACTGGCCCGAAAACTTTGTTCACTTCATCAACACCCGGGGCAAACAAAAAATGATGTTCGGTACCGAGTATCCAACAATAGTCTGGGACCGGGGAAGGCAGGAAGTGGATGCCCTTGGCTTACGCGAGAACGTGATACCAATGTTCCTCCGCGAAAACGCCTGTCGCGCTTACAACTTTGATTTCGATGTGAGCTAACTTCCAGCACGACGCCAGACCGCTGACGCTAATCCCGCTATAGAGGAAAAACCATGAAAGTCGATGCATCAATCAGTGCCGACATGACAAAGGTCGCAGCTCAGGTCCAGCGTTTGGAATCAATCGGCTACGATGGCGTCAAGATCGCCGAACTGGATCATGATCCGTTTTTGCCTCTGGCCATCGCTGCAGAGCATTCCGAGAAAATCGAAATGATCACCTCCGTCGCGGTTGCCTTTGCCCGCAACCCCATGATCATGGCGAACCTTGCCCATGACCTGAATGCATTCAGCCAGGGACGCTTCATTCTCGGGCTGGGCACCCAGGTACAACCCCATATCGTCAAACGCTTCGGTATGCCCTGGTACAAAGGCCCCCGACAGATGCGAGAATTCATCAACGCGATGCATGCTATATTTGACTGCTGGTACGAAGGTGAAGATCTGGACTTCGATGGTGAGTATTACCGCCATACGCTAATGCCAAAAACATTCACGCCGCAAAATACTGAGGCGGGTCGTCCGGATATTTTACTGTCGGCAACGGGACCCCTGATGACAAAGGTAGCCGCGGAAGTTGCCGACGGCCTGATCATGCATCCCTTCTCCACCGAACGCTACATCCGGGAGGTTAACCTGCCTGCCATAGAACAGGGCCTGGCCAACGTCGATTCCAACCGGGATGAATTCGTTGTTGATTTCGCACCCATGATAGCCACGGGTCATACCGAAGAGGATATGAACACAGCGATTGACGTTATCCGCGATCGAATCGCTTTCTATGGTTCCACACCTGGTTATCGGACTGTGCTGGACTTACATGGCTGGGGTGCTCTGCAAGGTGAGCTTAATCGACTGATGAAACAACATCGCACCAGTGAAATGGCCAGCCTCATCGATGACGAGATTCTGCATACCTTTGCGATTGTCGGCGAACCGAATGCCGTCGTTGAGGAAATGGTGCAACGTTATAGTGATATTGTTGATCGGACAGCATTTTACGCCCCATCGCTGGCTGACGATGAAATTGCGAGCTTGATCGGGAAGTTGCAACAGAGATAAGGAGGCGGTTCACTTCCCCTTAGGGAGAAGTGAACCTGACGTCATCAGGGCGCGAGAGGTGTGTTGAAAAACACCTCCGCCGCAGGAACAGCAATTCGGTCAATCATATTGAGCCTTGGTATGCCGTGTCTTGTTTGTGGTGGTTGAGCACCGGAAAAATCGGTCAGTGCATTTTCCAGATACCAGATTGTTCCATCGCCGTCCTGCATCAGGGGTGTCCATATCCTGCGATGACAATTGACCTGAATAATGAACGCGCAAAAGCCGTAATAAGCACCGTCAAGAATCAGGTCTCCATCAGGTTGAATCGTCCACAGCATATCTCTTTCAAGTAAAGCATCACCGCCTGTATCGAGGAAGAAACTACAATTGGTCGCACTGGTCGCATCATGAAATCCCCAACCAAAATGCGATGTGAACAGAAGCTGACCATCGGCGTCATACTGATTTTTCAGTTGCGCATTCAGTCCCGAGTTCCAGAAATTCCCACCTGCAGTTTGCAACAAAGGTAGTGAGAAAGCGAAAGACGGGTCCTGTTTTACCGCGAGTCCGTAGGTACCAACACGCTCCCCGGTATCATTGTTGGTCAGTTCATAAAAAGCCCCATACACACCATCCAGCAAGTCCAGCAATACAATCTGTTCCGTCAGGGACTCGTTCGCCGGGCTCAGGTAACTGAGAGTCAGCACATCCCCATTTTCGCTCCAATCGAATGCAGTATTTGCTATTTTGGCGGTGCCGGTGCCGTCACTGTTGAATGTCAGCAGATCGTTTGCCAGGCCCTCTCCGATGGGCCCCGTGAACGCCGACTCACCCAGATCATAATCAAAGTTAAAGACCCAGCTGCCAACAAGCGCTGCTTCTGCAACAAAATCGATAGGACTGATCTGTGAGGAGTCACGCAAGCTGCCTTGCTGGGACCTGTTTTCAAACTTATCTGCCAGTTGAATAACTCTGTCAAAACTGCCATCGCAACCGTCATCAATGTCAATTGGATCATAGGTCGTATGTATCTGCCTGATCAATGACACTTTTTCTTCCAGCACACCGTTTTGAATTAGAACTATATCTCGGCCAATCTCGGTGATTCGTTCAATAACACTGTGATTGTTGCAACTGTTAACATCATTAATCTGCTGTGGGGTCGCCGTCGTCTGTTCAATGCCTGGAAAACTCACCTGGCTTGTCGGTGCGACGAAGTTCAAACTCAGCACTCCATCGTCTACCTGCCAGTTGTAAGCATCGTTGATTGGTCGTCCGTCGACGTCTGTCGTCAACAGGTTGCCTGTCCCAGCCGGGTCAAATTCAAGCGCATCGCCTGATCTCGCCAGGAATCCCACCACCGGCGTGACAATGGCATAGTATTTTGACGGGATGTCAGAAGCTTCAAATCCTGGCAGAAGGTCGGCATCCGTTATGATAGCCAGCAACGTATCTTCAAAGATTGTTGGGTCTACCGTCTCAACAAATGCAGTAACAGCCAGGCTGTCGGACGTAAACTCCAGCAAGTTGTCGTAGCCAACGGGAATGTCGAAGCCGGGGTCATCCAAAATCAATTTTATAACAGCCGCGAGTTGCAGCAATTCGGTGGCATCAACAAATTTCTCAGCTTGTTCGAGTTGTGCCAGGTTAGTAATTGGCTCACCACCATTGGCTTGCGTCATCAGGACCACATTAGCCGTAGTGACGTTGGTGATGTCAGTGCTGAATGTTCCGCTTGAATCAATAACACCATTGGCATTTTCATCAGATAACAGGCTGGATACAGGACCAATGATGGAAGTCAGTGTCAGTTCTGTTGAACCAGGGACCGTTGCTTCTGCAACCACCAGGTCATCTGTAGTCGATGTGGTGATATCTATTTGATAAAAACCATTTTCATCAGCCACAGTGGAATAGACCTGGTCACCGATAGTGAATTGAACAATTGCGAACGGGATAGCTTCGTCAATGACGCGCCCAGTCAAAGTCAGCTTTCTGCCGCAATTTTCCGGCGCGTTCTTCACATCAACCAACAGACTCACATCACCTTGTTCCACTACAACAGAGCATGGCACTCCAAGACCATCTTCGATGAACGTTTTCCAGGAGAAATGGTGGTGTTTGGGGTCGATCTCAGTAATCAGGGAACCATCAACACCATTGCGAGCGGACACGGTGCTATCGTCTGCTGATTTCCCTTTTACCCGAAACTGCTCCTTGTTTTCTTTCCATTCAACTTTTTGAACTTTGAACGACCTGGTTTTCTTGCTCGTTCTGTTTTTGTGAGAATTGCCTCTCTCATGTTTTGCATGATTGTTGTTTGTGACTGTGTTTGTGATCGTGTTTGTAACTATGTGCCGCGTTTCCCGTGGCAGGAACAGCCAGAGCCAGGAATACCAGTGCCAGCGCCATTGATTTAACCATCTTTTTCACCATTTTTTAGTGTTTCCATTTTCAGATTTCAGGGGTAACTTTCCGTCCATCCGGTTATTTACGTACATGGGTCTATTATTCAGTACCTAGCACTATCGCACTCGCCTGTAGCAGGCACATCGCCCATTCAGGTGATGGAATTAATCAATCAATTGCGGCTCAGTAATTCGAACTTACAAAAACGGGTTTGGCGCCACTAACGCGTGAAACTAATCGGAAAGTGGGCCCTGACGCCGTCACTTGAGATTCGCCCTCAATTCAGGGTCGATAGCAGGGTATGTACGAGGGCTCCATCTGGATTTGATACCCAGGTTGTTGGCATCATTCTGCCAGTTGTCTTCGCCTTCGCGGGTCTCAACCAGCCCCCACTGCAGCAAAGAGTCGGCATTGTCCTTGATGGAATCTGAAACCCTATGAGGTTTCAAGCCTAGTTGTGTGACGGCCTTTTGGAGCATGCTGACCGGCGACCTGAATGTGACGCCTTGTTTAAAATTACCGCCAACACCAATTCCAGGATACAACTGTCGCAGTATCAACTGCAATTCTTCCTGGGTGATCATTCCGCTCTCATCAGTTGCCACCAGGTTATAACGTTCGCCGTTGATGTTATCCGGGCATTCGGCGATTAAACGCTGCGTTTCCGCAACATCACGCACATCGACAATATTCCAGAACATTCTGCGATGACTATAACCTTCCAGCATGTCGCCAATCCTGGTCTGCCAGGACCAGGGGCGTTGATGCGACGCAGATAATAACGGCCCAATGACATGACAGGGGCAAACACCAAAAGCCTCGAAGCCATTCGCTTCCGCCTCTGCGTATACGAACTTTTCAGTTTCCATTTTGGTCATGGCGTATGCGATTTCACGATCCTTGACGACGGTTTCCATGTTCCATTTGGAACCCTCACCGGTGCCCCGGTTCATATCTGCCCAGGAATCTTCCACATACGGGTATCCTTCAGGTGCCGGATGCGCAACCGCAGCGAAAGAACTGGTGTAGACCAGGCGTTTAACTGTCCCGGCTTTCTTCACCGAATCGAGAACCAATCCAGTCGCTTTCAATCCCCCTTCATAAACCTTCAAGGGGGTCGATCCTTCGAGGTTCCCCATCTCTGCCGCGGCGTGAAAAACTCCACAGCAACCAGTAAACACTTCATCGTAATCACCGGGCACCATCAGGTCACATTCATAAACATCAACTGAACCGGGCCCAATACTATTCATTGCTGATAAATGGGCCGTGTTCGTTAAATTAGTGGCTTCCCTGACGCAAGCTCGCACCGTATAACCATGACGCACGAGGTTCAGCACAATATGCGATCCGATATATCCAGCACTGCCAGTGACCGCAACGGGTCCATCCTCTGGTTTGATTGCTTTTGAGCCCCCGTTAACCACATCTCTCTCCATTTTTTGGTTTTCTTTTTCAAGTTTTTCAGTATGCCATTGGTGCGGCTCAGAAAACCAGATTTCGCCTCGTTTTTAACAGTGACGCCTTATTGCTGAATATAATCTTCAATGATGATAAAAAATCTTGTTCTCAAACGTTGATATTTGCGAAAATACCCCCATTATCCATCCTCAAGCCGAACTCACTCGGCTATAGTAGGATTAACTTCCCCTAATTAGTGATGTTTCACCCACCCTGGAGATCTATGTGGCTCAAAGTGCTTTAGATTTAGACGTCTGGAAAGAGATTGCGATTGCCAAACAAATATTAATCAAGACCGCGACTGATGCACTGGGAATTGACCCTGAGTGCAGTGACACAGAGTTCAAGACCGCCCTTGAAATCGGTATCAGGCAGATCACAGATGCAGAGTCAAAAGTCAGTATAGCCAATAAAGAAAATCAAACCGCCCTGGATGCAATAAACAAGTCGCTGACATCCACGGAAAAGGCCCGGGCAGAACTGGAAACCGCCCACGGCGAGTTGCTTAAAGAAAAACAGGCATTGGACTCGTTGCTTGAGTCAACTCGTAAAACGAGTACTGAAGATCTGATAAAGATCAATCAACAGCTCGAAGTGAAGGTCAAGGCGCTAAAAACAATCAATGTCACTCTGGCCGATACGCCTGAAAATGTAGTCAAAAAGCTGAAAGCCCTGAATAAGAAGAAACTCGACGAGACGAATGCTAAGAAAAGAGCCGAGGATGAACTTCGGGCGATTAAGAAAGAGAAACAACAGTTGCAGAAAGAAATAGACGAAAAGAAGGCAACATTGGAAGCATCGTCAACGCTGGTTGAACAATATCGTGAATTACGCGCCTTTAGCCAGGATCAGTACACCCTGTTGAAAGAGTTGCTGAAGAAGGTGCCTAAGAAGGAAAAGACCGATGAGCTGAAGTCCCTGCCGGACGTAGACGAAGCACTGCTGAAGAGCCTCGACAGTTCGGATAAATCTGAAGATACAGACGCTGAAGAATCGGGAAAACCGAAAAAAAGCAAGAAAGCAACAAAAACAACAAAAACAACAAAAACAACAAAAACAA